>JBAXJT010000054.1:0-15687 GCA_037137715.1 Nitrosomonadales bacterium
ACCCTGCCTTTTTGGTTTGAAATTTGGCCCATCAACACTTAACTACTACAGAGCCAATCTAAAAAACTGTTGTCCACGAACCACACCAAATGGGGTTGGCAGGTATTTCGCTGCAAGGCGAAAGCTCGCAAAAAACACGAACAGATTCAAATACATATCGTTGTTGATAATGTTACCTGAAAGGTGACTCGCTGAATTTATGTAACTTATTGATTTATTTGCGAGTTATTGCGCATAGCGCAATATACCTGCTTAACCCATTTCGTGACTTTCGTGATTTTCGTGGATTAAAAATGGTTTTTAGGTTAAACCACCCACAGCCCGTCGCGGTAGATCACGTCGCCATCCAGCGTCATGGTGTCGGTGTAAGCAAACACGTCCACATGATAGCGGGCCGCCGACTTTTTGATCTGCGGCTTGTTGTAACTACCGTGCTTGGCGCCCAACGACAGATGCACGCCGCACATACGTTCATAGGTGCCGATGTCGCTGACCAGTCTGTCCTGCGTGAAGGTCCGGTTAAGCCCCAGCCCCAGTTCACGCACCCAGATTTCGCCCTCGTCTTCGCGTATTTTGGCCAGCACAAGGTCGAATTCGTGCGTGGAATCAACCGTACCGGTCACGCGGCCCTTATCGACGATCAGGGTAATCGGACGCTCAGGTTTGTTGACGGTAAAACTGGTGTCACCGAAAATCGACAGCCGCACCCGTCCATTTAAGCCTTCCAGATCCTTCGATTCGGTGAACACTTCGCCGATCGGAAATTGTCCACCGACGTTGTGCATCTGACTGTAGTCACCCACGTTCAGTTTGGCAGGCTCAAATCCGCTCGAGAAAACCAGCTGTTCGCCGAAGCTGTTGATCACGCCGACGCGCGCATTATCAAAGCGCGCTTTGAGCGCAAGGCCGGTGCCGCGAACGTAGGCCGGGTCATATGCGAGCGATTCGATATACAGCAGCCCCTGATCGCCGGGCATACGGGACAGGTGCGGGTGTTCAATGACTTTGAGTTGCAGCTTGAACAGTTCCACGCGAATCCGGAAGGCATCGAGACGAAAACTGGTGGACTGAATCAGCACGACCAGATCCCCCGGCTTTAAACGCTCGAATTCAGCGCGCACAGCATCAGGCTCAATACTGTCGAAATTGATAAATATCGCCTCCGGCAAGCAGCGACGGTAAGCGCTGGCCAACGCGATGGAGAGCGCGCACTGCGCATCCCACACCACGATGGCTGCCTGCGTGTGTTCGACGGCTAACGTCAGGATGTCGCGGACATTCTTTTCTGCCAGATCGATGGCATATTCGGGCAGCGCATTAGCTGCGCTAACTGCCGCTGACACGGAACCATCCGGTAATGCTGCGCCTTGTACTGTGTGAGATGAGGACTTCATGCGGAAATGACTCGCTTAAAAAGATGATCATTGTGCCAAATTTCGGGGCGACTGTGGCCAGTACGTCGATTCCCTGCGGCTCGAACAACACCAGCTCACCGCCATCGCTGGCTTGCCAATCGTCATTCAAATACAACACGGTAGTCAGTATTCGGTTTTTCTTGCCGTTCAGCACATCGGAGTGTTTGGCATACCCTGTTCCGGCGCCATAAATGGCATAGTGGCATTCGTAGTCGAATAAGCCCAGATACAGCGCCTCATTGAGTTTTGAGCGCAGGTTATCCATCCAAGTTAGGTAGGCCTGATCGGTGTCGTTGTCCTCATCGAGCCAGCGAATGACATCGCCGCGTATTGAATTGATCTGTTTTTTATCGACACCCCGGCCGATATGCGCTGGCTCAAAATTTGCATGACCATCATCCTGACAGCGCTCGCGAAGCACTGTGGTTAAGGAAGCCGGCAATACATTGTCCAGCACGATGTAACCTGTGTGCTGCAGCTGTTCTGCAATGATGCTCATAGTCAGTACCCGATAATTGACAGACAAGTTAACATACGCAACTTATTTGTGTTGAGTAAACTGATGAAGATTAGCCTATGGCTGCCCCTGTTGACCGCGCTGGCAGTTTTTCCTGCCCGTGCCGGTGAGATTGACACCGCATCGCTGATCGACGCTCATAACAAATGGCGCGCAGAAGTCGGCATCAATGAAAAACTACGTTATTCACCGGAGCTTGCTGCCTCAGCGCAAGTTTGGGTCAACACGCTCAAACAAAGCAATCGCTGCCGGATGCGCCACAGCCAACCTGCCGGACAATACGGAGAAAATTTGTACTGGGCGAGCGCACTGACTTGGTCGGACGGGCGGCGGGAACTGCAAAAGGTATCGGCTAAAAAGGTCGTCGATAGTTGGGGGAGTGAGCGGTCTGATTACGATTATGCAGGCAACAACTGCCAAAGCGGTAAGATGTGCGGCCACTATACCCAAATGGTCTGGCGCACGACGACGGTGGTTGGTTGCGCCATGGCGATCTGCGAGGACACACAAGAGCAGGTATGGGCGTGCCAGTACCAGCCGGCCGGCAACTGGGTAGGCCGCAGGCCTTACTGAAATCGCGTTCAGCGCGGCTTGCTGCCAAGCTTCCCTGCTCTGTGCTCAAGCCCTAACGTGGCTAACGTGCGTTCCCTCACCAGATGCAGCAGTTCCTCGTTTTCATCGAGCGATTCGCCATAGGACGGAATAAATTTCTTTAATTTCTCCTGCCAGTGACCCGTTGTGACCCGCTCACTAAAGCAGCGCTCAATCACCTCGATCATCGCCTGCACCGAAGTCGATGCGCCGGGCGAGGCACCCAGTAAGGAGGCCAGCGTGCCGTCCTGACTGGTCACGATCTCGGTACCGAACTCCAGGCGGCCGCCCTTGGTGTCGCAACCCTTGATGATCTGCACACGCTGTCCGGCGGATGCTAACTCCCAGTCTTCCTCTTTGGCATCGGCGTAAAACTCCTGCAAACTGGCGACGCGCTCGCTGTGAGATTTGAATGCCTCGGTGATCAGGTAACGGGTCAAATCCAGATTGTCCCGTGCAACGGCGAGCATTGGTTTGAGATTGTTCGACTTGAGCGACGAAAACAAATCCAGCACCGAGCCTTCTTTCAAAAATTTAGTCGTGATGCTGGCAAACGGCCCGAACAGCAAGGCAGGCTCGCCGTCGATAATCCGCGTATCGAGATGCGGCACCGACATAGGTGGCGCACCCGTCGGCGCTTTGCCGTAAACCTTGCTGGTATGGCGCCTGACCACTTCGGGATTCTTGCAGATCAGCCATTGGCCGCTGACCGGAAATCCACCGTAACCTAAGCTCTCCGGAATACCGGACTTTTGCAACAGCGGCAATGCGCCGCCGCCCGCCCCTAAAAACACGAAACCCGCATCGATCGTCTTGCTGTGCTCGCTGTGGTTGTCCTTGATCCGCACATGCCAGCGTCCGTCCGGAAACTGTTTCATGCCGGTAATGGTATGGCCCAGTTTCAGATCGAAGGTGGAGTGTTTAGTCATCGCTTTGACCAGCTTGCGCGTCAGCATGCCAAAATCAACGTCCGTGCCGTGCTTGACCTGAGTCGCGGCCACCGGCTGTTTCGGATCGCGATGTTCCATCACCAGCGGCATCCACTCGCGCAACACCGCGTGATCTTCGCTGTATTCCATTTCTTCAAACAGATGATGCGGGTGCAGCGCCTGAAAACGCTTGCGCAAAAACGCGACGTTTTCTTCGCCCCAGACAAAACTCTGGTGAAAAATCGGATTGATAAATTTTTCAGGGGACGGCAGCGAACCTTGTTCGACCAGATAAGACCAGAATTGCAGCGAAACTTCATAGGCTGCGTTGATCGCCAGCGCACGGTTGATTTCCACACTGCCATCGGGTTGCTGCGGCGTGTAATTGAGTTCGCAATACCCTGCGTGCCCGGTTCCCGCATTATTCAGTCCGTGCGAGCTCTCGCTCGCCACGCGACTCAAGCGTTCGACCATGGTGATTTTCAATGACGGGTCCAGCAACGCCAGCAACTTGCCCAGCGTCGCGCTCATCACGCCGGCACCCACCAGCAAAACATCCACTTTTTTAATGCTCATTTTCTCTATCCTGCCGGGTAATATTTACGCCACGATCTGCTTTTTGTGCAATACCTCAATGATCTCCGGTATCACGGCCGTGTCGTCGATGGTAGAAGGCACGTTGTATTCGCGTCCGTTGACGATATTGCACAGCGTCTTGCGCAGCGTCTTGCCCGAACGCGTCTTGGGGAGGCGCGCTAACACCACCGTATCCTTGTAACAGGTAATCGCACCGATCGTTTCACGGATGCGGGCGACCAACTGCTTATGCAATTCGGCCTCGCTGATGGTCGCGCCCGTTTTGAGCACGACCAGACCCATCGGTGTCTGACCCTTGATATCGTCGTCACGCGCGATGACCGCGCATTCTGCCACATCGGGATGGCTCGCGATCACTTCTTCGATCTCGCCGGTCGAGAGCCTGTGTCCTGCGACGTTGATCACGTCATCGACGCGCCCCATCACGAACACATACCCCTCCTCATCGACATAACCGCCATCGCCGCTGGTGTAGTAGCCCGGCAGGAAGGTGAGATAACTGTCGCGGAATTTTTTGTCATCGCCCCACACGCGGTTAAGGCATGAAGGCGGCAGCGGCAATTTGAGCGCGATATACCCTTGCGTGCCGGCCGGCTGGACCTCGCCGTGCTCATCCAGAATCTGCACGTTGAAACCGGGCACAGGCTTGGTCGACGAACCCAGCTTTACCGGCATCGGCTCGACGCCTTGCAGGTTGGCGGTAATCGCCCAGCCCGTTTCCGTCTGCCACCAGTGATCGATGACGGGTTTGCCGCTGTGCTCACCGAGCCACATTTCGGTTGGTGCATCCAGACGCTCCCCTGCGGAGAAGATGGTCTGCAGCTGACTCAGATCATAGTTTTTCATGAACAGCGCGTCTGGATCTTCCTTTTTTACCGCACGGAACGCAGTCGGTGCCGTGAACAAGGCTTTGACGCCATATTCGGCACAGACGCGCCACAACGCACCGGCGTCCGGCGTCATGATCGGTTTGCCTTCATAGACGATCGTCGTGCAGCCTTGCAGCAGCGGCGCATAGACGATGTAGGAATGACCCACCACCCAGCCGACGTCAGATGAGGCCCAGAACACGTCGCCCGGATTGACGTTATAGATCGCACTCATGCTGTATTTGAGCGCTACCGCATGGCCGCCGTTTTCCCGCACCACGCCTTTGGGTCTACCTGTTGTGCCGGAGGTGTAGAGGATGTACAAAGGGTCCGAACCCAGAACAGGTGTGCAGCCTGCAGGCGTTGCACCGGCCAGCAACGTGCTCCAGTCATAATCGCGGCCCTCTGTCATGGCGGCGACGCATTGCGGACGCTGATAGATCACGCAACTCTCAGGCTTATGAACCGCCAGACTGATCGCGCGATCGAGCAGCGGTTTATATTCGACCGTCCGCTTGATTTCGATACCGCAAGAAGCCGACATAATCACTTTTGGCGTCGCATCATCGATACGCACTGCCAGTTCGGGCGGCGCAAAACCGCCGAACACCACCGAATGGATCGCACCCAGTCGCGCAACCGCCAGCATCGCAATGACCGCCTCCGGTATCATCGGCATATAGATAATGACGCGATCGCCTTTGACAACGCCCAGACCTGCCAGCATACCGGCGGTCAAAGCCACCGCATCGGTGAGCTGTGAATAGGTGTAAGTCGCCTTGATATTGGTGACAGGGGAGTCAAAAATGAGCGCGAGCTGATCGCCGCGTCCGGTGTTGACGTGATGATCCAGCGCCATATAGGCCGTGTTCATCTCGCCATCAGCGAACCAGTAGCCCTGACCGTCGGCCTCCGTCTTGAGGATCTGTTCGGGGAATTTAAACCATTCCAGCGCCTCGGCCTGCTTGCGCCAGAAACCTTCCGGATCATTCATCGAACGTTGGTATTCGTCTGCGTAACTCATGTTTGACTCCTCTTATTATGATGTAACCCATCCCCGACCCGAGTCGGCGAAGGTAATCCGGACCGATTCCCTTGACCTGCGCGCCTAGGCGACGGTCAAAAACTATCGCCGGGGATGCGTACCCAGCCTTCCATCAGCACGCGCGCGCTGCGGCTCATAGTGACTTTTTCAACTTTCCAGTCGCCACCGTTTTGGCTTGCGGCCGCACCGACTTTCAAGGTGCCGGAAGGATGCCCGAAGGTCACCGAGCGGCTATCCCCGCCACCCGCCGCCAGATTTACCAGCGTACCGGGGATGGCCGCGGCCGTACCGATCGCAACCGCTGCCGTACCCATCATGGCGTGGTGCAGCTTGCCCATCGACAGGGCGCGTACCAGCAGATCGACTTCAGAAGCACCTATCGTCTTGCCGCTTGATGCCACATAGTCGAGCGGAGGTGCGACAAAAGCAATCTTCGGGGTATGCTGGCGTGTTGCGGCTTCTTCAGGGGTCTTGATCAGCCCCATACGCAATGCGCCCGCCACGCGAATCTTCTCAAAACGCGCCAGCGCTGCAGGATCGGTATTGATCGCTTCGCGCAATTCGGTGCCGGTGTAACCAATATCAGCTGCATTCACAAACACGGTCGGAATGCCGGCCGTAATCATGGTGGCGGGAAAACTGCCAACACCGGGGACATCGAGCAGGTCAACCAGATTGCCGGTCGGGAACAGGCTGCCGCCTTCGCTGTCATCGGACGGATCCATGAACTCCAGCACGATTTCTGCTGCAGGGAAGGTCACGCCATCCAGCTCGAAATCGCCGGTTTCCTGTACCTGACCATTAGCGATCGGCACATGGGCAATGATGGTCTTGCTGATGTTGGCCTGCCAGATGCGTACGGTGCAAGTGCCATCTTGCGCCAGACGTGCAGGATCGATATATCCGGCATGAATCGCAAAAGCGCCCGCACCAGTGGACAGGTTGCCGCAGTTGCCGCTCCAGTCGACGAAGTCCTTGTCGATGGAGATCTGGCCGTAGAGGTAATCCACGTCGTGACCGGGGCGAGTGCTTTTCGACAGGATCACGCACTTGCTGGTACTGGAGGTCGCGCCGCCCATGCCGTCGATCTGCGCGGCGTAAGGGTCGGGGCTGCCAATCACGCGCTGGAACAGACGGTCACGCGCCGCACCCGGCACCTGCGCTGATTTAGGCAGGTCTTCCAGCCGGAAGAACACGCCCTTGGAGGTGCCCCCGCGCAGATAGGTGGCGGGGATTTTGATTTGCGCTACTCGTGACATTATGCGGCTCCTTTGAGGAAGTCCTGCGCAAAGCATTGCAGTACGCCGCCTGCGTTGTACACACGTACTTCAGCGGCGGTATCCAGACGACAGGTGACAGGAATGCGCACCTTTTCTCCATTGGCGCGGGTCATCACGACGACCAGGTCGGCGCGCGGGGAAATCTCGCCTTCCACATCATAGGTTTCAGTCCCGTCGATGGCGTAGGTCTTGCGTGTGTCGCCCGCCTTGAACTCCAGCGGCAGCACGCCCATGCCGACCAGATTGGTGCGGTGGATGCGCTCGAAACCTTCTGCAACGATAGCTTCCACGCCGGCCAGACGCACGCCTTTGGCCGCCCAGTCACGCGATGAGCCCTGGCCGTAGTCGGCGCCGGCCACGATGATCAGGTTCTGCCGACGCGCCATATAGGTCTCAATCGCTTCCCACATACGCATCACCTTCCCGTCCGGCTCGACGCGGGTGAGTGAACCTTTTTTCACAACACCATCAACCACGGCCATTTCGTTGACCAGTTGAGGATTGGCGAAGGTGGCGCGTTGCGCAGTCAGGTGATCCCCGCGGTGCGTTGCATAGGAGTTAAAATCCTCTTCCGGCAGGCCCATTTTCGCCAGATATTCACCGGAAGCCGAGTTGGCCATGATCGCGTTCGATGGCGACAAATGATCGGTGGTGATGTTGTCCGGCAGTACGGCCAGCGGATGCATCCCTTTCAGGGTACGAACGCCCGCCAGTGCGCCCTCCCAATAGGGCGGACGACGGATATAGGTGGACATCGGACGCCAGTCGTACAACGGGCTTTTCGCCACTTCAATTTTGCCCAGATCGAACATCGGAATGTAGATCTGCCGGAACTGTTCAGGCTTGACGCAGGAGGCCACAATCGCGTCGATCTCTTCGTCAGAGGGCCAGATGTCTTTCAACATGACAGGCTTGCCCGACTTGTCCGTGCCCAGTGCATCCTGCTCGATGTCGAGGCGGATCGTACCCGCAATCGCGTACGCCACGACCAGCGGCGGGGACGCCAAAAAGGCCTGCTTCGCATAGGGGTGAATACGACCGTCGAAGTTACGGTTGCCGGACAGCACGGCGGTGGCGTACAAGTCGCGGTCGATAATCTCCTGCTGAATCTTAGGGTCGAGTGCGCCGGACATGCCGTTACAGGTGGTGCAGGCAAATCCAACGATACCGAAGCCCAGTTTCTCCAGTTCAGAGAGCAGACCCGCTTCTTTCAGGTACAGCTCGGCAACTTTAGAGCCGGGCGCAAAGGAAGTCTTGACCCAAGGCTTGCGCAGCAGTCCCAGTTCATTGGCTTTCTTGGCAAGCAAGGCAGCGGCAACCACGTTGCGCGGGTTGGAGGTATTAGTGCAGGACGTGATGGCCGCGATGATAACGGCGCCATCGGGCATCAGGCCTTCTGCTTCGCTGACACGACCAGCTTCCAGCTTTGCTTCGTCAGAAATGCCGCGCTCATGCAGTGCGGAGGTAGGCAGACGGCGGTGCGGATTGGACGGTCCCGCCATGTTGCGCACCACGGTAGATAAATCGAATTCCAGTACGCGCTCGTATTCGGCGGCAACCATCTGATCCGCCCACAGACCGGTGGTTCTGGCGTAGTTTTCCACCAGCGCTACCTGTTCAGGTTCACGGCCTGTCAGTTTTAAATAGGTGATGGTCTGGGCATCGATATAAAACATCGCCGCCGTCGCACCGAATTCGGGACACATATTGGAGATGGTCGCGCGATCGCCGATGGTGAGGCTATCCGCGCCTGCGCCAAAGAATTCCACATAGGCACCCACCACACGCTCTTTACGCAGGAATTCGGTCAGAGCCAGCACGATGTCGGTGGCGGTGATGCCCGGCTGACGCTGGCCTGTCAATTTGACGCCCGCGATATCCGGCAGACGCATCATAGAAGGCAGACCCAGCATGACGGTTTCGGCTTCCAGACCGCCGACACCAATCGCCAGCACGCCCAGCGAGTCGACGTGCGGGGTGTGGGAATCTGTGCCGACGCAGGTATCCGGGAAGGCGATGCCATCACGCGCCTGAATCACCGGTGACATCTTTTCCAGATTGATCTGGTGCATGATGCCGTTACCGGCGGGGATCACGTCTACGTTCTTGAACGCGGTCTTGGTCCACTCGATGAAGTGGAAGCGGTCTTCGTTACGACGGTCTTCGATCTCACGGTTCTTGCGAAAGGCATCCGGGTCGAAACCCGCCGCTTCCACAGACAAAGAGTGATCCACGATCAGCTGAGTCGGTACAACAGGGTTGACTAAGGAGGGGTCGCCGCCCTGATCGGCAATCGCGTCACGCAGACCGGCCAAGTCCACCAAGGCAGTCTGACCCAGGATGTCGTGGCAAACGACGCGGGCGGGATACCAGGGAAAATCCAGATCGCGCTTGCGTTCGATCAATTGTTTCAACGCATCGGTCAGGGCTTCCCGTTCGCAGCGGCGCACCAGTTGTTCTGCTAGGATTTTGGAGGTGTAGGGCAGTTTGGCATACGCACCGGACGCGATGGCGTTGACGGCCTCCCGGGTGTCGAAGTAGTCCAGTCGGGTCCCGGCCAAAGGCTTACGGTATTGGGTATTCATAATGTCCTTCTGTGAGCTGTCAAAGTCAAAAACCTTGTCCACAAAAAACACGAAATGCACGAACAAAAGTCAAAAAACAGGTTGGAATTTGACAGCTGGTTTTAATTTCGTGCCTTTCGTGGACTGATTGATTTTAGGTGTTAACGCTTTTCAATCGGCGTCCAGGCCAGATTCTCAGGCCCGATGTAATTGGCGCTCGGGCGGATAATCTTGCCATCGGCGCGCTGCTCCATGACATGTGCGCCCCAGCCTGTGACACGCGAAATCACGAACAGCGGCGTGAACATCATGGTCGGCACACCCATCAGGTGATAGGACACGGCAGAGAACCAGTCGAGATTCGGGAACATCTTCTTGGTTTCCCACATCACGGATTCCAGACGCGCGGCGATGTCGTACAGACGGGTGTCACCCGCTTCATCTGCCAGCTGTTTTGCCACGCGCTTGATGACTTCGTTGCGCGGATCGGCGATGGTGTAGACCGGATGACCGAAACCGATAACGATTTCTTTTCTTGCCACGCGCTCACGGATATCGGCTTCGGCTTCGTCAGCATCTTTGTAACGACTCTGGATGCGGAACGCTTCTTCGTTCGCGCCGCCGTGTTTGGGGCCGCGCAACGCGCCGATCGCACCTGTGATGCAGGAATACAAATCGGAATTGGTGCCGGCAATCACCCGTGCGGTGAAGGTCGAGGCGTTGAATTCGTGTTCTGCATACAGGATCAGCGAGGTATGCATCGCGCGCACCCAGGAGGCTTTCGCAGGTTTGCCGTGCAGCAGATGCAAAATATGTGCGCCTATCGTGTCATCGTCGGTTTCAACCTCGATGCGTTTTCCACCGGTCGTGAAGTGATGCCAGTACAGCAACATCGAACCGAAACAGGCAAGCTGACGGTCGATCAGTTCTTTAGTGACTGCCTCGCTGTGCGCTTCCGGTTCCTGTTCACAGGTACCCAGCACCGAGCAACCGGTGCGCATCACATCCATCGGGTGGGCGTTCGCCGGAATCGCTTCGAGCGCCTGTTTAACCGCATCGGGCAAACCACGCATTGATTTGAGCTTCGCCTTGTAGGCCATCAGTTGCGCGGCATCGGGCAGGGTGCCGTGTATCAGCAAATGGGCGATTTCCTCGAATTCGGCTTTTTCCGCAAAGTCCAGAATGTCATAGCCGCGATAATGCAGATCGTTGCCCGTGCGACCGACCGTACAGATTGCGGTGTTGCCGGCGACGGTGCCTGACAGCGCAACGGATTTTTTAGGTTTAGGTGCTACATATTCTTCTGCCATGTTGATCTCCCTGAAATAAATTACTCGGCGCCTTGCTCGGCAAACAGACGGTCCAGTTTCTGCTCATACGCGTGATAGCCCAGATAGTCGTAGAGTTCCATCCGAGGCTGCATCTTGTCGATTACCTGCGCCTGCGTGCCGTCCGCCAGAATGTGCTGATAGACATTGAGCGCGGCCTGGCTCATCGCACGGAAGGCCGACAGCGGGTAGAGCACAAGTTTGATGCCGACACTGGCCAGTTGCTCTGTCGTATAGAGCGGTGTCGCGCCGAATTCGGTGATGTTGGCCAGCACAGGCACGGACACCACACGGGTAAACTCGGCATATTGTTCCAGCGTAATCATCGCCTCGGGAAAGATCATATCGGCGCCGGCTTCCACACAGGCCTGCGCGCGCTCGATCGCGGAGGACATGCCTTCGACGGCCAGCGCATCGGTACGCGCCATGATCACGAAGCTCGGATCAACCCGCGCATCCACCGCCGCCTTGATGCGATCAACCATTTCGGCCTGAGAGACGATCGCCTTGTTCGGGCGATGACCGCAGCGTTTTTGCATCACCTGATCTTCGATATGAAAACCTGCCGCACCGGATTGCGCGATTTCACGCGTGGCACGGGCGATATTGAAGGAGCCGCCCCAGCCTGTGTCGATGTCCACCAGCAGCGGCAACGAACTCACCGCCGTGATGCGGCGCGCGTCTTCGCAAACATCGTGCAGCGTCGTAATCCCCAGATCCGGAATGCCGAGCGAGGAGGCCGCCACACCGCCGCCGGATAAATACAGCGCCTTGTGGCCTGTTTTCTCCGCCAGAATGGCGCAATAGGCGGTGACCGCCCCCACCACCTGCAACGGCGGGTTCTGTTCAACTGCGAGGCGAAATTTCTGTCCGGGTGTTGGGTGTGTCATGTTTACTCCTCCTTAGCGATAGTTTCACTGATACTGCGCCATGCGCCCTGAATGTGGCGACGCATCAGCATCTCGGCCAGCTCCGGGTCGCGCTGAGCCAGCGCGTCGACGATCTGACGGTGTTGTTGCAGTGCGGGATAGGTGCGCTGCGCGTTACGGCTGGTACGAAAACGGCACATGCGCTGTAACTGGTATTGTTCGCTGCCCAGCATGTCCATCAGCATCTCGTTGCGACTGCCGCGCACGATCTGATAATGAAAATCGAGATCGCCTTCGCTCTGCGCATAAACGCCGCCGCCTTCTTCTTTAATCTGAATCTCGTGTGCATCGAGCAGACGGCTTAACTGGTCGATTTCCTGCGTGGTCATTTTGGTTGCGGCAAGGCGGCAGGCCATCCCTTCGAGCGCTTCGCGCACCGCATACAGATCGGACATGGTCTTATAATCGAGCACCACCACGCGCGCACCGGCATTCGGGATGCGCTTGACCAGCCTCATGCCTTCGAGGTGACGCAGCGCTTCGCGCAACGGACCGCGCCCCATGCCAAAACGCTCGGCAAGCTCAGCTTCGTTGAGCTTCTGGCCTTGTGCAAATTCACCTGTCACGATACTGTGTGCGAGACGATGCGAGGCAATATCTGCGAGCGTGCCTTGCTGCGGGGTGTTGGGCAACATCAAATGACTCCGATTGTCGACAATTGTTCGAAATATTAGCACCAATAATTGCTATATAGGTAATATATTTTAATTATGTCGACAATATCTCTGAAAATCAGGGGATTCGCCCACCGAAGGCCACAGCTTGCACTCATTGTTCCGGAAAGTTAGCCATGAATCATCTGTTCGAACCCCTCACACTGCGCGACATCACCCTGAAAAACCGCATCGGAATTCCACCCATGTGCCAGTATTCCGCACAGGACGGCATCGCGGCTGACTGGCATTTCGTCCATTACGGCAGTCTGGCAGCGGGCGGCGCGGCGCTGATGATCGTTGAGGCCACCGCCGTTTCCCCCGAGGGGCGCATCAGCCCGGGCGATCTTGGATTATGGAATGACGAACAGATCGCGCCTTTAGCGCGCATCGCACAATTTTCAAAGACGCAAGGCTGCGTCCCCGCCCTCCAACTGGCGCATGCCGGCCGTAAAGCCAGCGTCGGGCTCGGCTGGCAGGCGCAGCATACGTTGACGGCAGCTGAAGGCGGCTGGCCTGTCATCGCACCTTCTCCGGTGAGCTTTGACGACGGCTATGCCATTCCCTGCGAACTTGACGAGACCGGCATCAACGAGGTAATCGAACAATTTATCGCCGCAGCAAAGCGTGCGCTGACCGCAGGATTTGCAGCGGTGGAAATCCACGCCGCGCACGGCTATCTGCTGCATCAGTTCCTCTCGCCGCTCTCCAACCTGCGCACGGACGGTTACGGCGGCAGCTTCGAAAATCGCACCCGTCTGGTGCGCGAGGTTGTCAGCGCCGTTCGCCGTGTTTGGCCGGTTCATCTTCCGCTGCTGGTTCGCCTGTCGGCGACAGACTGGATGGCGGGCGGCTGGAATGCGGATGAGACCGTTGCCCTATGCCGGCAACTCAAGACACTCGGCGTTGATCTGATCGATGTCTCAACCGCAGGACTGATACCTGCGGCCATCGTTCCGGCAGCGCCGGGTTTTCAGGTCGAATTCGCAGCCCGCGTACGCAACGAGGCATTCATTCAGAGCGCCGCCGTCGGCCTGATCACCTCACCTGAGCAGGCCGATCAGATTATCCGCACAGGACAAGCCGATCTGGTGCTGCTCGGCCGTGAAATGTTACGTAATCATCAGTGGCCGATGATTGCTGCAGCTGCGCTGGGACAGTCGACCAGTTGGCCGGTGCAGTATCTACGCGCCGCACCACCGGGAACAACTGCGCGGCTGATTTCCCCATCGTAATGGTCATTACGAGCAATACATGGCAGTTTAATTCACTGATTTAAAATGACTTCCCGCCTGTGCTGGATAACCCGCGACTAACCAGATCGTCAAAGTGGAATGTCTGAGCGACTGCTTTCTCATGTGCCAGTCTGTCGATGTCTTCCATGTTGTGCGTCCGCTATCAAAAGAAGCAGACGTTGCCCGCTTTCGGCTTCTCGGCTTCATACTTAACGCGTAGTCCCTCAGCCTCATCAGTCTAGGTGAAGTGCCGGAGCATCCAGAGTGTCATGCTGTTGATCTATTTCGGCGTGACCGGTGAAATTGATTGTCATCTTATTCAGAGAGGATAGTTTTTGCTAACTCATTGCATTATAGGTCGAGTTTTTTGCATGTATCACCCCATGGGGTGATGACGAATGTGGTCGTTGCCTCTAAAGTTAAACAATGAAGAGAGATAGCAAGTGTCGGACACTTGTTTAGCCTGTCCTTCCCTTGATATTGCTACATGTAATAACTTCGATGTGCGCTTAACGACACGTCAAAGAGCATAAAAATGCAAGCGTTTGAACATCGATTACAATTTAGTGATTTAGATAGTCAGCATACTCTTTCAAAAAATATCGTATATTCATGATGTTATTAGCCAGTATCACGCTCACATTGATCGCCTCGCCATTGCTCAATATGACCAGCATGCTGCGCACTTATGTTGGGAGCAGGAAGGTTAATAACCCTCTTACCCTTTACGCGGAAAAACTAAGCGAAGTTCCTTCTCTGTTCAAGTTGTACCATTCCGTTGTTTAACGATGGTCAATTCATTGGCATGTTTTTTAATTCCGAGAAGCGCGATGCGTTTGATAAATCTAACCTGACTTATCTGGATATGATCGCCTATTTTTTGACGGCCTTGTTGGCTAGGGGATTTAGCCAATTTATCACCCATTGTGGAGCCATTAAAACCGCCGCTCCGTTTATCCATAATCGCGACTCGGATTGTGTTGCAGCAATATTAATCTGTTAAAACGAGATACTGAAAATCCAGTCGGGTTTTGCGGACTAAGATGGACTGCGCCACCCTGTATATATGAGCAAAATTTGTCGTGAATGTATTCAATCGAAAGGTATGAGAATTGTCGAAGTTTAATATCAATTTACATGAAGCCATTTATTCACTGTCTGATGCGCTCGACCTTGTTGGTGTGACACACATTCATCATGGTAAGCATGTGGCCTATATGGCTGCTGAATGCGGGAGAGGAATGGGCTGGACGGGGCAACGGATGAAAAAGTTGTTTCAAGCAGCGATGTTGCACGATTGCGGCGTTTCAAAGACAACGGTACATAGCAGACTTGCACAATTCGAATGGGAAAAAGAAAACGATCATTGCATGATAGGTGCGGCCCTGCTATCTGCCTGCCCGTTAATGGCAAATCTTGCGCCTGTCGTCCGCCACCATCATACGCATTGGTCTGAACTGAAGGAGATGGATCTGCCTATGGAGGTTAAGCTCAGCGCGAACTGCATTTACATGGTAGATCGCGTTGATGTATTAGCGTTGGCGTTTTTGGTGGATCAGTCCAATTTACTACTTGGCAGGGAGAGTATTCGAAAGAAGATTCTGGATAAACGCGGCGACTGGTTCTGCCCTGAGCTTGTCGATGCTTTTATGAATATATCAAGATCCGAGGCCTTTTGGCTTTGGCGGATTCAACTCTGAAGTGCAACTTTTGTAAGTGAATTTAGGTGGTGAGC
>JBAXJT010000055.1:0-15659 GCA_037137715.1 Nitrosomonadales bacterium
AAATGGCAGCATAATCGCAGGCAGTCAGGCGACAACTAGGTTGACAATTTCCGAATGCGCTCTTGGCATCCACGATATAAGAGAAGATCGACACGATGCTGCGCAACTCTGCAAAGTCCATTTCACGGGGCTGCGTCTGGGCGAGCCAGACGGAAACATAACCGTCGACATACTCATTCTCCAGCAAAAGCCAGAAAGCCTCAGATTTCGAAATCTCCATGAAGGCGTCAACGAGTTCAGGGCAAAACCAGTCGCCGCGTTTGGAGAGTATCTTCTGGCGGATTTCCTCACGGCCTAGCAGCAAATTGGACTGATCAATTAAAAATCGCAGCGCCAGCACATCCACGCGATCGACCATGTAAATGCAATTGGCGGAGAGTTTCACTTCCATGGGCAGGTCGAGATCTTTGAGCTCTGACCAGTGTGTGTGGTGATAGCGAACGATGGGGGCTAGGTTAGCCAGCAACGGGCAGGTGGTCAGCAGTTTTGCACCCGCCTTGCAGTGATCCATTTCATCTTCCCATTCAAACTGTGCAAGACGCTGGTGGACTACCGTTTTGGACACCCCGCTGTCATGCAAAATAGCAGCCTGGAACAAGTCATCCAGACGCGAACCTTGCCAGCCCATATATTTCCCGCATTCGGCCGCCATGTAGGCGACATGCTTGCCGTGATGAATGTGCGTGACACCCACCAGATCGAGTGCATTGGACAGTGAGTAGACCGCTTCATGCAAATTGATATTGAACTTTGACATCGGATTCCTTGGTGTCTATAAAAATGTCATTGCCGAGCCGGCTCGCACAGTTAAATAATACTTGACGATTCTCGCACAAAATAGGGAAATTCTTAACAAGTATCGTAGTGCAAAATAAGGCGTGTCAGGGCGAGTTTGCTCTAGCCACTACCCAGACGCTGATTCTTTTGGCGCCCTTGTTGTGTACGGCACGTGCCAGTTCGTTCATGCTGGCGCCGGTAGTTAGGACGTCGTCGACTAGCGCGATGTGTTTGCCGGATAGGTCGAGTGTGCAGTCGAATGCATCACGCACATTGCTTTCACGTTCACGCCAGGGAAGCGAGGTTTGCGAGGGGGTATTGCGGAGCCGGTGGCAGGCGGCCTCATTCAGGGCAATCCCGAGCGCTTGTGCAATCGGGGCGGCGATTAAGCTTGCCTGATTAAAGCCGCGTTCCTTGAGCTTTTCAGGATGCAGCGGCATTGGGATGATCAGGTCGGGACGCTCATCAATGCGGTTGAGCAGCTTTTCGGCAAAACAGGGTGCCAGTGCGAGTTGGCGATGGTATTTAAGTGCTTGAATGAGCTGGTCGATTGGAAAGTGGTAGGAAAAGGCGGCAACCGTGTGATGAAAAGCGGGCGGATGGGTCAGGCAATGCCCGCACAGTGAACCATCCGGTGTGTTACACGCACAAACCGGGCAATGGGCTGCGTCAAAATAGGGTAGGGCACCATCACACGCTGCGCACCAAAGTCCAGCATGGCTCATTGTGCCGCACAAGACGCAGGGTTGCGCCGGCAAGAGTTGCTTAAAATTCAGGCAGATGTTTGGTTTGAGCGCGTTTAAAATTGACAAGGTGCGTCCCTTTCTTGGATGATACGCGGCTGCTACTCTCATGCGCATCATACCCGCTTACTATGAATACTCAGACTATCGCATTTCACCACCCAATCAAAAGAACCGCAACGCCTGAAAGCTGGCGCGTTGCCGACGTAGAAGCGCTCTTCGCGCTGCCGTTTGCCGATTTGCTCTATCGCGCACAGCAGGTACACCGCGAACATTTCGATCCGAATCAGGTACAGCTCTCCACCTTGCTGTCGATCAAAACGGGCGGCTGTTCGGAGGATTGCGGCTATTGCCCTCAGTCGGCGTTTCATTCGACCGGTGTGGAAGATCGCAAGATGCTGGCGTTGGATGCCGTGATTGAGGCTGCAAAAGCCGCGCAAGCGGCGGGTGCCGACCGGTTCTGCATGGGGGCTGCCTGGCGCGAACCGTCAGAGGCCGATATGCTGAGCGTGGTCGATATGGTTCAGGCGGTGCGCGGGCTCGGCATGGAGACCTGCGCGACGCTGGGTATGTTGAATGATGCGCAGACCGAGCAGTTAAGGGCGGCGGGCCTTGATTACTACAATCACAATCTGGATACCTCGCCCGAGTTTTATGGCGATATCATCAGTACGCGTGATTATCAGGATCGTTTAGATACGCTAGAGCGCGTGCGCCGGGCCGGGATGCATGTGTGCAGCGGCGGCATCGTCGGGATGGGTGAGAGCCTTACCGAGCGCGCAGGACTGGTGGCGCAGCTGGCCAACCTGAATCCTTATCCTGAAAGCGTGCCGATCAATAATCTGGTTAAGGTCGAGGGCACGCCGCTGGCAGACGCGGTTGAACTTGATCCGCTCGATTTCGTGCGCACCATTGCGGTTGCGCGCATCACCATGCCGACGGCTCGCGTGCGCTTGTCCGCCGGACGGCAGCAAATGTCGGATGCGATTCAGGCGCTGTGTTTTCTGGCCGGCGCCAATTCGATTTTTTATGGCGAGCAGCTTTTGACAACCGGTAATCCTGAGGTTGAACGGGACCGTGCGTTGATGGACAAGCTCGGCATGTATCCTTTTGCCGATAAACATTAAAACCTGTTTCACGCGGAGGCGCGGAGAACGCGGAGAAAACCAAAATAAAACTAACCTCACAAACTAAGCTCATCTTAACGAAATAGATAATGCATTTCATATTTCAAGAGATTATTGTAAGTTTTAGGTGATGGTTTTAGATATGGTTCTGTGTTTTCTCCGCGTTCTCCGCGCCTCCGCGTGAGTCGCTTGATGATAAATGCGTTTTATAGCCACCCGCGCTTATGACTTTTTCAGCACTTCAACTAGAAATCGATGAGCGAACCGCGCAGGGATTGCTGCGTCAGCAGCGCACGGTATCGGGCCCGCAAGGGCCAGAGCTGGTCGTGGACGGGAAGCCGTATTTATCCTTTAGCAGCAATGATTATCTGGGGCTTGCGAACCATCCTGACATTATTTCCGCCCTGCAGCAGGGGGCGGCGGAGTATGGCGTTGGGGCGGGTGCAGCGCATCTGGTTTGCGGTCATTTTACGCCGCACGAGCAGCTAGAAAGTGAGCTGGCCGCCTTCGCCGGCAAGCCTGCTGCCTTGCTCTTTTCTACAGGGTACATGGCGAATCTGGGCGTGGTTCAAGCGCTGGTAGGCCGCG
Organism: Nitrosomonadales bacterium; assembly: GCA_037137715.1. Lineage (GTDB taxonomy): Bacteria > Pseudomonadota > Gammaproteobacteria > Burkholderiales > Gallionellaceae > Gallionella. The sequence goes on from JBAXJT010000055.1 coordinate 3,236, forward strand.
GCGATACGGTGTTTGCCGACAAGCTCAATCACGCCTCACTCAATGACGCGATGCTGCTCTCACGCGCCACGGTGCAGCGCTATCGCCACAACGATATGGTGCAGTTGGCCGCCCTGCTGGCACAGGCGGCGAGCGGACGAAAACTCATCTGCGTCGATGCGGTCTTCAGTATGGATGGCGATCTGGCACCCTTGCCCGAGTTGCTGGCGCTGTGCGTCGCGCATGACGCCTGGCTCTTAGTCGACGATGCGCACGGTTTTGGCGTGCTGGGACATCAGGGGCGCGGCTCCCTGTCTCATTTTGGCATCAGTTCACCGCGCATCATTTACATGGCGACGCTGGGTAAGGCCGCCGGCGTGTCCGGCGCGTTCGTCGCCGCAGAGCAGGTGGTGATCGATACGCTCATCAATACGGCGCGCAGTTATGTCTACACCACGGCTTCGCCCCCAGCGCTGGCCTGCGCGCTACGGCAGAGTTTGCGGCTGATTGCGGATGATGACGCGCGGCGTACGCGCTTGCACCGGCTGATTGCGCAGTTGCGTGCGGGTTTGCACGGATTGCCCTGGCAGCTGATGCCCTCCGATACGGCGATCCAGCCGTTGCTGGTGGGCGATAATCAGGCGGCGCTGGCGCTGAGCATGGCGCTACGCGAGCGCGGGATCTGGGTGGCGGCGATTCGTCCGCCGACAGTTCCTGCGGGAACGGCACGACTGCGCATCACCTTGTCGGCCGCTCACACGGAAGACGATGTCAGACGATTGCTGGAGGCCTTGCATGAGCTTGCACGTTGATCGTTACGGCAGCTCGGGCGCGCCGCTGTTATTCCTGCACGGATGGGGCACGCACGGTGGCATGTGGGGCGATGTTTTGCCGCAACTGGCAACGCATTTTAAGGTGATGGCGGTGGATTTGCCCGGGCACGGATACAGCAGGATCGAGGATCGAGGATCGAGGATTGAGGGGAGTGCGCCTTCGGCGCTAAAGGGAGAAGGGGACGCATCTTTGGTACTTAAGGGAGAAGAGTTCGGAGCGGCGGTTTTGCCCTTCCCCCTTACCCCTTCTCACTTCTCTTTGGATCGTATTGTCGATCAGTTGGCGGCGCAATTTCCTGAACCCGTGAATCTTTGCGGCTGGTCGCTGGGTGGTCAGGTCGCGCTGCGCTGGGCGATGCGTTATCCGGAACAGCTGCAGCGGCTGATTCTAGTGTCCGCGACGCCCTGCTTCGCACAGAAAGCTGACTGGCCCTGTGCGATGCCGCGCGAGACGCTGGCAGCTTTTTCTGACGCATTGCGGCAGGACGGTGCGCAGACGCTGCGCCGGTTTCTCGGGCTGCAAGTGCGCGGCGGGGAGTGCGAGCGCGAGATGCTGGCGATTTTGCGGCGCAGTCAGGCGGGGCGCGATGCGCCGGATCCTGTTTGGTCGCAGGCGGGGCTGGATAGTTTGCGAGATTGTGATTTGCGCGAGGCATTGCCTGAAATTAAACACCCTGCGCTGCTGATCGCAGGCGTCTGTGATACGCTCACGCCACTGGCCGCGATGCAATTTATGGCAGCGGCAATGCCACGTGCGCGACTGGTGTCAATTGACGGGGCCGCCCATGTTTCGTTTTTATCGCATCCCGAAGAATTTGTAAAACAGGTGACGGACTTTTTGCATGAATGAATTTGTAATCGATAAAAAAGCGATGCGTCAGGCCTTTTCCCGTGCGGCAGAAGGGTATGACGCAAGCGCCGTGTTGCAGCGCGAAGTGTGTACGCGCATGTTAGAGCGCCTTGAATACATCAAAGTGCAGCCGCAGTGTCTGCTCGACGCGGGCAGCGGCACAGGCTGGGGCGGGCGTCAGCTGGCGGAAAAATATCCCGCTGCGCAGGTGATCTCGCTGGATATCGCCATCGGCATGCTGCAAACCTCAAAAAGCCGCTCCAGCTGGTGGCAAAAACTGTTTGGCGGCGGGCGTCAGTTGCCGGTGTGTGCCGATGTGGAAGCCTTGCCGCTGGCAGCGAATAGTCTGGAGATGGTCTGGTCGAATCTTGCGGTGCAGTGGTGCAATGATCTTCCGGCAACCTTTGTTGAATTGCATCGCGTATTAAAGACAGAAGGGTTGCTGATGTTCAGCACGCTGGGCCCCGATACCCTGAAAGAGTTGCGGCAGTCGTTCAAAGGGGTGGACGAGCGCAGTCACCTGAATCGCTTTGCCGATATGCACGACATTGGCGACATGCTGGTGCAGGCGGGATTTTCTGAACCGGTCATGGACATGGAATATCTGACGCTCACCTATGAGGATGTGCGGGGTGTGTTGCAGGATCTCAAAGCGATCGGTGCGCATAACACGACGGCAGGGCGCGGCCAGGGGTTGATGGGAAAAACGGCGTGGGCGCGTTTACTGGAAAATTATGAGAAACTCAGGCATGACGGCAAGTTGCCTGCGACCTATGAAGTGGTCTATGGCCATGCCTGGAAGCCGGCGCCGCGCGTGACCCGCGATGGTGCTGCGATTATTAAGACATCATTTAAAATAAAATGAGGTTGCTATGAATTTTTTTGTGACGGGAACAGATACCAGTGTGGGGAAGACGCTGATCAGTTGTGCCTTGCTGCATGGCTTTGCCCGACAAGGACTGAGCGTGGTGGGCATGAAGCCGGTTGCCTGCGATGATGCTGATATCAACGGCGACGTCAGTGCTTTGATTGCCGCCAGCAATGTGCTGGCCAGTCGCGGTCAGATCAACCCGTACAGTTTTGAGCGCCCCGTCGCCCCTTATTTGGCGGCAAAATTTGTCGGTGTGAGGATCAATCTGGAGCGCATACATCAATCATACAGCGAGCTGGCAACTCAGGCTGATGTCGTGATCGTCGAGGGTGCGGGTGGATTCCGCGTGCCGTTGAACGAGAGTCAGGACGGAGCCGATCTGGCCCGTCTGTTGAAGCTACCCGTCATCCTGGTGGTGGGCATGCGGCTCGGTTGTCTCAATCATGCCGTGTTGACGGCCGATGCGATTGCCCGGTGCGGACTGAAACTGGCAGGCTGGGTAGCCAATTGCGTGGATGGCGAAATGGATATGCTGAGTGAAAATATCGAGGCATTGACAGCGCGGATTAAAGGGCCGTTGCTGGGTGTGGTGCCGTATTATCAGGCAGTGCCGGACACTTCGGAGGCGGTGAGATTTTTGGATATGACCCTGTTAAAGCTTTAAACTCTGACTACCACTTACCACTTACCACTTACCACTTACCACTTACCACTTACCACTTACCACTTACCACTTTTCCCATGACTGAATTTAGCATCATCGCGGTCTTTTTTGTCGGTTTGCTGGGCGGCGTGCACTGTCTCGGGATGTGCGGCAGTCTGGTCGGTATTTTGACGACTCAATTGCCTGCGGGTGGCGCGCGCTGGCCCTATCATTTGGCCTACAGCAGCGGGCGTGTGACCAGTTATACGCTGGCAGGTTTGCTGGTTGGTGCCGTGGGGCAGGCAGGGCTGCTGCTGCGCGATGTGGTGCCGGTGCAGCATTTGCTGTTCGCTTTATCCAGTTTGATGTTAATTGCGCTTGGCCTCTATCTGGCCGGCCTGTGGGGTGCGGTGCGGCGCATCGAAACGGTAGGAAAATTACTGTGGCAACGCATTCAGCCCCTGACGCGCGGCCTGTTTCCCGTCTCGACGCCGCTGCGCGCTTTCTTGCTGGGGACACTCTGGGGTTGGCTGCCTTGCGGTCTGGTTTATAGTGTGCTGATCACGGCGCTGGCCAGCGGTCACGCGTCAAGCGGTGCGATGGTGATGTTGGCCTTCGGGCTTGGTACCTTGCCGAATCTGCTGGCGATCGGACTGTTTTGGGAAAATATGCGCGGATGGGTGCAGTCTCCTAAAGTGCGGCGTGCCGCAGGGTTGCTGGTGGTGAGTTTTGGTATTTATGGGCTGACCAAGGTCGGCTACACGTTTTATGTGAACGGATGGGCGGGGAGTTGCCATGTTTCTGCGTAGTATATTGATTGTATTGGTATTTTTTATATCATCCTGTGGCGAGCCTAAGCTGCCCTCGCCGTTTCATGCGGCGGAACTGGCTGCCAAGTACACGGGGGCTGATTTTAAACTGATCGATCACAACGGAAAGCCGCGTACTTTGCAAGATTTTCGCGGCAAGGTGGTGGTGTTGTTTTTTGGTTATATGCATTGCCCCGATGTCTGCCCGACCACGATGGCAGATTTGTCGCAGGTCATGGCGCGCTTGGGCCGTGATGCTGACAGGGTGCAGGTGTTGTTCGTCACCGTTGATCCTGAACGCGACACGCAGGCTTTGCTTGCACAATACGTGCCGGCCTTTCATCCGTCCTTTCTCGGTTTGTATGGAGATACCGGTAGTACGGCTCAGGTTGCCAAGGTGTTTAACGTGATGTATCAGAAGCAGGCCACGCCGACAGGGTACAACGTCGATCACAGCGCAGGCTCGTTTTTGATCGACACGGACGGGCGGGCGCGTCTATTGTCCCCTTTTGCCCAGCGCACCGACTGGCTGGAGCAGGATATCCGGTTGCTGTTAGCGCTCGGTAAGTCTTAGCCGACTGTCAGTTTGGGCTTGCCGGATGTTATGATTGAGCACTGCCCGCTGAAGGGCTACTTATCCGGGGGGAAAGTATGAAGATTTTAATGGCGGACGATCACGCGCTGTTTCGGGATGGCATGCGCTACGTGTTGCAACAGTTGTCTGATTCACTGGAGTTGCTGGAAGTTAATAATTTTCCGGAATGTTTGAAAGTGGCCGCTCAGCATCCGGAGCTTGATTTGGTGCTGCTCGATTTGAATATGCCCGGCAGCGACGGGGCAAGATCGGTCAGCTATTTTCATCAGCGTTTTCCGCACATTCCGGTGGTGGTGGTGTCAGGCGAAGATGCCTTTGCAAATATGGAAAAAGTAATGGATTACGGCGCATCTGGTTTTATTTGCAAGAGTTCAACTTCGCATACCATGCTGGCGGCGTTGAGACTGGTGCTGTCCGGAGAAATCTACGTGCCGCCGGAAATTTTTCGCCAGCATAGTGCACCTGTCGTCGACAAACGTACCCAGAATACCAACAGCTATGGCCTGACCCCTCGTCAGATGGAAGTGCTCGAACATATTTGCGCGGGCATGAGCAACAAAGAAATTGCATCTCATACCCATCTGGCTGAAGGTACGGTCAAAATTCATGTTGCAGCTGTCTATCAGACGCTGAAAGTGAATGGTCGTCTGGAGGCGGTACGTGTGGCGGAACGACTGGGTCTGGTCGGGGTGGCGCATGGCTGACGACAGTCGCGATCTGCCGGGCAATCCGCTGCTCGGTTTGTTGCGCGAATCGCGTTGGCTGCTGCTGGCGGGCTGCGCGGTGTATTTTGCCGTGGCGTTGTTCGGCTATCATCCGGATGACTCGGCATGGTCACACAGCACGGCCAGCACAAAAATTCTCAATCCGACTGGCGTGCTCGGCGCCTACGTGTCGGATTTATTGTTCTACCTGCTGGGGGTGTCCGCCTGGTGGCTGGTTTTGTTTATGCTGCAGCAGGTATGGGCAGGTTATCGCAGATTGCGCGCCGATAGCGTTTTTTGCAAACGCACGCTGTGGGTGTCCTTTTTTGGCTTCTGTCTGTTATTACTCTCCAGCAGCGCGCTCGAAGCGATACGCCTGCATACGCTGACCACGCCCCTGCCGCTGGCACCCGGCGGCATGTTCGGCATGCTGATCGGCGATGCCTTGTCGCGCCTGTTGGGTTTTACCGGTGCTACCTTGCTGCTGCTGGCGCTGATGGCGAGCAGCTTCAGTATTTTTAGCGGCTTGTCGTGGTTGCGCTTCATGGACTGGCTGGGCGCGCGATTGGAAGCGATTTTTTACCGGTGCCGGCAGCTTTGGCAGACGCGTCAGGACAAACGTATCGGTGCGCAAGCCACCACTGAGCGCGGCGCGGTGGTCGAAGTCGAGAAAAAACGCGTCGAAGTGCATCAGCCGATACACATTGAGCAACCTGTGATGGAAGTCATCAAATCGGCGCGTGAGAGTGAAGAAAAACAAATCACCCTGTTTGCCGATATGCCGGACTCGCCGCTGCCGCCGCTGCATCTGCTGGATCCTGCAACGCATCAGGTGGAGACCGTTTCCGCCGATACGCTCGAATTTACCTCGCGGCTGATTGAGCGCAAGTTGAAAGACTTTGGCGTTGAAGTCAAAGTGGTGGCAGCCTTCCCCGGGCCTGTCATCACCCGTTATGAAATCGAACCGGCCGTCGGCGTGAAGGGCAGTCAGATCACCAATCTGGTGCGCGATCTGGCACGCGCCTTGTCGGTTGTGAGCATCCGGCTGGTCGAGACGATACCGGGCAAGAGTTACATGGCGCTGGAGTTGCCTAATGCCAAACGGCAGATGGTGCAGTTGTCCGAAATTTTGGGCTCCCAAGTGTATGCCGACATGCATTCGATGCTGACGATTGCAATGGGTAAGGACATTGCCGGTAAGCCTGTCGTGGCTGATCTGGCCAAAATGCCGCATGTGCTGGTCGCGGGTACCACAGGTTCGGGTAAGTCGGTCGGCATCAACGCGATGATCCTGAGCATCCTGTACAAGGCCACGCCCCAGCAGGTGCGTATGTTGTTGATCGACCCGAAGATGCTGGAATTATCGGTCTATGAAGGCATTCCTCACCTGCTGTGTCCGGTGGTGACCGATATGCGTCAGGCGGCCTCCGGCCTTAACTGGTGTGTGCAGGAAATGGACAAGCGTTACCGCCTGATGTCGCATTTCGGCGTGCGCAATATCGCAGGCTTCAATCAGAAACATCGCGAGGCGATCAAGGCGGACAAGCCGCTGACCAATCCGTTTTCGCTGACGCCGGATGATCCTGAGGCGCTGGACGAAATACCGCTGATTGTCGTGTTCATCGATGAGCTGGCCGATTTGATGATGGTGGTTGGTAAAAAAATTGAAGAGTTGATTGCCCGTCTGGCGCAGAAGGCGCGCGCCTCCGGTATTCATCTGGTGCTGGCGACGCAGCGTCCGTCGGTGGATGTCATCACCGGTCTGATCAAGGCCAACGTGCCGACGCGAATCGCGTTTCAGGTGTCATCCAAGATTGATTCTCGTACGATACTTGACCAAATGGGCGCGGAAGCGTTACTGGGGCAAGGCGATATGTTGTATTTGCCGCCCGGTACCGGCTATCCGCAACGGGTGCATGGCGCCTTTGTGTCCGATCAGGAAGTGCATCGCATTGCTGAATATCTGAAGGCGATGGGGGAGCCTGAATATATCGAGGGTATGCTCAATTCGCTGGAAGACTCAGGGGATGATGGCGGCGTGTCCCCTACGCTGAATGCGGAAGCCGATCCGCTCTATGATCAGGCGGTAGACATCGTGGTTAAGTCGCGGCGTGCCTCGATTTCACTGGTGCAGCGTAATTTGCGCATCGGCTATAACCGCGCGGCACGTCTGGTCGAACAAATGGAAGCGGCGGGGATTGTCACGGCGATGCAAAGTAACGGTAATCGTGAAGTGATCGCACCCAACCGGGAAGGGGGAAGGGATAAGGGGGAAGGGTAGCCGCGCTGGTTGTTTACCCTTATCCCTTCACTCTTCTCCCTTCACCAACTCAGGTATAAAGCATGTTAAAAAAACTAATTATCGGCTTATTCATTTTCATGTGTGCGACAGTCGCGCAAGCCGGCGCCATCGAGAAACTGAAAACCTTTATAGCGGCGACCCATTCGGCTCAGGCGAATTTTACTCAGGTCGTCCAAGACCAAAATGGTAAGCGCATGCAAAGCGCGTCCGGTGTGATGCAGTTCCAGCGCCCGGGATGTTTTCGCTGGACGTACCAAAAACCGTATGAGCAGATCATTGTTGGCGATGGTGCAAAATTCTGGCTGTACGACAAAGACCTGAATCAGGTTTCTGTCAAAAAACTCGATGCGGCGCTGGGCAGTAGTCCGGCTGCTTTGTTGGCCGGCAGCAATGAGATCGAGCGCGGCTTTGTGCTGAAAGAAGCCGGCAGTCGCGAAGGGCTCGAGTGGTTGCAGGCGGCGCCTAAAGCGCAGGACAGCAGTTTTTCCGCTGTACTCATGGGGTTCGATGCGGATGCCGGTCTGGTTGCGATGGAGCTGAATGACACATTCGGTCACAAAACGGTGCTGCGTTTTACTTCGATGCAACGCAATCCTAAAGTGTCTGCGCAGCAATTTCAGTTCACGCCACCTGCGGGTGCGGATGTGATCGCTGGAGATTAGTCGAGTGGCCGGCATAATTAAAACGCCCGGACAGTCTCTTTCGCCGGCTTGGCTAAAAGTCAAACCCGGCAGGGCTCAGTTTGAACAATTTAAGGTGCGTCTGTCAGGGCTGGTTGGGCAGCTAAATGCCAGTCCCAACGAGTCCGAAGAGCATCATAAAAACCATATTTCTGATTTTCTGAAATACGCTTTTCAATTCCCGGCATCTTTTATCAATACCAGTGAACGCATTGATCTGGTCATCCATAACGGCAAGTCATCCTCAGATTCTGTTGGCGTAATTATTGAGGCTAAAAGTCCATCCAAACAGGCGGTGTATAAAATACGTTTGAGTTTGTTTGAGAAGAGGTTTGAGTGATGGCAAGCAAAACTAAAAAATCTATCCCTGTAGATGCCGCCGACACGCCGTTATACAGCCGGGTGCGTGAGATATTGGAGTCTGCGCGCAGCAATGTTGTGCGCACGGTAAATACCACGCAGGTGATTGCAAATTGGTTGATTGGGCGGGAGATTGTGGAGGAAGAGCAGGCGGGTCAGACGCGGGCAGGTTATAGTACTGCGCTATTGCTCGATCTCGCAGCACGTTTGAAGGCTAATTTTGGAAGGGGATACGGTGTAGATAATTTGGAAATGTTCCGTCGTTTTTATGTTGAATATCCCGATCTAATGCCGGGGTTAAATTCCGACGCAGTGCGTCGGAAATCGGATGCCTTGGTAAATTCCGAGACACTGCGTCGGAATTTTGGAACAACGCAGGATGGAGCAGCAACACTCCACGCGGTGAGTGGAGAATCTGCATGAGTGACCTGTTCGCCGGAGCCCAACCGGATGCGCCGCTTGCAGAACGCTTGCGCCCGAAACAGATCGATGATGTGATCGGCCAGTCGCATTTACTGGGCGAGGGACGCCCGTTACGGCTGGCGTTTCAGTCAGGCAGGCTGCATTCAATGATATTGTGGGGGCCGCCGGGGGTGGGGAAAACCACCCTGGCACGCTTGATGGCTTCAGCTTTTGATGCTGAGTTTTTGCCGCTCTCCGCCGTGCTGTCTGGCGTGAAGGATATTCGTGAGGCGATTGCCCAGGCGCAGCGGGTGTTGCAGCAGAACGGCCGCCATACCATATTGTTTGTGGACGAGGTGCACCGCTTCAACAAGTCGCAGCAGGATGCCTTTCTGCCGTTTGTCGAACAAGGTCTGGTCACTTTTATCGGTGCGACCACCGAAAATCCTTCCTTTGAAGTAAACAACGCGCTGCTCTCCCGCGCGCAGGTGTATGTGCTGCATGCTTTGTCGGAAGAGGAACTGGGGCAATTATTTGCGCGTGCGCAAGCCGTGGCGATGCCCGGTTTGAGCTTTGCGGACGATGCGCGTGAGCGCATTATCGGTTACGCGGATGGCGATGCGCGTCGACTGCTCAATGTGCTGGAGCAGTTGCAAACGGCCGCCGAAACAGCAGAAGGGTCGCGGCGTAGCAGCGGGGTACCCACCGGCGCACCCCTTGCGGGTGCAGCGGACAAATTTACCATCGACAGTGTATTTCTCGATAACACGCTGGCGCAAAAATTACGCCGTTTCGATAAGGGCGGCGAAGCGTTTTACGATCAGATTTCTGCGTTGCATAAATCGGTGCGCGGTTCAAACCCGGATGCGGCGCTCTACTGGCTGGTGCGGATGCTCGACGGCGGTGCGGATGCGCGTTATATGGCACGGCGTATCGTGCGGATGGCGTGGGAAGATATTGGGCTTGCCGACCCCAGAGCCATTCAATTAGCGAATGATGCAGCCCAGACCTATGAGAGGCTGGGCTCGCCGGAAGGTGAGTTGGCGCTCGCGCAAGCCGTGATCTATCTGGCTTGTGCGCCCAAATCAAATGCCGGCTATGTCGCGTATAATGTCGCCCGCGCATTTGTCGCTCAAGATGGTTCGCGGGAAGTGCCGCTGCATTTGCGCAACGCGCCGACCAAATTGATGAAGCAACTCGATTACGGGCGCGACTATCGCTATGCGCACAACGAGGCGGGCGGTTATGCGGCAGGTGAAAATTATTTCCCGGACGGCATGCCCGATGTGAGTTTTTACCAGCCTACCGAGCGTGGTCTGGAAGGCAAAATTGCAGAAAAATTAGCGCGCCTGCGTGAGCTAGATGAGCGGGCTGGTGCGGAAAAGGCGAAAAATAAAGGGGTGGGAGCTTGAGCGATTTTCAAACAAATTCAGATGACTGGCCGGAACACGCTGCAGCGCCCAATACGCATAACCGGGTGCTGGAACTGGTGCAGCAATACCTGCCTGCGGGTTTAAAGGTGTGTGATCTGCCGTGCGGTGCAGGGATGTTTTCGGCGCGGCTCTCTCAGATCGGTATGGATGTTACCGCCGTTGATCTTGAGGCGGTAGAGCCTTTTTATTTCGACAAGGCGCGCCGTGTGCTGGCGGATGCCAATCTGACCTTGCCGTTTGCAGACGGACAGTTTGATGCGTTAGTTTCGATCGAAGGGATTGAGCACCTGGAAAATCCGTCTTTTTTCGTGCGCGAATGCGCGCGGCTGGTTAAACCGGGTGGTCTGGTGATTCTGTCGACGCCTAATGTGGACAGCTATCGCTCCAGACGCTCCACCTATGTGCACGGTTTTCACAAATACTTCAAACCCGTCAGCGCATATCACAAAATGGCGTGGCACTTGCATCCGATCGATATGACTTTTGTGCGGGGTGCGGTGCGCAAAGCAGGGTTGGAAATTCTGGAGGTCGCGGTCAATCGAATGACAGGGAAAAATCTCTGGAGCGAGGCGCTGCGCCCCGTGTTTAATCGCAAGTTGCCGGCGGAGTTGCGCGGCGAGATTCCCTATTACGGGGAAGTCGTTATATATATTTTGAAAAAGCCCGCAGCCGATGGCGCGGGTGCACAAGGATAAAACAATATGTTAGATATTCAGGTTTTGCGCAGTGATTTGGATGGTGTGGCAGCTCGATTGGCGACGAGAGGCTTCGTGCTCGACACCGCACGTTTTGGGGAGCTTGAAGCCGCGCGTAAAGCGATACAGGTTCGCACTCAGGAATTGCAATCGAAGCGCAACAGCGCGTCCAAACTGATCGGCCAAGCCAAGGCGAAAGGCGAAGACACCACCGCGATTATGGCTGAAGTGGCCCTAGTCGGAGAAGAACTTAAATCGATCGAAGTGCAGTTGGGCGCGTTGCAGGGTCAATTGCAGCAGTTACTCGAAGGGCTACCCAATATGCCGCATGAGAGTGTGCCGCTAGGTAAGTCCGAAGCGGACAACGTGGAAGTGCGCAAGAGCGGCAGCGTGCCGGTATTTGATTTCGCGGTGAAGGATCACGTTGAACTGGGTGAGACTTTAGGCGGACTGGATTTTGAGACGGCTGCCAAAATTTCCGGCGCGCGTTTTTCCGTGCTGAAAGGGGGGCTCGCTCGATTGCATCGGGCGCTGGCGCAGTTCATGCTCGATACGCACACCGATACGCATGGCTACACCGAGGTCTATGTGCCTTATCTTGTGAATGCGGATTCGATGCGTGGCACAGGGCAGTTGCCCAAATTTGAGGAAGATTTGTTTGCTGTGCCGCGCCAGATGGGCGAAGGCGGCATGCAGAATTTTTATTTGATTCCGACCGCCGAAGTGCCGGTGACGAATATGGTGCGTGATGAAATTATCCCACTCGAACAATTGCCGTTAAAGTTTGTTGCGCATACGCCCTGTTTTCGCTCCGAGGCAGGCTCGGCTGGACGCGATACGCGCGGCCTGATACGACAGCATCAATTTGAAAAGGTTGAGTTGGTGCAAATTGTGCACCCTGATGATTCATACGCGGCACTCGAGCAATTGCTGGGACATGCAGAGGCGATTTTGCAGAAGCTGGGCCTGCATTATCGCGTGGTGAGATTGTGTACGGGCGATATCGGTTTTTCATCGGCAACGACCTATGACATCGAAGTGTGGTTGCCTGCACAAAATACCTATCGCGAGATTTCTTCGTGTAGCAATTTTGAAGCGTTTCAGGCGCGTCGCCTACAGGCGCGTTTCAAGAGCGGGACAGGCAAGCCTGAGTTGCTGCATACGTTAAATGGCTCGGGTTTGGCAGTCGGCCGCACCTTGGTTGCCGTGCTGGAAAACAATCAACTCGCGGATGGAAGTATCTCCATACCGGAAGTGTTGAGACCCTA
>JBAXJT010000056.1:0-15492 GCA_037137715.1 Nitrosomonadales bacterium
GCTCACCACCTAAATTCACTTACAAAAGTTGCACTTCAGAGTTGAATCCGCCATGGATTAACAGTGATGCCTAACCCTACAACGCAAGCTGTAAAAATTTGGGATTTACCGACACGTTTATTTCACTGGTCATTGCTGATATTGATTGCCGTCGGCTGGTGGTCATCGACCGAAAATGGCGATATGGAATTACATTTTCGCTGCGGCTATGCAGTGCTCGCACTCTTGTTGTTTCGCCTGAGTTGGGGGGTGATGGGTAGCAGCAGTGCGCAGTTTGCCGGTTTTATCGCGTCACCTCGCGCGGTACTGGGCTATCTGGCGCGCGTCAAAAACAAGGACGTCATACATCACATCGGCCACAACCCAGCCGGGGGCTGGATGGTGCTGGCGCTAATCGGCACGGTATTTTTAATAGTCTTAACTGGCTTGTTCGCCAACGATGACATGATGCTGGAAGGGCCCTTTGCCAACGATGTCGGCAAATCTATCAGCGATCTGGCGACATCCTGGCACGAACAAAGTTTTTATGGCCTGCTGGGATTGGTAGCACTGCATATCACCGCGATGCTGGTTTGCCTGTTTTTTAAGCAAGAAAATCTGCTGCTTCCCATGTTGACCGGCATCAAACACCTGCCACAAGAGGTGAGTGTCCCGACCATTCACCTGCGCAGCAGTTGGCTGGCTTTGCTGCTATTTTGCATCGCTTCCGTTGCGGTCTGGCTGCTGGTGAAAATGGCATAAGCGCTTGTCTTTGTGAAAAGAGATTCGGCGACACGCACCGCACTTCATACGTCAATCAGCCTTATTTTTAAAATCATCGTGGCAAGCTTTGCAGCTTTTCTGTACCTTGCCAAACTGTACCTTGATGGCATCTAAATCGCCCGTTTTCGCCAGCTCGGCTAGTCTGACTGACTCATTTTCCAGACGGTCGTTAGCCTCTTTAAATTTATCGCTTTTCGACCAAATTTCAGGCTTAGCCTTGGTCTCTCCCGCCCCCGATCCCGGTATAAAACCATCTTTAGGCAACTTGCTCAACACGGCCAGATAATCTGCATTGCGCAAGAATAGCGCTTTGTCGTAGGGCATCTCACCCTTCGCCATCCGATACAACGGGCCGTAATACCACCCCAGCACCGTGTATCCCCCACGCCTAAACTTGATCGCGTAGTCTTCACGGCTCATTTCGGCCTGAGCAACACTGGCGTACCCGACCATCAAGGCCGTGGACAATACAATTTTTGATATATTTTTTAACATGCGGACACCTGAAAATTGACTGGAATCACCTGATTTTACGAGGGTATTGCCAGCCTAGGAATGCGGCAAATTGTCGCGCGACAAATTGCCGCACCCTGTAAGGCGCCACATTTTTCGATGATAGAAAAGACACAAAAGTCATGAATCACAACTCAAAAACCCCACTATTCAACTAACTAAATCGCGTATGTGAAGGACAAAACATCGGCTTATTCAAGCGCGCGTCATATGTCTGACCCGTTTCTGAAATAAACGCGTTTGCGGAATGTGGCATATTGTCGCGCGACAATTTGTCGCAGCTAACCTAAGTGCAGAAACGAACAAGCCGACGCTAGTCGGCTTGTTTTTCTACAATGTAGAAGGAGTATTTAAAACATTACGTTAAGGAAAGCCATTCACAACATACTGCTTTGGGAGGAGATTACGTGGCAAATAAAGCGCTTTCATTTTCCGTGCCTGCATTATTCAATATTATTAACGCGTAAGGAATGTGACATTTTGTCGCACTTCAAAAAATGGCCAAATACAGTCCAAAAATTGCGATACTTGCGCCAGCTAAACGAACAATAAGTTTCTGCGCCTGCCTATGCATTCCCAAACCAAATGTAACACCCACTATATGCAAAAACACAGTAGATAGAATAAAACCGTAGGCGTACATCATAGATGAGGTCGAGCCTGGCATTTCAGTTCCGTGTGTGTGACCATGACACATTGCGAATAGTCCAACTATGGCACTGCTCAGCCAGAGTGGCAAACGAACGGATGTCGCAATAAATACCCCGAGCATCAGCACAGACAACATAATGCCCAACTCAGCAAAGGGCATGCTTATTCCAGACACCCCTAACATCCAGCCAGAAACCATTACACTTACAAAAGTTATCGGGACTGCCCATATGGAGCGGACACCCATCTGTGCAGCCCATAATCCAACAGCCACCATCGCACAAATATGATCCAATCCACTGACTGGATGCATAAGGCCATCCAGGAATCCACTGGCTTCACCAACCCCGACATGAGCAAATGCAACTGTCGGCAGCAACTCACCCGATGCAACGAAAAGTAACAAATACAACCAAGCAAATTTTTTCATCTTCCTCTCCTATGGCTACCTGAAAATCAGGATTTCACGACAATTGAGTGCCAGATCCTAGTACACTAGGACAGTCCAACTTATAAAATCCTACTCGCTGTAGATAACGTTTTTGCATGTCGTAACAGGTCACGACCGTCGGCTTTTCTGCTGCATATTCAACACCTTGACGGGCAGCTGATGGCACTTTGTTGCTTGTCACGAACGTCAGCTTTGTGCCGACTTTTTCATCATTGCTGACGAAACCCAAGGTCGGCAATAAATTTGTGCTGTGCATTATGTGCCGGGAATGCTTTGGGTGCTATTGGTAAATTCTTACTACTACCTAAGGAAACACTGGTTGAACTCGATCCCGCCTGTCTGCCACTGGGTAGGCAAGCACGACAAAGCGGAATACATCAGCGGCCCCCTATATTCAAGGCAGCCAGCACACTGTATGTTTTGGGTAGACGTAACAATGGAGTGCGTTGGTGTCTGGTACGGTAATAAATGAAAATATCATTTGACATGAGCGGGGCGTGAGTCTAGAATTCACGCCCTTCGAGGTTTCAATATAGAATTTTAGGGTTAGTGGATATGAAAACATTTTCCGCAAAAGCACACGAAGTCCAGCACGAATGGCTTCTTGTTGATGCTGCAGATCAAGTGCTCGGCCGTTTGGCAGCACAAATTGCTTCGCGTCTGCGTGGCAAGCATAAAGCAATTTACACCCCACACGTTGACACCGGCGATTTCGTCGTTGTCATCAATGCGGATAAATTGCGAGTAACAGGTAATAAGGCTGAGGCTAAACTGTACCATCGCCACACAGGTTATCCTGGCGGTCTGTACACGACAAACTTCACCAAAATGCAAGGCCGTCATCCGGCCCGCGTTCTGGAAAAAGCCGTCAAGGGCATGTTGCCTAAAGGCCCATTGGGCTACGCGATGTTGCGCAAAATGAAGGTATATGCAGGTCCTGCACATCCTCATGAAGCACAACAACCGACACTCATTAACTTGTTGAAGGCTTAATCATGACGGTCTCTTATAACTACGGAACAGGTCGCCGCAAAAGCGCGGTAGCACGTGTATTCATGAAGGCTGGCAAGGGCGATATCATCGTCAATGACAAGCCAGTTGATGTTTACTTTTCACGTGAAACAGGCCGCATGATTGTTCGTCAACCTTTGGGCCTGACTGAAACACTGGGTCAGTTCGATATCATGGTTAACGTATCAGGCGGCGGTGAAAACGGCCAGGCTGGCGCAGTTCGTCACGGTATCACTCGTGCGCTGATTGACTACAATGCAGACTTCAAGCCTGTGTTGAAGGCAGCGGGCCTGGTGACACGTGATGCACGTGAAGTCGAACGTAAGAAAGTCGGTTTGCGTAAAGCTCGCCGCAGGAAACAGTTCTCCAAGCGTTAATCGTTTGGTTGGATCACAAAAACCGCCTTCGGGCGGTTTTTGTTTTGGTGTATCATGCCGCGTGATTTTAAAGGGGGCAGCGATGATTAAAGTGGGCATAGTGGGCGGTACAGGGTATACAGGCGTTGAGTTGCTGCGCCTATTGGTCTTACATCCAGAGGTTACCTTGCAGGTGATTACCTCGCGCGCCGATGCGGGTACGCGCGTTGATCAGATGTTTCCCAGTCTGCGTGGTTTGGTCGATTTTCTGTTCGTACATCCGGACGAGGCGCATTTAGAGCAGTGCGATGCCGTGTTCTTTGCGACCCCGAACGGGATTGCGATGCAGCAGACGCGCGCACTATTGGAAGCGGGCGTCAGGGTGATCGATCTGGCGGCGGATTTTCGCTTGCAGGATATCGCCTCGTGGGAAAAATGGTATGGCATGACCCATGCCTGTCCTGATCTGGTGGCTGAGGCCGTGTATGGTCTTCCTGAAGTCAACCGTGAACAAATCAAGACGGCCCGTTTGATCGCCAATCCGGGTTGCTATCCAACCGCGGTACAACTGGGTTTTTTCCCGTTGCTGGAAGCGGGCGTTATTGAAGCGGGTAGTCTGATCGCCGATGCGAAGTCGGGCGTGTCAGGCGCAGGACGCAAGGCTGAAATTCCCGCGCTGTTTGCTGAGGCGGGTGATAACTTTAAAGCCTATGGGGTTGCAGGTCATCGTCATCTTCCCGAAATTAAACAGGGATTGGCGCGCGTGGCAGGTAACGGCGTCGGGCTTACTTTTGTGCCGCATTTGACGCCTTTGATACGCGGCATCCATGCAACGCTGTACGGTAAGCTCACACGTGATATCGATTTGCAGGCCCTGTTCGAGGCGCGCTACGCCGATGAGCCATTCGTCGATGTGATGCCAGCGGGCAGTCATCCGGAGACGCGTTCGGTCAGAGGTTCGAACCGGTGTCGCATCGCGGTACACCGCCCGCAAGGCGGCGATACGGTCGTGGTGTTGTCGGTAATCGACAATCTGGTCAAGGGGGCGGCAGGTCAGGCCGTACAAAATTTGAATATCATGTTCGGTTTTCCTGAGGGCATGGCGTTGAATATCGTGCCTTTGTTGCCGTAATGCCAGCGGGAGGCAGTCATTAAAGCGTTTCGTCGTGCCAGACGCGGCTTCAGCATGCGGCCGCTGTCGGTTCGTCCGCATATTGCCTGGTATTATCGCTGGAGCATGGTGCTGCCCTTTGTGTTTGTTGCGGCAGCGCTGATCTGGTTCGCCTATGACAGCGGACTCGAATTGGCGGGGTTCCGGAGCGGTGAGTCTGAGCGCGAAGTAACTGGATTGCAGGAGCGACTGGCAAAAATTACGCTGGAAAATAGCCAACTCGGCAGTCAGGCTGCGCAATATCAGCAGCAGCTACAGGTAGAGCAAGGGCGTAGCGGGGAAACCGCGCGTCAGTTGCAGAATCTGACTGAAGAGAACGCACGCTTGCAGGATGATTTAAATTTTTTCCAGAATTTGACTGCGGCCAGCGGTAAAGAAGGCGAACTGGCCATCCACCGGTTCACGCTAGAGCGCGATAAGATTCCCGGTGAATATCGCGTGAAAATGTTGATGGTGCAGAGCGGTCAGCGTGGCAAAGAATTTGCCGGAGGCTACCAACTTGTTGCGACCATCGTGCAACATGGTCGTGAAGTGACTCAGTTATTTCCCTCTGTCGAGTCGGGGCTTGCCCAATTTTCTCTGAAATTAAAGTATTATCAGCGACTGGAGCAAACTCTGCGGCTTCCCGCGGATACTCAATTGAAGAGTGTGCAGGTTAGGTTGTTTGAGCAGGGTGTTCGTGAACCCCGAATCAGGCAGAGTGTAAATCTTTTGTAGCGACAGGAGTCTCGTTTGTTCAATAAGAAACACAGTAAGCCACAAAACCGGATTGACACCCTCATCGGGGCGGGAACCGTCATCGACGGCAATATCAGTTTTAGTGGTGGAATGCGCATTGACGGGCAGGTGAACGGTGATGTGATCGCGATACAGGGCAAACCCTCGACCCTGATTTTAAGCGAGCTGGGTAGCGTGAATGGCGCGGTAAATGTAACGCATCTGGTGGTGAACGGGGCAATTTGCGGGGACGTCAGCGCTTCTGAATATCTGGAACTGCATGCTAAGGCGCGTGTCACAGGCGACGTTCACTATAAGGTGCTGGAAATTCAGATCGGTGCGGTGCTTCAAGGTCATCTGGTTTATACCAATGCGGCCGATCAGGAAAATGTGGTCGCGTTTAAATCGAATAATGCTTAATTAATGTAAGGAAAAATCATGGATGCAACAACTGCTGTAACAGAGTCACAAGATTTGCTGGTGTTCACCGACAATGCGGCTGCCAAAGTCAAACAACTGATCGAAGAAGAAGGTAATAGCGAACTGAAGCTGCGCGTGTTTGTCAGCGGCGGCGGGTGTTCAGGCTTTCAATATGGCTTTACTTTTGATGAAATTACCAACGAAGACGACACAGTTCTGGATAAGGATGGCGTGCAACTGTTGATCGATCCAATGAGCTACCAGTATCTGGTCGGCGCGGAGATCGATTACACAGAAGGGTTGGAAGGCTCTCAGTTCGTCATTAAAAATCCGAATGCGACAACCACTTGCGGTTGCGGTTCGTCGTTTTCGGTATAGTTGATCTTCACTTATAGCCGGCATGATGTGTCGGCTATAACGTTGCTGAGATTAATTACACTGTCATTCCTTGCGGCGGGTTATCCGTTGTGAATCCCCCCGTTTGTACGTTCTGTTAATAATGTGGCGGTCTTTCGTTCAACGTCTTGTTTATATTGCCTGATTCATTCAGTGACTGGATGTGCCCTGTGAGCGATGCACAAATCGCTTCTAACTGGCTGAGTTTTTGCTGCTGCTGATAGACAATTTTATTGAGTTCCTCTATCAGATCTTCTTGATAGGATATTTTTGTTTCGATATTTACGAAGCGATCTTCAGTCATGAGGTGTCTTTGCGAAATGGGCGATGAGCAGGTGGGTGAGACTGTTATGCAGGATAAACGGCGCCGAGGATGCACGGATGCCGGGCGCCGGTCACCAGCGGCAGGTTAGCAGGCAGTCCCTGTAAATTTTGTTGGGCCAGCCATGCAAAGGCGATGGCCTCCAGATAGTCACTGTCTACCCCGAGTTCGTTGGTGGTCTGCACAATGCAACCTGCAAGCAGGATAGTTAGGCGGTTAAGCAGCGTCAGGTTGCGCGCGCCGCCGCCGCACAGGTAAACAGCTTGAGCGCCCTCGCATTGGGTTTGTATCGCCTCTGCAATGGTGCGGCAGGTCAGTTCCAGTAGGGTCGCCTGTACGTCCTCAGTTGATTCATTCCCGGTCAGTTTGCTTTGCAACCATTCCATATTGAACAGGTCGCGACCGCTGCTCTTGGGCGGCGACAGTGCAAAGAATGGTTCCGCCAGCATCAATTTCAGCAGATCAGGCAACACTTGCCCCGTTGCGGCCCATGTGCCGTTCTCATCGTAGGGCTTGTTGATGTGCTGCATGCACCATGCATCCATCAGCAAATTGCCCGGGCCGCAGTCGAAGCCTGAGGTGGCCATGCCGGGCGCGAGGCGGGTCAGGTTGCTGATGCCGCCGATGTTGACGATCACGCGATGCACGCCGGACGTGCGCAGTAGTTTGTCGTGGAAGGCGGGTACTAAAGGGGCGCCTTGACCGCCGGCTGCGATATCACGGCTGCGAAAATCGCTGACAACGGCAATGCCGGTCAATTCAGCCAGCAGTGCTGCATTGCCGATTTGCAG
The DNA here is from genome assembly GCA_037137715.1 of Nitrosomonadales bacterium. Taxonomy (GTDB): domain Bacteria; phylum Pseudomonadota; class Gammaproteobacteria; order Burkholderiales; family Gallionellaceae; genus Gallionella. The sequence goes on from JBAXJT010000056.1 coordinate 7,562, forward strand.
CGTATAGCCGTATTCCGGGCAATGCCGGATGGTTTGGCCGTGACAGCCTATTGCGCGGATTTGGTCAGGGGTGTGGCAGGTTTGCGCCAGCAGTGCATTGACAGCTTGGGCATACAGTTTTGCCAGTTGATTGGCGATCAGTTGTGTCTGGTGCAACTCGTTATGTGCGGGCAGATGCAAAGCGAGTATGGCTTGCCTCAGTGCATCATCGAAGGGGAGGAAAAATTTACCCTGCAGCGTCTGGCTAGGTTTGCCAAAATCGACCAAAACCGCATCAATGCCGTCCAGACTGGTTCCCGACATCAGCCCGATATACAGATCGGGCTGACTCAAGTGTGGCTCGCCCAATTAGTCCAGCTTGGCGAGGTTGGTGTTGCGCAACTGAACCAGGCTTGCGACAAATTTATCTGCCATCGTTTTGAAGGCTGTCCGGTTTGCGCCGGTAATTGGCAGTGCATTAGGCAGTGCGACGCGCAATGGGTCGCGTTGCTGGTCGTTGACTCTGAACTCATAGTGCAGATGCGGTCCGCTGGTCATGCCGGTCATGCCGACATAGGCAATCACATCGCCCTGTCTGATGCGGGCGCCGTTACGCAGGCCCTTGGCGTAGCGAGACAGATGACCGTAAACCGTGGAATACTGACTTTGATGCTTCAGAATCACGACATTGCCATAGCCGTTCTGCTGTCCCACAAAAGAGACGATGCCATCGGAAGTGGCTTTAACTGGCGTGCCGATTGGCGCTGCGAAATCCACACCCTTGTGTGCGCGCCATTTGTTCAGTACCGGATGAAAGCGCGCCATGGTAAAGCCCGAACTCACGCGCGAAAAAGCAATTGGTGAACGCAAAAAAGCTTTTTTCAGGCTGCGGCCTTCGGGGGTGTAGTAATCGCTGTGGTTCGCATCGCTTTGAAAGCGTACGGCGCGATACACATTGCCCTGATTGATGTATTCGGCGGCCTGAATTTGCCCGGCTTTCACCAATGCGCCGTTGCTGTAGGTCATTTCATAGACGGCGGTGAAGCGATCGCCGCGTTTGAGATCGTGATGGAAGTCCACATCGCCGCTGAATATTTCGGTCAGCTGGTTAGCCGCTGATTCCGGCATGCCGGCCGCATCGGTGGCGGCATACAAACTGGTCTTGATTTCTCCTGTGCGGACAAACAGACGCTTTTCTAACTGTGCGGCAACCGTTTTTGAAGCGAACGAGTCGCCTTGTTTTTGGATGATAACTTTTGCGCCTTGTTCACCTAAGTAGCTCAATGACACAAGCGCGCCTGTTCCATTAGTCTCGGCTTGCACTTCGCTGCCGACGGATAATTTCCGGAAAGCCTTGGCGTCAGCACTGTTGCGCAAATAATTGCTGGCAACGGTATCTTTAATGTTGAGGCGCTGCATAAGTTCGGCTACCGTGTCGCCGCGTTGCAGGCGTTCGGTGTGCCAAAAAGTGGCAAGGGGACTGTCGGCGGGTGCTGCTGACGGCAAAGCGAGTTGCTCTATGGCAACTTTTCCGCTGTTTAAACCAAGATTGTTGGCAGGCACCAATCCGAAAGCGGTGACGACGCCCAGCAGCGGCATGGTTGATACTGTGATAAACCAGCGCAATTTCTTTTTGCGTTCTTGGTTGAGCAAGTTTTGCGTTAACATTCGCGTCTCCGTGAGCGGATTGCCGTTTTATGATGACGGCATTATCTGATTAAAGCGAACTTTAACAGAAACACGCTATCCCTTAAAGGTTTAACTGATAATTTGTGTAAAAATGGGCCGGCAGGTAAAGTCTGGTCGATAAATGGTAGGTAGTTGTGACGAGCGGTAGTAATTTGACTGAATTTTTAATTGAAAAATATGAATGACATGACACAGGCATTGGAAGTAATAAAACGCGGCGCAGACGAATTGCTGATCGAGGCTGAACTCAAACAAAAACTGGCATTGGGTCGCCCGTTGCGCATCAAGGCGGGTTTTGATCCTACCGCGCCGGATCTTCATCTGGGGCACACCGTGTTGCTGAATAAAATGCGCCAGTTGCAGGATCTGGGGCATCACGCGCTGTTTTTGATCGGAGATTTCACCGGCATGATCGGTGATCCGACCGGCAAGAATGCTACCCGTCCGCCGCTGTCGCGCGAGCAGGTGCTGGAAAATGCCCAGTCTTACCGGGATCAGGTTTTTAAAGTGCTCGATCCGGAAAAAACTGAGATCGTATTTAATTCAACTTGGATGGATCAATTCAGTGCGGTCGACTTGATCCGGCTGGCCGCAACCCATACGGTCGCGCAAATGCTCGAGCGCGATGACTTCGCCAAGCGCTACAAGGGCGGGCAGCCGATTGCGATTCACGAATTCATTTATCCTCTGGTGCAGGGTTACGATTCCGTCGCCTTGAAGGCGGATTTGGAGTTGGGCGGCACGGACCAGAAGTTTAACCTGTTGATGGGGCGCGAAATGCAGCGTCATTACGGTCAGCCCGCGCAGTGTATCTTGACCATGCCGTTGCTCGAAGGCTTGGACGGCGTGAACAAGATGTCCAAGTCGCTCGGCAATTACATCGGCATCACCGATGCGCCTCAGGAGATGTTCGGCAAGCTGATGTCGATTTCCGATGTGCTGATGTGGCGTTATCTTGAATTGCTGTCGTTCCGCAGTTTGAGCGAAATCGCAGCGTGGCGTGTTGAAGTGGCGAGCGGGCGCAATCCGCGCGATATTAAAGTGCTGCTGGCGCAGGAAATTGTGGCGCGTTTTCACAGTCAGCGGGATGCTGAGGCGGCGCTGGAAGAATTTGAGGCGCGTTTTCGCAAGGGCGTGCTGCCGGACGATATGCCGGAAGTTACCGTTACGGCACCCGATGGCGTGATTACAGTGCCGTTGCTGCTGAAGCTGGCAGGATTGGTGGAGGGGACGTCGGAGGCGATGCGCATGATTACGCAGGGGGCCGTCAAGCTCGATGGCGAGCGCGTGAACGATAAGACTGATACAGTGTCGGCCGGACGCGTGGTGGTGGCGCAGGTCGGTAAGCGTAAATTCGCCCGAATCACCGTGCAATGAGAAGTGCCGGTCCACGAAAATCACAAAAAACACGAGAGCAGACCATGTCAGTGGGCAGGTTTTTTCTGAGAAAAAGTTCATGTTTGGTGGCTTTTGGTTTGTTCGAGAGTTTCGTGTCTTTAGTGGACTAGGGTTTTTAATTAAGTTTATTTGTGCCCATATTGAAATATGGGTTGTTATGCGAGGATGGTTTTGCTAGAATCGCGCCCTCAATTTTTTGGTAGAAGGTAGTTCGTAGATGACAACCGTACGTGTTAAAGAGAATGAGCCGTTTGAAGTCGCAATGCGTCGTTTCAAGCGTTCTGTAGAAAAGACTGGTCTGTTGACCGATTTGCGTGCACGTGAATTTTACGAGAAGCCAACAGCTGAACGCAAGCGCAAGCTCGCGGCAGCCGTTAAGCGTCATTACAAGCGTCTGCGCAGTCAGACTCTGCCACCTAAGCTGTATTAAGTCTTACCCGTTCGCGTGGTAATGAATTTAAAGCAGAAAATTACCGATGACATGAAAGTCGCGATGCGTGCCAAAGATACGGCGCGTCTCTCGGCTATTCGTCTATTGCTCGCTGCGATCAAGCAGCGTGAAGTGGATGAGCGCATCGAGCTGGCGGATGGAGATGTCGTTGCGATCATCGAGAAGATGAATAAGCAGCGCCGTGATTCTATTAGTCAGTACGAGGCGGCATCTCGTCAGGATCTGGCCGATATCGAGAAATTCGAGATGGGCGTGTTGGCAGTGTATATGCCGCAACAACTGAGCGAGGCAGAAGTGCTGGCTGCGGTTGTTGAAGCGATTTCGGCTGTCGGCGCTGCGGGTCCGCTGGATATGGGGAAAGTCATGGGTGTGCTCAAATCCAAATTGGCAGGTATCGCCGATATGGGTCGGGTTTCCGCTCTGATTAAGGCTCAGCTCTCCCAGTAGTTTGATTGTATTGCAGTTTTCAATGAGCGTCTTCAGGACGCTTTTTGTCATGATGAAAAGGGCGTTCCGGCATGATTCCAAAAAGTTTCATTCAGGACCTGCTCAATCGTCTGGATATCGTCGATGTCATCGAACGTTATGTGCCGCTTAAAAAAGCCGGTGGTAATTACGTCGCCTGCTGTCCGTTCCATAACGAAAAATCTCCCTCCTTTACTGTTAGTCAGTCCAAGCAGTTTTATCACTGTTTCGGCTGCGGCGTGCATGGCACTGCAGTGGGTTTCGTCATGGAGCATCTGGGCTTGGGGTTTGTCGAAGCCATCGAAGACTTGGCCCAGAGTGTCGGGATGGCGGTGCCGTATGAGCAACAGGCATCAGGCGAGTCCTTCAAAAAAGTAGCGCCCGATTTATATGAGGTGATGCAGGTTGCAACGCGTTACTATCGCGAGCAACTCAAGTTGTCCACGCGCGCGATTGATTATCTGAAAAATCGGGGCTTGAGCGGAGAGATTGCGGCACGATTTGGTATTGGTTTTGCGCCGGATGGCTGGCAAAATCTCGCCGCCGCCTTTCCCGATTATCAGAGTGCGACGCTGGTTGAAACCGGGCTTGTGATTACGGGCGAGGGCGATAAACGCTACGACCGGTTTCGCGACCGCGTCATGTTCCCGATTATCAATGTGCGTGCGCAGGTGATCGGCTTCGGCGGTCGTGTACTGGATAAGGGCGAACCTAAGTATCTGAATTCGCCCGAGACGCCTTTATTTGAAAAGGGGCGTGAGCTGTATGGCTTGTATCAGGCGCAAAAATCGATACGCGCTCACGGTCGCGTGCTGGTCGTTGAAGGGTATATGGATGTGGTGGCGCTGGCGCAGCACGGTGTCGATTATGCGGTGGCGACACTGGGTACGGCGACCACGCCGTATCATATTCAGAAGCTGTTGCGACTGGCGGAGCAGATCGTATTTTGTTTCGACGGCGACAAGGCGGGACGCAAGGCGGCATGGCGCGCGCTGGAAAATGCACTCCCTCATTTGCAGGATGGCAAGCTGCTGAGTTTTCTGTTTTTGCCGGCAGAGCACGATCCGGATAGTTTTATTCGTGAGTTCGGCCAGGTGGAGTTCGAACAGCGCATTGCCGAGGCGATGCCGCTGTCCGGCTATTTGCTCAGTGAGTTGACGGCAGATCTGGATTTGCATACGCAGGAGGGGCGCAATCAATTGCTGCATCGCGCAAAGCCTTTGCTGTCAGTGATTGCGTCTCCCGTTACCTCGTTGTTGCTGAGAAAGGAAGTGGCGGCGCTCTCGGGTGTCAGTCAGGCGGAGTTGGAGGCGCTATATGAAATCAAGCCGATTGCGCATGCGCCGCGACCCTCCTTGAAAAAGGCTGCACGCACCCCATTTCCAGTACAGCGTTTGATGTTGCAATGTCTGATCGCGCAGCCCGAGTTGGCTGAACGGATGCCGGCTGACTGGCACGGTGAAGGGGCAGAGGCTGAGGCGATTGTCGCCGTGCTGTCGGCTTTGCGCGAGGCGGATTATAAAATCAGTAGCCCGGCGTTGATGCAAATGTTTGAAGGGACGAGTTATGCCAGAGCGCTGGCTCAGGCGGAAGCGGAAATGCTGGCTTGGGGGGATTCATTTGATGTTGCGGCTGAATTTTCTGGGTTGATCAGTAAATTGGAGGAAGGGCAGCGCCGCGATCAGTTTCAGGCGTTGCAAAGCCGGTTGTCTCAAGTTGGCTTGTCCGGGTTAAGTCTTGAGGAGCGCGAGCAGTATTTGCGTTTACTTCAGCGGGGTAATTCGGGTGTGGTCAGCGAGCTAAATGGCTGATGTTCGTCAAGGGTGTAAAGCGCCCGTGTTTTTCGGGTATAATGGCGCGCTTTTCTGCGGTCCTAACGTAGGTCTCACGCAATTGGATACAAGATTATGGTAACGGTTAAAAAGACCAAGAAAAAAACTGACAAGAAGGATGACGTGATTGCGTTGCCGCTTGCCGAGTTGCAGCAGGACATCGATGCGCGACGCACCAGCCTGAAGGCGCTGATCGTACTGGGTAAAGAACGCGGTTATCTGACCTACGCCGAAATCAACGACCATCTGCCGGATATGCTCGAAGTCGAGCAAATCGAGAGCGTGGCGAGCATGATCAACGACATGGGGATTCGTGTCTGTGATGTCGCGCCCGATGCCGAAGCGCTGATCATGACGGATTCTGCACCGACCGCTGCGGATGAAGACGCTGCCGAAGAAGCAGAAGCGGCTTTGTCCACGGTCGATTCAGAATTTGGCCGCACCACCGATCCTGTGCGCATGTATATGCGCGAAATGGGGACGGTTGATCTGCTTACGCGCGAAAAAGAAATCGAAATCGCCAAGCGTATCGAAGAAGGTCAGCGCAACATGATACAGGCGATTTCCGCCTGTCCTGTGACGATTGCGGAAATTCTGTCGCTGGCGGCAAAAATTGAAATTGATGAAATTCGTGTCAATGAACTGATCGATGGTTTTGTGGATATCGAACTGGAAGACGAATCCGGTTTGACTGCCAGCGATGACCAGGAGCAGGATGAATCCGAAGAGGAAGAATCCTCGGATGAGTCGAGTTCTGAAGACGAGGACGAGGAAGACGAAGAGGCGATGGCTGCTGCATCTGCTGCCGCTGCCGCTGCCGATCTTGCTCAATTAAAAGCCGATGCGCTGGCGCGTTTCGCTGTGATCGCTGATCTGTTCAATAAGATGGGCAAGGCGTATGAGAAGTACGGCTATCTGAGTGAACAATACAATGTGCATCAGGCCGGTATTACCGAAGAGCTGATGGCATTCCGTTTTACCGCCAAACAGGTCGATGCCTTGTGCAACACCATGCGCGGGCTGGTGGAAGAAATTCGCACCAACGAGCGCGGTATTCAGGATATCTGTGTGACGAAGAGCAAGATGCCGCGTCCGCATTTTATCAAGAGCTTTATCGGTCATGAAGTTGATATGGACTGGCTAGCGCAGGAAATTAAAGCGGCCAAGCCTTACAGCGAATTGCTGGTGCGCTATCAGCACGCGATTATCGAAAAGCAGCAGAATCTGATCAATATGCAAAAGCGTGTTGGTCTGCCTATTGTCGATTTGAAAGAAATCAATCGCCGCATGACCAATGGTGAGGCGCGTTCGCACCGTGCCAAGCGCGACATGATTGAGGCGAACTTGCGTCTGGTGATTTCGATTGCCAAAAAATATACCAACCGCGGCTTGCAATTCCTTGATTTGATTCAGGAAGGTAACATCGGTTTGATGAAGGCGGTGGATAAATTCGAATACCGCCGCGGTTATAAGTTTTCGACCTACGCAACCTGGTGGATACGTCAGGCGATCACGCGTTCCATCGCGGATCAGGCACGCACCATCCGTATTCCGGTGCACATGATCGAAACCATCAACAAGATGAATCGTATTTCGCGTCAGATTCTGCAGGAAACCGGGCAGGAAGCCGATGCTGCGACGCTCGCCGAAAAAATGGAAATGACGGAAGACAAAATCCACAAGATTTTGAAGATCGCTAAAGAGCCGATTTCGATGGAAACGCCGGTCGGCGATGATGATGATTCGCATCTGGGTGACTTTATTGAGGATTCGAATACCACGGTGCCTGTTGATGCGGCTGTGTATGAAAGTCTGCGTAGCGCCACCTCGGATATTCTGGATAGCCTGACGCAGCGTGAAGCGAAAGTGTTGCGTATGCGTTTCGGTATCGAAATGAATACCGATCACACGCTGGAAGAAGTCGGTAAGCAGTTCGATGTGACACGTGAACGTATTCGTCAGATTGAGGCTAAGGCCTTGCGAAAATTGCGTCACCCGTCGCGTTCCGAGAAGCTGAAGAGTTTCTTAGATAGCGAAGGTAAATAGTTTACGGGTCGTTAGCTCAGTTGGTTAGAGCAGAGGACTCATAATCCTTTGGTCCACGGTTCAAGTCCGTG
>JBAXJT010000057.1:0-15378 GCA_037137715.1 Nitrosomonadales bacterium
TGTTAGTTTAAGCAGTGCCCGCGTAGCGGACAATGCAAACTAATAACTAGCGACTAATAACTAGCGGCTGTATTTAGGCCAGTAGCTCAATTGGTAGAGTATCGGTCTCCAAAACCGAGGGTTGGGGGTTCGAAACCCTCCTGGCCTGCCAAATAGTAAGTAATCGTTAATCGGAACCATCTCGCATGTCGGATAAAATCAAGTTACTAATTGCATTTCTGCTCGTTGTAGCAGGGATTGCGGGTTACTACTACCTGCATGACAGTGCGGCAGTGCTGCGATTGTTATCGGTGCTCGCGGGTGTTCTGTTGGCTGCGGGTGTTGCGTCTACAAGTGAGTCAGGGCTGCGCTTTATCGCGTTTGGTCGTGATTCTGTTGCGGAAGCGAAGCGCGTAGTTTGGCCTACTCGCAAAGAAACGTTGCAAACAACCGGCGTGGTGATTTTATTTGCCATTACGATGGCTTTGTTCTTGTGGTTGGTTGATGCCAGTCTGATGACGATGGTAAATAAGTTGATGGGACGGGCTGAATAATGGCAATGAGCTGGTATGTTGTTCACACCTACTCTCAGTTTGAGAAAAGTGTTTCACGCGCCTTAGTTGAGCGTATTGCTCGCGAAGGTATGCAAGAAAAGTTTGGCCAGATTTTAGTTCCGGTTGAAGAAGTCGTTGAGCTCAAGGGCGGTCAAAAAGTAACCTCAGAGCGTAAGTTTTTCCCGGGCTATGTCCTGGTTGAAATGGAAATGACGGATGAATCGTGGCATTTGGTGAAAAATACGCCAAAAGTAACCGGATTCCTGGGTGGTTCTGCAATGCGCCCAACGCCGATCAGCGAAAAAGAAGTTCAGACTATCATGCAGCAAATGCAGGCTGGCGTTGAAAAACCAAGGCCGAAGGTATTGTTTGAAGTAGGTGAATCGGTCCGAGTTAAGGAAGGTCCGTTTACTGACTTTACCGGCATGGTTGAAGAAGTCAATTATGACAAGAATAAAATACGGGTGGCGGTTACGATTTTCGGTCGTGCGACACCAGTAGAGTTGGATTTTGGCCAGGTAGAAAAAGGCTAAAGAGAGGGAAATGGCATGGGAAACGCAGCTTGCAATGATTGCAGGCGCTGTTTCCCGTTCGTTGTTTTCTGTATTTGGGGAGAGATGAAAATCTCGATTACCCGTTTGATAGGAGAGTAAAATGGCAAAGAAGGTCATAGGCTACATCAAGCTGCAAGTGCCAGCTGGTAAAGCAAATCCAAGTCCACCGATTGGTCCAGCATTGGGTCAACGCGGTCTGAATATCATGGAGTTCTGTAAGGCGTTTAACGCTGCAACCCAGGGCGTAGAGCCAGGTTTGCCAATCCCAGTGGTCATCACTGCGTTTGCTGACAAGAGCTTCACCTTCATTATGAAGACCCCGCCAGCAACCATTCTGATTAAGAAGGCTGTTGGTATTCAAAAGGGTAGCCCAACACCGCATACAGTTAAGGTTGGTCACTTGACACGTAAGCAGGCTGAAGAAATTGCAACAACCAAGATGCCGGATCTGACCGCAGCTAATATGGATGCCGCTGTGCGCATCATTGCTGGTAGCGCGCGCAGTATCGGTATCACCGTGGAGGGCGAATAATGTCTAAGCGCTATAAAGCAATTGCAACTAAAGTCGATCGCAATAAGATGTATGCATTGACCGATGCACTGTCACTGGTTAAAGAAAACGCTGTTGCGAAGTTTGATGAGTCAATCGACGTGGCAGTGAATCTGGGTATCGATGCACGTAAATCAGATCAACTGGTTCGCGGTTCAGTCGTATTGCCACGCGGTACGGGTAAAACTGTTCGTGTTGCCGTATTTGCGCAAGGTGCTAAAGCTGAAGAAGCTAAAGCCGCCGGTGCAGATATCGTCGGTTTTGACGATCTGGCTGACCTTATCAAAAAAGGTGAGATGAATTTTGACGTTGTGATCGCAAGTCCGGATGCAATGCGTCTGGTGGGTCAGTTGGGTCAGATTCTAGGTCCTCGCGGTTTGATGCCTAATCCTAAGGTCGGTACCGTTTCAGCTGACGTAGCGGGTGCAGTTCGCAATGCGAAGGCGGGTCAGGTTCAGTATCGCAATGACAAGAACGGTATCATTCAGTGCACCATCGGCCGTGCTTCATTCGCGCCTGAAGCGCTGCGTGAAAACCTGCTGGCATTGATCGATGCGTTGGCTAAGGCTAAACCTGCTGCTTCTAAGGGTGTCTTCATGAAGAAGGTATCTTTGTCTAGCACCATGGGTGTGGGCGTACGCGTAGATCAGTCAAGTTTCACGGCTTAAAGAATCAAATCTGGTGACATGGTGTCTGCCATGTCGCCTTATATCTTTGCACTGCTGGCGGTAGTCAGCATCAAAGACCGGTGGGGCAGTCAAAGCAGGATTGAGGATCTAGGATCTGATAGTCTGTTAATGGCAGCTTAAAGGAAGGAACAGTATTTGTTTTTGGGGTTTTCTAAATCCTGAATCCTGAATCCTGAATCCTGATCCCCCCGCAGATGGTGTGCCCGCGAGCAGGAATGGTTGTTCTCCTGACTCATGGTCGCTGTTGTAAATGATGGAGCGTATGTTGAATGCGCTCTGGATAATGGAGGAAGACTTGAGTCTCAATCTGCAAGAAAAACAAACCGTGGTAGCGGAAGTCAGCGCACAAGTGGCGCAATCGCAAACCATCGTTTTGGCAGAGTACCGCGGCATCAAAGTTGCCGATATCACTAAATTGCGTGCAACAGCGCGTAATTCAGGTGTTTATCTGCATGTGTTGAAAAACACATTGGCGCGCCGTGCGGTACAAGGTACTTCATTTGAAGCATTGGCTGACAGTATGGTAGGTCCTCTTGTTTATAGCATGAGTGCTGACGCTGTTGCTGCTGCAAAAGTGATGTGCGAATTTGCCAAGACCAACCCGCTGCTGGTTATTAAAGCCGGTGCAATGGCAGGTTCCGTGATGTCTGCGGAACAAGTTGCTGTACTTGCTGCAACTCCTAGCCGTGATGAGTTGATTGCTCGCTTGATGGCAACCATGAATGCGACGACTGCAAAGTTCGTCCGTACGTTGGCTGCAATTCGTGATGCAAATGGTGTTGTAGATGCACCTGCTGAAGTTGCTGTTGAAGTCGCTGATGAAGCGGCTGCTGTTTAATTTTTGAAATAATTGGAGAACAATATGGCTATTACTAATGCTGAATTGATGGATGCAGTTGCTGCGATGACTGTGCTGGAATTGTCAGAACTGATCAAACAAATGGAAGAAAAGTTTGGCGTTTCTGCTGCTGTTGCTGCTGCTGGTCCTGCTGCTGCCGGTCCTGCTGCTGCCGCTGCTGAACAAACAGAATTTGACGTAATTCTGGCAACAATTGGCGATAACAAGGTTAGCGTCATTAAGGCTGTTCGCGTAATCACCGGCCTGGGCTTGAAAGAAGCTAAGGACCTGGTTGACGCAGCACCTAAGGTTGTTAAAGAAGGCGTTTCAAAGGCTGATGCTGATGCAGTTGCTAAGCAACTGATCGAAGCTGGCGCGACCGCTGAAGTCAAGTAATACATTGTGTTGTCAAAAGGCTGACGGCTTACCGTCAGCCTTTTGGCGCTCTAAGAAGCTAAGGGACGGGAAGTCTGATTTTAGGCTTTCCGCCCCCTGTCTTTTTGCCTAGTCGTGGAGAATATATGAGCTACTCTTTTACCGAAAAAAAACGTATTCGTAAAAGTTTCGGCAAGCGAATCGGTGCACTTCCGGTTCCTTTCCTTTTATCCACCCAATTGGAAGCCTTTGCTGCCTTTCTTCAGGAAGCTACTGCGCCTGAAAAACGCAAAAATGAAGGCCTGCAAGCTGCTTTCAACGGAATATTTCCGATTGAAAGTCATTCCAAGAATGCCAGACTGGATTTCGTCAGCTATATGCTGGGGATGCCTGCGTTTGATGTCAAAGAATGCCAGCAGCGCGGACTGACCTACGCATCGCCACTGCGCGCTCGTGTACGTCTGACCATCATGGATAAGGAAGCTTCCAAGCCGACGGTAAAAGAAGTCAAAGAGCAGGAAGTCTACATGGGCGAAATGCCTTTGATGACCAATACCGGTTCCTTTGTGATCAATGGTACCGAGCGCGTCATCGTGTCTCAGTTACACCGTTCTCCTGGTGTGTTCTTCGAGCATGACCGGGGCAAAACTCACTCATCAGGCAAGCTGCTGTTCTCCGCACGTATCATTCCTTACCGTGGTTCATGGTTGGATTTTGAATTCGATGCGAAGGACTATGTTTACTTCCGTATCGATCGTCGTCGCAAAATGCCGGTTACCATCCTGCTGCGCTCCCTGGGTTACACCAATGAAGACATGCTGGGTATGTTCTACGAATTCGACACCTTCCAACTAGGCAAAAAGGGAGGTATTCAGTTTGAAGTGGTTGCAGAACGTCTGCGCGGCGAAATCGCGCGCTTTGATATTCTGGATAAAGCCGGTAAAACCATCGTTGCCACCGACAAGCGCATTACCGTGCGTCATATCCGTCAAATGCAAGAAGCGGGTATCGATAAGTTGGCTGTCGCCGATGATTTCCTGTTGGGCCGTGTGGTCGCGAATAACGTCATCGACAAAGAAAGCGGCGAAATTATCGCCAATGCGAACGATGTGATGACTGAAGAGTTGCTGCGTAAGCTGCAGGATGCCAACATCACTAAGCTCAATACCTTGTATACCAATGATTTGGATCAAGGCGCGTATATGTCGCAAACATTGCGCACCGACGAAACCACGGATAAGTGGACGGCACGCGTTGCGATTTACCGCATGATGCGCCCTGGCGAACCGCCAACCGAAGAATCGGTTGAAGGTTTGTTTAATGGCCTGTTCTTTAGCGAAGAGCGTTATGACTTGTCAGTTGTCGGTCGTATGAAGTTCAACCGCCGCGTAGGTCGCGAAGAATTGACCGGCTCACCTATCCTGTCCAACGAAGATATCGTTGCGGTTGTCAAGATTCTGGTTGAATTGCGCAATGGTCGCGGTGAAATCGACGATATCGATCATCTGGGTAATCGCCGCGTACGTGCGGTGGGTGAATTGGCTGAGAACCAGTTCCGTGTGGGTCTGGCGCGTGTTGAGCGTGCAGTAAAAGAGCGTCTTGGCCAAGCAGAAGCGGATAATTTGATGCCGCATGATCTGATCAACGCTAAGCCGATTTCAGCTGCAATCAAAGAGTTTTTTGGTTCGAGCCAGCTGAGCCAGTTTATGGATCAGACCAATCCGCTGTCTGAAGTGACGCACAAGCGTCGTATTTCAGCACTGGGACCTGGTGGTTTGACGCGTGAACGTGCCGGTTTTGAGGTTCGAGATGTGCATCCGACTCATTACGGTCGTGTGTGTCCTATCGAAACACCGGAAGGTCCGAACATTGGTCTGATCAACTCGCTCGCACTGTACGCACGGACTAACGAATACGGTTTCATTGAAACGCCGTACCGCAAAGTGACCAATGGTTGCGTATCGAACGATGTTGACTACTTGTCAGCCATTGAAGAAAGTACCTTCACCATCGCTCAGGCGAATGCTGAACTCGATAAGAAGGGCCGTTTTACGGATGACATCGTCTCAGCACGTCGTCATAACGAATTCGTGCTGGCAGCACCCGATACCATCAATTACATGGACGTATCACCGTCGCAAGTCGTATCTGTTGCGGCTTGTTTGATTCCGTTCCTGGAACATGACGATGCGAACCGCGCATTGATGGGTGCCAACATGTCACGTCAGGCCGTTCCTTGTCTGCGTGCTGAAAAGCCGCTGGTGGGCACGGGTATCGAACGCACGGTTGCACTCGATTCCGGCACCGCAGTGCAAGCTATTCGCGGTGGTCGTATCGATTACGTGGATGCTGCGCGTATCGTGGTTCGTGTGAACGATGAAGAAACCACCGCAGGTGAAGTCGGTGTTGATATCTACAACCTGATCAAGTACACACGTTCGAATCAGAACACCAATATCAATCAGCGTCCGCTGGTTAAGGTAGGTGATGTGATCGCCCGTGGCGACGTAGTGGCTGACGGTGCTTCAACCGATATGGGTGAGCTGGCGCTGGGTCAAAACGTGCTGGTCGCGTTTATGCCATGGAATGGTTACAACTACGAAGATTCGATTCTGATCTCAGAACGTATCATCGCTCAGGATCGTTTTACTTCGATTCATATCGAAGAGTTGACGGTGGTTGCTCGTGACACAAAGTTGGGAACTGAAGAAATCACCCGTGATATTCCGAACCTGTCCGAAGTGCAGTTGGGTCGTCTGGATGACTGCGGTATCGTGCATATCGGTGCGGAAGTGGCGGTAGGCGACGTGCTGGTCGGTAAAGTGACCCCTAAGGGCGAGACTCAATTGACACCGGAAGAAAAATTGCTGCGCGCCATTTTTGGTGAAAAGGCATCCGATGTTAAGGACACCAGCCTGCGCGTTTCAGCCGGCAGTTCCGGTACCGTAATCGATGTTCAGGTATTCACCCGTGAAGGCTTGCAACGCGATCGTCGTGCACAGCAAATCGTTGATGATGAGTTGAACCGTTACAAGAAGGATCTGGCGGATCAGATGCGTATCGTTGAGAGCGATGCCTTCACCCGTTTGGAAAAGCTGTTGCTGGACAAGGCTGCCAATGGCGGTCCTAAGAAGTTAGCTAAGGGTACCTTGCTGACCGCTGAATACCTGTCAGGTGTTGAGCATCATCAGTGGTTCGATATTCGCCTGGCGGACGATGAAGTTGCCGCGCAAATGGAGCAGGTCAAAGATGGTCTGACTCAAAAGCGTCTGGAATTTGATGCGGCTTTCGAGCTGAAGAAGAAAAAGATGACGCAAGGCGACGAACTCCAGGCTGGTGTTCAGAAAATGGTTAAGGTCTACGTTGCCGTCAAACGTCGTCTGCAACCGGGTGATAAGATGGCCGGTCGTCACGGTAACAAGGGTGTGATCTCACGCATTGTTCCAGTTGAAGATATGCCTTACATGGCTGATGGTACGCCGGTAGACGTCGTGTTGAACCCGTTGGGCGTTCCGTCACGGATGAACATCGGTCAGATTCTGGAAACGCATCTGGGCTGGGCTGCCAATGGTCTGGGTAAGAAGATTGATCAGATGTTGCAGACCAATGCCAAGATCACGGAATTGCGTGGCTTCCTGGATAAGATCTACAACAACAATAACGGTCAATCGGTCGATTTCAAATCGTTTAATGATGATGAAATCATCGAGTTGTGTCGTAACTTGCGTAAGGGCGTGCCTTTCGCAACCCCTGTATTTGACGGTGCGTCAGAAGAGGAAATCAAGTACATGCTGGCACTGGCTGATTTGCCGCTGTCGGGTCAAACGACCTTGCATGACGGTCGTACCGGCGAAGCGTTTGATCGTCCAGTGACTGTGGGTTACAAACACGTGCTGAAGCTGCATCACTTGGTTGATGACAAGATGCATGCCCGTTCAACCGGTCCATACAGCTTGGTGACTCAACAGCCATTGGGTGGTAAGGCGCAGTTCGGTGGTCAGCGTTTCGGTGAAATGGAAGTTTGGGCACTGGAAGCCTACGGCGCGGCTTATACCTTGCAGGAAATGCTCACCGTTAAGTCGGATGACGTGGCAGGACGTACCAAGGTGTATGAAAATATCGTCAAGGGCGATCATAAGATCGATGCCGGTATGCCGGAATCCTTCAACGTGGTGATCAAGGAAATCAGATCTCTCGCCATCGATATGGATTTGGAGCGCAACTAAGAAGCTGGATTGAGGAACGGGGATAGAGCTAGGCCCGTTCCTTAATCCTTGATCCTCGATCCTAGATCCTAGATCCACAAGGAGTTACACATGAAGTCATTGTTAGATTTGTTCAAACAGGTCACACAAAAAGAAGAATTCGATGCGATCAAGATTGGTCTTGCGTCGCCTGAGAAAATTCGTTCCTGGTCGTATGGCGAAGTTAAAAAGCCTGAAACTATCAACTACCGCACCTTTAAACCTGAGCGCGACGGTTTGTTCTGCGCCAAGATTTTTGGACCGGTTAAAGATTACGAATGCCTGTGCGGTAAGTACAAGCGCCTGAAACATCGCGGTGTGATCTGCGAGAAGTGCGGCGTTGAAGTGACCCTGTCTAAGGTTCGTCGCGAACGTATGGGGCATATTGAGTTGGCATCCCCAGTTGCGCATATCTGGTTCCTCAAGTCTTTGCCATCCCGTCTGGGTATGGTGTTGGATATGACACTGCGCGATATCGAACGCGTGCTGTATTTCGAAGCCTATGTCGTGACTGAGCCCGGCATGACGCCGCTCAATCGCGGTCAGTTGTTGTCTGATGATGATTACCTGGCTAAGACTGAAGAATATGGCGATGAATTCACCGCCTTGATGGGTGCTGAAGGCGTGCGTGCTTTGCTCTCAGGTCTTGATGTATTGAGTGAAATTGAGACGCTGCGCGCTGATTTGCAGGCGACCGGTTCTGAAACCAAGATCAAAAAATACGCTAAGCGCCTGAAAGTGCTGGAAGCGTTCAGCGCATCCGGCATCAAGCCTCAGTGGATGGTGCTGGAAGTATTGCCGGTATTGCCGCCAGAATTGCGTCCGTTAGTGCCGCTCGATGGTGGACGTTTTGCAACGTCTGACTTGAACGATTTATATCGCCGCGTGATCAACCGTAACAACCGTCTGCGCCGCCTGCTGGAATTGAAGGCGCCGGACATCATCGTGCGTAACGAAAAGCGCATGTTGCAAGAAGCGGTCGATTCATTGCTGGACAACGGCCGTCGCGGTAAAGCCATGACCGGTGCGAACAAGCGCCAATTGAAGTCACTGGCTGACATGATCAAGGGTAAGAGCGGTCGTTTCCGTCAAAACTTGTTGGGTAAGCGCGTCGATTATTCCGGTCGTTCCGTGATCGTGGTGGGCCCGCAACTCAAACTGCATCAGTGCGGTTTGCCTAAGAAAATGGCGTTGGAGCTGTTCAAGCCGTTCATCTTCAGTCGTCTGGAAGCCATGGGTCTGGCAACCACGATCAAGGCCTCTAAGCGCATGGTTGAGGCTGAAGAGCCGGTCGTCTGGGATATTCTCGAAGAAGTTATCCGCGAACATCCGGTGATGTTGAACCGCGCACCAACACTGCATCGTTTGGGTATTCAAGCATTCGAACCTATCCTGATTGAAGGTAAGGCGATTCAATTGCACCCGTTGGTTTGTACGGCATTCAACGCCGACTTCGACGGCGATCAAATGGCGGTACACGTTCCTCTGTCGCTCGAAGCGCAGATGGAATGTAGAACCTTGCTTCTGGCATCCAACAACGTATTGTCGCCAGCTAACGGTGAGCCGATTATTGTTCCTTCGCAGGATATCGTTCTGGGTCTGTACTACATGACACGCGAAAATATCGGCGTTAAGGGCGAAGGTTCGATGTTCGCCAATATCGCTGAAGTATCGCGTGCGTACGAATCCCGTGAAGTTGATTTGCAGGCTAAGGTCATCGTTCGCCTGAAAGAATTCCATAAGGATGAAGCGGGTGAGCTGGTTGAAAAGCTGGTTCGTCATGACACAACGGTTGGTCGTGCGCTGCTCTCTGAAGTATTGCCTGCCGGTTTGCCGTTTGCTTTGATCAATAAGGCATTGAAAAAGAAAGAAATTTCTAAGCTGATCAACGCGAGTTTCCGCCAATGCGGCTTGCGCGACACCGTCATCATGGCCGATAAGCTGATGTACACCGGCTTTACCTATGCGACGCGCGCCGGTATCTCGATTTGTATCGACGATATGTTGATGCCGCCGGAAAAAGCCGATCTGATCGGTGCTGCAGAAAAAGAAGTGATGGAAATTCACACTCAGTACACCTCGGGTCTGGTGACAGATGGTGAGCGTTACAACAAGGTGGTGGATATCTGGGGTCGTACCGGTGATATGGTGGCGAAAGCCATGATGGATCAGTTGAGCTCTGAGCCTGTGCTGGATCGTATTACTGGCGAAGTGCGTATGAATAACGGCAAACCGGTCATGCAAGAGTCGCTGAATTCGATTTACATGATGGCCGACTCCGGTGCGCGGGGTTCTGCTGCACAGATTCGTCAGTTGTCAGGGATGCGCGGTTTGATGGCTAAACCGGATGGTTCAATTATTGAAACGCCGATCACCGCTAACTTCCGCGAAGGTTTGAGCATGTTGCAGTACTTTATTTCCACCCACGGTGCCCGTAAGGGTCTGGCCGATACCGCGTTGAAGACAGCGAACTCAGGTTATCTGACACGTCGTCTGGTCGATGTGACGCAGGATCTGGTGGTGGTTGAAGAAGATTGCGGCACAGTTAACGGCGCGATGATGAAAGCGATCGTCGAAGGCGGTGAAGTCATCGAAGCCTTGCGCGAACGTATCTTGGGTCGTGTATTGAGCCGTGATGTGGTTAATCCTGAATCAGGAGAAACCCTGTATGAAATCGGTACCTTGCTTGATGAAACCGCTGTAGAACGTATCGAAGCGCTGGGCGTGGATGAAGTTGAAGTTCGCGCACCACTCAAGTGTGAAACTCGCTTCGGTCTGTGCGCTAAGTGCTACGGCCGAGATCTGGGTCGCGGTTCGATGGTTAACGTGGGTGAAGCAGTGGGTGTGATCGCGGCTCAATCTATCGGTGAGCCGGGTACTCAGTTGACGATGCGTACCTTCCACGTCGGTGGTGCAGCCTCACGTAATGTGGTTGCCAGCCAGGTTGAAGGTAAGTCGAACGGTGTGCTCAAATATAGCCCGAACATGCGTCTGGTGACGACACTACGCGGCGAAGCGATTGTGGTTGCGCGTAGTGCGGAAATCATCATTGCTGACGATTACGGTCGTGAACGTGAACGTCATAAGATTCCATACGGTGCCACACTGGTCATCAAAGAAGGTACAGCGGTACGTGCCGGTGAAGTGCTGGCAACATGGGATCCGCATACCCGTCCTATCATTACTGAGTATGCAGGACGTGTGAGCTTCCAGAATGTGGAAGAGGGCGTAACCGTTGCTAAACAGATCGATGAAGTGACCGGCCTGTCAACCCTGGTGGTTATCGATCCTAAACAACGTACTGCGGCACAAAATAAAGCGGGTACGATGGTTCGCCCTATGGTTCGCTTGTTTGATGAAAACGGGGAAGACGTTAAGCTGACGGGTACTGAAACGGCGGTTAGCGTAACCTTCCAAACCGGCTGCATTATCACGGTTGAAGATGGTCAGATGGTGGGTATTGGTGATGTGCTGGCGCGTATTCCTCAGGAATCCTCCAAGACTCGCGATATCACCGGTGGTCTGCCGCGTGTGGCTGAATTGTTCGAAGCGCGTATCCCTAAGGATGCCGGTATGCTGGCTGAATGCACGGGTACCGTGTCCTTCGGTAAGGAAACCAAGGGTAAGCAACGTCTGGTGATTACCGATGTGGAAGGCCTGGCGAATGAATTCCTGATTCCTAAGGAAAAACATGTGCTGGTGCATGATGGTCAGATGGTGACACGCGGTGAAATGATCGTTGATGGTCCGGCTGATCCGCATGACATCCTGCGCCTGTTGGGCGTCGCAGAACTTGCGCGCTACATCACGGATGAAGTTCAGGAAGTGTATCGTTTGCAAGGCGTTAAGATCAACGATAAACACATCGAAGTGATTGTGCGTCAGATGTTGCGCCGTGTTCAGGTCAGAGAAACAGGTCAAACTCGCTTTATCGTGGGTGAACAGGTCGAGCGCGCAGATTTGTTGGAAGAAAATGAAAAAATGATCGCAGCCGGCAAAGAGCCAGCTACCTTCGAATTTATGTTGCTGGGTATCACCAAGGCATCGTTGTCGACGGATTCGTTCATCTCGGCTGCTTCCTTCCAGGAAACGACCCGTGTTCTGACTGAAGCCGCAATCATGGGCAAGCGTGATGAATTGCGCGGTCTGAAAGAAAACGTCATTGTGGGTCGTTTGATTCCTGCCGGTACCGGTATGGCCTATCACAATGCGCGTCGCAAGCAAAAGCTGGGTATTGATATTGCGCCGGGTCGTGATTTCATGTCGGCGGAATCGGCGCCAGTCGGTGAGTTGCTTGACAGTGCGGTGGTTTCTGAATAGAATCCACAATCTTTTTACCGTCGCAGCAGGTGATTCTGCCTGTCTGTGACGTTAAGCTTTTGTTTTTTAAACACAAACGGAATTTTAGAATTTACTTTAGGATGTTAGATAATGCCAACCATTAATCAGTTGATCCGCAAGCCGCGTGTCGCAATCGTAGAAAAGAGCAAGGTTCCAGCGCTCGGTAGTTCGCCACAAAAGCGTGGTGTGTGTACTCGTGTTTACACCACAACACCTAAGAAGCCTAACTCTGCGTTGCGTAAAGTGGCTAAAGTTCGTCTGACCAATGGTTTTGAAGTCATTAGCTACATCGGCGGTGAAGGCCATAACTTGCAAGAGCATAGCGTGGTTTTGTTGCGCGGTGGTCGTGTAAAGGATTTGCCGGGTGTGCGTTACCACATGGTTCGCGGTAGTTTGGATACGGCTGGCGTGAAAGATCGTAAGCAATCTCGTTCCAAGTACGGTACCAAGCGTCCTAAGAAATAAAGACGTAACTGTAATTTTTAAGCAATTTATTAGAGGTTGATATGCCAAGACGCAGAGAAGTACCCAAACGTGAAGTGTTGCCAGATCCAAAGTTCGGCAATCAAGATTTGTCCAAATTCGTCAATGTATTGATGACAGCGGGTAAGAAATCAGTTGCAGAACGCATTTTGTACGGCGCGCTGGAACAGGTTGGCAAAAAGACTGGTAAAGATGCGATTGAAATTTTCAATCTTGCGTTGACCAATGCTAAGCCACAAGTTGAAGTTAAGAGCCGTCGTGTGGGTGGTGCAAACTACCAGGTTCCTGTTGAAGTTCGTCCTTCACGTCGTATGGCGCTGTCCATGCGCTGGTTGCGTGAAGCGGCCCGTAAACGTGGCGAAAAGTCCATGGGTATGCGTCTGGCGGGTGAATTGATTGACGCGTCCGAAGGTCGCGGCGGCGCAGTGAAGAAGCGTGA
Organism: Nitrosomonadales bacterium; assembly: GCA_037137715.1. Classification (GTDB taxonomy): domain Bacteria; phylum Pseudomonadota; class Gammaproteobacteria; order Burkholderiales; family Gallionellaceae; genus Gallionella. The sequence continues at coordinate 13,047 of JBAXJT010000057.1, forward strand.
AGAAGTTCACCGTATGGCTGAAGCCAATAAGGCGTTCTCGCATTTCCGTTTCTAATTTAGCATTAACAATCAAACTAGTTAGGTATACATCGTGGCTCGTAAAACACCTATTAACCGTTACCGTAATATCGGTATCAGCGCGCATATTGATGCGGGCAAAACTACGACAACCGAACGTATTCTGTTCTACACCGGCGTAAGTCACAAGATCGGTGAAGTTCATGATGGCGCAGCCACCATGGACTGGATGGAGCAGGAGCAGGAGCGTGGAATTACCATCACTTCAGCTGCGACAACATGCTTCTGGAAGGGCATGGAAAAGCAGTATGAAGAGCATCGTTTCAATATTATCGATACGCCGGGTCACGTTGACTTTACGATCGAAGTTGAGCGTTCTATGCGTGTACTGGATGGTGCGTGCATGGTTTACTGTGCGGTAGGTGGTGTGCAGCCTCAGTCCGAAACAGTTTGGCGTCAGGCTAACAAATACAAAGTGCCTCGTTTGGCTTTTGTGAATAAGATGGACCGTCAAGGTGCAAACTTCTTCAAGGTCGTAGAGCAAATGGCAACACGGTTACGCGCAAATCCTGTGCCTATCGTTGTGCCTATCGGCGCTGAAGAAAATTTTGAAGGCGTCGTTGATCTGATCAAGATGCGTGCCATCTACTGGGATGAAGCCTCTCAGGGTATGAAGTTCGACTATCGCGAAATCCCGGCTGACTTGCTTGAGATCGCTGCCGAATGGCGCGCCAAGATGGTTGAAACTGCTGCGGAAGCTTCCGAAGAGTTGATGAATAACTACCTTGAAAACGGTGAATTGACCGAAGAGGAAATTATTCTGGGTCTGCGTACTCGTACCATTGCGTGTGAAATTCAGCCAATGTTGTGTGGTTCGGCTTTCAAGAACAAGGGTGTTCAGCGTATGCTTGATGCCGTTATCATGTTCATGCCGTCACCTGTTGATATTCCTGATGTAACGGGTTTGGATGAGGATGATAAGCCAACAACCCGTAAGGCAGATGACTCTGAGAGCTTCTCCGCTTTGGCTTTCAAACTGATGACGGATCCTTTTGTAGGTCAGTTGACTTTCGTGCGCGTTTATTCCGGTGTGCTGAAGAAAGGCGATACCGTCTATAACTCAGTTCGCGGCAGAAAAGAGCGTATCGGTCGTATCGTGCAGATGCACGCTAACGAGCGTATCGAAGTCGAAGAAATTCTGGCAGGCGATATTGCTGCTTGTATTGGCTTGAAGGAAGTGACCACCGGTGAATCACTGTGTGATATCAACAATACGATCATTCTTGAACGTATGATATTCCCTGAGCCTGTGATTCACGTTGCGGTTGAGCCTAAGACGAAAGTCGATCAGGAAAAGATGGGTCTGGCGCTGGGTCGTCTGGCTGCTGAAGATCCTTCGTTCCGTGTACGTACCGATGAAGAATCGGGTCAGACCATCATGTCCGGTATGGGCGAGTTGCATCTGGAAATTCTGGTAGATCGTATGAAGCGCGAATTTGGTGTTGAAGCCAATGTAGGTGCGCCGCAAGTTGCTTATCGTGAAGCGATCCGTAAAAAGGTTGAAGTCGAAGGTAAGTATGCTAAGCAAACCGGTGGTCGCGGTCAGTACGGTCACGTGTGGATCACGATGGAACCAAATGAGCCAGGTAAGGGCTTTGAGTTCATCGATGCGATCAAGGGCGGTACGGTTCCTCGCGAATACATCCCGGCGGTTGAAAAAGGTTTGCGTGAATCTTTGCCTAGCGGTGTGTTGGCGGGCTTCCCCGTCGTTGATGTTAAGGTCACCTTGTTTGACGGTTCGTACCATGATGTTGACTCGAACGAAAATGCGTTCAAGATGGCAGCTTCTATGGCCTTCAAAGAAGGTATGCGTAAGGCAAGTCCGGTTTTGCTTGAGCCGATGATGTCGGTTGAAGTCGAAACACCGGAAGACTATACCGGTACTGTGATGGGCGATCTGTCATCACGTCGCGGTATGGTTCAGGGTATGGACGATATGCTGGGCGGTGGTAAGTCTGTTAAGGCTGAAGTGCCGTTGTCTGAGATGTTTGGTTATTCAACATCGTTGCGTTCTGCGACCCAGGGTCGTGCGACGTACACAATGGAATTCAAGCATTACACCGAAGCGCCGAAGAATGTTGCTGAAGCGATCATGAACAAGAAGTAAAAAGAAGTTGTTGAACACTAGTCGCTAGTTGGCCTTGAGCCAACTGGCGATTAGACGTTAGTAAAACAGATAATTATTTGATAGAGGCTAAAATGGCAAAGAGTAAATTTGAACGTACAAAACCCCACGTAAACGTCGGTACAATTG
>JBAXJT010000058.1:0-15022 GCA_037137715.1 Nitrosomonadales bacterium
AAATGGCAGCATAATCGCAGGCAGTCAGGCGACAACTAGGTTGACAATTTCCGCTCGATACCGCTTGTGCACAACTCCGATTATGGCAGGATGAGCCTTTTACGCGTGATTTGACGCTGGCGGTTAATGTCAGCGCCAAACAGTTTCACCAAATAAATTTTGTGGCACAAGTTAAGGAGACGGTGCACCGTCACGCCATCAATCCGAAACTGCTCAAGCTCGAGCTGACGGAGAGCATGCTGGTGGAAAATATCGAAGACATTATCGTCACCATGAATACCTTAAGGGAAATGGGTATTCAGTTTTCGCTCGATGATTTTGGTACGGGCTATTCATCCTTGCAGTACCTCAAACGTTTGCCGCTCAATCAGCTCAAAATTGATCAGTCATTTGTGCGGGAGTTGTCCTCCAGCAGCAGCGACAGGGCGATCGTGCGCACGATTGTTGCGATGGCAGAAAGTCTGAACTTGAACGTCATTGCTGAAGGCGTCGAGACCGAGGAGCAGCGCTCACTTCTGCAGGATATCGGCTGCAATTATTACCAGGGCTATTTATTTGGTAAACCGATGCCGATCGAACAGCTCGATGCCATGCTCGCTTTATAGCGGTAAACCCCTTGAACTAGTCCTCGAGAGGCGTATTGCGTGTTTCAGGCAGGAAAAAATAGCCAATCACGAACGCCATGCCGAGCAAACTTGCCGGATAGCCGATACCGGCCAGTGTATCGCCGGCTTTCACACTGACGAGCGTGACCATAAAGGGCGATAAACCACCTATCCAGCCGGCGCTTAAGTTGTGCGGCAGGGCCACTGCGGTATAACGCGTTCTGGCCGGAAAGAGCTCTGCCAGTGTCACGGTTTGCGGGCCTGTTATCAGTCCGACGGCCGTCACGGGGATCAGCAGCAGTAAAAAAATCATCCAGCGGTTGATTTGCGTGGCATCGGCCTTTTCGGGCCATCCCGCCTCGATCAGGGCGTGTTTGAGTTGTTGGGGGGAAAATCCCTGTATGTTTGACTGAGCAATTTGTACACGGCTCTGTGCCGCGCTGTATAGCGTATAGGACACGCCCAGTTTGGAGAGCAATTCCTGATTGCGTTCGCAATCGTTGCGTACATCGGTAAAAGGGCCGTACGCGCACGCCGTACCGTAGAGGGACACCGGTACGTTGCGATTAAAGTGCTCCAGCGCCGGATTGCCATAGTGAAGCAGGCCTGTGAATACAGGGTAGAGCGTGAGAGCACCTAGCAGCAATCCTGCCAATAAAACCGGCCTGCGCCCCACTTTGTCTGAGAGCCAGCCGGAAAAAATCGTGAGCGGAAATAATACCAGCGTGCTGAGCATCACCAGTGTGCCTGCGAGTTGGGGGTCTAATTTGACGACATTTTTTAAGAAAACGTTGGTATACACCTGCGAGGAAAAAAACAGCAGCGAGCCACCGGCGGAAATGCAGAAAAACAACAGTGCCATGCGCCCCAAGGTGCGCTTATCCGATAAACACTCGCGCAAGGGCGCTTTCGATAAAGTATTGCTCGCTTGCATTTCCAGAAATACTGGCGATTCAATCATATTCATACGGCTTTTTAGTGAAATCGCCAGCAGCACAATCGACAACAAAAATGGAACGCGCCAGCCCCAGTTGTGGAAATCCGCTTCGCTTAAAGCCGATTGCAGTACGACGACTTGCAAGGTGGAAGCCAGTATGCCCAGCGGTCCCATCAGTTGCAGCACGCTGGTATAAAAGCCGCGCCGGTTGATAGGGGAATGCTCGGTGAGATAGACCGCAGCGCCGCCGATTTCGCCGCCGACGGCAAACCCTTGCAGCAGGCGGAGCAGCAGCAGCAAGACGGGTGAGAGCATGCCAACCTGCGCGTAGGTCGGCAGAAGACCTACGGCAAACGTTGTGATGCCCATCAGCATGATGGTTGCGATGAAGATCGGACGCCGTCCGTGCTTGTCAGCTAAAGAGCCGAACAGTGCTGCGCCCAAGGGGCGTACCAGCATGCCGACGCCGAAGGTGGCAAGGCTCGCAAGCAGGGCCGCGACCGGATTGTCCGGCGGGAAAAACAGCAGGCTGAAATAGGTCGCCAGGGATGCGAAGGTCAGAAAGTCATACCACTCAAGGAAGGTGCCGAAGCAGGCCGAAATGACCACTTTACGCTGGGTCGGGGTGAGTGGGGGAGAGGTATTCATGGCTTAATTCTATCAGGTGTTCCGTCTATCATGTCCGCAGGAGATGCAGTCGGATGTTGCAGGTCGTGGTTAAGAAATGCTTGTTGGGTCAACGGGGGCGCTGAACCTTGAACCAGGCGGCATACAGCGCGGGCAGATAAAACAGTGTCAGCAGTGTGGCGACCAGCAAGCCACCCATGATGACGACAGCCATGGGTCCCCAAAATACGCTGCGGGTAAGCGGAATCATCGCCAGAATCGCAGCGGCTGCCGTGAGCATGATAGGGCGAAAACGGCGCACGGTGGATTCGACAACCGCATCCCAGTGGTGCATGCCGTCTTCTAAGTCCTGAGTGATTTGGTTGAGCAAAATGACTGAATTGCGCATGATCATGCCCGAGAGTGAAATCATCCCCAGCATGGCGACGAAGCCAAAGGGTACATGAAAGGCCAGTAGCGATGCGGTGACACCGATAATGCCCAGCGGTGCGGTCAAAAGGGCTAGCGTGACCTGTTTGTATTGCTTGAGTTGGAGCATCAGTAGGGTGACGATCAAAAATCCTACCAGCGGCAGAATTTCAATGATCGAATCTTGTGCTTTGGCGCTGTCCGCCATTGCCCCGCCGGCCTCAATCCGATATCCCGCCGGTAGGGTCGCACGCAGACTCGCCAGTTGCTTGTCTATGGTGGTGCTCACATCGGGGGCGCGAACGTCATCGGGTACATCGGCGCGTACAGTGACCACGGGCAATCGGTTCATGCGCCAGATGACGCCGTCTTCTTCTTTCTCGCTGATTTTGGCGATCTGATTGAGCGGCACGGATTTGCCGTGTTCGCTGTAGATATTAAGCTGGCTAAGCGATGCAGGATCACCCCGTTCGGCAGACTCGGCGCGTGCAATAATTTCAATCCGTTTATCCGCCTCTCTCAAACTGGTGATGGATAGGCCGGACAGAAAAGCCTGCAGGTTTCTGGATATTTCTTGTGAGGACAGGCCGTGTGAGCGCCCCTTTTCCTGATCGACCTCAACGTTAATAATGTGAATCTTCTCGTTTGAATCAACGACGATATTTTTGGTGTGAGGACTCTTTTTAACGATTTCGGCAACTTGTTTTGAGATGCCGCGCAGTTTTTCAGGATCTGTCCCGACCACTCTGAATTGCACGGGATAGCCGACGGGGGGGCCATTTTCCAGTCGCGCGATGCGAAGGCCGGAATCCGGATAGTCCGTATCAATCATTTTTCTCAGGCGTTTGAGCACCGCTTCGCGCGAAGCGGTATCACGGCTGGTAATCACAATTTGCGCGTAATTGACGCTGGGCAGTTGTAAATCCAGCGGCAGGTAGAATCGGGGGGTGCTGCCTCCTATGTAACTGGTGTAGTTAACGATGCCGGCGTCATTCTGGAGCTTGTTTTCAACGGCAAGCGCAATGCTTTCGGTTGCCGAAAAGCTGGTGCCTTCCGGTAGCCAGATATCCATCAGCAGTTCCGGCCGTTCGGACGGGGGGAAAAATTCCTGTTCTACTTTTGAAAATCCCGCTAAAGCAATCACGAACAGCAGTGTCGTCACTGCAAGCACACTTTTTCTGTGATCCAGACACCACTCAACCAGCACGCGAAAATGGGCGTAAAAACCTTCGCGGTAATGGTCTGCGGTCGGTTGGCTGTCAGCGTTGAGCAACCGGAAACCGATAAATGGGGTGAAAACGACCGCAACCAGCCAGGAAACGAGCAGGGCGATGGTGACGACGGCGCAGATGGAAAAAGTGTATTCGCCAGCGGATGACTTGGCAAGACCGACGGGTAAAAAGGCCGCCGCTGTAATCAGCGTGCCGGTGAGCATGGGAAAGGCGGTGCTGGTGTAGGCGAAACTGGCTGCATGCAATTTGCTGTAGCCTTGCTCGAGTTTGACCTTCATCATCTCGACGGCGATCATGGCGTCGTCAACTAAGAGGCCCAGTGCAATGATCAGTGCGCCTAAGGACACGCGCTGCAAGTCGATGCCCAATAGATGCATCAACAAGAAAGTGCCCGCTAACACCAGCGGAATAGAGAGTCCCACGACCAGACCTGCCCGCAATCCCAGACTCAGAAAACTCACTGCCAGCACGATGGCAAGGGCTTCTGCCAGGGCACTCATGAATTCACTGATGGATTTTTTGACCACTGCGGGTTGATTGGATACTTGATGTATCGTCACGTCAGATGGCAGCAATTTTTTGATGCGGGTAAATTCGCTGTCCAGCGCTTGGCCAAGCTCGGTGACGTTACCTTGGGGTGTCATTGAAATGGCAAGGCCGATGGCGTCGAGTCCCTGTGTGCGCATCTTAAATTCGGCAGGGTCGGCGTACGAGCGATAGACGTGACAGACGTCCCCTAGCCGGTATATTTTTCCGCCGGCCTTGATGCCGATGTCCTGGATGCTTTTGACCGAGTTAAAATCACCGCTCACGCGCAGGCGAGTGATGTTGTAGTGAGAGAGTACTTCGCCTGCCGGCTCCATGGCATTTTGCGCCTTGAGCGCCGAGGCGACCAGCAGCGGATCGATGCCCAGTTCAGCCATTTTCTTACTGGAAAATTCAATGTAAATCTTCTCGCGCTGAACGCCCAGTAGTTTGACACGGCTGACGTTTTTGATTCTGAGCAACTCCTCGCGCACTTTGCCCGCCTCGGCGGCTAACTGGGCATTGCTCAGAGAGTTTGAGGTGAATGCGTAGATCGACGCGTATGTTTCACCGAAGTTGTCATTGATGACGGGATCAGCAACACCATCCGGCAGGTAGCGGCGCAGGTCGGAGAGTGTTTTTCTGACCTGATTCCATGAGCGTTCCAGTTCGGCGGGCGGCATGGAATCGCGCAGGGTGACGAAGATGACCGCTTCCCCCGCTTTTGAATAGCTGCTGACATTGTCCAGCCAGTGCGTCTCCTGCAGCTTTCGCTCCACGCGATCGGTGACTTGCTGTTCCATTTCGCGTGCGCTGGCGCCGGGCCATGCCAGCGTGATGGTCATGACCTTGAATGTGAAGTCAGGGTCTTCTTTTTTGGCCAGTTGTGTGTAGGAAAACAGGCCGGCCAGCAAGAGTGCCAAGAGCGCATACAGGACCAGCGCCTGATATTTGAGTGCTAAGGCCGAAAGATTGAAATCTTTCATCGGTGTGGAGGCGTTAGCGACGATTAAGCCACAAAACGCCGTGCGATCAGCACCGCATTGGTGCCGCCGAACGCGAAGGAGTTGGACATCACCGCATTGAGCGGTACATCGGTTCGGCCCTGATTGGGGACATAGTCCAGATCGCACTCAGGATCGGGTTGATGCAGATTGATGGTTGGGGGGACCGCCTGGTGTTGCAGCGCCAGGACGGCAGCCATAAATTCCACTGCGCCTGTCGCGCCCATCAGGTGGCCGTGCATCGATTTGGTGGAACTCACCGGGGTTTTGTACGCATCAGTACCGAAAGCCAGTTTTAAGGCTTTGGTCTCCTCAATATCACCTGCCAGGGTGGCGGTGCCGTGGGCGTTGATGTAACCGATGTCGCACGGCTGCAAATGGGCGTCGCGCAGCGCGCTCAAAATTGTGCGAGTCTGCCCCAGAGCGTCAGGCTTGGTAATGTGGCTCGAATCGGACGAGCAATCGTAGCCTGCCAGTTCGCCGTAAATTTTTGCGCCGCGTTGAATCGCACGTTCTGCGTCTTCGAGCACCAGCACCGCCGCACCTTCTCCCAAAACCAGTCCGCTGCGATTTTTTGAGAAGGGTTTACAGGAAGCGCCGGGATCTTCCGGATCTTCGTGCGCCAGCGTGCGCAGCGCTTCCCACGCTTTCATGGCGCCCAGCGTCAGCATGGCTTCAGCACCGCCGGCTAACATGACATCCGCGTAACCGTGCTTGATCTGCCGGTAAGCTTCGCCCACGGCAATCGCCGATGATGAACAGGCGGTCGAGTAGGTGATGTTGGGGCCACGTAGATGGTATTTGATCGACAGGTGGGAAGCGGCGGCATTGTTCATGCTAAGTAGTACGCTTAGCGGTTTGATGCGCGGGTTGTTGCGCTTGAAGACCTCGACATAACCATCTTCGAGTGTACCGGCCCCCCCCAGACACGAACCCATATAGACGCCTGCGCGAGAGTATTCTGTCTCGTCAAGCACGAGCTGTGCGTCCTGCACGGCTTGTTCCGCCGCGACCAGCGCCATCTGGCTGAATCGTTCGATGCCGGTGAGCTGGATTTTTGAAAAATGCGCGGCAGGGTTGAAATCATCAACGGAGGCTGCAATCTTGATGGACAACTGATCAACAAAGCTGCAGGTGAGTGGCTTGATGCCGGATCGTCCCGCCATCAGATTGGCGAAAAACTGCTCAGGTGAAGAACCCGCCGGGGATACGATCCCTAATCCTGTGATGACAACGCGCCTGCTCATGCGGTGTGATTAAGCCGACTGCTCGGCGACAATTCTGTCGACCAGATCGGTTACGTCCTGCAGTGTTTTGATTTCGACACGTTCGTCTGGTAATTTGATTTTCAGTTCATCTTCAAGATTGAACATGAATTCGATGACGGACAGGGAATCGAGTCCCAGACTCTCCAGCGTAGCATCGGGTGTCAGGCTTTCAATCTTCAGGTCGAATTGTTCGACCATCATGCGCTGTATGGTTGGTAGTGAACTCATAGCTTAGTATGTAATTAAATTATTTGGGGCGAATTATAACTGAAATGCACCTAAATTGATGCGTTTTTGCGAGGATGCCGTGCCGGCCTTAGGTTTTTGGCGGTGTATGCCAGCATCAATTTACCTTATTCCTGCTGTACGGACTTAAAAAAACGTATGGTTTCTGTGGCAACCTGTTCTCTGTCGTTATCCACGGTGATCATGTGATAGCTATTACCCAGCATGACGCACTCCCGTTTTTTAGAGCCGATATGCTGCATCACATATTCAGCGCTGCGCGGCGAGCAGACATCGTCTTCGGTCGCGTGAATGACCAGTGTCGGCGTCTCGATTTTAGGCAGCCTTGCTTTGACGGCTTTAATTAGTAATTCGGCCTCGTGTATGGCGGGCAGGCATAGATTCGAGACGGCCGCAATCGAGGATTCCTTATGATTCATTTCGCGAATCACCCATTTGCGCAATTGTTCGTTCTTGATGCCAAAAGGCGGGCGGCCGGAATAGCTGTAAAAATAGCGAAACGGCGTGTAATAGCCGATCGGCAGCACGAAACGGTACCAAGGTATGCTCCAGCCATCGTAATACAGGGTCGTGCTCAGCAAAGACAGGGCTGCGATATCGCTGCCCGAATCTGCTGCAACGCTCAGCGCCAGCACGGCACCGATGCACAGGCCGCCGAGGGAGACGCTGGTATGCGTTTTTTTCAGGATCGCCACTTCATCTAAGACCAGTTTGTGCCAGTCCTGCCAGGGGGTGACGGAATGCGTGGTATCGCCATCGTGGTAACCGTAGCCGGTAAAGTGCGGTACGTACACCGAGTAGCCTGCCTGATTTAAGCGCTTTGCCAGCGGCAGCATTTCTGTCGGGCCGCCTTGCAGTCCATGCACCAGCAACACCGCGTGTTCGCCGCCAACTAATTTAACTGTATCCATTTATTTGGCCTGTATTTACGTCGCGTCTGATGACTAGGCACCTGTGACAGGTGGCAGGTCAGTTTGCGGCAAGGGTTCACACTTGCTCAGAAGGGGCCGGATTATAGGGTATTCGTGCGTGTAAGTGTGTCGCAAGAAATGCACATTTAATTTAGTAAATAAAACGGTCGCGAAGTGCTTCCAGATTTAATTCCTCAAGAATGCTCGATAGACGTTGTTGCGCATCTTTGCGCGGTTGACCCAGATTCCGGGCAATGATGAGTTCATTTTTCATCGAATGTTCCCAGCCCACCAGTTCCGTGACGGTGACCTGATAACCGCGGGATTCGAGCAGCAGGCAGCGCAGCACGTTAGTCAGGTGGCTGCCGAATTCGCGACTGTGGATGGGGTGGCGCCAGATTTCGGATAGCGGAGTTTTACTAAACGACTGATTTTTATGCTTATTGAGCACGCTTGAGACTTCAGCCTGGCAGCAGGGCACGAGGACGATATATTTTGCGCGCTTGTGCAGGGCGAATTTGATGGCGTCATCGGTGGCGGTGTTGCAGGCGTGCAGCGCGGTGACAATGTCGATCTGTTCTGGCAGTTCGGCCGAATGGATCGATTCTTCCACGGATAAATTCAGGAATGTCATGCGTGAAAATTGTAGTTTTTCGGCTAATTCCTGAGATTTGGCGACTAGCGCTTCGCGTGTTTCGATACCGTACACATGGCCGGTATTAAGTGACTTGAGGAATAAATCGTAGAGGATGAAACCCAGATAGGACTTGCCCGCGCCGTGATCGGCCAGCGTCAGTTCGGGTTTAACTGCGAGCAGATCCTTGAGCAGCGGTTCGATAAAGTGGTAGAGATGGTAGACCTGCTTGAGTTTGCGCCGGCTGTCCTGATTGAGCTTGCCGTCGCGCGTCAAGATGTGCAGCTCTTTTAGTAGTTCAATCGATTGTTCGGCTTTAATTTCAGGGATTTGTGACATGAATTATCCAAATTTAAGTTTCATCAGCAACACGGCACCCGCCAGCAGCAGCGTAATGAAATTGGCGATGATGATGGGCCAGGCGACCAGTAGAATGCCATATCCCAGCCAAAGTGCAACGCCTGCAGTGAATAACGCGTACATACCGAGCGATATATCGGCTGTGTGGCGCGTACGCCATACCTGCCAGGCTTGCGGGATGAAGGCTGTGGTCGTGAGTGTGGCGGCGATACTGCCGATGAGGTCAGCACTGATCATGGCAGGTGCTCTTCATTTTGTGCCCACAGCAGATGTGCATCGAGTAGCAGGCGGTAATGTGCTTCATTGGCATCCAATTGTGCCAGATTTTCGGCCATCGAGGATTCCAGCGCAATGCGGCGAGCGTTCAGGCTGTCGGATAGGGACGCCTCCCCTAAGGTATAGGCGCGCGCGACCAGTTCAGCGTTGCTGCGGATGAATTGTGCCGCATCGCGTGCCTGCTGCCAGGTAGCAAAATTTCTCACCGCCTGCAGGTGGGCGGCAAAAATATCGCCTTCCAGACGCCGCTTGACGAAGGCTTCCTGATCGGCGGCTATCGCGGCCTGTTGCGCAACCCCTTCAGCGGTCGCGCTGCGATGTCCGAACGAGACTGGCACGGTGAGATAGACGCCGGCAACTTTTTCATTGCCGCCCATCTCATTTGAATAGCGCAGACCGACCGTCGGATCCGGAACTCGATCGGCGCGGCTTCGATCGGCGAGCAGCTGCTGGACGTGCGTGTTCGCCTGTACCATGGCGAGCTCGTGATTGTCATTCAGGATGCTTGATTTCCAGAACGCAAAATCATGCTCAATCGCCACCGGTGTCAGGGTGTCCGGTTTTTCCGGCAATTGAACGGCCGGGAAAGGGCGCGCCAGATCGTTGCCGGCAAGTTGTGCGCGCAATTGCGCCTGATGCCAGGCGACACCGGCCTGTGCCGCGGCAGCTTGGGCCAGATTGAGTTCAAGTTTAGGCGCATCCCCCGCTTTCACGCGCTTCTCGGTCATCTGAGACTGTTGATTGAGGATGTCCCGTTGCTTTTGCCAAAGCAGCGCACTCGCCTGTTCGCGTTGCCAGTTAAACCAAAGTTTTAACAGCAGTCGTCCGGCTTCATGGTGTGCGTCGCCTAAGGCATATTCGGCACGCGACGCACCGGCGGCACCAATATCTTCATCTATGCCGACCTTGTTGATCAGACGCAACGGGCGCTCCAGAGCCACATCCCATTCCTTGAGTTTTTGTCCGGTATTGACGATATTGCGCTGCGAGGAGCCTGCGCGCAGGTTGAATTCATAGCTGCCGCTGTTCCATTTTCGCTGATTGGCCTGCTCGAGTTTGAGTCCGCTGGCCGCATTGAGTACCAGCAGGTGTTCGTTCAAGGCGCGCTCGACTTGTGCGGGCGGCGGCAAATCAGGCCGGTTAATCTCGGCCGCATTAACGATTCCTCCCAGAAATGCTGACAGAACACAGGCGAATAAGGGTTTGTAACTGAAGACTGACAGCTTGCGACTGTTGACTGTTTTTATCATGCCAGCCTCCCGAATTCGATCACCGGGGTCATCCAGTAGGCTATTTCAGGATTGGCTTCGTGGCGTTTGAGGTGTGCGATCAGTTCGTGCGCATCATCGCAGTTCATGACGGAGACGATTTGCACGCGTTGTGAGCGGCCGCGTACCTGTTCGAGCATGCTGGGCAATTTTTCCTTCTGGCTGCCGCCTTCAATGCGGGTCAGGGAAAAGCCGCGTACCCAGTCGGGGTGTTCGAGCAGATGATCCACCAGGCGCTCTTCGAGCGATTTGTGACACACCAGTGTCAGACAACAGTTCATTTCTTTCATTTTGATTTCCTGACAGATTCAAGACCGAAGCGGCGGTACAGGATGGGCAGCATGATCAGCGTTAACAGCGTTGAACTGATGAGTCCGCCTGTCACCACTACGGCGAGTGGTTTCTGAATTTCGGAGCCGGGGCCGGTGGCAAACAGCACCGGCAGAAGACCAAAGGCGGTGATGCTGGCGGTCATCAGGACAGGGCGCAGGCGTCGCTTGGCGCCTTCGAAGACCACTTGCGTGATGTCCATGCCCTGGGAGACTAACTGATTGAAGTACGAGACCATCACCACGCCGTTGAGCACGGCAATCCCCAGCAGTGCGATGAAGCCGACGGAAGCGGGCACCGACATGTATTCTCCGCTGATCCACAAGGCAAAGATGCCGCCTATCAGCGCAAACGGAATGTTGGTCAGTACCAGTACGGCTTGTCTTACCGAGCCGAAGGTGGCGAACAACAGCATAAAGATCATGCCGAGTGCGACCGGTACGACCACGGCCAGACGCGCTGCTGCGCGCTGCTGGTTTTCAAATTGCCCGCCCCAGGTCAGGCGATAGCCTTGCGGCAGTTTAATTTGGGCGGCCACAGCAGTTTTGGCTTCCTCGACAAATCCCACCAGATCGCGGTCACGCACATTGCTTTGCACAACAACCATGCGCATGCCGTTTTCACGATCGACCTTAACCGGACCGTCGACGCGTTGGAGTTTTGCGACGACCGAGAGCGGCACGCTGTGTCCGTTAGGCAGCGGCAGGGTGAGGGCTGCAAAGAGTGCCGGGGATTGTTGTATGTCGATTTCACCTCGCATGATCAGCGGGGTGCGGCGACCATTCTCGATCACGGTGCCCAGATTTTGTCCTTCAATCTGGCTGCGCAGGGCATTGCCGATGTCGTCCACGCTCAACCCTAGGCGGCCGGCAGCTAAGCGGTCAATTTCAACGCGGAAATACTGTACACCGCTATTTTTAACGGTGAATACATCCTCACTGCCATGTATGCCCTGTAAAACCTTGACCATGTGTTCGGCGGTCTCATTGAGTTTGTTGAGATCGGTGCCGAAAATTTTGATCGCGATGTCGCCGCGCGCACCGGTCAGCATTTCCGAGACGCGCATGGCGATGGGCTGGGTAAAGCTGTATTCGACGCCGGGAAAGTCGTTCATGACTTTCCGCACGTTATCGACGATGGCGTTTTTGTCGGGGTTGCGCCATTCGGCCTGGGGTTTTAATACCAAAAAATTATCAGTCTCATTGAGTCCCATCGGATCAAGACCCAGTTCATCGGCACCGGCTCGTGAGACGATGCCTTTGACTTCAGGTACCCCGTCCAGAATGGCTTTCTGGATGCGCTCGTCCATGATAGCTGTTTGCGCGATGTTGATGGAAGGCAGTTTTGAGACCTGCATGATCAGATCGCCTTCGTCCATTTCCGGCATGAAGGCTTTGCCGATCAGGGTATAGACGCCGCCGCTGATCACTAGTACCAGCAGCGCCGACACAATCACGACGCGCTCCCTTTTGAGGGCCTTCTCAAGCAGGGGAGAGTAGATCGCCATCGCTTTGCGTACCAGCCAGGGTTCATCGTGACTGGCCGTCTTGATCAGCAGCGATGACAGCATGGGCACAACGGTGAGTGACAGGATCAAAGAGCCCGCCAGTGCAAATACGATGGTGAGGGCGACAGGGATGAACAGTTTTCCCTCCAGTCCTTGCAGCGTCATCAGGGGCAGGAATACGATGATAATGATGGCAACGCCAGCAGCAACGGGCGTGATGACTTCTTTGACCGCGCGGTAGATCACGTGCAGATGCGGGATATGGGCGCGACGGCCTGCCAGATGATTAATGATGTTTTCCATTACGACAACGGAGCCGTCGACCAGCATACCGATGGCAATGGCTAACCCCCCCAGACTCATCAGATTGGCGGACATGCCGAACTGCTGCATCAGGATGAAGGTGATCAGTACCGCCAGCGGCAGCGTAATGGCGACAACGACTGCGGCGCGCAGGTTGCCCAGAAACAGCACCAGCAGGATGACCACCAGCACGATCGCTTCGGTGAGCGCTTTGGATACCGTACCGATGGCGCGATCAACCAGACTGCCGCGATCGTAAAAGACTTTGGTGGTCACGCCCTTGGGTAAGGTTGGGGCGAGCTCCTTTAATTTGGCTTGCACGCCGGCAACGACCTTTTGTGCATTCGCGCCGCGCAGTCCCAGAACTAAGCCTTCAACCGCTTCGCCTTTGCCGTCTTTGGTCACCACGCCGTAACGCGTCATGCTGCCGATGCGCACCTGAGCGACATCGCTGACGCGTATCGGGTTGCCGGCAGGGCTGGCAATCACAATATTGCGCACATCCTGAAGGTTTTTAACACTGCCTTCGGCGCGCACCAGTAAGGCTTCATCGCCGTCATTGATGCGTCCTGCGCCGTCGTTGCGGTTGTTGGCCTGTATGGCCTGTTGCAGCATGGCAAACGAGATGCTGTGAGACGCTAATGCGTTGTGATCGGGGACGACTTCGAAGCTTCGAGCCAGTCCGCCTAATGAATTGACGTCCGCAACACCGGGCAGGGTGCGCAGCGCCGGGCGGATGACCCAGTCGAGTATCGTTCGTCTGTCCTCGAGGGAGACGGTATCCCCTTCTACGGTAAACATGAACATTTCGCCAAGCGGTGTGGTGATCGGCGCAAGTCCGCCTGATGCGGATGCGGGTAAATCCCGCTGTGCGTTGTTGAGGCGTTCGGCTACCTGCTGGCGTGCCCAGTAAATGTCGGTTCCATCAACGAAGTCGATCGTGATATCGGCTATCGCATATTTGGAAATCGAGCGCATGATGCGCTGATTGGGAATGCCCAGCATTTCAAGTTCGATCGGTGTGACGATGCGCGCTTCGACTTCCTCCGGCGTCATGCCCGGCGCCTTCATGATCAGTTTGACCTGCGTGGAAGACACATCAGGGAAGGCATCGATCGGAAGATCACGGAACGAGACGATGCCCGCACCAATCAGCAGCAGCGTCATTGCCGCAACCAGGAGGCGCTGGGTTAGCGCGAATTCAACGAGTTTAGAAAACATTATTTATCCCCGATGCCCATCATGCTGGACTTGAGCGCTGATACGCCGTGCGTTGCGATTTGTTCGACGCCTTTGAGCGTGCCGCTGATAACGCTATTTTGCGCACCTTCGTTAAGGATTTGGATTGTTTGGGCGTGAAAGCCTTGCGGTGTCCTGATAAAAACCATGGCACGGCCGCCTATACGGGCAATCGCGCTGTTGGAAATTTCCCATTGGGCGCTGTTGCCCTTTGATGTGCTGACCGATGTTTCGACGAATTGCCCGGGGCGCAGATTATCCGTGCCTTGAGTAATGACGCCGCGCAGCAGTACCGTTTGATTGGTGCCGGTCAGGCTGTGGCCGATCGCCGTGAGTTTGCCGCTGGCGGCAAAGGCGGGAACGGAGATGGTCGCGCCCACTTTAAGGTCTCGCACCATGGCAAGCGGCGCTTGAATCTCAAGAGAGAGTGAGTCGATGCGGGCAATTTTAAATATCGGCACCGCAGCATCGAGGCGCTGGCCGGCACCGGCCGTCTTTTCCAGCACGACGCCATCGATAGGCGAGGTGATGGTCAGCTGGCTGCTTAAGTTACTGCTCGATTGCAGTTGTGTAATGGCGCTGTCAGCCATGCCGGAGATGCGCAGCATCTGGCGACGTTCAGAAAATGCGGCCTGCGCCTCGAGTGCTAAAGCCTGTGAGTTGCGAAGCCGGCTCTCGGAAATAATGCCGTCCTTATATAAGGATTGATCGCGCGCCAAATTGTCACGGGTGAGCTGTCTTTGTGTGGATGATTGCAGCAGTCCTCGCTGCGCTTCTGCCAGCGCCGGACTTTGCAGCAGGGCAATGGTCTGGCCCTTTTTGACGCTATCACCTACCCCTACCAGTATCTGATCGATCATCGAGGGGAGCGGGGTGCTCACGACATGCAGTTGATTGCCTGGGACGATGACTTGTCCCGGAAGTCCTGAAACCTCACCGGATTGCTTGGCGGGCAGGGGGTTAATCGTAATGCCTAATGAGGCGATCTGCTTTGCGTTGATTGCAATGTCATCGACAGCTGCGCTCGCGGTTTGAAGTGACGACAATAATATGAATCCAAGCAATAGCGATGACTTATACATATATAACTCCGGTGTGCGCAATAGCACGCGCATATATTACTGGTTGCAGGATGAAATGATAGAGGGTTAACGCACATAGCGCAGATAATCGTCGTGTTCAGCAGTGTAGTAGTCCTATTCAGCAAGTGAATAGTTCAAAGATGACGGTGAAAATGACAAATAAGTAAATAAACGTAAATATTGTTTGACGCGAAAGGTGTGCTTTGCTATAGTTCGTTTTCTGACGCGGGGTGGAGCAGCTCGGTAGCTCGTCGGGCTCA
>JBAXJT010000059.1:0-14546 GCA_037137715.1 Nitrosomonadales bacterium
AACGAGAGAAACAGGATGGCAAGTCAGGACGCATTGCACAGACGTTGATGAATATAGGTGCGCTTATCCATCCAGGAGTGGGTCGGGTGCTTTTCTATATGTTCTGTTCGGGAATAGGCCTCGACGATGCTGAATACGATAGTCTCATCTGAAAACTCGCCTGACACTCCCTGTTGTTTTTCACTTTGTACCCATTTCACCCCGATGGCAGTAAGACTTAATTCAAGCGCATTAAGGATGCGGATTACGCGATCTTTACATCCCAGTGAGACTCTGACATTGAATGTGTCTTTCTTGCCAAAAAGAAATCCATGGTCATCAGGCTTGCGGTCCAAAGCCTTGGACGTCCTCCGCGAAATTGTTCCTAAGGGTACATCGGCATTCGTCGTGACAGGAATCACCGGCAAAGAAAGTGCGTTCGTCAATTTCACACTAAGTTCGGCTGAGAGTGGGAAGGAGGCGGGTTTGAGATTTGGATCGTGAGCGCAATAGACTGGCTCGCTTTCACCTGATTTCAAAGGCGTGAGTGTTGGTTTTTGCGGGACGGATTTTCCGTGCTCTTTCTTTGCCCAATATCCCAGTGGTGGTTTGGGGATGTTATGTCTGGCACACCACTTGGTTAACGCAATATCCGATACGCCAAGCTGCTTTGCAACCTTGGTGGTTGGCGTATCCCACAGCAGATCGAATATTTCAGTTCTTGTGTATTGAGTTTGCATTCACAGTCTCCCTTTTTGCGGTTAACGTTTCTTTGCGCTAAGACAACCACTACATTTGTATGCATTACAGTTTGAATGGGAAAGAGAATTTTTTACCGGATGTGGCCAGAGAAGGAGGTATAAATTGATTGGTGGTGGTATGCCCCCGAATATACCCCCATGTATTGTGAAATTCAATGAGGCAAATGGATGCGGATTTAGATTGCTTTGACGTAAAAAAAGCCCATTTAATCATGGGCTTAATTCGTTGTTCTGGCGGAAGCGGTGAGATTCGAACTCACGGAGGACTCTCATCCTCGCTAGTTTTCAAGACTAGTGCCTTAAACCGCTCGGCCACACTTCCTGACGTTCAGATAACTGACAAAAATACGGTCAATTCGTTGAAGGCGCGCATTCTGACTGAAGTGGCGTCGCCTGTCCAGATTTTTTATAAGAATTTTGTAAAAATGTTAAAAAATTAGCTGCGCACGCAGTCAGCCCAGTTATTCGGGGTCTCAAACAGGCGAATTTGCTCCAGACGCAGCTGATTGCCGTAAGTATCCTGGTAGGCGGGATTGAGGATGTTAAAGGCGGCCTGGGCAAGATTTTCAGCGGTAGGCACCACATCGAAGATCACTGTCTTATGGTCGGGCATGCCTGCCAGAAAATCGCACACCGGCTTGTCGCCGCGATACACCAAAAAGGCGTGATCCCAGAGATTGACCAGTTTTTCCTGAGCGATGCGCTTAACGTCGGAAAAATCCATCACCATGCCTTGTGCAGACAGCCCCTCAGCGTCGATGATCTGGCCCGACAGGGTGATCTCAATTGCGTAGCGGTGGCCGTGCAGGTGTTTGCATTGGCTGTTGTGATTGGGGATGCGATGTCCGGCATCGAATTCCAGGCGGCGGGTGATAAGCATGTTAGTCGCAGTCAATTTTTAGTGGCGCGGATTATAGCATTGCAACGGATTTCTCTTAGCGTGGCCGGAATTTTGCGACTAGTTGAATGAATTCCTGTTGGGATTTTTTGTCTTGAACCCCGTTGTAGCGCAAGCTCAGATAGCGGGCGGCGAAGTCATTAATCGTTGCGGCAAGATCAGGACGGGCAACACCCACGCGCAGTGCGTAGTCGTTCGGGCCTTCGTGGGGGGCGCGCGCCAGTCCTGCTTTTGCCATTTTCTGGCCGAGTTTGAGCCAGGCGGCCTGGGTTTTGTCCGTTTCGCGTTTGAATAAATGGCGCAGCATAAAGGCGGCAAGCAGCGCGATGACCAGCGCCAATCCTGTCATCATATTGATGGTGATTTGTTGCCAGTCTGTCGATTCCATGCCGAGACGCGTCAGGAATGCGAATTGGCGTTCGCTATTGTAGCCAATAACCCATTGATTCCATTGGTAAGATGCAGCATCCCAGTTGGCGCGTAAGTCGAGCAGCCATTTGGGGGGATTGCGCGCCATAAAGGGCAGGGCGGCATTGTCTGGCAGGGCGGCAGATAAACCGTGTTCCACCCGTTCGGGTGCAATCGCGGCGGTCGGATCGATGCGCAGCCAGCCCTGCTCAGGTAACCAGACTTCCGCCCAGGCGTGGGCATCCGATTGGCGCACGATGTAATAGTTGCCGAATGCATTGTATTCACCGCCCTGATAGCCCGTGACCACGCGCGCTGGAATGCCGGCGGCGCGCATCAGGAAGACGAAGGCTGCGGCATAATGTTCGCAAAATCCCTGTCGGGTGGTGAATAGAAAATCATCTATTCCGTTATTGCCCAAGGGCGGGGGCTCCAGCGTGTAGTGAAATTGCTGTTGATTGAAGTCGCTCAAGGCGAGACTGATGATTTTTGCATCATTCAAACCGGCCGTGCGCCAACTCGCGGCAAGCTGGCGCGCTTGCGGATTGAGCATCCCCGGGAGTTGTAATGCGCGCTGCAATTGCCCCGGCGACTCTTCAATGTTGGCGCGAAACTGGCGTTGCGAACGCGCCTCATATCGCAGTCTTGCCGTGACAGGCTCTGTGCTTAAAACCTGAAAGTCAGCTGTGACGCGGGCCGGAACTGAAATTTTATCCGGCACATCGAGGGTGAATAGCCAGATCTTGTTGTGTGGCTCCAGCGTCACTGTGTAGTTGATGGGCTCGGACGTGGCGGTGAATTGCGGGGCGATGCCGCGCGACGATTTGCCCGCCGTCCAGGTGCGGCCGTCGAAATGCCACAATACCGGCCCGCGCCAATACATTTGATCACGGCGCGGTGGCGTGCCCTGATAGGTGACGCGAAACGCCACCGCATCCGATAAAGCAAGCCGTCCCATGCTGCCCGGCGACATGGTGTCATCCAGACCGCTGCTGGAAAAGGCATCTTGCGGCAAACCCCAAAGCGGGCCCTGGATGCGCGGGAACAGTACGAACAAAATCAGCGTCAGCGGAATTGCTTGCAACAGTAATACCGTTGCGATTTTTAAGCGCGGTTTGGCGTTGATGTCCGGGGCATGCAGATGCACCCAGGCGGTAAGAATAGCGAATAGCGTGACCAGCATGTACAGGCCGGTTGCGATGCTTTGCGAATAAAAAAAGTTGGTGATGAGAATAAAGCAGGCAAGATAAATCAGTGCCATTGCATCGCGCCTCGATTTGAGTTCCATCGCTTTGAGCGTGGCCAGCAACATCAGCAGCGTGACACCGACTTCGCGTCCGAACAGGGTGTGAAAGTCGATGAAGATGGCCGCTAGCGCGGCGAGGGTGAGGGTCATCAGCAGCCAGCGTGACGGCAGCGGATTGCTGCTATAGGCCAAATAGCCGCGCCAGACCAGCAGACAGACGCAGATCGCGCTAACCCAAAGCGGCAAATGTTCGGCGTGCGGCGCGATGACCATTAGGATGGACAGCAGCAGGCCGTAGAGTTGGGGTTTGTTCATGGCGCGGTCAAACCGAATAAGGCGATCCGGCGCAGGCATTCGTCTTGATGGATCGTGCCGCAGCCGGCGGGCAGTTCGTAGCCCGCTAACCGCAAGCCATAACGTAAACCTGTCGATTCGGCGTCCAGCACCCAGCGCGTCAAGCGGGACAGTTTTTCTTCGAGGTCAATGTCGGGTGCATCGGCTAAATCCAGCCATATTTCTTCGCCGACCTGAGTGGCGAATTGTTTGACTTGTAAGCCCAGACCGCGCGCGTAGGCTTTCCATGCGATATGCGGCAAGGCATCGCCTGCCACATAATTGCGTAATCCGGCGAAGTCGTCGTCCCCCGTAACGCTGCGTTTTCCGTTGCCATCGGGTGCGTTGCCCGCCGGCAGCATTGCATCTTTGAGTGGCCTCGCATAAACCAGGCAGCGCGTGTCGAAATGCAAATACGACCAGGTGTAAAACAGGCCGAGCGGAAATACCGTATAGAGCGTTAACCGGCCCGATTGCAGCCAGCCGCGCTGATTCGTTTGCAGCGGAAAATAGACTTCGCTGGCCTGACATGCTGGCGCGTCAAAGCTGATGGTGTCGCCGCGGGCATTGCGCAGGGCAAGCTGGTAGCGCGGCAGTTTGCCGGGATTGTTAAAATGCAGCAGAAAACGCGACGTCCCGCCCGCGAATACCGGCGCTGTGCGTCCGGCATGAATTTCCAAATGCGCTAAATTGCGAAAGGCGTGCAGCATCGACATCACCGCCATCATCGCCAGTAAAAAGGTCAGCACATAGCCTAAACTCAGGTTGTAATTGATGTCGCCCAGCAGCATCAAAATCAGCAGCAGCGCCAGTGCTAATCCTTGACGTGTGGGCAGCATAAAGATGCGGCGCTGGGTGAGAATGACCGTGCCGTGTTCAATCTTCGGACGGAACAGCCAGTTGCGAAATTTTTGTTTGAATGCGGCAAGCACGGTGTCAGGGAATCACGACCGCTTCGATGAGTTCTTGCGCGACATGGCGCGAGGGTTCGCCGATCACGTGCAAGCGGTGGCTAATTATGCCGGGTAGGATGGTTTGCACATCTTCGGGGATTACGGCGTTGCGACCGTCGATCAATGCCCAGGCGCGAGCGGCCGAGAGCAGTGAGAGTCCGGCACGCGGGCTAAGCCCCTGTATATAAAGTGCCGATTCGCGGGTGTAACGCAAGATGGCCTGCACGTAATCGAGCAAGGCTGGCGAGACAAAGACGGCTTTGACTTGCTGTTGCAAACTCAGTAATTCGGCGGAGTCCATTTTTGGGGTGAGTTTGGCGATGATGTCGCGCCGGTCTATGCCGGATAACAGGCCGCGTTCCGCCGCTGCATCAGGATAACCCATCTGAATTCGCATCAAAAAACGATCCAGTTGCGATTCGGGGAGCGGGAATGTGCCGATCTGGTGGGATGGATTTTGCGTCGCAATCACGAAAAACGGCGCAGGAAGGGGGCGCGTCACGCCTTCGATGGTGACTTGATGTTCTTCCATCGCTTCCAATAACGCGCTTTGTGCCTTCGGTGTGGCGCGATTGACTTCGTCCGCCAGTATCATTTGCGCAAAAATCGGGCCTGCATGAAATTTGAATTGGCTACTGTCACGTTCATACACGGACACGCCGAGAATGTCGGCGGGCAGCAAGTCGCTGGTGAACTGGATGCGACCGAATTGCAAGCCTAGCGTGCGCGCCAGAACCTGTGCCAGCGTGGTTTTTCCGACGCCCGGCATATCTTCGATCAGCAAATGCCCGCGCGCTAACAGGCACGTCAGGGCAAAACGGATTTGCTGCGGCTTGCCTAAAATGGCGCTTTCCGCCTGGCGGATGACATTGTTCAAAGATGAGTTCATGGTCTTTTAAATCCGGCAAGTACCGAGTAGTAAGTGGGAAGTGGTGAGTGGGGAGGCTACTGAGGCACGGAGTGCCGTTCCACTTTCTACTTACCACTTCCCATTGTCAAAACAATATTGCCGCGATGACTTTGCGGTCTTCTTCTACCAGAATATTGTAGGTGCGGCAGGCGGCGGGAGTGGTCATACACTCGACACCCACACCGGCATTGGTCAGCGCACGATACAGGCGCGGGTGCGGAAAGCGTTGCTGGATTCCGGTGCCCAGCAGCAATACTTCCGGTTGCAAGGCAATAAAATACTCGAAATCAGCTTCAGTCAACTCGTCGAAGTTAGCGATAGTCCAGTCAGTACGGACTTCGCCGGCCAGCACAACCAGGCTGCTGTCGAAGCGTTCGCGATTGACCATGACGTGATCGTCCGCATAGCCGGTGAAGAGTTTGGTGTCGCCGAGTGAGGCAAAATGTAGTTTCACGATAACCTCCAAGGGTTGAGAGTTTGGCGAGTGTAGAGGTTTGCCGTCAGGTGCGTCAAATCAAACCCATTTTGATACATTTAGTGTTGATATCTGCTTACAAATTTGCTGTGCGCGGGTAGCACAGGTAAAATCGTGGAGTTTCACATGAAACAAGAAGCGTAGCGACTATGTTTCATGGGGAAGCCCCATGCGGGCTTGCTATATTTAAACCATTACAAATAAACATTAACCGTGAAACCAATTTTAAAATCCACCAAGCTGGCTAACGTTTGTTACGACATACGCGGGCCGGTCATGGAACGCGCAAAGCAAATGGAAGAAGAAGGCCAGCGCATTATCAAACTGAATATCGGCAATCTCGCGCCGTTCGGCTTTGAAGCGCCTGAAGAAATTCAGCAGGACGTGATCCTGAATCTGCCTAATTCATCCGGCTATTCCGACTCCAAAGGTATGTTTGCCGCGCGTAAAGCTATCATGCATTACTGCCAGTCGAAGAAAATCGCCGGTGTGGGCCTCGATGATATTTACATCGGCAACGGCGCGTCCGAACTGATTGTGATGGCGATGCAAGGGCTGCTCAATCCGGGCGATGAAGTGCTGGTGCCGGCGCCTGACTATCCTTTATGGACGGCCGCGGTGACGCTGGCCGGCGGCAATCCGTGTCATTACATCTGCGATGAGGCGAATGACTGGAATCCTGATCTGGCCGATATTCGCGCCAAAATCACGCCGCAGACGCGCGCCATCGTCATTATCAACCCGAACAATCCAACGGGCGCGCTGTATTCTGACGAAATTTTAAAAGAAATCATTCAGTTAGCGCGTGAACATCAGCTGATTATTTTTGCCGATGAAATCTACGACAAGATGCTCTACGATGGCGCAACGCACACCTCTATCGCCTCGCTGGCCGATGATGTGCTGTTTCTTACGCTGAACGGGCTGTCGAAAAACTACCGCGCCTGCGGTTATCGTTCCGGTTGGATGGTGGTGTCGGGCGAGAAAAAACATGCGCAGGATTACATCAACGGACTGACGATTCTGGCGTCGATGCGTTTATGTTCCAACGTGCCGGGGCAGTTTGCGATTCAGACCGCGCTGGGCGGTTACCAAAGTATTAACGATTTGGTCGCACCAACGGGTCGCTTGTGCAAACAGCGCGATCTGGCCTATGAACTGCTGACTGCGATTCCAGGGGTGACCTGCGTCAAGCCTAAAGCCGGCCTGTATCTGTTCCCGCGTCTTGATCCTGACATGTATCCGATTGAAAATGACCAGCAGTTTATTCTTGAATTGCTGGAAGCCGAAAAGGTGCTGGTGGTGCAGGGGACGGGTTTTAACTGGATACATCCCGATCACTTCCGCGTGGTGTTTTTGCCGACGGTAGACGATCTGGCAGACGCATTCGGGCGACTCACACGATTTTTGGAACACTATCGCAAGCGACACGGCAAATAATCAGTAGGGAGACGTAAGACGTAAGATGTTAGTAAAAACCGCTCATAACCAGCGACTTGGCTGACGTAGTTTGTCAGCTTAGTCGAATGGCTAGTAGTTCCTCAGCGGACAACAGCAACTTACGTCGTACGACTAATAACTAATAACTAGGATTAAAAATGAAACCAATCAATGTAGGACTCTTAGGTATCGGCACAGTGGGCGGCGGCACATTTGCGGTATTACAACGCAATTGTGATGAAATCACCCGTCGCGCCGGACGGCCGATTCGCATTACCGTGGTTGCAGACAAAAATCTGGAACTGGCCAAGCAAGTCACGGGCGGCGCATGCCGTCTGACAGACGACGCGTTTTCGGTAGTGACCGATCCTGAAGTGGATATCGTGATCGAACTCATCGGCGGCTACGGCGTAGCCAAAGAGTTGGTCATGCAGGCGATTGCCAATGGCAAGCACGTCGTCACCGCCAACAAAGCGCTCTTGGCTACCCATGGCAACGAAATTTTCAAGGCGGCGCAAGATAAAGGCGTGATGGTTGGTTTTGAGGCGGCTGTCGCGGGCGGTATCCCGATCATCAAGGCGGTGCGTGAAGGCCTGACGGCGAATCGTATCGAATGGATCGCGGGGATTATCAACGGTACAACCAACTTCATTCTGTCGGAAATGCGCGATAAGGGGCTGACGTTTGAGACCGTGTTGAAAGAAGCGCAGCGTCTGGGCTACGCCGAAGCGGATCCGACCTTCGATATCGAAGGCGTGGATGCGGCACACAAGATCACGATTTTGGCGTCCTTAGCCTTCGGTATTTCGATGCAATTTAACAAGGCTTATGTCGAAGGTATCTCCAAACTCGATGCGGTTGACATCAAATACGCCGAGCAATTGGGTTACCGCATCAAGCTGCTAGGGATTACTCGCCGCACGACAGACGGTGTTGAGTTGCGTGTGCATCCAACCCTGATTCCGGCCAAACGCCTGATTGCAAATGTAGAAGGTGCGATGAATGCGGTTCTTGTGCAGGCGGATGCCGTTGGCGCCACGCTGTATTACGGCAAGGGCGCGGGCGCGGAGCCGACGGCCAGTGCGGTGATCGCGGATCTTGTGGATATCACGCGTATGCATACGGCTGATCCTGAAAATCGCGTCCCTCATCTGGCGTTTCAGCCGGATGCAATGGTCGATTTGCCAATTCTGCCGATGAGTGAAGTGGTCACCAGTTACTACCTGCGTCTGCGCGTGGCGGATAAAACCGGCGTGCTGGCCGATATCACCCGCATCCTGGCTGACGAGCAGATTTCCATCGATGCCGTGATTCAGAAAGAACCGAGCGACGGTGAAACCGAAGCCGATTTGATTTTGCTGACCCATCAAACCCGCGAAAAATGCATCAATGCCGCGATTGTAAAAATCGAAGCATTAGGTGTCGTGGCCGGCAACGTCACCAAGCTGCGCATGGAAGAACTGGGCAAATAAACAAACTGTCATTCCCGCGCAGGCGGGAATCCAGTTGATTGAAACGACCGAGTATAACCAGCGACTTGGCTGGCGTATTTTGGCAGCCTAGTCGAATGGCTAGTAGTTGCATCAGCGGGACAAAACTTCAATTGTCGGTTTTGCCGGATTATATTTTTCGCTGGATTCCCGCCTAGGCGGGAATGACGGCCACGAGAGAAAATGATGAAATACATTTCCACACGCGGCAATGCGCCCGCTAAAACGTTTACTGAAATTCTGCTGGGTGGTCTCGCGCCGGATGGCGGTTTGTATCTGCCGGAGGAATATCCGCAGGTTACACGCGCTGAACTCGATGCCTGGCGCACTCTGTCGTATGCCGATTTAGCTTTCGCGGTGTTGTCCAAATTTGCCACAGATATTCCGGCAGCGGATTTGCAAGCCATTATCGCCAAGACCTACACCGCCGAGGTGTATAACAACGGCCGTGCGGATTCGGACTTTTCCCAGATTACCCCGTTGCGCACCCTGGTGCCGGGCGTGCATATACTCGAATTGTCCAACGGCCCGACCCTGGCATTCAAGGATATGGCGATGCAGTTGCTGGGCAATCTGTTTGAATATGCGCTGGATAAGCAGCATGCCGAACTGAATATTCTCGGCGCAACTTCAGGCGATACCGGCTCTGCAGCTGAATACGCGATGCGGGGAAAACGCGGTATCAGTGTGTTCATGCTCTCGCCAAACGGAAAAATGTCGGCCTTTCAGCGCGCGCAGATGTATTCGCTGCAGGATGAGAATATCCACAATATCGCGATCAACGGCATGTTCGACGACGCGCAGGACATGGTCAAAGCCGTGTCCAATGATCACGCTTACAAGGCCGCTCACAAGATTGGCACCGTCAATTCGATCAACTGGGGGCGTGTGTCGGCGCAGATCGTGTATTACTTCAAGGGCTATTTCGCGGCGACCCAATCGAACGACGAGCAGGTTGCGTTTTCCGTGCCGTCGGGCAATTTCGGCAATATCTGCGCAGGTCACATCGCGCGCATGATGGGATTGCCAATCGGTCAGTTGATTTTGGCCACCAACGAGAACGATGTACTGGACGAATTTTTCCGCACGGGGGCATATCGTCCGCGCGGCACAGACCACACCTATCAGACCAGCAGCCCGTCAATGGATATTTCCAAAGCGTCCAATTTCGAGCGTTTCGTGTATGACCTGGTCGGGCGTGATGGCGAGAAGGTGCGGGAATTCTGGAGCCGTGTGGATGCTGCCAGTTCAACAGACACCGCTGCGTTCGACATCAAAGGAAGTGACTGCTGGCACGAGCTGGCAAAGTTTAAGTTTTCGTCGGGAAAAAGTACCCATCTGGATCGCCTCAAAACGATCCGCGAGTTGTGGGAAGAATACGGCGTGATGGTCGATCCGCATACCGCAGATGGTCTGAAGGTCGGCCTTGAGCAGCGCCGTCCCGGTCTGCCGCTGATCTGTCTGGAAACAGCACTGCCCGCCAAGTTCGAAGAAACCATCGTCGAGGCATTGGGGCGCAAACCTGAACGTCCGGAGTCGATGGCGGGAATCGAAGAACTGCCGCAAAAAGTCGAGGTGATGGATGCCGATGTGATGCAGCTCAAGGCATTCATCTCTGCGAACATCCCTAATTGATCGGCGCCTGACAGAGGCATGAACAATCTGCTGCTGCTCGTCCTCTGTTTTGTCGCGGGTATGCTGCTGCGGTATTTTCGACGCATGCCGGACAATGCGCCGGCGACGCTGAACAGTTTCATCATTCACGTGTCATTGCCGGCCTTGTCGCTGCTGTACATTCATCGGCTCACCCTCTCGGGCGATATTCTTCTCACAGGCTTGATGGCCTGGCTGGTGTTCGGGCTGTCGGCAGGCTTTTTCTATTTTGTCGGGCGCTGGCTGAAATTACCGCGAGCCACCACAGGCGCATTAATTCTGGTGGGCGGCTTGGGCAATACCTCGTTTTTCGGTCTGCCGATGGTGGAGGCGTTTTACGGGTCCTCGGGTCTGACCACCGCCATCATCGCCGATCAATTAGGCTCCTTCTTTGCCTTATCTATTCTGGGTATCACCGTTGCGGGTATTTACTCATCGGGGCGTCCGACGGCGATGCAGATTTTCAAGCGCATCGCCTTGTTTCCGCCTTTCATTTCATTGGCGATTGCCTTGCTGCTGATACCAGTCGAGTATGCCGACTGGTTTACCGTGTTGCTCAAACGCTTAGGGGATACCCTGGCGCCGTTGGCCTTGCTGTCGGTCGGTCTGCAACTGCGCCTCGGACATGTCAGCGAGCACAAGCGCAATCTGGCGCTGGGTTTAGGATTTAAGCTGATTCTGGCGCCGCTTGCCGTTTTGCTGCTGTATGTGCCGATACTGGGTGCGCACGGTCAGGCGATTCAGGTCACGCTGTTTGAAGCCGCGATGCCGCCTATGATCACGGCGGCCATTGTCGCCGCAGAGCACGATCTTGATCCTCCTCTGGTGAATCTGATGGTCGCGGTAGGACTGATTGTATCCTTCTTCACCCTCACCGGGTGGTGGTGGCTGATGCGTGGTATATAGATGGTTAAGTAAGTGTGCCGGAACATGCGCTCGGCACACTTTTAATTGGCGACAGGCAGGCTGCCTTATATACATCGACAGAACAAATTATGAGCTGACGGCCTTGATGCTGACGACATCGCTCCATTGGCCGACCTGCGCATCATGCAAACGATAAATGGCCTTGTACCGTTACGTCAATGAAATTAACACCGTTTTTGTCCTCGCCGTGCGCAGCCCGTAGGTCGGAATTCATTCAGCAACAGCAGCCTTGACCGCATTGTTGCGTGGGAGTGCTAACCCGACATTTGTACTTTCAAGTCTGGCGGACAGACTTTTTATGCGCTGATAATGCAGCTTATCTCCATAATTATCTTTACAAGATCGCCGCTTATATTCACAATTCACGCCATGAACTCAAACCTCTCCTGGCACGAACCAAAACGTCAACTGGCACTGACTGATAGAGGACTGGATTTTGCTGACGCTGAACAGGTATTTGCCGAAACCGTGTTTGAGTTTGAAGACACCCGCGAAAATTATGGCGAATGCCGCATGATCTGCTTTGGTTACTTGGCAGGTCGCTTGATGGTAGTGGGATATGTTCAACGTGGTGAACTTCGCCATATTTTTTCGATGAGGAAAGCCAATGAACGCGAAATTGAAAAATTTAGGTAGCGATTTAGCCCGTGCGGATGCGCATGTCATCCAAGCCGACGAGTACGACGACATCCCGGAATTAACCGATACCGATTTAGCGCGCGGCACCTGGAAAAACGCGGGTAAAGTCGTCAGCCCTGCCGAAGGTAAAGCTGCGTTCAGTGCGGCCTTGAAAAAGCAAAAAATCAATCTCACGCTCGACCCCGATGTTTTGGCTTTCTTCAAACAGCAAGCAGGCGGGCGCGGATACCAGACGCTTATCAATGCGACCTTGCGTGAAGCCATGCGTGCTAAATCCATCGAGGAAACCTTGCGGCGTGTGATCCGCGAAGAGTTACACATGGTGTAGTTCGTGCCATCATTGGCAAGATCAATCGAATCTGACTCTATTGATTCCATTGATTTGCGGCACCGTGCGTGACGGTCTGCTAATGAGCAAACAATTTTCAATCCTGTATATCTGAAATCGAGACTAAGCCGATATTCAATTTTCTATTTTTTGATGCGACCTTTTTTTGTCGGGATCAATTTGGCGGTAGCTTCTAGCTGTTTCATCAACTCTGCTTCGCCCGCTATTTCCTTCGTTTCACGACGCGAGGTGGCATACTGTTCATATTCAGCGCGCGCTTTCTCATCGGCTGATTTTTTGCTTACGCCGCCCGCATCCGGCAACACGTCACGGTCATTGAAGCGCAAAAACTCATCCAGCTTGGTTTGCCAGTCGCGCATAAATACTTGCTTGCGCCGCGTCGCCTGATCTTCAGAAAAATCCAGCCACATGGTGACGATGCGGTTCAGTTCGGTAATTTCCTCGCTGTTAAGGTAGTTCTTCGCAATCGTCACATCCGATTTACGCACCTCGTCACGCGCCCAACTGGTCAGCCCTGAATTCGGCAAAGTGTGATTGACGCGAGCAGCGATGAGTTCAGCAGCCGTCTTGCCCGTGGTGGCGAAGTGCAGCTTGTTTTGTATGGTGCTGTAAAACAGGGTGGTTTCCGGCAAGGAAGGTTCGTAATCTGCGGCCAGTGCAAAAATTTCACGCACCCGCAAATACATGCGCCGTTCGCTGGCACGGATATCACGTATGCGCGCCAGTAAATCAGCGAAATGATCCGGCACAGCAGAACCCGCGACAGGCGGATTTTTCAGGCGTTCGTCATCCATGACAAAGCCTTTGACGATGTACTCTTTCAGTTGCTGCGTAGCCCAGATGCGAAAGCGCGTTGCTATCAGGCTTTTGACCCGGTAGCCAACGGAAATCACCATGTCCAGGTTGTAGCTGTCCAGCTCTCGTTGCACTTGCCGACTGCCCTCCCGGCGAACCCACAAGCTTTTCTTGTGAGTTGCCTCATCCGACAACTCTCCCTCGGCGTAAATATTTTGAATGTGCAGACTGACGTTTTGCTGAGTGGTCTGAAACAGCTCCGCCATTTGCTGCTGCGTCAGCCACAAGGTTTCATTTTCCAGCCGCGTCTCCAGCCGAATCGTTCCGTCTTCGCTTTGGTAAAAAACAATCTCGCTGGTCATTTTATGTCTTCCAGACGTGCTGCCACTAAGTTCAAATCTGCGGCGTAAAGTATATAGGCATAGACCAGTTTCATAGGAAACGGCTAATGGTTAACTACTTTTTGGCACAATCAACTCGCACCTTAATTACATCAATCACGTTTTCTAATGCACTGAAAATCTCATCATACCGTCTCGTTACTTCCTTCACATCCTCAACCTTCCAGTGATGCGCCAACCCGTTTCGCAGATTGCGTGCTGATTTTGTATTTCTACGGGTCAGATTCGAACCCAGCAGCAAAGCAAGCCGTTCGTCCGCTACCAAAATGCCAAAATATGCAAATGAACGCTTGACGACACTGATATCCAACGGTATGTGCGCATTCGTTTTTTTCTGCGGCGTAGTGCGCTCCCGGTAATAGTGTCCGACGAGCCGAACCGACGCCTCAAATAAAACGAACTTCAAAATAAATTTCTCTGGAATACCCAATCCTGCCGACACTGGAGGGTGTGCAAACAGTTTTTTAAATATCTTTACCTGCTGAACGCTGAAGTCAGACATTCCTTTTGACCTTTGTTTTGCTATTAAGAGAGTTCTATCAAACAAACTATATGATCACTTGTGAATGTACCTGTCTCAATAGGAACTGTTCCACCTCTTGTAGTTTTTTGTATAGTTCACCCGCAGCTTGATTAGCTGAGTCAGGCACATCAGGACGCGACAGTTCTAATTTATTCTCGCCAGCGATTGCAAGACACAAGAATATAGCCTCTTTGACCTCGCTCTGCAAAATGGCACCGTGTTTTGACAGAAAAATTCCAAGTGCAACTTCAACGTTATAAAAATCCTGAGCTATAACATCACAAGCCTCGTAGAAATCCATTTGTGGGCGACTGCGGAAATTGTCAACCTAGTTGTCGCCTGACTGCCTGCGATTATGCTGCCATT
>JBAXJT010000060.1:0-14533 GCA_037137715.1 Nitrosomonadales bacterium
AATTCGCCTATCGGGTTGCGCAACGGCGCACGCAGCCATTGCAGGTGAAAACGCAGCAACAAAATCGCCGCGAAAGACTGCAAGACCACATCCAACAAAAATAGCAGCGCCTCGCTCATCATGATGCGCTACCCAATTCATCGCCCATTTCACGGGAGCGCGCAGCAGCAGCCTGTGCCGCCTGTGCGATGTGTGCGGCAACGCCGTTGTCCGCCAGACTCAGCAAGGCCCGTTCGGTCGTGCCGTTTTTAGATGTAACGCGCTCGCGCAGCACGGAGACTTCCTCAACACTTGCTGCGGCCAGTTTGCTCGCCCCCAGAAAGGTCGCCACACTCAAACGACGCGCGTCATCCGCGGCAAAACCTAATTCCTGCGCCGCGCTTTGCAGCGCCTCAATCAGATAAAACACATAGGCCGGGCCGCTGCCTGAAATCGCCGTCACCGCATCGATCATCGCCTCCTCCTTCAGCCAAAGCGTCTCGCCAACCGCCGCCAGGATGCTCTGCGCCGCTGCGCGCTGAGCCGCCTCCACCGCCGGCATCGCATACATCCCGGTCATGCCGCTTTGTATCAGCGCCGGCGTATTAGGCATCGCGCGAACGATGTTCTGGCTGCCGGCCCAGCGCGCCAGATCCACGGCACGAATACCCGCCGCAATGGAGAGCAGCAACTGTCCTGTCAGCAGCGGTGCTAACTGCTGCGCCACGTCCCTTAGTTGCTGGGGCTTTACCGCAAACACGATAAGCTCGCTGCCCGCCACGCCATCTGCCAGATTATCAACGGCACGCACTGCAAATTCCTGTTGCAAACGAGCCCGATTGTCCGGGTTAATTTCAACCACGCTGATAAGTGAGGCGCTAAACCCCCGACCCAACAGACCGCCGATCAGCGCCGTCGCCATATTGCCGCCACCGATAAAACAAATATTCATCACAATTCCTGTCCATTCTAAAATTTAATCGTAATCCCGCGCGCCGAAAATAGCCGATCCGATGCGCACGAGGGTCGCGCCCTCCGCAATCGCAGCCGCAAAATCATGCGACATGCCCATCGACAAGGTATCGAGCGGCAAGCCCTCGCTTTTCAACTGATCGTACAGCGCGCGCAAGCGTGCAAAGGCGGCGCGCTGAACGAGCGGATCATCGGTCGGCGCCGGCACCGCCATCAGCCCGCGCAATTGCAAATTCGGCAAGCGGGCAATTTCATGGGCCAACTGACTGACTTCATCCAGACTCACCCCGCTCTTGCTCGCCTCACCACTAATATTGACCTGTAAACAGCATTGCAACGGCGGCAGGGTCGCCGGCCTTTGCTCAGAGAGCCTTTCGGCAATTTTTAAGCGGTCCACGCTGTGCACCCAGGAAAAATGCTCGGCAATCGGGCGCGTCTTGTTGCTTTGCACAGGCCCGATAAAATGCCACTCGATCGCCAACTCCTGCAATTCGGAAATTTTTTCCAACGCTTCTTGCAGATAGCTTTCGGCAAAGCGCCGCTGACCCGCCTGAAATGCGGCGCGCACGAAGTCCTCGGGAAACGTCTTGCTGACAGCGAGCAGACCGACTTCATCGGCCGTCCGACCTGCCAAAACGGCCGCTGCCGCCATTGCTGCGCGCACAGCTTGCAAATTAGAAGCTATTGTTGCCATAATCTCTCATCCGCTTTTTCATCAAGGCTAGCCGCTGTCAGCCTTTTCACCGGGAACATTATAATGGATATCACCGAACTGCTTGCCTTCGGCGTCAAGAACAAAGCCTCCGACCTGCATCTATCCTCCGGACTGCCGCCGATGATACGTGTACACGGCGATATGCGCCGCATCAATTTGCCCGCAATGGAACACAAGCAGGTTCATGCGATGATTTACGACATCATGAACGACGGGCAGAGAAAATTTTACGAGGAGAATAAGGAAGTCGATTTTTCCTTCGAGATTCCTAATCTGGCGCGTTTCCGCGTCAACGCCTTCATCCAGCAACGCGGTGCGGCGGCCGTGCTGCGTACCATTCCCTCCAAGGTATTCAGTCTGGAGGACTTGAATGCGCCGAAAATATTTACCGATATTTCAAGCTTCCCGCGCGGCTTGGTGCTGGTCACAGGCCCTACCGGTTCGGGAAAATCCACCACCCTGGCTGCGATGGTCAATTACATCAATGAAAAGGAACAAGGCCATATTCTGACTGTGGAAGATCCGATCGAATTCGTGCACGAATCGAAAAAGTGCCTGATCAATCAGCGCGAAGTCGGACGCGATACGCTGTCCTTCAATGCGGCGCTGCGCTCGGCACTGCGTGAAGATCCCGATGTAATTCTGGTCGGTGAAATGCGCGATCTGGAAACCATACGTCTGGCAATGACCGCGGCGGAAACCGGCCATCTGGTATTCGGCACCCTGCACACCAGTTCAGCGGCCAAAACAATCGACCGTATCATCGACGTTTTTCCGGCCGATGAAAAGGAAATGGTGCGCGCCATGCTGTCAGAAAGCTTGCGCGCGGTGATTTCCCAAGCGCTGCTCAAGACCAAGGACGGCACAGGCCGCATCGCAGCACATGAAATCATGATGTGCACACCCGCTATCCGCAACCTGATACGCGAAGCCAAAGTGCCGCAGATGTATTCTGCGATTCAGACCGGCCAGGGCATGGGCATGCAGACACTGGATCAATGCCTGACCAATCTGGTGAAGAGCAATATGATTTCACCTGCCGAAGCGCGCACCAAAGCGATGAACAAGGATATGTTTCCGGGATAAATAAACAACCGTTAGTTATTCTTCGTCGTTAGAAGCGATGTCACCCTATTTGGAGCATGAGCATGGAAAGAGATCAGGCCACCGAGCTGATACACAATTTGTTGCGCGGCATGGCCAGCAAGAAAGCATCTGACTTATTTATCACCGCAGGCTTTCCGCCCGCATTCAAGGTCGATGGCAAAATGACGCCGGTTTCCAGCCAGCCGCTGTCGCACCAGCACACCCGCGAACTGGCGCGCAGCATTATGAACGACCGCCAGACCGCCGAGTTCGAAGCCTCGCACGAATGCAATTTCGCAATCAGCCCGCACGGCATCGGGCGCTTCCGCGTCAACGTGTTCATGCAGCAGCAGCATGTCGGCATGGTCATGCGGACCATCACCACCAAAATCCCCAATCTCGACGAGATGGGGATGCCCGAGATCCTCAAAGACATCGTGATGACCAAGCGCGGTCTGGTGATCCTGGTGGGCGCGACAGGTTCGGGCAAATCCACCACGCTCGCCGGCATGCTGGGCCACCGCAACCAGAGCAGTTATGGCCACATCATCACCATCGAAGATCCGGTCGAATATGTGCATGAACACGGCAACTGTATCGTCACGCACCGCGAAGTCGGGGTGGATACAGAATCCTGGCAGGCTGCGCTGAAAAACACGCTGCGTCAGGCGCCCGATGTGATTCTGATCGGCGAAATCCGCGACCGTGAAACCATGGAGTATGCGGTCGCCTTCGCCGAAACAGGCCATCTGTGTATGGCCACGCTACACGCGAACAGTGCCAATCAGGCGCTCGACCGCATCATCAATTTCTTCCCTGAAGAACGTCGCGAACAGTTGTTGATGGACCTGTCGCTGAACGTCAAGGCACTGATCTCGCAACGCCTCATCCCAAAAAAGGATGGTTCAGGCCGATCCGCTGCGATGGAAATCCTGCTCAACTCACCATTGATCTCCGATCTGATCTTCAAAGGTGACGTCCATGCGATCAAGGGCGTGATGGCCAAATCCCGCGAACTGGGTATGCAGACATTCGATCAGGCGCTGTTTGATTTGTATGAGTCTCACGCCATCAGCTACGAAGAAGCGCTCAAAAATGCAGACTCGGTCAACGACTTACGCCTCAAAATCAAACTGGAAAGCCGCCACACCGCTGACCGCGACGTGATGAGCGGCACCCATCACCTGCAAATGACCTGACGCGCGAACAATTTTTATAAAAAAGCCATGTTTACCAATCCGGATACGACAACGATTTCTCAGATGCTGCAACAGATCCGCACGGTTGCAATCATCGGCCTGTCAGCCAATGAAGCGCGGCCCAGTTTTCGCGTCGCGCGGGGGCTGCAGCAGTTGGGTTATCGGATCATCCCGGTCAGACCCGCGGTGACCTGTGTGCTGGGGGAGGCGGCTTATCCTGATCTTGACAGCCTGCCGGTGCTGCCCGATATCGTCGATGTGTTTCGTGCCGCAGAGCACATTCCCGCCATAGTCGAGGATTGCATCCGGCTCGGCATTAAGCGCATCTGGCTGCAGGAGGGCATCATCAACGAAGCTGCGGCACAGCGTGCGCAAAACGCAGGAATGACCGTCGTGATGGATCGCTGCCTCTGGCGCGACCGCGCCGCATTATCATGACCGTGCGATGCGCCTGGGCGGGCAGTGATGACTTATACTGCCACTATCACGACACAGAATGGGGCGTGCCGCTGCACGACGATCAACGCCTGTTCGAATTTTTGATTTTAGAAGGCGCGCAAGCGGGGCTAAGCTGGATTACGGTTTTGCGCAAACGGGAAAACTACCGCGCCGCCTTCGATAATTTCGATGCCGCACGCATTGCAGCGTATGACACTGATAAAATAGCCTCGCTGTTGCTCGACGCAGGGATCGTGAGAAATCGCCTGAAGGTGCAATCGACTGTCATAAACGCACAGAAATTTCTCAGCGTGCAGGAGGAGTTTGGCAGCTTTGACCGTTTTCTCTGGCAATTCGTCGACGGCAAACCGGTACAGAACAACTGGCGCCGCCTCGCAGATGTGCCCGCAAGTACCGCACAATCGGATGCGATGAGCCGCGAATTAAAGCGCCGTGGTTTCAAGTTCGTCGGGACGACGATCTGCTACGCGCTGATGCAGGCGACGGGCATGGTCAACGATCACACGACGGGCTGTTTTAGGCACGGCGTAGAACATAGAGCGGGGGTTTAAGAATGTTGTTGAAATTTACCAAGATGCACGGCGCGGGAAATGATTTTGTCGTGCTGGACGGCGTACGCCAGCGAATTTCGCTGACGACCGAACAATTGCGTCTGCTGGCTGATCGTCATTTCGGCGTTGGTTGCGACCAGATTTTACTGGTCGAAAAGGCGCATGATGTGAGTGCAGATTTCCGCTATCGCATTTTCAATGCGGACGGCGGCGAAGTCGAACAATGCGGTAATGGCGCACGCTGCTTCGTGCGTTTCGTGCATGACCAGAAGCTGACTAACAAACCTGAAATCGTCGTCGAAACCCACAACGGCCTGATCAGACCTCGCCTGGAAGCCGACGGGCGCGTGGTCGTCAACATGGGTGCGCCGGTCTTCGATGAGGCGCGGATTCCCTTTTCAGGCGGCACGATTGAGGTGATGCAGCCGCTGGTCGTTGCAGATCAAACACTGATGGTCAGCATCGTCTCAATGGGTAATCCACATGCGGTGCAAGTCGTCGACGATGTGGAGAGCGCCGCAGTGGGCACGCTGGGGCCGCTGATCGAGCATCACGC
Source organism: Nitrosomonadales bacterium (assembly GCA_037137715.1). Classification (GTDB taxonomy): domain Bacteria; phylum Pseudomonadota; class Gammaproteobacteria; order Burkholderiales; family Gallionellaceae; genus Gallionella. The sequence continues at coordinate 5,518 of JBAXJT010000060.1, forward strand.
GAGTTTCCCCAAACGCGTCAACGCAGGCTTCATGCAGATCATGGATCGTCAGCATATACGGCTGCGTGTCTATGAACGAGGCTCCGGCGAAACCCTGTCATGCGGCACCGGTGCCTGCGCGGCGGTGGTCGCCGGCATTCGTCGCGGACAGCTGGACAGCCCGGTCTCTGTGGCCACCCATGGCGGCACGCTCAGCATCGAGTGGCGCGGCGAAGAGAGTCCGGTGCTGATGACAGGTCCTGCGATCAGCGTATTTTCAGGCGAAATTAACTTATAAGGCATGAGCATGAATTCAGAAGACGTTGCACACTATTTGCTGAACACCCCGGAATTTTTCGAAGAGCACCTCGAGACGCTTGCGCAAATTACACTGGCACACCCGCATGGCGGTCGCACGATTTCACTGGGCGAGCGACAACTGCTGGCTTTGCGCGAAAAGAACAGAGTGCTGGAAAAACAGATGTACGAAATGCTCGAATTCGCCAGAGAAAACGAAGCCCTGCAAAACAAGGTACATGAATTCACAGTTTCTTTGTTCGCCGCACGCGACTTGACCACGCTGCAGGAAATGATCCCGCACCTGTTGCGCGAAATTTTTTCCGTCCCGCATGTTGCAATGCATTTGTGGCAGGTGACACCGCCGAGCATGGAAGTGCTGATGTTTACCGACGAACAGCTCAAACCCGTCTGTCTGCATCAGGCCGCGCACGACACGGCCAGCTGGTTCGGTGAAAGTGCCGCCCTGCTGCATTCTTTCGCCTATCTGCCACTGCATGCCGGCAGCGTATCGGTCGGCCTGCTGATGCTCGCGTCTGAGGAAAAACAACGCTTCTATCCTGAAATGGGCACCGTATTCCTGCAACGCATCGCCGATGCAGTAGGCAGCGCGCTGCACCCTTACCTCGATCACTGATCGCCTAGCCATGAGCCAGGACCCTAACCATGCGTATTTGCAAGGGTATCTGGCATGGCTGCTGGGTGAGCGCCGTTACTCAAAGCTGACCGCCGAGAGTTATGCACGCGATCTGTCGCATCTGTTTGAGCTAAGCGCTGGCCACGCATTAGCCGATCTAAAAGTCGGCCATATCCGGCGCTATATCGGGCAACTACACAGCTCAGGACTGGGAGGCCGTTCGCTCGCACGCCTGCTCTCGGCCTGGCGCGGCTTTTACAACTATCTGCTGCGCGATCACGGTTTTACCGACAATCCCTGTGTGGGCTTGCGCGCACCGAAGTCGGCCCGTGCCTTGCCTCAGGTCTTGTCTCCCGATCAGGCGGTCCGCATGGTCGACCTGCCAACCGATGCGCCTGATTCAATACGCGACAAGGCGATGTTTGAGCTATTTTATTCTTCCGGCCTGCGTCTGATGGAGCTGATCGATCTTGACGCTGAGTCGATACGCTCAGACATCACTGCGGGCGAAGTGCGCGTGACCGGCAAAGGCCACAAGACCCGCATCGTGCCGCTCGGCGGCTGTGCCATCAGTGCGCTGCACGAATGGCTCGCTGTGCGACCGCAATTGGCCAATGGTGACGAGAGCGCCCTGTTTGTCGGGGCGCGAGGCGCACGTATTTCGCCGCGTGTGGTGCAACTGCGCATGAAGCAATGGGGCATCAAACAGGGCATCACCAGCAGCGTGCACCCGCATATGCTGCGCCACTCGTTCGCCACCCACGTACTGCAATCCTCGGGAGATTTGCGCGCCGTACAGGAGATGCTAGGACACGCCAGCATCTCAACCACGCAGGTTTACACCCACCTCGATTTTCAATATTTAAGCAAAATTTACGACGCCGCGCATCCGCGCGCCAAGAGAAAACCATGAGCAAACCAACGAATACCAGATCACCTTCGACACCGCACCGCACCTCTCAGGGCAATCGCGATTTTCGCAAACGCACCCAACGTGAAGTGCGACCGGCCACCTCGTCGCGCAGCGTGCCTGTTGCAGGTGATGCGACGGCTCAGGCTGCCATCATCTTAAAAGAAGGGCGTGAAAAATCATTGCTGCGCCGCCACCCTTGGGTATTTTCCGGTGCGATAGAGCGTATCGACGGCACACCGGTGAGCGGCGACACGCTGCAGGTTGTGGACTCGACCGGAAAATTTGTCGCGCAGGCCGCCTACAACGCAGGCTCACAAATCACCGCACGTGTCTGGTCATGGAATCCGGAGGAGGCGATAGACACAGCCTTTTTCCGCCGCAAGATTGCAACTGCGATTGCAGGCCGCACCGGACTGAATTTACAAAAAGACAGCAGCGGTATGCGCCTGATCCATGCTGAATCGGACGGACTGCCCGGGCTAATTGTGGATCAATATGGCGATGTGCTGGTGATGCAGATCGGCAGTGCCGGCATAGAGCACTGGCGCGAACAGATCGCCGACATCTTGCAGGAACTGTGCAACCCCGCCTGCATCTACGAACGTTCGGATTCGGACTCGCGCACGCTCGAAGGGCTGGAGTTGCGCTGCGGCGTGTTGCGCGGCACGCTACCCGACACGGTCGAAGTGATCGAGCACGGCCTGCGTTTTCGAGTGGATGTGGCAGATGGCCAGAAAACCGGCTTTTATCTGGACCAGCGCGACAACCGCAAACTGACCGAAACGCTGGCTGAAGGTCGCGACGTACTCAATTGCTTCTGCTACACGGGCGGCTTCTCGCTGTACGCCTTGCGCGGCGGCGCGAAATCCGTACTGTCTATGGATGCCTCAGGCGAAGCCCTGCATATCGCGACGGATAACCTGACCCGCAACAATCTTGATGAATCGCGTGCCGAATGGCAGGAGGCAGATGTGTTTGTCGCGCTGCGTAAACTACGCGATCAGGGGAAAACCTTCGACATGATCATCCTCGATCCGCCAAAGTTCGCACCGACCGCCGCGTTCGCCGAAAAAGCCGCGCGCGGCTACAAGGACATCAATCTGCTGGGTTTCAAATTGCTGCGTCCGGGCGGCTTGCTGTTTACCTACTCCTGTTCGGGCGGTATCAGCGAGGAGCTGTTCCAGAAGATCATCGCCGGCGCCGCACTCGATGCGGGGGTCGACGCGCAGATCGTTCGCCACCTGCATGCAAGCGGCGACCATCCTGTGCTGCTCAGCTTCCCCGAAGGCGCGTACCTGAAGGGCTTGCTGTTGAGAGTGGCGGATTAACCTGGGAAAAGCTGTTGTCCACGAACCACACGAAAAAACACGAACAGATTCAGATACCTATCGTTGTTGACACTGTCACCTGATAGGCGACCCACTGAATTTATGTAACTTATTGATTCGTTTCGTGACTTTCGTGGATTAAAAAGTTTTTAGGATTAAGGCACTGCTACCGGCGTCTTGGGTGCGAAGGTGAAGGCATCCGAGAAGAACGAGTCGTTCGGCAGGCCGCGGGTAGTGGTGAAGTCGGTGTGAGCGGCTTCGACAACGACCGGTGCGCCGCAGGCGTACACAACATACGGTGACAAATCGCTGTAGTCCTCCAGCACGGCGCAATGCACGAACCCGGTGCGACCCTGCCAGTTATCTTCCGGCAGCGCATCGGACAGCACCGGCGTGAACTGTATGCCTTGCGCCTCCCATTGCTTTGCCATCTCCAGCATGTAAAGATCGGACAGCTTACGCGCGCCCCAGTAGAAATGCATAGGGCGCTTGATGCCGATATACAGCGCGTGTTCGATAATCGCCTTGATCGGCGCAAAGCCGGTGCCTGAGGCGACAAAAATAATCGGCTTGTCAGAGTCTTCGCGCAGGAAGAAGGTGCCCAACGGCCCCTTGAAACGCAGGATGTCGCGCTCTTTCATTTCTTCGAATACATGATGGGTGAATGCGCCGCCTGAGATGTTGCGAATATGCAACTCGAGAAACTCGTCAGTATGCGGTGCATTGGCCAGCGAGAAACTGCGGGGCTTTTGATCTTTCAACAGGATGTCGATGTACTGGCCGGCTAAAAACTGCAGGCGCTCATTGGCCGGCAGTTTGAGCTTCAAGACCATCACGTCTTCCGCGGGTTTTTCCATACTGTGCACGCGGCAGGGCATGGTCTTCACCTGAATATCCCTGACCGCATTCACTTCCTGACATTCGATGATCAGATCCGATTGCGGTTTGGCACAGCAGAACAAGGCCATGCCGGCACTTTTTTCAGCCTCCGTCAGTGCGCTGCCGTGACCGTGCTCGATCTGGCCTTGCAACACTTTCCCCTTGCACACCCCGCATACGCCGTCACGGCAACTGTAGGGCAGCGTATAGCCGTTTTTGAGCGCGGCTTCGAGGATAGTTTCGTTGTCGGCGATGGAAAACTGGTGCCCGCTGGGCTGTATCGTGGTCTGAAAGTTCATGATCTGTGCCGTTTTAGAGTGCGTTACGCGTAAGGTTGAATTTTAACGCATAATTCAATCATGAAACGAATACTCATTACAGGATGCGGGGACATTGCACGGCGTGCGATCCCTCACCTCACCCGCCGCTACCGCGTGTATGCGCTGATCCGTAATCCGGCCTATGGCGAACAGTTGCGTAAACTGGGTGCAATTCCTGTCATCGGCGATCTGGATGACCGAAAAAGTTTGTCATGCATTAAAGGGCTGGCCGATGCAGTGCTGCACTTTGCGCCGCCGGCGCCCAAAGGATCTACGGATACCCGCACCCGAAACCTGCTCAGCGTTTTATCTGCCGGCAGCTGCCCTCGCCGTCTGGTTTATATCAGCACCAGCGGCGTGTACGGCGATTGTCATGGCGCCCATATCAACGAAACGCGAGTCGTCAATCCGGCATCAATGCGCGGCATACTAAGGGTGGATGCGGAACGGCAAATCCGCGCCTGGGCAAAAGCTAACCGCGTGAACGCTAATATCCTCAGGGTGCCGGGTATCTATACCGCAGACCGCCTGCCGCTGGATCGCCTGAAATCAGGCGCGCCTGCCATTGCGGATGGCGACGATAGTTACAGCAATCACATCCATGCGGAAGATCTGGCCCGCATCGCGGTGGCGGCCCTGCTGCGCGGCAAACCCTGCCGCATTTATCATGCGACCGATGACGATGAGATGAAAATGGGCGACTACTTTGACGCGGTGGCCGATGCTTACACGCTGCCGCGCGCGCCGCGCCTATCGCGTGCCGAGGTGAAAACAGCCGTGTCACCGATGATGTGGTCGTTTATGAATGAATCCAGACGGCTGAGCAATACGCGCATGAAGCAGGAACTCAAAGTTGTGCTGCGCTACCCAACACTGAACGCCTTTTTTGCAATAAATAACACCTGACACTCGCCGCTCGCCCTGAATAGGCCTATCGAAAAGTAGGTTTATCAAACCACGAAAACTTTCCTCAGGCTGCGGGAGGTTTTATCATGCGGATATAACTTTGCGCAGACTGCGATTAATTTTATCAGGCTGCTTTAACTTCCCTCAGGCCGTTTTAACTTTTTCCAGACCGTTTTAACTTTTTCCAGGCCGATTTAACTGGCCTCAGGCGGATATAACTTCCCTCAACCTTAATGGCACTCATTGCAATGAACAGTGCAGAATTCACAACAGTGACGGCGGGACACGGCAACCATTTAGATCAATGATCCGCATGACCCAAATTCCCCTGCAAGGCTTCGGCATCCTCGTTCCACGGCGCGACTTTCAGCAGCAGCAACATGCCGGGAATCGCCATCACGGCGCAGAGCAGAAAAAATCCGCTCCAGCCCATGTATTCCACCAGCCAGCCGGTCGCCGCGTTAGCAAAGGTGCGCGGCATCGCCATTAAACTGGTGAACAGCGCAAATTGCGTCGCAGTGTAGGCCGGATGCGTCGTACGGGCGATAAAGGCGACAAAAGCCACCGTGCCCAATCCCACGCCCAGCGCTTCGAGTCCGATTACCACCGCCAGTTGCGTGCGCTCCAGTGCGCCGATTTCAGCGTGATGCCCGACGGAGGCGAGCCAGGCGAATCCGAAAATCGCCAAAACCTGCACCACGCCAAAAATCCACAAGGCACGGTTGATGCCGATTTTCACCATCCACAGTCCGCCCAGCATACCGCCGATCACCGCAGGCCAAAGTCCTGCATTCTTGGCGATTAAACCGATGTCGGTCTTGGAGAACCCCATATCCAGATAAAACGGCGTGGCAAGTGCGGTGCACAGACTGTCGCCCAATTTGTAGAACAGCAAAAATGCCAGGATAAGCCCTGCGCTCCGCCACCCCTGCCGGTTGATAAATTCACGGAACGGTTCGACCACCGCTTCCCGCAAGGTCTTGGGGGCCGCAGCAATTTTTGGTTCCCGGATAATCAGCGTCATTGCGATCCCCGGCAGTATAAACAGCGCCGTGATAATAAAAACCAGATCCCAGGGCAGAAAATCCGCAAGGATCAGCGACAAAGAACCCGGCACGAGACCGGCTACACGATAGGCATTCACATGCACCGCATTGCCCAGCCCCAGTTCCGAGTCTGACAAGAGCTCGCGGCGATAAGCGTCCAGCACGATATCTTGCGTCGCGCCCAGCACGGCGAGCAGCGTCGCACACCAGGCAATGGTCGAGAGTTGACTGGCGGGCGAGAATCCACCCATGCTGGCGATCACCGCCAAAAGGCCTAGCTGAGTCAACACCATCCAGCCGCGCCGGCGACCCAGCATCGGTAGCGCATAGCGATCGAGAAACGGCGACCAGATGAATTTCCAGGTATAGGGAAACTGAATCAGCGCAAACAGGCCGATGGTTTTCAGATCAACGTGTTCGCTGCGCAACCAGGCCGGTAATAAATTGAACAGCAGATACAAGGGCAGGCCGGAAGAAAAGCCGGTGAACACGCAAATCAACATGCGGCGGGTGAACAGCTGCTGAAAAACGCTCATACGCCGCGCTGAAAACGATACACAGCCGTGCTACCCAACAAATTGGGCAGCAATCCCACTTCGAGCCCGCCGGTCATCACACTACGCGCGGAAATGCTCACGCAATACTTGCGGCAAAAACTCTCAAAATCATTGAGCGTACACAGGTGCACATTAGGCGTGTCGTACCACTGGTAGGGCAGTTCACGCGACACCGGCATATTGCCCAGCATCACGTTCAGGCGACTCTTCCAGTAACCGAAGTTAGGAAAACTCACGATGCCTTCGCGACCGACCCGCAGCATTTCCTGTATCAGCGCCTCGGTGTGGCGCGTAGCCTGCAGCGTCTGCGACAGAATCACGAAATCAAACGTATTGTCCTCAAAATCCGACAGGCCGGAATCCAGATCGTTCTGGATCACGTTCACGCCGTTGGCGATGCAAGAGACGAGATCCATATCGCTGATTTCCACGCCATAGCCGCGCACGGAGCGAGTCTCCTTCAGATAGCGCAGCAAACTGCCATCCCCGCACCCCAGATCCAGCACCGAGGCGCCCTTCGGTATCCAGGCCGCAATTGCTGCAAAATCGGGGCGTTCTGCGGCTAACGATTCGATGCTCATGCAGTCACCTCACAATAGACATTGGCAAGATACGCGCGCACCACGTCGAAGTAATGCGGGTGCTCCATCAAAAATGAATCATGCCCGTGGTTGGAGGTGATTTCGGCATAACTGACCGGACGCTTGTTGTGCAGCAGCGGACGGATCAATTCGCGCGAACGCTGCGGCGAAAAACGCCAGTCAGTCGTGAATGAAATCACCAGAAAACCCGCCTTCGCGTGCGCAAAAGCCTGATTCAGATTACCGCCACTTTGGTGCGCAGGGTCGAAATAATCGAGCGCCTTGGTCATCAGCAGATAGGTATTCGCGTCGAAATAGGCGGCAAATTTGTCGCCCTGATAGCGCAAATAAGATTCGATCTGAAACTCGACCTCGTAACCGTAGTTGTATTGTTCAGTGCGCAGATTGCGACCGAATTTATCCGCCATCGCATCATCCGACAAGTAGGTGATGTGACCCAACATGCGTGCCAGTCGCAATCCCCGTGTCGGCACGACACCGTGCTGGTAATAATTGCCACCGTGAAAATCAGGGTCGGTCAGAATCGCGTTGCGCGCGACGTCATTGAAGGCGATGTTCTGTGCCGTCAGGCGCGGCGCACTTGCGATCGCCAGCACATGCGCCACACGGTCGGGGAACGCTAACGACCACTGCAAGGCCTGCATACCGCCTAAACTGCCACCGACCACAGCAGCAAAACGGCGAATCTCGAGCCGATCGGCCAGGCGCGCCTGAGATTCAACCCAATCCTCCACCGTGATCACAGGGAAACTCGCACCAAAGGGCTCGCCTGTTTCCGGATTGATCGAAGAGGGGCCGGTTGAGCCGTGACAGCCACCCAGATTGTTTAAACCCAACACGAAGAATTTATCGGTATTGATCGGCTTTCCCGGGCCTACCATGTTGTCCCACCAGCCGGTATTGTCCGGCTCGCCTTCATAGTAGCCCGCCACATGATGGTGCCCTGACAAGGCATGGCAGATCAAAATCGCGTTGGACTTGTCCTCATTCAAGGTGCCGTAGGTTTCATACACCAACTCATAGCAAGGCAACACAGCACCGCTGCGAAAGGTCAGCGGGGTGTCAAATACAGCGCGCTGCGCTTTTACGATACCGACAGAATTAGCCAAAGCAACTCCAAATAAAAACCCCGTTTAGCTTAGCCAAAACGGGTTTCCTCGCTTTAGCTGGTATGTTTTAGTGGAGTGTTTTTACTCTCCACCTGTGCCCCGCAAGCTGATGTCAAATCGGCACAGTGCGAAGTTTCCGTGTTTTGGCAATAGATGTCAATTTAAGCCCGTACTGTCACAGGAGATATTCCCCGATCATTACTGCTCACTGACCTTTGCTGGTCGAGCCGGAACAATGCACACTTACGACGTAACAACATGATTAAAATAGCATTAATAAACCTGATTACCTGGATCACACCAATATAATCAATAGCTTATACTTATAAATAAATATAGCGACTGAAGAAAAACAGTACAAATTGCCTTAACGATTCGCCGAATTAAGCCGCGCATTCAAGTTCGAAGTGCAACAGCCGCTGGTTGCTTGGTGTAGCGTATTT
>JBAXJT010000061.1:0-14533 GCA_037137715.1 Nitrosomonadales bacterium
TACGCTACACCAAGCAACCAGCGGCTGTTGCACTTCGAACTTGAATGCGCGTGTCGGTATCCCACTTTGCGTATACGGAAATTAAAGCAATAACTGTGCCACTGAAAAAGCCAATATCAATCAACAGGCATTAATTGCGCCCCCCGCTCCATGCACCAAAATCGGGCGTAGATGTTCATGCTTGTAACAGCTATGCACGAAGTTGGCAGGGTCAGGGTTTGGTCCCAAGTTGTAGCGTGAGAACCGCAGGGGTCCTCCCCATGAAAAGCCCGCAAGGGGCTTCCCACGCAACTAAACGATGAAACCGTTAAGTTGCTGAATGATTGTCGCACTGTGTGCTTGTATTTCATGTGAAGCCCGCGGGGGGCTTCCCTCGGAATATAAGGCGATAAATCGCCTATTCCTGAATGAAAAAAAGGGCACCATGCGGTGCCCTAAAGATGGAGCCGGGGAATGGCTCCTGGGAGGAGAAGGAAAACTTAGTAGTTGTAAGCGCGTTCGCCGTGAGATGAAGTATCCAGACCTTCACGCTCTTCTTCTGCTGTGACGCGCAGACCAGTGGTCAGGTCAACAATCTTGTAGCAGACGAAAGCCACCACACCCGACCAGATTACTGTGGTCAGTACGGCTTGAGCCTGTATCCAGACCTGATCCGCGATGACAGTGTCTACAACGGTGTTGTTTACATAGTCAGCGATACCGGTGCCGCCCATACTCCAGGTATTGAATACCCCGGTAAGCAATGCGCCCAGAATACCGCCGATACCGTGTATACCGAACACGTCGAGCGCATCATCCGCACCCAGCAGCTTCTTAAGGCCGGTTACACCCCAGAAACACACGACACCTGAGAGTGCGCCGATGAACATACCACCACCGATACCAACCCAACCGCAAGCGGGTGTGATGGCGACCAGACCTGCAACTGCACCGGATGCCGCACCCAGCAAACTAGGCTTGCCCTTGAGCAGCCATTCAGCCGCCAACCAGGTCAACACAGCAGCAGCCGTAGCGATGAAGGTGTTAGCAAACGCCAGGGTAGCAGTACCGCCCGCTTCCAGCGCAGAGCCTGCATTGAAACCAAACCAGCCCACCCACAACAGTGCCGCACCGATCATGGTCATCACCAGGTTATGCGGTGCCATAGGTTCCTTGCCGTAACCGATACGTTTGCCAACCATAAACGCACCAACCAGACCTGCAACCGCTGCGTTGATATGCACCACGGTACCACCCGCGAAGTCCAGCGCACCCTTTTGGAACAACCAGCCGGCCTTTGCAGTTTCAACCGCCAGGGTTGCCGCATCCTTGATTGCATCAGGACCTGTCCAGAACCACACCATGTGGGCAATCGGCAAGTAGGCGAACGTAAACCACAGACCTGAGAACAACATCACTGCGGAGAACTTCATCCGTTCAGCAAAAGCACCGACGATCAGCGACACGGTGATGGCAGCGAAAGTCGCTTGAAACGCCACGAAGATGAACTCAGGAATCACCACGCCCTTGCTAAAGGTCGCCGCATTCGCCACAGAACCCGTCAACGGATCAAAGATGCCTTTCAGGAACAGTCGATCGAAGCCGCCAATGAACGCATTGCCTTCGGTGAACGCCAGCGAGTAACCGTAGATTGCCCAAAGCACGGTGATCAACGCGAAGATGCTGAACACCTGCATCAGAATCGACAGCATGTTTTTGCTGCGCACCAGGCCACCGTAGAACAGCGCCAGTCCCGGGATCGACATCATGATCACCAGCAAGGTTGCCACCAGCATCCATGAGGTATCGCCCTTGTTCGGAACCAATGCAATAACCGGAGCGGCAGCCACGGCTGAAACCGCTTCAGCCACAACAGCCATAGTAGGTGCTGCTTCCGTCGCCGATACGACAGCGGACGCCGCCTCTTCCGCGAAGCCGGGCGCCGACAGTCCGCATAGCGCGGCTATCAGCATAAATGAAGCGAATATTTTTTTAGCTACGGCGTAACAGCTGGTTTTCGCTGTCTTCGCAGAAACTCCACTTTGTTTCGTTTTCATTTCGATCTCCTTAAAGCGCATCCGAACCGGTTTCGCCGGTACGTATGCGAATCACTTGTTCGATTTCCTGCACAAAAATTTTACCGTCGCCAATCTTGCCGGTTTGAGCCGCCTTTTCGATGACTTCGAGCACGCGGTCCAGCTGGTCGGCACTAATGGCCGCTTCCAGTTTGACCTTAGGCAGAAAATCCACCACATATTCCGCGCCGCGATACAACTCGGTATGCCCCTTTTGCCGGCCAAACCCTTTAACTTCGGTGACGGTGATACCCTGCACGCCAATCGCGGAGAGGGCTTCACGCACTTCGTCAAGCTTGAACGGCTTGATAATCGCTGTGACCATTTTCATCATATTCTCCCGTAGAGGGGCGGCATTTACACCGCCCCGATATCAATTAAAACGCGTGAGTTACAGACAGTGCAGCCGTACCTTTACCTAACTGCGAGTTGGTGGTGGCAACGGGCGTCGTGTAGAACGAGCTCACATTAGTGCTGGTGTAAGCCAAGCCCAGTACATAACCGCTGATGTCTTTTGTGACGCCCACTTTGTAGTCACTGTAAGTCGGTGTTCCTGTACCTGGCGCGCCCGTCGTAAATGCTGCGGCAGCATCAGCCCCAGCTCCCTTGTAAGTTTGTCTACCGACATGAGCTGCAACGGTATATCCGCTATCGGCAATAGGATAACTGGCATTCAGTTCAAGATAGTTCGTGCCTTTAGCGCCAGGAACCGTCAGGAAATTACCCAGACCGTAGGAATACTTAGCAGTGAACCACTTGTAACCGATCGCACCGTAAACTTCATCGGTATCCGCTTTCGCAAAACCAACAGCAGGGGTATAACTTCCGATGTAGTTGTAACGGATGAAACCCACGTCATAGTTGAAATCTTCCGCGAAAGCGTTCTTGAAACCTAGGTAGGTATCTAACTCCACACCGACACTTCCGGTTGCGACGGCACCGGTATCCGCGATCCAGCTCACGTTTGATCCCCACGCCCCTGCGTAAAATCCGCTGGCATGCGCATAATCAACGCCGCCTTGTATTGCGGCCTTATGAGAAGTTTGTGAAATGCCACGGAACACGTAATCGCTCACGACACCCACGTTGGCAGACCATGGGGAGGCAGGTGCGGCATCTTCAGCCATTGCAACGCAAGGAACTGCCATCGCAGCCAGTATAAGAGTGTTCAGTAATTTGCTTTTCAACATGATGATTCCTTCATAAAGATTAAAAAATTGATTTCCGGCATATTCCTATAAGCAGGATGCGTGCCACAATTATTTAGTTATTTAAAATCAATATATTGCGAATAATTGCCGGTTTTACATACTCGCACCGCGCACCATATGCGCACATCATTTTGGCAATATGCACTGATTTTGTGCCTGCCTGCACCAGTTTTGCTACACTGGCAAAAATTCAGATTCAAACGCCACAACTTGGGCGCTACGCACCTATTCAAAAGCATTAACCTCAAAGGAGTCTTAACCATGCTGAATGCAAAAATTTTCGATGACATCACTGCTAAATTAAGTCAGGCGGCTGAAAGCGGCCCCGCTAAAGACATCGAAAAAAATGTACGCGCCCTGCTCACGCAAGGGTTTAGCAAACTCGATTTGGTGACGCGGGAGGAGTTCGATATTCAATCTCAAGTCCTGCTGCGTGCACGTGAACAACTCAGTGCACTCGAAGCGCGGGTAGCAGCACTCGAAGCGCAGCGCGATGCTGTCGAGCCTAATTGATTGCTGGATTCCCGCCTGCGCGGGAATGACGAGATGAGCCTCGCGGTGCTCTACAGCCGCGCACTCGACGGGATGGAAGCCGATCTGGTGACTGTCGAGGTGCATTTGGCCAACGGATTGCCAGGCTTTACCATCGTCGGACTTCCTGAAACAGAAGTTAAAGAGAGCCGCGAACGGGTGCGTGCCGCGCTGCAAAACTGCCAGTTTGATTTTCCCGCCAGACGGATCACCGTCAACTTAGCGCCCGCCGATCTGCCCAAAGAAAGCGGGCGATACGATCTGCCGATTGCGCTGGGCATCCTGGCCGCTACCGGACAAATTCCCGCCGACAATCTCGGCCTGTATGAATATGCAGGTGAGCTCGCCCTCACAGGTGAAGTACGCCCGGTACGCGGCGCGCTGGCGATGACCTGTCGCGCAGTCACCTCCGGACGCGCTTTCATCCTGCCTGAAGCCAATGCCGCAGAAGCCGCGCTGGTGGAACACGCCGTGATTTATCCCGCCAAATCGCTGCTACAGGTAGCAGCGCATCTGGCAGGGCGAGAATTAATCGAACCCTACCACAGCCGGCCGCAGACCATCACGCCACACTATCCGGACTTTAGCGAAGTAAAAGGTCAGGAGCATGTCAAACGCGCGCTGGAAATTGCCGCGGCAGGCGGACATAGTGTCTTAATGATCGGGCCGCCCGGCACCGGAAAGTCGATGCTGGCGGCGCGTTTTCCCGGCATTTTGCCGCAGATGACAAACGAAGAGGCGCTGGAGAGCGCGGCGCTGCAATCCTTGGGCGGCAATTTTGACATTGCAAAATGGAAAACGCGCCCCTATCGAGCGCCGCACCATACGGCGTCCGGCGTTGCGCTGGTCGGTGGAGGCAGTAACCCGCGACCCGGGGAAGTGTCGTTGGCAATGCACGGCGTACTGTTTCTCGATGAGCTGCCCGAATTTGAGCGCAGCGTGCTCGAAGTGCTGCGTGAACCGCTCGAATCCGGACACATCACCATCTCGCGCGCCGCCCGCCACGCCGAATTTCCCGCACAGTTCCAGCTGATCGCCGCGATGAATCCCTGCCCCTGCGGCTATTTTGGCCACTACAACGGGCGATGCCACTGCACGCCTGATCAGATTGCGCGCTACCGCAGCAAAATTTCCGGCCCGCTGCTCGACCGCATCGATATCCAGATTGAAGTGCCCGCCGTGCCGCAGCACGATTTGCTCAAAAGATCGGCCGGCGAAGGCAGCTCAGACATTCAGGCTCGCGTGGAGGCAGCGCGCCAGCGCCAGATTGACCGGCAGCATAAACCCAATGCGCAGCTCTCCGTCACCGAACTGGATGCACTTTGTATACCGGACGCCGAAGGGGAAGCGCTGCTCAAACTGGCAATTGCCCGCCTTGACCTGTCCGCTCGCGCCTATCATCGCGTCCTTAAAATGGCGCGCACCATCGCCGATCTGGCCGGCAGCGATGCCCTGCAGACACCCCATATTGCCGAAGCCGTGCAATACCGGCGCATGGATAAAGAAAACGACCGCTACGCATGACCGGAGACAAAAATTCTCTGCTGCATTTGAGCGCTTTCACATGCCAGCTCGATCAACACCATGACCCGTACAGCCTCATCCGGCGGCACCGGATTTGCGGTGTTCAGCGCAATACAATCTCTCATCATGCTGTAAAAACGGCGATAGTCGCCCGGTAAATTGGGCACGGCCGATGCCTCCAATTCGCGTGGCTTCTGCATCACGCCAGAGCGCGGGTCCTGGCCCCATCCGTCGCAACCTGGCAGTTCGCCGTGTTTGAGCGACGCCTCCTGCACATCGCGCCCGAATTTTGTATAACTACCGCCACTCCCCTTCAGCACATAGCGTGGCGTCTCGGCGGATGACAACATGCCGGCATTAAGGCTCACGCAAAGCCGTTTGTAATGCAAGTCCACCTTGAAATAGTCAATGGCCTCGGCACCCGGCCGCTGCATCGCAAAATCAGCCTCGACTGACATCGGACGCCCGAACAGTTGAACGGCCTGATCCACCAGATGCGGACCCAGGTCGTACCACAGCCCCGTACCGCTCCCCGACTGCTCGCGCCACCGCGGATTGATTTCAGGTCTATAGCGGTCAAAGCGCGACTCGAAACTCACAAGTTCGCCCAGTTGTGCGCTGGCAATCACGTCGCGCAGGGTCATAAAATCGGCATCCCAGCGACGGTTATGAAATATCGACAATACCCGTCCCATTTTTTCCGCCAGTACGCTGAGTTCCCGCGCCTGCGCCGCCGTCACGGTAAAAGGCTTGTCGACGACGACATGGTTGCCGGCAAGCAAGGCTCGTTGAGCCAGTTCAAAATGGCTATGATTAGGGGTCGCAATCACAACCAGATCGACCCCAGAGGGCAATTCATCGATCGTGGCGCACACCGTCATCTGCGGGTAATCGGCCAGCACTTTGTCCGGCCGGCCTGAAACAATCGCTATCAGCTGCATGCCGGAAACACTGGCGATCAGCGGCGCATGTAGAACCTGCCCCGCATACCCGTAACCGATCAACGCCACCTTAACCATATCAAAATTTCCTGCTCGCGCTGCGGTTGAATTTATTTACGCGCAAAGGGACATTGCTGTAAAGCGCCACATAGCCCTTTCATTTTGCAGGGAATCGCACGGTTCTGTTGAGCGTCGGTAAACAGGAGTCGCGAACCACCAGACGTGCGGCAAATTTTCTCTGGAAATACGGCGTATCGGCCGACACCTCGCTTTCATCCAGCCCGAAAAACTCAATCACGGCGCGACCAATCGACGTTACATCCTGCTTGACCGTGGTTAGCGCAGGGTAGAGAAACTCGCAGACATGCAGGTCATCGTGCCCGACGATCGCCACATCGCGCCCCGGCTCTAATCCAAATTTCCTGAATGCCGCCATCGCACCGATGGCCAGTCGGTCGGTCGCACAGATCAGCGCGGTCTTTTTCTCCTTGAGCCACTCGCCGGTCCCTAAAAAACTCAACATGTGATTCATCGCGAACGTCTCAAACTCCCAGGTGGCACCGGTACTGGAGAGCGGAATCAAAAACGGCTGAGCGCCCGCCTCCTGCA
This sequence comes from Nitrosomonadales bacterium, assembly GCA_037137715.1. Taxonomy (GTDB): domain Bacteria; phylum Pseudomonadota; class Gammaproteobacteria; order Burkholderiales; family Gallionellaceae; genus Gallionella. The sequence continues at coordinate 6,871 of JBAXJT010000061.1, forward strand.
TCGCGTCAAGATATCCGGCAATACGCTCAGGCCCCGACGGGTTCGCCACGGGAGGAGCTGCCAGAAATGCAGGACGATGACCGCGGCTCAGCAAATAGCGGGTAATCAGCCCCGTACTTTGCAGGTTGTCATTCATGACAAAATGACACTCAGAATTCAGATAACTGTCCAGATACAGAATGCGCATCTCCTGTTCCAGACGACTGAGCAAGGTGACATTATCTTCGGAGGCCACCGGGGTAAACACCACGCCGTGCACTTTCATCGCGCGCAAAGCCAGCAATGCCGCAGCTTCCCGCGCAGGGTCGTTGTAGGAGCATAGAATCACCACGCGCAACCCCAAGCCTGCCGCCTCCTCTTCGATCACGCTGAGCACTTCAGCAAAAAAAGGCTCGCTGATCACTGGAATCACCACGCCGATCAGCGGCGACTTCCCCTTGACCAGACTGACGGCCAGCGGATCCGGGACGTAATGCAAATCCGCGCATGCCTTCTCGATGCGCCGGCGCGTGTCCGCTTTGATCCCCTGATTGCCGTTGAAATACTTCGACACCGTGATCCGCGATACCCCGACTAGCATGGCGATATCCTGCATGGTGACCCTGCCGGTTGTTGATGTATCCCGCACCATTTTCCGTTTCTCTGCGGATGCCTCCGGGCTAACCGCAGCCGATTCAATTCCACCCTTTGATTTCTTCATCATATACACGTGTTAATAAATAATTCGTTGTCGGCATTTTACATCAGATAAAAAATTTTACACAGGTTACTTGACATCAAATTAAATACACGTGTAAAGTTTGTTCCGTGGCCTGTGACTGCATTATTAATGGCTTGTTAAATATTCGTTACAAGCGGGCAGAAGCAATTTATCCACAAGCCTGTCAAAAAATAGTTATCACGTGTAACTTTAAAGGCGTAAGACAGCTATGCCGGACACCTCCGGCGCAGTTAAATTTTATGAATACATCAGGGAGAGTTTGAAATGATAAAAATAATGCGCAGCTCTAACACCGATCGTTTGTTCCGTTTATCGTCACTGGCCGCCATACTGATCGCCTGCACACCGGCTCAGGCCGTGGATATTGGCGGACTGGAAGTTATGGGTTACACCCGTGGCGGCTTTTCCTCCAGCGCGGTTGGCATGCCCCGTGGCGGCTATACGCTGGGCGGCGACATGCAAAAATATCGCCTGGGCAATGAAGGCGATATCGGTTTCGAACTGGAAATCAAAAAAACCTTCGACATGGGCAACGGACTGAAGTGGAGCGTAGACTATATGCCCACCGTATGGAATGGCGTGACCGGCACGCAACAGGCCTTTGCCGAAATGACGGGCCTCGATTTTGCACCGGAAGCAAAATTCTGGGCAGGTCAACGCCGTTTGCGTATTCAGGACGTCCATATCGTTGATAAATTTTTCATGGATTACGGCCTCAATACAGGCGCCGGCGTGACCAACTATGGCCTGGGATTTGCCAAGCTGGGCGTGGGCATCTTCAACGGCGGCTCACTCGACAACAAAAACTCCGCGCAAAACAATGCACGCCGCATCAATGTCGATTTATCCGATATTCACAGCAATGAAGGTGGCGTCATCCGGATACTGGGCACGGTGGTCAGCGGCAATTTCACATACGGCACGCCAGGATCCAGCCTCTCCCTGTCCCACAATCAGACTGACTTCCTCGTCAAGGGCCTCACCAACACCTTCTTTTTACAGGTGGCCAGCGGTCATGCCGACATGAACGGTCAATTTCAGGGACTAGGAGATGCAAGTACGCTTGCCACTAACACAGGCATACTCGGTACGGGCCAACTGCCCGGCATGAACAGCACGCGTATCGGCGAGTCGATCAACTGGCAAACCGGCAAGTTTGGCGGTCAGGCAGTGGTCGCGCTGCAAAACGGCAAGATCGAAGGCGGCCCGCAAAACGGCATCAACACCCGTGACGCTTCCCTGGGCGGACGGATCTCTTACGCCATCACCAACAATTTCAAACTGCTGGCTGAAGTCGGCTCGACCGGTCGCAGCATAGACGGACAAGCCAGTCAGACCTTGAACAAGTTCACTTTCGCGCCTACCCTAGCGATGGCGCCGGATTTCTGGTCACGCCCTGAAATGCGTTTCTACGTGACCCGCGCCAGCTGGAATGCCGCCGCAGCCACTGCAAATGTAGCCACCTTTGGCTTGAACGGCCGTACATCAGCCACGACAGCGGGCGTACAAATCGAAGCATGGTGGTAAGCCGCGTTTGAAATTCGATATCAATCATTCAGGAGACGACAAAATGACCATCAAATATAAAGCATGCTGTGCAGCCTTGGTACTGATAGGCCTGATTCCTGCCGCACACGCGGAACTGACCATCGCATACATCACCAACGGTAACACCAACGAAGGCTGGACGCTGATCAACGGCGGGGCTGAAGCGGCAGGTAAAAAAGCCGGCGTTAAATTCATCCAGCTGGCGGCTGAGCGCGGTGAACTGTCGAAACAACTGGCCATCGTCGAAGACATGATCACCCGCCATGTCGATGCGATTGCGATCGCGCCGGTCGACAGCGCGGGGATTGCCCCGGCCGTTAACCGTGCGTTAGCCGCCGGCATTCCGGTCGTCGCCGTGGACACGGCCGTTAACGGCGCGAACATCACTAGCTACGTGGCGACTGACAACATCAAGGCCGCCAATGTGCAGGGCAACTGGGCGGTCGATCAGCTCAAAGATGGTGACAAAGTTATCTACGTCACCGGCGATCAGGGGCAATCAACCGGTCAGGAGCGCAAGAAGGGCTTTGTCGACGCCTTAAAAGCAAAACGCCCCAATGTGAAAATCGTCGAAGTCTCGACGACCTGGGATCAGACTCAGGCGCAAAACGGCGTTGAAGCCGCGCTGCGCGCTAATCGCGACATCAAACTGATCGCCTGCGCGTGGGATGGCGGCGCCTTAGGAGCGGTTGCCGCAATGAAGGGGGCCGGTATCAAACCCGGTGAAATCAAGCTGGCGGGATTTGACGGCTCACCCGGCGGTCTCGACATGATGAAACGCGGCTGGCAGCAAGCGAATGCAGCGCAAATGCTGGCTAAAATTGGTCAGGTAGGCGTTGAAACCGCCATTTCTGCTGCCAAAAAGCAGAAAGTAGAAAAACGCATCGATACAGGCGCCTACTTGGTGCTGCCCTCCAACGTGGATAAGTTCGCCAAAGATTCCGGCGTTGCGCAATTCATGAAAGTGAAGTAACCAATCCGGGATGGCCGCAAGGCCGTCCCGTCACCCGGAGAAAATCATGAAAACACTCGCCAGACAGGAATGGTACGGCGCGCTGGTCGCGGTACTGGTATTGGGAATTTTGCTGTCATTCGCTTCCCCCTATTTTTTTAACGGTCGCAACCTGAGCAATATTCTGGTGCAGGCATCCGTTATCGCCTTGCTTGCCGGCGGACAGACGTTCGTCATTTTAACCGGCGGCGTCGATCTGGCGGTAGGCTCGCTCACCGCACTCTCCGGCGCGGTTGCCGGCTACATGATGGTCAAATTGGGCATAGATCCCTACATGGCAATACTGGCCGCATTCGCCATCGGCGCTGCGGTCGGCATCTTCAACGGCTATCTGGTCGCCTTTGTCGGCATTCCGTCCTTCATCGTGACACTGGGCGGACTCACGCTGTGGCGCGGACTCGCCTTCGATGCCACCGGCGGCTTCGACATGTCCGGCCTGCCTGATCCGTTCCCGTTTATCGGCTACGGCGATTTGTTCGGCTTTTTACCTATGCCCATCGTCATCATGGCCACGTTCTATATCGTGATGTCTTTCGTACTGTCCAGCACCAAACTCGGGCGCTACGTCTACGCGATCGGCTCAAATGAAATGGGCGCACGCCAGGTCGGCATCAACATCCGCTGGTACAAGCTGGGCGTCTATGTCGTCTCCGGCCTGTGCTGCGCGCTGGCGGCCATCGTGCTGATCGGCCGTATGGACTCATCCAGCGGTAAAATCGCGCAGATGTTCGAACTCGATGCGATTGCGGCGGTCATTCTAGGCGGCACGTCCTTGTTCGGTGGCAGAGGCAGCATCATCGGCAGTCTGCTCGGAGCCATTTTGATCACCATGATACGTAATGGTATGAATTTACTTGAAATTTCTCAATTTAAACAAATGATGGCCATCGGCGCCGTCGTTATCATCGCCGTTTGGATCGACGTGATTCGTCGCCAGCGTCTGTTGCGCAAATAGGAGACTGCTATGAACACACCGATACTGAAAATTCGCGGTCTGACCAAGCACTACGGTGGCGTCAAGGCGCTGACCGAGGCCAATTTCTCACTCGACCCCGGCGAGCACGCAGCGATCGTTGGCGACAACGGCGCAGGCAAGAGCACCTTCGTGCGCCTGATCACCGGTGCCGAACAACCCAATCACGGCGAAATCAGCCTGGATGGCGAGGTGGTGAATTTCTCCTCACCGCTCGATGCACGCGATCAGGGCGTTGAGACCGTATACCAGACCCTAGCGCTGGCCGAAGATCTCGATGTGCCGGCTAACATTTTTTTGGGCCGCGAAAAAGTCCGTTTCAATCTGGGGCCGCTGTCGATTCTGAATCACAAGGCGATGCGCGAAGAATCGGTCAACATGCTGGCAACCACTGGCGTCAAGATTCAGGACATGAGCGAAACGCTGCGCGGCATGTCAGGGGGGCTGCGCCAGTGCGTGGCGATTGCCCGTGCCGCAGGCTTCGCCAAGAAGCTGATCATACTGGATGAGCCCACCGCCGCGCTCGGCATACAGGAAACCGCGCGCGTCGAGGAAATCATCAAGGGACTCAAGCAGCGCGGCGTGCCGCTGATTATCATCAGCCACAACCTGCGTCAGGTATTCGATCTGGTCGATCGCATCTGGGTATTCCGTCAGGGGCGCATCATCGCCTCCGTACTCGCCGCGGATAGCAATCCGGAACAAATCGTCGGCCTGATCACAGGCGCGATCAATCCGGACAATCTGCCGGGTGCGACCGACGCCCTCAAAGACATCGCGCTGTTTCACTGAATGCCATGAATTTCCCCAGATACGTGGTATTCGGTGAAGCGCTAACCGATATGTTGCGACAACCGGACGGCCACTGGCTCGCGATCCCCGGCGGCGCATGCTGGAATGTGGCGCGGGCGGGCGCCCGACTCGGCGTGCCGACCGCATTTGCCGGTGCGGTGAGCTGCGATCTATTTGGCGAGCAGTTAGCCCTTGAAGGGCAGGCCGCCGGTCTGGACAGCCGCTTTTTGCAGCGCAGCAACGCATCCCCTCTGCTGGCGATGGTCGCCTCGCAACACCCCCCTCAGTATTTTTTCATCGGCGACAACAGCGCAGATCTGCACTTCGATCCGGCACGGCTGCCCAAAGGCTGGCGTAATGACGTCGAAGTGGTGCACTTTGGCGGCATCAGCCTGATGCGCCAGCCGCTCGCTGGCCTGCTGGTTGCAGAAGCCGTTGCGGCAAAAAAAGCGGGCAAGCGCATCGCGTTCGATCCCAATTTTCGCGAGATGGCGTACACGCCAGACTACCCGTCAACCTTCCGGACGATGGCGTCCCTCGCCAGTTACATCAAGGTATCGGACGACGATTTGACAGGTCTGTTTCCCAAGCACTCGCCTGCGGAAGGTTTGGCGGCACTGCGCTCACTGGCTCCGGATGCACAGATACTGCTGACGCGCGGCGCCGAGGGAATGACCTTATTCACGAAAAAAGAAATAGTTGAGCAACCGGCCTATCAAGTCACGGTCGTCGATACAGTCGGCTGCGGCGATGCGTCGATGGCGGGATGGATGAGCAGTCTGCTGCTCGAGCCTGATGCTGCGAATGCGACTCATTTGCAAATTTCAGCGGCGGCAGCAGCGCTTGCCGCAACGAAAGCGGGCCCTTATCCGCCCACTGCTGATGAAGTTCACCAATTGTTGAAGGGCTGACCGTGGATCATCAGACCGGCATATCCGCTGACCACTCAAACGATCCCGCGCAGTTTGTGACCCGCCGCACACTGAAAGGCGGACTGCACGGCGGCATGGAGATCATCGAGGTCGACAATGGCCGCATGAAATTCTGGCTGTTGCCCGAGCGGGGCATGAGCATCTGGAAAGTATGGCTGGACGGCATCGAAATCGGCTGGCATTCGCCGGTGCGAGGTCCCGTGCATCCGCAGCATGTACCGCTACATGAAGAGAGCGGGCTAGGCTGGCTGGCAGGATTTGACGAACTGCTATGCCGCTGCGGTCTTGAGAGCAATGGCGCACCTGAATTTGATGCGACTGGAAAATTAAAATATCCGCTGCACGGCCGTATTGCCAATCTACCGGCACAGGACGTGACAACAAAGGTTGAGGGTGACGAAATCCGCATTGAGGGGCAGGTTGACGAAGCGCGCTTTAAATCACAGAAGCTTGCGCTTTGCGCATCGGTCAGCACACGGCACGGCTCCGCCGAAATTGTCATCCGCGACCGGGTGAGCAATCCGTCCGCCTTGCCGGCCGAATTTCAGCTGCTGTATCACATCAACTTCGGCCCGCCGCTGCTCGAAGCAGGCGCTCAGGTGTTAGCCCCTGTCAAAACGCTGGTGCCGCGCACTCATCATGCGGCAAAAGATGCACTGATATGGTCGAAATACGCAGCACCTCAAGCGGGCTTTGAAGAGCAGGTCTATTTCATGGCGCTGTCAGGCGATGAAACAGGCGCAACTCAGGTGCTGCTCAAAAATGCAGCTGGCACGATGGGCGTGAGCATCCATTTTTACTTGACTCAGCTGCCCTGTTTCACGCTTTGGAAGGACACTGCGGCCATGCAGGACGGCTATGTCACGGGACTTGAACCCGGCACCAATTATCCCAATCCGCGTAGTTTCGAGCGCGATCAGGGGCGCATCGAACGGCTGCTGCCGGGCCAGACGCGAGAATTCGAGCTGCGTCTCGAATTTCACCTCGATGCCGTCAGCATCAGGCTTGCCGAACAAAATATCGCCCGACTGCAGGCTTCCCGGTCGCCCCAGGTGCACGACACCGTACAATCAGGCTGGAGCATCAACGCAGCTTAAGTCCGGTACACAAACCGGCAAAAACTCACTACACTGCACCCCATACAGACAGGGTCTGTCCATTTTTCAACACATGAGCGTCCCATGTTCGAACAAAAACTGATCAACAGCATGAAAAATTTCAACCAGTTCATCCACGTGCTGCTGGCACTGGCACTGGGTATCGCCTGTATCATGGTGATCTGGGATTTTGGCGCGCGAGCCTTAGACGCATGGAATGCGGGCAATGCGACCAGCGGATTTTTTCATGCACTAGGTTCGCTGTTCATCCTCTGGACGCTCTCGACGCTGATTTCAGCCGAAATGCATTACCTGCAGACGGGACGAACCTCGGTGCGCGTATTTGTCGAAGTCGCCATGATTTCGGTGATCCGCGAGATGATCGTGCAGCCGGTGCAAGTGATCAGCGCACCGGGCGGGTCAGGCGCAAATTTCAGCCCGCTGCATTACGGACTTCTGCTGGCCGCACTGCTGGTGATCGGCGTTGTATACAAACTGATCAGCTCCACCGAGCCTGTTGAAGCTGTTGAACACGTCACAAATAAATAACCCTATCCAAATTAAGAAGTAAATCCAACGGCTTACCGC
>JBAXJT010000062.1:0-12875 GCA_037137715.1 Nitrosomonadales bacterium
CCTGGGTCAACCGAAAGTCGGCACGCTGGGTCAATATTCGGTCGGCCTCAACAATTTGTGCAGCGCGAGTGTGAGACGCCACGATGGAAGAGGGCTTTACAAATAAAATGATGAAAAAACGCAAGCGCACGGACTCGTATGTTTGCTCAAATATTCTGCTGCAATTATTAGAATATAATAGCACACCAAATTTGTAAGGTATTCGATTGCGACTCAAATTAAATAAAGTTGGAATTGAGGCAGTGGATTTATCAACAATAGCCGCTACCCGGCGGGCAAGGCCTGATCGAAGGCTATTTAGTCGGCCCCCCATCTGCTGCATAAATCGAATTGTCTGACTAGGTGGGATGGCCGGACGCTTACATTACAGGCTTATTAAAACAGCTTCGGAGAACTTAAAGAAAATGAAATATAATGGATTTCCTGGACTAATAATCCTTTGGTCCACGGTTCAAGTCCGTGACGACCCACCAAATAAAATGGTTCAGGCGTAAATCCTGGGCCATTTTCATTTGTCAGTCTTGCAATTTTTTAGGAGGGTGTGCATGTCGTCTCTGAGTCGCAACGATTATCGAACGCTGGTGCTGTCTGCCTTAGGCGGGGCGCTGGAGTTCTACGATTTCATCATTTTCGTCTTCTTCGCCGTGGTTATCGGACAGTTGTTTTTCCCATCCGATATGCCTGACTGGTTAAGGCAGTTGCAAACCTTTGGTATTTTCGCAGCGGGATATCTGGCGCGCCCGCTGGGCGGCATCGTGATGGCGCATTTCGGCGATTTATTGGGGCGAAAACGCATGTTTATGCTGAGTATTCTGCTGATGTCGCTGCCGACGCTGGCAATCGGTCTCTTACCCACCTATGCGGTGATCGGTATCTGGGCACCGATTTTTCTGCTGACCTTGCGCATCATGCAGGGTGCGGCGATCGGCGGTGAAGTGCCGGGTGCCTGGGTATTCGTCTCGGAACATGTTTCTGCAAAACATGTAGGTTTTGCCTGCGGGACGCTCACGGCAGGGTTGACGGGCGGCATCTTGCTGGGCTCTTTGGTGGCGACAGCGGTTCATAAACTGTATTCGCCGGCAGAATTGCTCAGTGAGGGTTGGCGAGTGCCGTTTATCCTAGGCGGATTGTTCGGCTTGCTGTCCGTATGGTTGCGCCAGTGGCTGCAGGAAACGCCGGTATTCAAAGAAATGCAGGCGCGCCAGTTGCTAGCTGACGAGCTGCCGCTGAAAACGGTGATTCGGGCGCATCGCGCATCGGTGGTGCTGACGATGGCGATGACCTGGCTGTTATCGGCAGCCATCGTTGTGATGATTTTAATGACGCCGATTCTGGTGCAAAAACTGTATGCCGTTCCGGCAGCCGTGGCGTTACAGGCCGGCAGTATTGCTACCTTGTTTTTGAGTGTCGGCTGCATCGTATTCGGTGCGCTGTCGGACCGTTTTGGCGCGGGACGTGTGCTGGCTGCCGGTTGCGTGATGTTGGGTTTTACGGCAATGCTGTTTTATAGCCAGATGGCAGTAAACCCTCAGTACATCAATCCGCTGTATGCGCTATGCGGATTCTTTGTCGGCGTGATCGGTGTGATCCCCTCAGTCGCAGTGCGCGCCTTCCCTCCCGTGGTTCGATTCTCCGGCTTGTCGTTTTCCTACAATGTCGCCTATGCGGTATTCGGCGGGCTCACGCCTGTGCTCGTGAGCCTGTGTCTGCCACTCGATCCGATGGCTCCCGCGCACTACGTATTGCTGTTGAGTGGCGTGGGTGTATTGATCGGGCTGTATCTGATACGCGGTGAGAAAACAGCGGATTAACGTCAGCTGCGTGTAAGTCTGGTGTGTGCGGCTGAGTGGTTTTTTATGAGACAATACGCAAACGTTCAGCTGCTGCTGATACTTAGAATTTATTAGGGCGGAAAGTTGGATAACTTCAATCAATTGCTGGCGGCCGATATGGCCTCAGTCGATCAGGTCATACGCAATAAATTGCACTCGGAAGTGGTGCTGGTAAATCAGGTTGCCGAATATATCGTCAACAGCGGCGGAAAACGACTGCGCCCGGCATTGGTGGTGCTCTCTGCCCACGCGTTTAATTACACTGGTGTGCATCACCATGAACTGGCGGCAGTCGTCGAATTTATTCACACCGCAACCTTGCTGCACGACGATGTGGTGGATGAGTCAGGGCTGCGCCGTGGTCGCGAAACGGCCAATGCGCTGTTCGGCAATGCAGCTTCCGTGCTGGTCGGTGATTTTCTGTATTCGCGCGCGTTTCAGATGATGGTTGAGGTAGGTTCGCTGCGCGTCATGCAGACGCTGGCCGATGCGACCAACGTGATCGCAGAGGGCGAGGTGTTGCAGTTGCTCAATTGCAACGACGCCGATGTGGATGCCGAAAATTATATGCGTGTGATTCACTACAAAACCGCAAAATTGTTTGAAGCTGCGATGCGTCTGGGCGCGATTCTGGCCTCAGCATCGGCGGCGGAGGAAGCTGCGGCCGCCACCTATGGCATGCATCTGGGTACGGCGTTCCAGCTCATTGATGACGTGCTCGATTATTCGGCCGATGAGGCCGCGACCGGCAAGCATCTGGGCGATGATCTGGCTGAAGGAAAACCCACACTGCCGCTGATTTATGCGATGCAACACGGCACCGCTCAGCAGGCCGCCTTGGTGCGCAGTGCAATTGAAGCGGGCGACGTGGGGAAATTTTCCGATGTGCTCAAAATCATACACGACACGGGTGCACTCGATTTTACCAGGCTGCAAGCGATGCGCGAGGTCGAATTAGCTTGTGCGGCCATCTCCGGTCTGCCGGCTTCGAAGTACAAAAGCTGTCTGATGGAATTGGCGCACTTCGCTGCCACGCGCCAGCACTGATTAAACCGCATCCTTGCCGGAACGGGTCGTTGCAACGGAGTACACATGAGTCGTCTGATATTTCTGTTCGCTATTGCCGCAGTGATTTACCTGCTGTTTAAATCCGTCCGTAAAAATTTGCCGCCGCAAGCTAAGCCTGCTGAAGATATGGTGCGCTGCGCACATTGCGGCGTCCATCTGCCGGCCAGCGAGAGCGTCAGTGCGGGGGGCGCGCATTTTTGTTGTGCCGCCCACCGCGATGCCAAGGGCTAGTTGTGCTGTACGGGAACGATGACGAGATTCCCGCCGACTTTTGGCGTTCGCTCAATTATTTCAATCTCTACCGATTAGCCTTAGTCTGTTTCATTCTATTCATCGCGATCGCCTTCGAGGCTGAGCGACTGTTTGGTGCCAGTAAGGGGCAGCTGTTTCTGCTGACCGGTTGGGGATACGCTGTTGTCGTGGCGTTGTCATTTATCCCGATGCGGATGCGCTGGTTCAAATTCTCATGGCAACTGGCGTGGCAGGTCTGCAGCGACATCGTCGCACTGACGGTGTTATCCCATGCAAGCGGTGGGATACAAAGCAGTGTGGGTTTGCTCTTGATGGTCTCGATGGCGGTGGCCGGTATTATCAGTCGCGGAAAAATCACTCTGTTTTTCGCTTCGCTTGCCAGCATTGCGGCGCTGCTGGAACACGCTTTTGCCGTCCTGTACGATGATGCGCCGCTCACGCAGTATGTTCAGGTGGGGCTGCTGTGTGTGTCTTACTTTGCGGTGGCGGGGTTGGCGCATAAGCTCGCTCAGTATGCGCTGGACAATCAGAAGCTGGCGCAGCGTCGCGGTCGTGATTTGATCGGGATGGCCGAGGCGAACCGCCTGGTGATGCGCGACATGCAAGACGGCGTGCTGGTAATCGATGAGCATGACAGGATCGTGCAAATGAACCCGAGTGCCGCCCGCCTGCTCTACAATACTGAGGCGGCTGACAGCATGCTCTCCGAGAGTTTTCCGCTTTTATATCAGCAGTATGTGCAGTGGAAGAACAACACCATTAATGCGCGTGTTACCTTGCAGCTGGATGGTGGCTTGCAGGCGAGGTTGCGTTTTGTCGGTGTCGAACGCGATGCGGCGCAGGGCGCCGTGATCTTTCTGGAAGACATGCAGCATGCTCAGGCCGAGGCGCAGCAAATTAAGCTTGCCGCACTGGGTCGACTGACGGCCAATCTGGCGCATGAAGTCCGCAATCCCTTGTCGGCGATTAGCTATGCAACTGAGTTGCTGCAGGAGGAGCCCGGCGATACGCGGCAGATGCGGCTGTTGCAGCTGATTCGGGACAATACGCAGCGCATCAACCGGATTGTTGAAGACGTGATGCAATTGAACAGGCGTGATCGCGCACAGCCTGAAACCTTTGATCTGGCTGTATTTTTGGCCGTGTTCGTCGACGAGTTCAATCAGGCGGAGCGAGTGGCGAGCGGTGTGCTGCAATTGCAGGCGCAGGCTGGCAGTATGGTGACGTTCGATCGGGGGCATTTTCGACAGGTGCTGTGGAACTTGTGTCGCAATGCCCTGCATTACGGGCGTCAATTGCCGGGCAGTCTGGCGCTGACAACGGGGCTGGATAGGGGGCGTGTGATGCTCGATGTGCTGGACGACGGCACGGGCGTTACGGCCGAGCATCAATCCCGTCTGTTTGAACCATTTTTTACCACGGCCGAGCAGGGAACCGGGCTGGGTTTGTATATTGCGCGTGAATTGTGCGAGGCGAATGGCGCCTGGCTGGAATACCATGACAGGGGCGCAGAACCGGGCGCGTGCTTTCGGATTATCTTTGGCGAGCGAAGATTAGGAAAACGACCGGTAAATGAATATGGCTGAAATAATAAAACGCGATGTCCAGTCGGGCTCAGGCAAGGGTGCCTTGCAGCAGTCGGTGCTTTTGGTCGATGACGAGCCTGATATTCTGGAATTGCTGGAAATGACCCTGCTTAAAATGGGGCTGGCGGTGGACAAAGCCGCCTGTGTTAAGGAGGCGCTGGATAAATTAGCCAAAAATCGATATGACTTGTGCCTGACGGATATGCGTATGCCCGATGGCGATGGTCTGGAAGTGGTCAAATATATCGCTTCTCACAGTCTCGATGTGCCGGTCGCGGTGATTACCGCGCATGGCAATATGGAAAATGCGATCACGGTACTCAAGGCGGGCGCCTTTGATTATCTGGCCAAACCGCTGTCTCTGGAACAATTGCGCACGCTGGTGAAATCGGCCCTCAGTATGCCGCAGACCAGTCCTTCAGCCGATAAATTGTTGCTGGGTAGTGCGCCTGCCATGCAGAAGGTGCGCGATTTGATCGAGCGCGTCGCACGCAGTCAGGCGCCTGTCTATATCAGCGGCGAGTCGGGGAGCGGTAAGGAATTGGCCGCACGCCTGATCGTGCAGAGCGGCTCGCGGTGTGATCAGCCGGTCATTGCGGTCAACTGCGGCGCGATCCCTGAAAATCTGATGGAGAGTGAATTTTTCGGTTACAAAAAAGGCGCATTTACCGGCGCTGACAAAGATCGGGACGGGTTTTTTCAGGCAGCGAACGGCGGCACGTTATTTTTGGATGAGGTCGCGGATTTACCTTTGACGATGCAGGTCAAGCTGTTGCGCGTGATACAGGAAAAGCGCGTCAGAAAAGTCGGCTCAACGACGGAAGAGCCGGTTGACGTGCGTCTGATCAGTGCGACGCACAAAGATCTGACCGAGCGTGTCAAGTCGGGCCAGTTTCGTCAGGATTTATATTATCGTTTGAATGTGATTCCGATTCAGATGCCCAGCTTGCGCGAGTTGCGTGAGGATATCGCTCAAATCGCTCAGCAGGTGCTCAATCGCCTGCGCGCAGGGGTGCCAACACGCTTTTCGGACGAGGCTTTGCGCGCTCTGCAGCAATATGACTTTCCCGGGAATGTCAGAGAGTTGGAAAATATCATCGAGCGTGCGCTGGCATTGTGTTCGGACGGGGTGATAACGGCAGAGGATTTGTGTCTGAGTCCGGCAGAGCAGGCTGAGGTAGGGGAGCGGACCGACAAGTACCCGCTGCCCGCCTATCTTGACAGGGTGGAAAAAGAGGCCTTGATGGAAGCGCTTCAGCAAACGCATTTCAATCGAACGGCTGCCGCGAAACTGATTGGTCTGACCTTCAGAACCATGCGCTATCGTATGGAGCGACTGGGTATTAAAAGCCCTTCAGGGGATGATGATGCAGATTGACAGGGAAGGCTGGGCGGGCGGGTGCGAGCATCTGCCTTCACCAAATTTTGACGAGCGGGCCGCAGGTGAAATTGCGCTGCTGGTGATACACAACATCAGCCTGCCACCCGATGAATTTGGTGGTGAGGGCGTGCAGCAGCTCTTCACCAACACACTGGACCGCAACGAGCACCCGTATTACCGGACGATACCGGAAGGGCGTGTGTCTTCGCATTTTTATATTCGACGCGACGGGCATCTCATACAATTCGTCTCCTGTTTGCAGCGCGCCTGGCATGCGGGTGCATCCGTCTGGCAGGGCAAGACGCGCTGCAATGATTTTGCGGTCGGCATTGAGCTCGAAGGCAGCGACAATGTGCCCTTTACCGATGAACAATATGCGGTGCTTCATGAACTGACCCTCGCGCTGCGCGCCGCCTTGCCGATACGCGGAATTGCCGGGCACAGTCATATTGCGCCTGTCCGTAAGACGGATCCCGGGCCGTTTTTTGACTGGCAGCGTTATCTCGCGCGCCTCGCTTTGAAGTAACTTCCTCAATACGCTTCGCAGTTGGTTGATTCGCCGTGAAAAATCGGAATGCCGGTTTTAATCGGATTATTTTTGCTTGCAAAATTTTCTGTTAACACTACAATCAGCGTCCACCGCTAAAAAAAATACTATATATAGTGGTTTTCGAATTTACCAGATCAGTTAATACAAGGGATGCTCATGACAAACGCTGCTAGCGCTTCAACCTCTTTGTCGTCTGCCGGGGCCGGCAAAGAGGCAAACAGCTCGTTCGATTTATACAAGGTTGTACGTCGCAACGGTTCTGTCGTCGTGTTTGAACCTGCGAAAATTTCAGTCGCACTGACTAAGGCCTTTATCGCCGTCAGTGGCGCGCCGGGCGCCGCATCCGCGCGGGTGCGCGAACTGGTTGAGCAACTTACGCAAGGCGTGGTTATCGCGCTGATGAGACGTCAGCCGCACGGCGGGACGCTGCACATCGAAGATATTCAAGATCAGGTTGAATTGGGGTTGATGCGCTCGGGTGAACATGATGTTGCACGCTCCTATGTCTTATATCGTGAAGCGCATTCTCTTTCACGTGCTAAAGAAATGGTGTCGCAGCCAGCCCACGTCATCAACGTCACGGGAATAGATGGCACAGTGCAGCCGCTGGATTTAGCGCGTTTGTCGGTTCTGGTTCAATCCGCCTGTGTAGGGTTGGGTGAGGTGGTTGATGCGGAGCTGGTGCTGCAAGTTGCGCTGAAAGATATGTACGACGGCGTGCCGCTGCATGAAGTGCACAAATGCCTGATTTTGTCGGCGCGTTCGATGATCGAAAAAGAGCCGGCTTACAATTTTGTCACGGCGCGTCTGTTGCTGAACAATATTTGCAGCGAAGTGCTGGGTGAAGATGTGGCCCCTGCGGACATGGCGACACGCTATGCAGACTATTTCCCGAAATTTATCAAGCGCGGGATTGCCGCAGAATTGCTGGATGAAAAACTGGCCGGTTTCGACTTGCCGCGTCTGGCAGCGGAATTGGATGCTTCGCGCGATCTGCAGTTCGGTTATTTGGGTCTGCAAACCTTGTATGACCGTTACTTCCTGCATATTGGCGGTACGCGGATCGAAGCGCCTCAAGTATTTTTCATGCGTGTGGCGATGGGGCTCGCTCTGAACGAGATCGACCGCGAAGCGCGTGCGATCGAGTTTTATCGCCTGTTGTCAGGTTTCGACTTCATGTGCTCGACGCCAACGCTGTTTAACTCCGGTTCGCGCCGCTCGCAGCTTTCTTCCTGCTATCTGTCGACCGTGGAAGACAATCTGGAAGGTATTTACGACGCCATCAAAGACAATGCACTGCTGGCCAAGTTTGCCGGTGGGCTGGGCAATGACTGGACGCCCGTGCGCGCCCTCGGTGCGCATATCAAGGGTACTAACGGCGAATCGCAAGGCGTGGTGCCGTTCCTTAAAGTCGTCAACGATACGGCGGTTGCGGTTAATCAAGGCGGCAAGCGCAAAGGGGCTGTGTGCGCCTATCTGGAAACCTGGCATCTGGATATCGAAGAGTTTCTGGATCTGCGCAAGAACACAGGCGACGACCGTCGTCGTACGCACGACATGAATACCTCGAACTGGATTCCCGACCTGTTTATGAAGCGTGTGATGGAAGGCGGCAATTGGACGCTGTTCTCGCCATCGGACGTGAAGGATCTGCATGATCTGTTCGGTATCGATTTCGAGATCGCCTACACCGCGTACGAAGAAAAAGCGGCAGCCGGACAAATCAAGCTCTACAAGACGGTTCAGGCCGCGAGCCTGTGGCGCAAGATGTTGACCATGCTGTTTGAAACAGGCCATCCGTGGATCACCTTCAAGGATCCTTGCAACATCCGCTCTCCTCAGCAACATGTGGGCGTCGTTCACAGCTCGAATCTGTGCACCGAAATCACGCTGAACACCAACGCGGATGAAATCGCCGTGTGTAATCTGGGTTCGGTGAATCTGCTCGCACATCTGTATCCTGAAGGACACGATCTGGCAGGTCAGATCGATCACGCCAAGCTGCGCCGCACGATCAACACCGCGATGCGCATGCTGGATAACGTGATCGACATCAACTACTACGCGGTCGCCAAGGCGCGCAATTCCAACCTGAAGCACCGTCCGGTTGGGATGGGGATCATGGGATTCCAGGACTGTCTGCATCAGTTGCACCTGCCTTATTCTTCAATGGAAGCGGTTGAATTTGCCGACCGTTCGATGGAGGCGGTGTGCTATTACGCCTACTGGGCATCGACCGAATTGGCTGAAGAGCGCGGTCGTTACGCCTCCTATAAGGGCAGCTTGTGGGATTGCGGTATTTTGCCGCAGGACACACTCGATCTGTTAAGAGAAGAGCGCGGCGGTTACGTTGAAGTGGATACCTCGGTCAGCATGGACTGGGACGCGTTGCGCGCCCGCATCGGCCAACACGGCATGCGCAATTCAAATTGTGTGGCGATTGCGCCGACGGCGACGATTTCCAACATCATCGGCGTGTCGGCCTGTATCGAGCCTACTTATCAGAACCTCTTCGTCAAATCGAATCTGTCCGGTGAATTCACCGTGATCAACGATCATCTGGTCGCTGAGTTGAAGAAACTGGGGCTGTGGGACGAAGTGATGATTTCTGATTTGAAGTATTTTGACGGCAGTCTGGCCAAAATTGACCGCGTGCCGGCCGAATTGCGCAGCCTGTACGCCACCGCCTTCGAAGTAGAGCCTTCGTGGCTGATTGAAGCAGCATCGCGCCGTCAGAAGTGGATTGATCAGGCACAATCCTTGAATATCTACATGGCTGGCGTGTCGGGACGCAAGCTGGACGACACCTATAAACTGGCCTGGGTGCGTGGCTTGAAGACGACGTATTATCTGCGTACGCTGGGTGCGACCTCGGCTGAGAAATCAACCGGTCGTGCAGGTGCATTGAATGCGGTGGCGGTTGGCGATGCGCCGGCGGAGACAACGCAATTTTGCTCGATTGATAACCCCGAGTGCGAGGCGTGTCAGTAACCAGTCGTAAGTAGGAAGTCGTTAGTCGTTAGTTGAAGCCACTAGTGATTAACGTAGGACGTAACTAATTACTAGCGTCTAATGACTAGTAACTGATAGAAGGAAACAACATGCTGACATTTGACGATGAAGTTGTAACAACGATTCCCGCTGTGGATACGCCGAGCGCGCCTGCCGCGACGGATGCGGCATCCGCTCGCGTTCGCGTGGAAGACAAGCGCATTATCAACTGCAAGGCGGACGTCAATCAGCTCGTTCCGTTCAAGTACAAATGGGCGTGGGAGAAATATTTAGCCGCCTGTGCGAATCACTGGATGCCGCAGGAAGTGAATATGACGGCGGACATCGCGCTTTGGAAGAGCGATAAGCTGACTGACGACGAGCGACGCCTGGTCAAGCGTAATCTGGGCTTTTTTACCACGGCGGATAGTCTAGCGGCCAACAACATCGTATTGGGTTCGTACCGTCATATCACCAACCCGGAGTGCCGTCAGTTCATGTTGCGTCAGGCGTTTGAGGAAGCGATCCACACCCACGCCTATCAGTATATCGTCGAGAGTCTGGGGCTGGACGAGGGCGAAATCTTCAACATGTATCACGAAGTGCCGAGCATACGTAACAAGGACGAATTCCTGCTGCCGTACATCGATGTGCTGACCAATCCGGAATTCAAAACCGGCACGCCGGAAACCGATCAGGCCCTGTTGCGCAGTCTGATCGTGTTCGCTTGCATCATGGAAGGGTTGTTCTTTTATGTCGGCTTCGTGCAGATTCTGGCTTTAGGTCGCCAAAACAAGATGACCGGTGCTGCGGAGCAATACCAGTACATCCTGCGCGATGAATCCATGCATCTGAATTTCGGCGTGGATCTGATCAACCAGATCAAGATGGAAAATCCGCATCTGTGGACGGCCGCTTTCCGTGAGGAAATTCGCGGCCTGATGCAAAAGGGCGTGGAGCTGGAATACGCCTATGCGGAAGACACCATGCCGCGCGGTATTTTGGGATTGAACGCCACCATGTTCAAGGAATACCTGCGCTTCATCGCCAACCGCCGCTGCCAGCAAATCGGCGTGGACATTCTGTATCAGGGCGCGACTAATCCGTTCCCGTGGATGTCGGAGATGATTGATTTGAAAAAGGAAAAGAACTTCTTCGAATCTCGCGTCACCGAATATCAGACCGGCGGTACGTTAAGCTGGGATTAACCTGTCACCATAATGGACGCTCCTGAATCAGGGGCGTCCTTGCCATAAAAACTGTTACCTTAGGCTTTGCTCCCTCGAGATTACTGGCAGCTACCACGGCTACGTGCCAAATACTGACATTCTAGTGTTGTGCTGAATATGCTGGATTGCTGGATTGCTGGACGCATAAAGCAAGAATAATTATTTAAAATCAGATAGTAACTACTGAAAAGGACCTTTAATACAGAATACTTCCCTGCATATGTTTGAATAATTCTGTCTACTTAAACGTTGGACCAAGGTGCTATTAGATGGGTAATCCAAAGCTTTTTATTTCCTACAGCTGGTCGAGCCAAGATCACGAGGCTTGGGTCATTCAGCTTGCAACTGATTTGCGAGAGTCCGGTATCGATGTGGTCCTCGACAAATGGGATCTCAAAGAAGGTCACGATGCCCACGCCTTCATGGAACGCATGGTTTCTGACCCGGAAATAAAAAAGGTCGCGCTCATCTGCGACAAAACTTACGTTGACAAAGCAGATGGCCGAAGTGGTGGCGTAGGAACCGAAACTCAGATCATTTCACCAGAAATCTATCGTAGCCAAGCACAAGACAAGTTCGTCGCAATAGTCAAAGAGCGAGACGATGAAGGAAAGGCATATCTTCCTGTCTATTATCGTTCTCGTATTTACATCGACTTCAGCGATCCAAGCTTGGAAGCTGAGAACTTTGAAAAGCTGATTCGTTGGGTGTACGAACAACCCCTTTATAAAAAACCAAGTCTTGGTCAGAAACCGGGGTTTCTTTCTGAGGAACAGCGAGCAGTCTCATTGGGTACTTCGTCGCGACAGAGGCGTGCGCTTGATGCAATCAAGAGCGGACGTGACAATGCCGAGGCCGTAATGATTGATTACCTGACAACGCTTGCAGATGAGTTAGAAAAATTTCCGTATCGACGCATCAATTGAGCCATTTGACGATGAGGTAATTCGAAATATTGAGGCATTCTTGCCCTATAGAAACGAGGCAATTGAGTTGTTTCTGAGTCTTGCCCTCTATCGTGATTCACTTGAAACTCGGACAGCGATTCACCGATTCTTTGAACGCATCATTCCATACCTTGAGCGACCACAGAACATTAGCAGCCATAGAGAATGGGATTTTGACAACTTTAAATTCATCGTTCACGAACTATTTCTATACGCCTTGGCAACGTTAATTCGCTATGAACGATTTGAATCCGCTGCCTTTCTCATGGCAAACGAATACTACGTCTCCGGGCGTTCGGAATACGGCAAGGATGCGATGGTACCGTTCGAGGTTTTTCACCAACACATAAAGTCTCTTGAACATAGAAACAAGAGACTTGAGCTACGTCGGCTATCTCTTCGCGCCGACCTACTCGAACAGCGTTCTAAAGGCTCTGGAATCGAGTTCAGGTACCTAATGCAGGCCGACTTTATTCTGTTCATGCGAGATAACATTGACAGGCCAAACGACCAGTGGCATTGGTGGCCAGAAACACTTCTCTATATCGTAAGGCACTCTGGACCACTCGAAGTATTCGCGCGCTCCAGATCAACAAGCTATTTCGAAAGAGCAAAGATTCTCTTGGGTGTGGAGTCCAAGGCAGCGCTTGCACCACTATTGGAAGCATTTGGTGCAGAAAGGCAACGCTTACCGAGATGGGAGTTCACAACCCTCAGTCCTTCGGGACTCCTTGGTTTTAACGAGATCGCCACTAAACCATGAACGATGCGTGGTCTAACTTTACATTCAACCCGGGCTCGGCAAAAGCGCGGAGCCGGTTAATTCCACGTTGGATATCATGAACGCCTATATTCGCAAGAACGTGCTTGGTCATGTGCCAAAGTTGCCAATCAGTGACGTGCAGTTTGACGCTGCATCCCAAGCTCGCGTCGTTCTTGCCGCAACGTTCGCACTTGAGGAGTCCTATGACCTCTTAATCGGCAACTACCCCCGGTGTCAGACTAGTTGTCGCCTCAAAAAATTTAACTTTGAGGTGTG
>JBAXJT010000063.1:0-12852 GCA_037137715.1 Nitrosomonadales bacterium
AGCCACCATGAAAATAAATTATTACAATAAAACAATGTCATAAAAATTGTTCCTGCTCAATCGTGATGCTGTTAACTGGATACCTGTCCATGCTGATTAACATTTATTGATTTAATAACGGCGCATTTCAAACAAGATAACGTAAAGTTAACCGTGCGCAGTCCCGAGAAAGCTTAAAAATGATGAATGGTCTCATGGCTGCCCTCCAGTTGAGTGCAATGTCAGGAATTTAACTTTACTCCTACCCCAATTATTCCATTTACTACATCATGTTTCAAATTCTCGGCCGACATTTAACGCTTGTCATGGAGCCTGCGCGACGATCTAAAAGTTATTCCCATTTATATCCCAGTACTAAAAACATCTCCGCCACCTCATCTCCTTGTAAATTTTTTCCGCCAGAAACCGAGTGGGTCATTTTTAATTGCCATGTGAGCGGCGGTTCTGTTGGCACTATCGTAACCGGTGGAACGACGTCCTTTTGACTAAAATGCAAACCGCCATATAGGTTGACCTGAGCGAGCGTCATCTTGTTCGGGTCGGCTGTTGTCGGGGAAGACGGGGCAGGCAACGGAGGCGTTATGACAACTTCGTAGCTTTCCGAGCTCGTGCAACGTGCCAGGATCCAAATCGTGTGGACCTTCAGGGTCTTATCCTGATCCAGGATACGGAAAAGATTCGGTGACATATCCAGTTCAAATATGTTCCCGTCTGCCGGGTTGGTTGGGTTTAAGAAACGGTGCCACTGGGTCGGGAACTCCTGCCGCAGGTTGAAGAGGCGCAGAGAAGGCGCATCATCTTGCCTGAAATAACCCCGAAGATGGCTGATTGCTCTATTCTTAAACGGCCCTGCATCTTCCCTCGCGGTGTACTTGACGTGCAGGATGGCGTCGGAAATTGTGCCGTAATCAAATTGACGCAACGGTTTGCCGAAGTCGGGGTTCTCAGAGCCTGGCTTATTCGACGGAAGGTCGCTGAACAGTTCCAAGGACCACTCGCTGATTGCCCCTGCTCCCTCGAACGGCAGGTAGCGCTCGTCCCGGAAACTCAGCTCGAACATGCCGCTATCGTTCTGCCCGCCGCTGGCCGCGATGGCTTTCACGGGGATATTGTTCTCCACAAAGCGAGCATCGTCAACCGGCAGACCAACGTCGTCCGTATTTCGAGGGTAATTGTTGGCGCCGTTGTTGGTGTTGATCCGCAGGCTATTCTTGAGGAGCCGCAACGTGCAAGAGATCGTTGTGTATGGCCCCACTACGCACGGCAGCGTCAGGCTGACCGACTTGATGCGGCGGAAGTAGTGCCCGGGGTAATCGAGGTCGAAGATTTCCTCCTGCAGTCGGAAGAAGCAGCGCCCCGTCTCCCGAAACTTCACCAATGCCAGTGGATCAAGCAGTGATAGAGATACATGTTTGGTTAGTTCAAATTCCCGGCGGTTCTGCTCCAGATACGCGGTTTCGAGTCGGCGCAGGTCATACTGGAGCTTTTCGCCGGAGAGCAGCCCTTTTTTCAGGCTGTCCCAGTAGCCAAAGTTGATGTAGCTGCTATCCTGCATGCCCAGTTCGAAGCGGAAACAGCGCTCCGCCCGCTTCGCCAAATCATACGCCAACTTGTAACTCTGGAAATATACACCCGAGATCTGCCCCACTTGCCATTGATACAACTCCTGGCTGGTGTATTTCGAGCGCATGAATTCATCGGTGGCCTTGGCGTTTTCAATTTGAATAACGTGGTTATTAAGTTCTTTCTCGGCGATGGCGATACGTAGTTCGGCGGAAGCAATTTGCTTGTCTATTTGCTCCAGTTCTTTGTTGGCGAGACTCTGCTGGAGCTTCCAATCATCCCAGCGCCGCTCATGACTGGCATTTATCGACGCTTTGTTGGCGTTGAAATTCTCTACATTAGCCCAAACAGAAAAACCACCCGCCACTGCTTGCAGCGACGATCCAAGTTGCGATCCACCGAACGCAAAACCGGCCTCCGGTGTTCCGCCGAAACCGGAAACCCCAAGCTTGACATCGGGGATCAGGTGTGCGATTGAGGCAGCGCTGTTAATGAGCTGAGAAATCTGCTGGGCAATCAATGCCTGTTCTAACTTATCTTGATACAACTGTTCACTGGCGTTTATTTTCTCAATGTTCTGGTAATAGTCACGGCGTATCGTGATGAGTTCCTTGCTCTTCTTCACTCCTTCCAAATTCTCCTTAGCCTCCTCGATTTGCTTCTCGCGTATGGCTTTCACCGCTTCCAATACACGGATTTCCTGGCTTTGGCGCAACAGTCCCATTGCCTCGGCGTCTTTCTTTTCCAGCGCAGCGAGCAATGCACCCCCGAGCGCCTTCACGTCGTTGCACACCTCGTTGGCTTTTTGCAGCAGTATGTTGAAACGATAGAGTGGCAACGGCGCGTTCATGTCGGCCAGGGCGCTGCCGATGTCTACGCCGCCGGCGACGGCTTTCACCAAAGCTGCGGGGTCAATGGGCGATTCGAACAGCGCCAGTTGACGTACCACGCCCTCGATGTTCATGCAGTGGCGTATTTTATAGAGCCGGTCGGCAACCGTGTCCCAGTAGCCGAGCATCTTGTCGTTTTGCGGGATACAGAAGTAGAGCATCGGTAGCTGCGGCCTCTCCCTATCGATGAGTTCCTGAGGAGAGTCAGGCATCACGGGGATGAAATTCTCTAACCCTACCAGGGCATTCGAAAACTTGTCAAACTCGGGCTCCAACTCGTTGAAACTTTCTATCGGCGGCATTTTCCTGGGCGGGATCCTTTTTGGCTGAGGGCCCAGAATTTCCGCTGCGAGAATATACAGTTGTGTCGCCTCATTGATGCTCTCCATGCTGTCCTGCCGGAAGAGGTTGTCGCCCCAGGCGATGAGGTTGTCCAAGTATTTCATCACCACTGTTTTCTGGTAGGCAACCGTGCGGTAGTTGGCGATGCGGTGCGGCTCGAAGGGATTCGTGCGCCAGTCGAACACCTGGTCTTCAAGGTCTTTTTTCGCCTGCGCAGAGAAATCAGGCACGTTCGTATCGCCCGCCAGCATCCTCATGATGTTATCAATGCGCTGCTGGACGTACTGGGAATCGGTGGTTTCAAAGAACGGTTTGGTGATCCAGTACTTGCTCATTGGCAAGCCCCCCGGGACGGAGCTTTCCACACCGATCGGGTTAAAAATGAAGTGGTACCACTCTTGAGCCTCCTCGAAGCGCTGGTTCTTGCTCAAGGCGTTGGCAATCAGCAACGGGGCATGGAAAAACAGCTCCCAGTTATAGGGCGAGTAAGCGCCATCGGGCGTGAAGTCCACGACTTCATTGGGGTAACAATCCTTCAGTAACGGGTATTGCGGCGGCAGCTTGACCACTTTACCCGTCGGGAAATAGGTCCGTTCGAAGCTGAACCCGGTGTTTTTCAATTGCGTCTCCCGGCTCATCAGGGCGGGGATGCCTTTGAGTGGGTTATAGACCAGCTTGGCGAAGTCGCAGACGAATGGGTGGTAGAAGTTTTTAAAGTGAAACTGCTGGGCCATGAATTTCTGCTCCCACTGTTTGTCATATAGAGAGTGGAAAAACATTTGAGTAAAGCTCCGCTTCAAAAAATTCTTAATCTGCTCCTCGGTGGGTACTTCACCGAAGGCCTGCATAAGGGCTTCCTTACATTTCTGCTGCTCCTGAACAGGTAAGGCGTTGATGTCGAAGCTGTTCAGGTAGGTCTGCGCCAGACCCTCGCATTCGTCTTTAGCTTTTTGGAAGGCTTTCTTGATTTCAGGAAAATATTCTCTTAAACCACTCTCCCAGTTGGAAGGTATCGAGGGCATAACAATAAATGTGCGCTTATTGTCATTGTAAAAAAACGGCAGCCAGGTTCCCATTGGTACAGCAATAGCAATACTAAGGGAGAAGGGAATACTCTGGGAAAGACCATCGAGGCAGAACTTGTCGAAGTACGACAAGTGCCAGGGCGGAGACATTTTGAAAATCTTCGGGGTCCACATCAGCACCGGCCCGAAGACCTGTAGCGCGAAATCGTTCTCTTGATTGATATCGACTTCCTTGGTGTCATTGGCTTTTCCGAGTTCTACCCATTTCAGAAATACCGTGTTATCGCCGACCGAATCCGATTCCGGCCGCAATACGTGCGTAGGCTTCGCTGAAAAATCGGTTGTAAATTCCGGCACTCCCTTGCAGCCGGAGATTTCAAAAGCGCCAGACAAACTCGCATGCTCGGCGTAGTCGGGCGAGAATGCATTGTTGGCTTTGACGGCCTCTTTGGCGAGAGTGGTTGCCTTTACTAATTCTTTGGCGGCGGATGCGGCGGTTCTGGCGGCGTCGTCTTTGAACGCCATGATGGTTCTGAGGACTTCGTCTCCGGCCTCTTTGGCGGAGATTGCGTCGTTTCTTGCATTCTTGACGAGTGGGATGACAACATCTTCTCTTCTGTCGACTTTAGGGTCAGTGCTTAGTACGATACTGTTGATATTGCTACAGTCATTGACGAGTTTTGTTAGGGCGTCTATGACCATTTGGGCGTTTTGGGCGGCGTCGGAAGAGTTGTCAGTGGCTTCGACGACGGCTGTCTTGGCTGTTTCGGCGGCTGTCTTGGCAGGACCGGCTAGATCTATGACATATGTTATGCCCTTGCAGAGGTTATTGGCGTCTTTGAAGGTACTCTCGAAGAAGCCGACGATTCTGTCGGCATAGAAAGGGAGATCTTTGACGAGGCTGACGGCTTTCTTGACGGCGGTGATGGCGTCCCTAGCTTTCTTGAGGACGTCCTTGGCATCTTTATCCTCTCCCAAGATAGTCTTATCTCCATCCTTTGTTGTCTCCTCTGTAATGTCCTCCATGGTGCGATCGGCGGTAGCTTGAAGGTCGGCTTTGGTTTTCTCGGCCGCGGCTGCACTGCCAACGCTGAACCCGTCGTAGCCGATGCTAAAGCTCCCGCCCGCATCGCTCCTGTCGATGGCAAAGAAACGGTAGTGTTTTCTTTCGATTTCGACGTCGTACTTCTCGCTTTCATGAAAATCCGTCGACACTTTTTTGGGCGTCCACTTTCCCTGTCGGTAATTGCTTACCGCTATTTGCAGCCGAAGTCTTTTCTTTGTTTTGTCAGGTGTAAAGCCTCTATCATCAGGTCTCGGCAAGGTAACCCTGCTGTTCCACGCCTCATCCGGCACTTCTGTAAATATCGGCCAGAACAGGAACAGCCGCTTATTCACCACCGCTGGAATGAGATAGTCGCCTTGAATATCCAATTCCACTTTCTCCCACGGCGACCATTGGCGGTAGTCATAACGGCGATAGTAGTAGAGGTGCGGCTCGGCCCCCGCTGTACGCCCGAAGACGTGGACAATAGTGTCGTCACCGTCGTCCTCCTGATAGAACCCAGCGATTTCGAGCTGCGCCACGCCATCCAGTTTTTCAAGGTAGTTTGAGAACGCGGTCTCGGCGGTGTACTGGTTCAATTCGTTTTGCAACAGCTCGTTCTCCATATCTTTGAAGAACGGCGACCTGTCTTTCTTTAGCTCCGGCTCAATCCAATTCTCCGGCCAGAGGAACACCTTGCGGTTCGCCACCCAGACTTGATACTTGCGCATCCACTTCCACCAGCGCCAGGCACTGTCGCCGGTTGCTCCATCGGCTTGCACAACCACATCCGGCTCCAGTCCCATGAAACAGCGCTGTACGAACAGTTGCACCGATCCCGACGCTTGCACCAATCGACTGGTCAGTTGGCAGGAGGACATCTCCACGTCAAGCAAGTAATAGGCGTATAAATCATTGGTGTTTTCCCATTTGCCGGTGGGGGCATCCAATTTGCCGGTGGGGGCATCCACCGGCGGCTGGGTGAGCAGGTAGGCGGCCAGGGCGTCCCGTTTGCGCTCACGCAGGGTGTCCTGTATATCGGCGCTTAAAGCGAGCCAGGTTTCAGTTCCGAACTTGGAGCGCAACAGTTCTTTGATTTTTTTCGCATCGGTACCAGTCATGGCGGCAGCCGCGAAGGCTTGCACCGTGTCGGCCCCAGCATTCAAGTTATCACTGAAGTAAAACGCCCGGCGCAGACGCTCCCAACTTTCCGCCAGCAAATAGTCCGCAGGGTAAGCGAGGTCGATCGAGGCAGTGAGTTTTACTACGTCAGAAGCGCGCCACTCCTCGTTCAAAAGCTGAACATCGGTGGCGAAGTCTTTGGCGGCATACGTTCCCGGAGTCGAAACTTCGTTATTGAGCCTCTCCAGGACTTCGAGCAAAGTGATTTTGCCTTCCGGAAAGCTGTCCCGCATTTTGAGCAAGCGAGCGGTTCGCAACAATTTTTCCAGTGAGGCCATCGGCCCGATAGCGTTCAACGGCAGCGTGCCGAAGTCGAGCAGTTGCGCCCGATCCGTCAGGACAATGAGTCTATTTAACTCTTCGAGTGAGATTTTCCACTTTTTCAGAAGGGAGGCAACCCGGTTTACCCAGAACCAACCGTCGAACGTGGTCGTCAGGGTGACGTAATCCACCACGCCCGTCGTGGCGGCGAAGGCGCCCGTCAGGGCGGTAAGCAGCGTATCGGGCAACAGGGCGTAGTGGGTCATCAGGCGGCGGGTCAGCGCCTCGGTCAGCCCCAGTTGAGCACTGCATTGCCGCACAACAGCATTTTCAGCCGAGGTTGCACAGAGGTATTTGAGAGCTTTCTGAACGGCGTTTGCCAGACGCTTCGAATAGGTGTTGCTTTCAGGCTTTGCAATGTCCAGATCATCGTCTTTCATCCAGATGCGATTGTCCGTGGCAGCGATGGTTTGGGGCTGGCCTGCCAGGCTGTTCACGGCCGCGACATAGTCCGCATCAACCGACAGAGCAAGTATCTGGGTTCTTTCGGTGTTGCTCATGATGCCGGTGAAGCGCAACAATCGTTGCTCGGCGTCATAGACAATTTTGGCAGCGAGATCTGCGGGTAGTTGCGTCTTGAAATCCACAGCCGAAGGTTGCCTGGTAAGTAAAGCCTTGAACACTGGTTCGAAGAATTTTACCGCCAGCCGAGGGCGTTGGAACAGCTCGTCAATAGCGGCAGCGGTGTTAGCTGGAATAGCTGGAATAGCCTTGAGCGCTGCCTGTTCGACTTTTGTCATCACACCCGTGAAAATGAGCGTTTGAGTTTTTACATTGTAACGAATGGGAATGGAAGGATGATCATCATCTGGCAACTTGATCCCTCCGGACAACGCTACCTTTACTTCTGTGGACACATAATCTGTGATCGTCGTAAGCGACTGTTGATAGATCGCCTCGATGGCGCTCCGATAGTTGTTAATCACTGAGCGTGACTGTTGATACAGTGCTTCAATCGCGCTTTTGTAAGCGGGGTTTCCTGTGAAGGCTGACAGTGAATCGTCATTCAGCAGAGTCGTGCGTTGGGCATCCGTCATCAGGCCAGTGAAGCGAAACATCTGCTTCTGCTCGTCATACAGGATAGGGATCTGATTGGGTGCATCAGTGATCTCTGCCGGGAACGCAAAGTTCAGTAGATACACACATGCTTCTAGCTCTCCGCTTCCGCGCAATGTCAAGAGGGCAGGCGACGCGTCATCGAGCAGGGTCGTCCGTTGGGCATCAGTCATCAGGCCAGTGAAACGAAACACCTGTTTCGGCTCGTCATACTGGATAGGGATTTGATTGGGTGCGCCAGTGATCGCTACCGAAAACGTAAATCTCAACGGCAAACCTTGCACACCCGTTTCCAACAACACGCTGCCTCGCAGCGTCTTCAGAAAGACGGTTACTGCCGCTTCATCCCGGTTGAGCTTTTGCAAAAGTGAGGTCAGCAGTGCGGTGAGACTACCCACATCGGTGGGGGGCAAAGCGGTGAGGAAGTCATATTGTGCCGGGTCGTACTCAGCCTGGATACTCTGCAACTCCTTACGCAGGGCGGCGAGAAAGCGGGCGGCGTCGGCTTCTTTCGGCGCAGCCTTCGCCGTGCGGTCAGCCGTCAAAAGCCAGTTGAGTTCGTCCGGTGTAAAACCAGCGTCTTTGAGGTGGTCTATTTTCTCGGTAAACTTCCATGCCGCCTCTGCATCGGCAAAGCACAATATGTTCTGCGGGAAAATTTTCAGGAGTATCTTCCACTCTTCAGCCTTGAAATGGAGCGCCTTGGACAGCCAGGCGTGCCGCCAAAGATCCGAAAGGTTCGTTAGTGTCAGGTCGTCGGAAGCCTTGGTCAGCTCCTTGAAAAGAATCAGATCGGCTTCTCTGATGCCGAGTGCCGCCAGTATGACCGAGTGGTGAGCCGGAATGGTTGTGCCTGCAGGCAGATTGCCCGTGGCGGGGTCGAACTGAAACGCCGGGTCAAGCGGATTGATGTAACGCCTGTTCAGGAACAGATTTTGGTAGAGAGCCTCCTCCCGCTTCTCGTGTAGTTTGATGAATTTGTTCTTTGTATTCAGGTTGCCGAATAGAGCACATGCCTGCTCAATGCTCGTATTTCCACCCAGTCTGTCTCTCAATTGACAGAAATAGAAGAGGTTAATCAGGAACTTCTCGCTCAGCAACCACGTTCCCAAGTGCATGCCAAAACGCGGTGGCCGATCACCGACTCCGGGCTGGCAGATGACCAGGTCGAGCTCCCACATCTTCCAGCCCTTCAGCTTGCGCCACAGTCGCAGGAAGCGGTGGATACGATCCATCTTCTTGGCATCTAAAGCCAGGATGACTTTCTTTTCGGTGTCGCATGACGGGGCGAGGTGGAGGACGGTGATGTCGCTTGCCGGGTTGATGAACTCCAAATCGAGCAGAGCCAGAAGTTGGTTGTACTCCAGGCCGGTTTTTTGGAGGAAGTACTTGACGTTGCAGAGGGAGCGCAGCCAATCGGCGTTGCCCGTTTCGCCCCAAACCGCCTGCTGTCCGGCGTCTGTGGGATCGGCCTCCAGAATGAGCCGCTTTTCGTCAAAAGCGGCGGATGCATCAGCGCTGATACCGAAATACTCGGCGGCTATCTCGCCATCGGTCGGATTGGATGGTGTGACGGTTCCTCGCAGGGTGCGCATCACGTCCCAGCGCTGGAGATTGGTTTTTTGAAACGCTGCTCTGACCTCTTCGGAGAACAGGTCAAACGGCAGGTTGAGAGGGTACTTTGCTTGCCGCAGCTTTTCGTAAGCCATTGGATTGACATACTGCGGGTACGCCCGCAACTCGGCGGCACTGGCTTTGGTGTTACGTAAGATTTGAGCGAAGAAGGTAGACGTGGCGTTTTTCTTTAGCAGGTAGGTTACATCATCGCTGTGCAGCACTCCCCCCTGGTCGGGATCAGCGGGGTTCAGCACCGAATATGACAAGTTGCCGCCCAGCTCAATTTTCTCTTTGCCGTCATTTATTGGATCATTAAACGCATCTTTGAAGACCTTCTTGAAGCTGGTATTCAGGTCGCCAGCAGGGACTGTGAGAATGACTAGCTCCAAGTCGTTCTCGTGCGTTGCATCGACAGCGCTTTCCAGCACCTCGCAGACCACATCAATATACGGCAACTGCGTGAGGGCGTTGTCGCAGTTGAGTTCGAGGAAGCCCAGGTCGGGGCGGCGGTTAAAGCGGCGGTTAAAGAGGAGGTCTTTGACGGAGTAATTATCCGGACTATCGGGTTTTGGCTTCTTGCTCGTGCGGTCTTTGAGGAACATAAGCATATCCGCAAAGTAAGCGGCGGGGCCGAGCACCGAGCGGCAATGTTCGCAGTCACAGAGGTCGCCGCTTTGAAACAGATTGTTCCAGTTGGGAAAGTTCGCAAGCGCATCATTGTTGTTTTTCAGCGCAATGGGCAGGCCTCGATTCTCGAGCGCCTTCAGGTCAACGACAACCGTTAGCGCGGCGGCATAGGTATCGGCGGCTCGGCTCCAGGCGATCTGTGCGCTCATTGCGGTAAAGCCTGGGCGTTTGGCATAGCGCCGCACGAATTCGCTCTCGCCCATGCGGTAGGTCATTTGGGCGGAATGCACGCCATCGGCGAGCATCACATTCGTCGCTTCGAAGGTCGGGGCGAGTTTGAACACCCGTTGCACTGCTTTCAACTCAAGTCTGAAGTCTTCGTCCTCCGCGAGTGCCTGAAAATCAGGGCCAATACCGTTCTTCAAGAAATCATCCACCGGCGTGTTCAGCAGCTCAAACGTTTCATGGCTCTCCAGAAACCTGCCTATGTCCTGTGCCCGACGCAGCCCGTGAGCGGCGTCATTCAGCAGCGCCCGCTCAAGCCCTCCAGCGAAGGCCGTCGTCGGAAATGCCTCCCGAAACTGGCGTTCGAGCGTTTTCCCGTACACTTCCGCTGCCGGAAATTTTATCTGCCCGGCAATCTCGCTCACTTCAATGGCCAGCTTAATGTCACCGGCTGCATGCTTTGCCTTGACCAAATTCACCCACTCGCCCTCGCTCCTTTTTGCCAGCGTGCGTATTTTTTCGGGATGGCGAACGTCAAACTCCTCCTTGAGCATCTTAACGACGGAAAAATCGCCCTGGGTCAATTCTGCGAGCCGAAATGAGGTGCACAGGTCGTCAATGTCTTCTTTTTTGAAAGACGGATCGTTCTCTAGCGCACCTAAAAGTTCCGGCGTAAGCGCCTTGTATTCGTTGAACAGGAGTGCAAATGCCTTCTGCTTCTTCGCGCTTTTGATATTGGCATGGTTAAGCGCCAACCTGACAAAGGTAGGTTCGGCTGCTTCGCTTACCGATCGGCTGGCCGAGAATTTCAAGAATGCCTCGACCCAGATAGCCTCTTTCTCCCGGAAATCTTCCGGAATATCCTTTTGGTTAAAACTGCGGTTGAGCGCCTTGCCCACGGCGACAGCGTCGAGAGAGGAGAGGGAATCCAGTATTGCCGACAACTGTTCATTGAGACTTTGATTTTCAGTGAACTGGTAAAACGAACCGCCCAACAATGCAAACCAGAATTCCGGTTGGATACCTTGCTGCGCCAGCCGATGGGCCAGTGCAAAGCGGGCGATGACTTTTTTTTCAAAACCTGTTTCACCGTAAAGGAAGCTCAGGTCTTGGTGCTCTTTGTCTTCTTCCAAATCTTCCACCCTCACGCCGTCAAGCACGGGATTCAACTCCCGTCCAATCTTCTCAAACAGCGATAGCGGGCGTTTAATCTCGGAGGGAATGGTCAGATTAATCTCTGTGACCGACGCAGCGTTGAACAATATCGGCGAGGCAACCAGCAGCGAGCCATCGGCGGCAAAGGCCTTAGCGACGAGATCGGCACGATCCTTCTCCGCTCTCGCAAACTGCTCGCGGCTGTAGAGAATCTCATAACGTCCCTGCGCATCGGTGACAGTCGTTCCGAGGGCTTCTTCCTTGCGCAGATCCCGATCTACCGCCACTACTTTCAAGCCCGCACCACTGCTTCCATCCTGTTTTGCAACGCGGCCGAAGACCCTGAACATCTCAGTCGAGATTTGAGCGTCGAGCGTGGTGTCGGCCGGGGAATTGCGCAGCATTTTTGACTGACCGAGGGGCATCGAGTCTTGGCTGAATATGCGCAACAACAGCTCCGGTCCGCCGCGTTCGGCAGAAGTGCGGCGGAACTGGGATTCGGCATAGCTAAGTGTGTAATGGCCGTCGCCGTCAGTCGTGGTCTCACCGAGCAGAGTTTCGCTGGCCACGTCGCGGTCGTAGACACGAACTTGCACGTAGGTCGCAGGCTGGCCACTACGATAAGTGATATGACCATGGACTAGCCACTTGGTCGCGTCATCAAGGGCACCGAGAGATGCCAGTGCCTGGTTCAGGCTCGCCGCAGACGGTTCGTCAACCTCGCCGCTCAATGCCAGACCGTGCTTTGACTGGAAGTCGAGCAGCGCCTGTCGGGTTGTAGCACCGAATCGCTTGGCGGATTTTTCAGCATCTGCGAACAGGTAGCCGAGCGATTGGAGTGCTGCGTGCAGATCGCCCACCTTGGTGCCTTTCATCTGAAGTTTTAGGGGAAAAGTAATTTTGTTCATGGTTTTATCCTTCAATGTTTTGAGCCCCTACACCAGCGTGTAAAGCTCGGGTTCTTGCTTGATGAGTTCTTGTCGCTCGGCAATGAGAATCGGGTGCGTTTTACGCAACAAAAACGGTTCACTATCAACATTCGTTTACGTCATCGCAGGACTTGTTGCCGTTTCCGGCGTTGTTCACGGTATATGGAATACACCCTCTGCCCCTGCCGGACGGGATATTCATCCCGCCCGTAACGTTTCCAAGGCCACACTTCGATCATGCCACCATATTTCGAACTTCCGGGGCGTTTTGAATAACCCGTCTCGCTCGATTGTTAATCGAAAAACTTTACGGCCAGCATTGAAGCCGGGTGCGCCGACGACCAAAGCCAATGCTCAGGATGCGCCACATAACCCTTCCTTACGGGGTTCTCGTGGATATAGTTAAGCTTCTGCCGATAGAAATCCGGATTTTCGATCTTCTTCGGTGCATTGGTATCCATCCAGAACCGGTACTTTCCGTCATCGTCCATGAACAACTTCAAAACGGTGGGTTCTGTCGTTTCAAGATTGCTCTTGAATTTGACAGAGGTATACCGTTTGAAATCGCGCAGGAATCCCGCCGTGTCTGGGGAGGTGACGATGAGATGAATATGGTTCAACATAAAAACATAACCATTTAATTCCAGCCCCTTGTGTTCCTGGCAGTAACGCAACGACTCGGCCAGAATCTGCCAGCGATTGTGACGGTCAAACAGGTAATACCAACGCTGGATTGTCAGCGTCAGGTAATAGGTTCCGGCATTCAGGTCAACGGCGACACGGCGCGATGGCATGGGTTTGGTTTCCTTTTATTATTTTTTATTTATAACTGGCTGCCTAATTGCTGGACGGGGTATTTATCCCATACGCGCCAA
>JBAXJT010000064.1:0-12845 GCA_037137715.1 Nitrosomonadales bacterium
AAATGGCAGCATAATCGCAGGCAGTCAGGCGACAACTAGGTTGACAATTTCCGAAGATGTCGAGCAAATTTATGGGCAGTCGGTACAGCAACTGGCTACTCAAGAAAATGACTTCAGCGTAAATGATTCTAGTGTCAGGTTTGGCGAAATGAAAAAAGGTGAGTTGGTCGTTATTGCCACCCGCGACAAACTGCTTGGTGATGATTTTAAGTGTCGTATCGTTAGTCACGTGGCCTGTAAGCTTGGCCAGCCTGTCACGGTTTTTTCAACGAGTGATAGTTTCATAATGTTCAGTCGAAAATTAATTGGTTATTTGTCCCAGATCACTGAAGATAAAGATATATATAGTGGAAAACTGAATGACGCTGAATTAAGAAGACTGTCGTCAGTATTGGCTGAATTAAGTACAGTAAATCTGGGCATCTATCCATTTACATATATTCCAATCGACGAACTATGTAAGCGCGCCATAATGCATTTTCAGCAGAGAAGCGATGCCGGACTGATTTTTGTGGATACTGTGAAAAATATTAGTGACTATGATCCACGCATGTATCCGCATCCAGGAAAACAGAAAATTGGTATAAAGAGCAGGCTAATAAGACTAAAGGAATTGGCAAATGAATTAATGGTTCCTATCATAGTCACTGTGGCAGCATTAGAAAAAAAAGGGTGGGCGTATCCATCGCGTCTAACAAACTCAGAGGCTGAGACTGGCTTTGTACTTTCGGCTGATTATAGAAAACTTTGGATTAAAGGCTACTGCACAGAACAAATATCTAATTACGCTGAAGATGAATCAGAAGAGGGGTACTACACCTATGTTCTTGATAAAGATATAAAACTTGAAATCCCCTCGTTGGAAAAAAGATTCGTATAACCGTGTTAGTGGTATTTTAGACCGCCACTTTTCCAAATCAGAAATATGCAAAATTTTGAATGTCCACTGATGCGCTATTAGCATAGTGGGGCGGGAGTTGGCTAGAATTTAACTTTGTTGCGTCACAACCCGTCGCTACGTGGTGCTATCTTGATTTAAGTAGTCATAATAATCACTAAAGGGAACGTATCTCATGTTGAATCATCCAGCGACGGATCATTCTATCGAGTAGGATCAAGACTCACAATGCCAGGGCTCAGAAATGGCAGAAAGTATTGTGCTGGGCGGACTGATGCGCTGGAAGTCATTGCCCCGTTGCTGAGTGAGGATGATTTTTCTTCGCACCACAATAAGCTTATTTTTCGTCAGATTTTATCGCTTATGAAATCCTCACAATGTGCCGATCTGACAGCAGTTGCCGAAGCTTTGGAACGTTCAAATGAACTAAATAAGGTCGGAGGCCTGAGTTATCTTCAATCATTGACGGTAACTCTGACTGCAAAGCATATTAGGCGATGTGGTTTATGAGGGACGATCAGGCAGGCGGTTGATTGCGCTAGTGGGCATATTGGGGGTTGGCGGAGTGCCGGACGTAGTGCAGGCAGAAGCACTGAAACTCTCAAAATTGTTGGTTTTGCGCGACATGTTTAATGCGCTGCTCGAGCCGATTTCCTCTTTTTCCAAGAAGCGCGACATGATGCCGGTGGATCGTCAGGTTGCACCGTCGGAAATCAACTTTGAATCACTTTTTCAGCAACTGGATGAGACACGCCGGCAAATCGCAGAATTTGAGGCCGTCAACTACCCCCTAATGATTTCATGGGTTATGTCACAGGCTAAGGCACAGAAACTGCTCAATAGCCGTTAGCGTTTGCCCATGTTGACATCAAAAAATCACAGGGACTGAAAATGATGCCAGAACTCTTAATTACAGATAGCGAAACCGCCTTGAAGGCGGTGGCGCTGGACGGGATGGTGCTTGAATTTGTGCCGAAGCATCTTTTCACGCAGTCACTGGTTGATGCAGCTGTAGCAACCAGTGAATTGGCCTTGCAATTTTCGCCTCCTGAATTTCGTACTAAAGATGCAGTGCAACGGGCGGGAATGCAACTGCTGAAGGAGCTGACAACCCCTGACCGCATGAAAAATTGGCTGATGTTAGTTGATGACTCATCTGAGCATATGGAATCGTTCGAAAAGGAAATGGCTTTCAAAACTATTTTCTTTGAGATTTATCAGCACTTCCCGGAGTTAAACATACCCTGGGCCAGGTATGCTCTTGAAGAGATTGCCCCATCTTTTGCAGATGGGCTGTTTGAAAGGCGGGAGTGTAAACGCCAACTTAAGTACATCGGCATCGCACGGAGTGATGAAATCCAGCTTGATGACGATGAGTATTTCAAACTTGGTGCGGTCTATACGAGTTCGACTTTCAATGGCGGCAGTTACACCATTTGCGGATACGGGGACAGGCCGAGAGGTTGCGCGTACTTCGAGTGGATAAGATAAAGGCGAGGGGATTTGAACAGAAGAAAATTCGTCCGGCATATTTTGCGCTGGGTTTGATGATGCCATTGCTGAACGTGTCATTAGGCTCACTGAATTGATTCCCAGATAGCGGATGCTCGTCACGGTCGTGTTAGTCTCGTGACCTGAATGTCATGCCTCATTGGGATAAGCGTCCACTCTGCTTACGAAAGCGGACTGTCGGTAGGCTGAAAAGCAGGTTGATAGCCATCAGAAGTGTGCGGTATTTTAAACGAAACAACGATCAGTTTTGGGCAGCGAAATTTGAACCTTAATTTACAGATTTACGGTCGTTCAGTCATGAATGACCCTGTAAGCATTGTAGTACGGAACTTCGAAATCACGACTTCCATATGCAACATCACCTTAATAAAACATTTACAATCAAAAAGTTACATTAAATATCAGACCGTATCAGGACGAATAAGTAAATTATCCAGAACACTACTGACAATACGAATGCGGATTCAGATCGCTGGCATTGTCACGGAAGCAGTCGTAAAATGACGAGCTGATTGCAACATGATCAGTCCGCATCGATACCCCTATCAATTTAACCTAACAGGGAACGAGATGAATTTTTCCGGATTTCTTGAACAATATTGGCCATTTCTGGCATTGGGTCTTTGGTTTGCGTACAAGTCGTGGAATTCAAAGCGGGTCATCGCCATGCTGCCAGAGCTTAAAAAGAACGGTGCAATCTTTGTCGACGTGAGATCGGCTGGCGAATTCGCGCACGGGAATGCCCCCGGAACAATTAATATCCCGCTTCAGGAGTTGGGCAACAGACTCCATGAGATACCCAAGTTTTCGCCGGTTGTTCTGTGCTGTGCAAGCGGCACACGAAGCGGCATGGCAAAAATGTTGCTGAAAAAAAATGGCTACCAGAATGTTCATAACATCGGCACATGGAGCAAGTTTCTGGGCTAATCACGGCGCGCTCTATAAACGCCTGCCGAAAGTCCACGCGCGTCAGTTCGGCGTCGTTGAGCAAATGCAGGCAAACCCTATCAGGACGAACACATGTTTTTTAATCCCTCTCGCGACGAAGCCCGTAATTTTCTGATTGAATCCTGGCGCAAGCGTCGATCTGCTGAAATATTAATGCCACTCGAAGACCTGGCCACCCAGTTAATCGAAAAGCATCCCGAATACTTTGCGATATTCGAAGATCCGGAACGCTATCTGGCACGCGATTATTCACCCGAGCAAGGCGAGGCCAATCCATTTTTACACCTGATGATGCACCTGACGATAGAGGAGCAAATCTCCATCGATCAGCCGCCGGGCATACGCGCCCACTTCGTACGCCTGACCCATAAGCACGAATCGGAACACGATGCGCAGCACATTATGATGGAAGCCTTGAGCGAAATGATCTGGCAGGCGCAACGCCACAAAACCCAGCCGGATGCGTCAGTGTATATGGCGTGTTTATCGGAACACTAAGATCGCCATCGAAAGACGCTGAAATACGCGTGTCAATTGAGTATAATTCGCCTTTGCAGCGAACCGCGCCCCACTGAGAACCCAACAACAGGATGCCTTGGGCATTTTGAAGAAAGCGAGATCCAACTTGAACCAGCCAAACAACACTGCCGGACTTTCCTACCGCGATGCCGGTGTCGATATCGATGCGGGCGATCAGCTGGTCGAAAACATCAAGCCTTATGCCAAACGCACCATGCGCCCCGAAGTGCTCTCAGGCATTGGCGGTTTCGGCGGCTTAGTTGAAATCTCCAAAAAGTACCAAGAACCCGTGCTGGTCTCCGGCACCGACGGCGTGGGCACCAAGCTCAAGCTCGCCTTTGAACTCAATATCCATGACACCGTCGGGATCGATCTGGTCGGCATGAGCGTCAACGATATTCTGGTGCAAGGCGCTGAACCCTTGTTTTTCCTCGATTATTTCGCCTGCGGCAAACTCGATGTACCCGCTGCCACCGAAGTCATCAAGGGAATCGCCAACGGCTGCGAGCAGGCAGGTTGCGCACTGATCGGCGGCGAAACCGCTGAAATGCCCGGTATGTACCCGGTCGGCGAATACGATCTGGCAGGCTTTGCTGTAGGTGTCGTGGAAAAATCCCGCATCATCACGGGCAGCGATATTAAGCCTGGCGACGTGGTGCTGGGCATGGCCTCTAACGGCGCGCACTCCAACGGTTACTCGCTGGTGCGCAAGATTATCGAGCGCAGCAACCCTGACCTGACTGCCAAATTCGACGGCGAACGCACGCTGACCGACGTCATCATGGCACCCACACGCATCTATGTAAAACCGCTGCTCGCGCTGATGCAAAGCCTGACGATCAAAGGCATGGCGCACATTACCGGCGGCGGCATCACCGAAAACGTGCCACGCGTGTTGCCTGAAAACGTCGTAGCCGACATCGACAGTAAATCGTGGCAAATGCCCAAACTATTTCACTGGTTGCGCGAGCAGGGCAATGTCGCTGAACAGGAAATGTACCGCACCTTCAACTGCGGCATCGGCATGGTCGTGATCGTCGCAGCAGAAGATGCGGATGCAGCCATCAGCCAGTTGCAAGCGGCAGGCGAAACCGTCTATCGCATCGGCGCCATCCGCGCCCGTAGCGGTGAAGAGCATCAGACACAGGTGAAGTAAACAAGGTAAGTGGATAGTAGTCAGTAGATAGCGGGGAAAACGATCCCGCTTTCTGCTGAAGCCTAGCCTCACGACTCGCCACGCCCTACTCACCACTTTCCGCCTTCATACCCATGAAAAAAATCGTCATTCTCATCTCCGGTCGGGGCAGCAATATGCAGGCGCTGCTCACCGCGAAACCCGGCTGCACGATCGCGGCCGTGATCAGCAACCGGGCGGATGCAGGAGGACTGGCTTTTGCGCAATCGCACGGCATTCCAACAGCCGTCGTTGCACATCGCGACCACCCCGATCGCGAGAGTTTCGATACGGAATTAGCCCGCGTCATCGACGGGTTTTCGCCGGATTTCGTGATCCTTGCAGGCTTCATGCGCATTCTGACAGCGGGCTTCGTGAACCGCTATCAAGGTCGGTTAATCAACATCCATCCCTCCTTGCTGCCCGCCTATACCGGATTGCATACCCATGCGCGCGCGCTGGCGGACGGCGTCAAGATACACGGCTGCACCGTACACTTCGTGACCGCAGATCTTGATCACGGCCCCATCATCATTCAGGCGGCCGTCCCTGTACTGCCAAACGACACGGAAGATACGCTGGCGGCACGCATACTCAATGAGGAACACCGCATCTTCCCGCAGGCGATACGCTGGCTATGCACCGGTCAAATCGAACTAAGTGCCACAGGCCGTGTCATAAACCGCGCAAACACCTCCGTTAATGCCGCATTGATATCGCCCGCACTGGAACACGCATGAAATTACTGATGATTTTTTTGGCCGGACTGCTGCTGTGCGCGCCGGTTTACGCGGCCCCACCGGCAGGCGTGCAGGCAAGCTACGAGGTATTTAGCAGCGGCCTTAAAGTCGGCCAGATGAATGAGATCTACAGCAGGAGCGGGGATCACTACACGCTGACCAGCACCACCACCCCCGTTGGACTGCTGGCGATGTTCAAACCTGAAAAAATCTTCTTCACCAGCAGCGGACTCATCACCAGACAAGGCCTCAAACCTTTAAGCTTCGAAGATAAGCGCGAGGGAAATCCCGCCCGAAGCAGTCAGGCCGAATTTGACTGGAGCGCACAGCAACTGACCTTGATCCACCAGACTCAGCGCACCAAGCTTACCTTACCGGAAGGCACACAAGACAGACTGAGCGCCATGTATCAATTCATGTTTCTCAAGTTCGAAAACGCCCTGGACTTTTCCATGACCAACGGCAATAAACTCGACACCTATCACTACGCGGCAGGCATTGCGCAAAAAATCGATACGCCGGCAGGACAATTCGACAGCATTTATCTGGACAGCCAGCCTAAAGCGGGCGAGAGCCGCACCGAAATCTGGCTGGAGACAAAAAACTACCTGCCTTGCAAAATGGTGATTACCGATGCCAGTGGCGATCAATTGATACAGATCCTGAGCGGGCTTAAAATTCAGCCGTGAAAACCCTGCGGCAAAAGTTTATCCTGACGGCGCGAAGAGCATTCAGGCTGCCTGCAGGACGCATCGCACTGGCTATCTGCCTCTCGCTGCTGATTCATGCCGCACTGCTGTTTGGCCCCACGCTGATACAGATTAAACCTGCCGAAGTCGAACTCCCTCCGCTGCTCGCCAAACTGGAACCCTTACCGGTAGCCAAAAAGCCACCACCGCCTAAAAAGCGCGCACCGGCCAAACCTAAACCCGTCACCCCGCCGGCACCACTTGAAAAGGCCGCCGAACCTGTCGCCGAAGAAGTCGCAGCCCCCGTCGAGGAAGTAATCGCCGCGCCCGTAGAAGAGGAAAAACCGGCGCACCCGCTGCCCCGGCACGCACAACTGACCTTCATCGCCTATAAAGGTGCCAGCTTTGCCGTGGGGGAGGCGCGCTACCGGCTTGATATTGACGACGAAAATCACTACACGCTGCAAGTCGGCATGAACACAACAGGCATCGCGAGCTTGTTCAAAACCTTTGAACTCAATCAAAAAAGCAGCGGCAACGTCAGCGCAAAAGGATTGCAACCTATTGAATTTATTGAAAATAAACTGCTCGCCAGCGGCAAACAGACACTAAATGCCAGTTTTGACTGGCAGAACCAGAAGCTTAATTTTTCCAGCGGCAACAGCATCACGCTGCCTGCTCATGCGCAAGATATTCTGAGCTTTCTGTTCCAGTTCTCGCAAATGTCGCTTGATCAGACGGTGCTTGATGTGCACGTGAGCAACGGGCGGAAACTTGAAAGCTATCAACTGGAAGTGGGCAATGAGGAGGAAATCCAAACGCGATTGGGCAAACTACGCGTGCTGCCACTGCATAAAATTCACGCCCCCGGCGAAGAAGGCATGGATATCTGGCTGGGACTGGAGTATCGACTGCTGCCGGTACAAATCCGTCAGTTCGACAAAAATGGCGACATTATTGCCCAGATGATGATCTCGGACATCCGCGTGTCTGAAGAGTAGGTTTGCGCCCTACATCGCATTGACTCAATCCTGATTCCCGTTCCTCTGTTAAACTCCGCGCCTGAATCTTAAATACCGAAACTGCCATGCTGATTACCGAATACCGTCTCGACCTCGTCATCCTCGCGCTGCGCACCATTTTGCCGCTGGAACACCCGGCCGACACCACCTTGCGCTACTTTTTCAAAAACGAGCGCATCGGCTCTAACGAGCGTGCCATCGTCGCCGAAACCGCATTCGGCGTGCTGCGCCACCGCCTGTTGCTGGAAGCGTCCTGCGACGGCAAAGCCACGCCGCGCCGCATGGCGCTGGCCTATCTGGTCAAGTTCGGCGGTTACAACCTGCGCGAATTGCAACCGGTATTGAAACGCGACGAAGCGGAATGGCTGGCAACGGCAAAATCTCTGCAATATGAAGGTCAGCCGCTCTCGATTCAGGCCGAACTGCCTGAATGGCTGATCGAAAAAATGCGCGCCTCCTACACCGACGAAGAGATCCTCACGATAGGTCAAGCCATGCAACTGGGTGCGCCGCTGGATATCCGCGTCAACACGCTGCTGGCCAAACGAGATGAGGTCTTGCTGCAACTCGAAGCACAGAAAATTGACGCAACCGCAACGCCCTACTCGCCGATCGGCATTCGTCTCAGAGAAAAAATTCCACTGAACAAAGATGAACTGTTCACAACAGGCAAAGTTGAAGTGCAAGACGAAGGCAGCCAACTGCTGGGCTTTTTATTAGCGCCTAAACGCAACGACATGGTGGTGGATTTTTGCGCGGGCGCAGGCGGCAAGACGCTGATGCTCTCGGCGCTGATGAATTCTCAGGGCCGCTTGTATGCGATGGATGTCTCCGAGAAGCGTCTGGCCAATCTCAAACCTCGCCTGAAGCGCTCCGGCGCATCCAACATCCAGCCGATGTTGATCGCCCATGAAAACGATCTCAAGGTCAAACGCCTGTCGGGAAAAATCGACCGCGTGCTGGTCGATGCGCCGTGCAGTGGTTTAGGTACCCTGCGCCGCAATCCGGATTTAAAGTTCCGCCAGTCGCCGCAAAGCATTGCTGAACTGAACCAAAAGCAAACCGCGATTCTGGCCTCCGCCAGTCGCCTGCTGAAAAAAGGCGGTCGTCTGGTGTATGCGACATGCAGCATCCTGCCCGAAGAAAATCAGCACATCGTCGAAGCCTTTTTAGCTGCCCACCCCGACTACAAACTGCTGCCTGCAGGGGAAGTCTTGCAGCAACAAAAAATTCCGATGGAGATGGGCGACTATCTGGAATTGCGCCCTAACCTGCATGCAACAGACGGCTTTTTTGCGGCAGTGCTGGAACGCATCTAAAGAAAAAACTGCATCCCGGAGGGATACTTGCGACGGTGCTGCGCTGCACCCGCAAGCAATTCGACGTTAGGGCGCGCGATTTGCTAAAATGGCGCACTTTCAGAATCCGGCATGCATCCATGACTCCTCGCAAAATCCTCGTCACCTCCGCCCTGCCCTATGCTAACGGCAGCATCCACTTAGGGCATCTGGTCGAATATATCCAAACCGACATCTGGGTGCGCTTCCAGAAGATGCAGGGCCACGAGGTGCATTACGTGTGTGCGGATGATACCCACGGCACACCGATCATGCTGCGCGCCGAGAGCGAAGGCATCACGCCTGAAGCGCTCATCGCACGCGTCTGGCAGGAACATTTTGATGATTTCGCGGCGTTTCACGTCGAATTCGATCACTACGGTTCGACCAATTCAGCTGAAAACAGAGTCTGCGCCGAAACCATCTATCTCGCCCTCAGGGAAAAAGGACTGATCGAGGTGCGCTCGATCGAACAG
This sequence comes from Nitrosomonadales bacterium, assembly GCA_037137715.1. GTDB lineage: Bacteria > Pseudomonadota > Gammaproteobacteria > Burkholderiales > Gallionellaceae > Gallionella. Next base: position 9,316 of record JBAXJT010000064.1, read on the forward strand.
TTCTACGACCCGGTGAAAAATATGTTCCTGCCGGATCGCTTCATCAAGGGCGAATGCCCGAAGTGTCACGCCAAGGATCAATATGGCGACAACTGCGAGGTATGCGGCGCGGCCTATGCACCGATCGAACTGATCAACCCGTATTCGGCCGTATCGGGTGCCGCCCCCGTCATGCGTAACTCGGATCACTATTTCTTCAAACTGTCCGCCGATACCTGCCAGGATTTCCTGCGCCAATGGACGCGTAGCGGTTCGCTGCAATCGGAAGCGGCCAACAAGATGCAGGAATGGCTGGGCACGGAGGGGGAAAACAAGCTCTCCGACTGGGACATCTCGCGCGACGCGCCCTATTTCGGCTTCGAAATCCCGGATGCGCCGGGCAAGTATTTTTATGTCTGGCTGGATGCGCCGGTAGGCTACATGGGCAGCTTCAGGCAACTGTGTAACAGCAGTACATCGACGCTTGAGTTTGACGAATACTGGAAGCCGGACTCGACCACCGAGCTGTATCACTTCATCGGCAAGGATATTTTGTATTTCCATGCGCTGTTTTGGCCCGCGATGCTCGAACACGCAGGTTTCAGAACGCCGACCAAGCTGTTCGCACACGGGTTCTTGACCGTCAACGGCGAGAAGATGAGCAAATCGCGCGGCACCTTCATCACCGCGAAGAGCTATGTCGACAACATTAAAAACACCGAATATCTGCGCTATTACTACGCCGCCAAGATCAACGGCTCGATGGAAGATCTGGATCTGAATCTGGACGATTTCGTCGCCAAGGTGAATTCGGACCTGATCGGCAAATACATTAACATCGCCAGCCGCTGCGCAGGCTTCATCGCCAAAAAATTCGACGGTAAACTTGGGGCAACTGACCTTGCCGCCAGCGCCGAATTCCAAACCGCTTATGCCAGCGGTGAGATCGCGAAGAGTTTTGAAGCCCGTGATTTCGCACGTGCCTTACGCGAGATCATGCGTCTGGCCGACGTGGCAAATCAGTACATCGCCGAACAAAAGCCGTGGGAGCTGGCAAAGCAGGAAGGCTGTGAAGCGCAACTGCATATCGCCTGCTCCACCGCGATGACGCTGTTCCGCGATCTGACGTTGTATTTAAAACCGGTGCTGCCTGTGCTGGCAGGTCAAGTCGAAGCCTTCCTCAATATCGCCCCCCTGATGTGGACAGGAGTATGGCAGGCGCTGCCAGACGGACACGGCATCAACACCTATCAACATCTGGCCACCCGTCTCGACCCTAAGTTGATCGAAGCGATGAACGCCGCCAATATGGAAAGTTTAAAACCTGTGACTGAATCTCACTCAGAAACACGCCATGCCGAGGCGCAGCAACACGCCATTACACCGATCGCCGAGACAATTTCCATTGAGGATTTCTCCAAGATCGACCTGCGTGTGGCGCTGATCGTCAATGCCGAGCACGTGGAGGGCGCTGAAAAACTCTTGAAGCTGACGCTGGATATCGGCGAGGCAGCGCCCCGCACGGTATTTGCCGGCATCAAATCCGCTTATGATCCGGCGGAACTTAAAGGGCGCATGACGGTGATGGTCGCTAATCTCGCCCCGCGCAAAATGAAGTTCGGTATGAGCGAAGGCATGGTGCTGGCCGCCTCAGGCAGCACGCCAGGATTATTCGTCCTGTCCCCTGATACGGGCGCGACGCCGGGTATGCGCATCAAATAATTTCCTCACCGGCGTGAATGCTTTGGCAATTTGCGCCGTGATTGAAAATCCTCGCAGCCGCTACTTTTCCGGGGTGTGCAATTGGCAATTAGTTTTCTCAGCATCCCAGTTACCCTCAGATTGGGGAGTTAAACGCTAAAAGTTTGAGCCGTTGAACGCATGAAATTAACAAAAACATGCGGGCGATGGACAGGAATACGCCATCTATCGTCACATATACGAACTTGGCTGATATTGTCAGCAGGCGATCGGACACTAATACGAAGATGACTGAAGCGTAACCGTCCATCGTTAATGCACAAAACACACAAAATTTCAGATACACTCGATGTGGCAATCTACCTAGCAAACGATCTTGCTCGCAATCAGATTCGATTTTATGGACAAACAGAGGCGATATAATCATTTAATCGTTAAGGAGACATCATGAATCTTATCAAGATTTCGTTGTTTTTTGCACTCGCATTATCCACCCCCCTTGCAGCGGCAGAGGCCGTCAAAACCGTCAAGCCAGAAGAAGTCGGCTTATCGACACCACGCCTGGAAAAAATCAGCGAGTCGATGCGCGGCTACATTGAGCAGCAGAAAATGGCTGGCGCGGTTGTGCTGGTTGCCCGGCACGGCAAGATCGCATACTTCGAAACTTTCGGTGATGCCGATACGGGCAAACCAATGCAGCGCGACACGATGTTCCGCATCTGTTCGATGACCAAACCCGTGGTCACCTTGGCAATTCTCCAGTTATATGAGGATGGCAAGCTGTTACTGTCCGATCCGGTCGCAAAATACATTCCCGAGTTTGCGCATCCAAAAGTGATCGAGATGTTGCCCGCCGGTTCAAATCCAGCCTTCCGGCTAGTGCCTGCCAAGCGTGACATCACGATCAAAGACCTGCTCACGCACACAGCAGGAATGCCGTATCCGTTTGCGTCTGAGTGGTATCCCAAAGACCGTTTGTTGCGCCAGATGCATGATATGTATGAAGAGGCGGGGATCAGCAGCGGAATGTACGAAACCGAAGGTACGATAGGTGATATGGTCAAACGCTTGGCTCGCCTGCCGATTGCCAGCCAGCCGGGCGAAGCGTTCATCTACGGTATGGCGGCAGACGTGTCAGGTTACCTGGTCGAAGTGGTTTCCGGGCAGAAGTTAGACGACTACATTGCCGAGCATATTTTTAAGCCCATGAAGATGAACGATAGTTATTTCTTCGTACCTGAAAGCAAGCAGGCAAGGCTCGCAGCAGTATGGAAAAGTGATTGGCACGGTACGTTGGAAAAGGTTACCCCCGGCCCGCATCAAGAAGGGGACTACCGGTATTCCGCAACTTTTCAAACCCAAGGGCCAAAGACTTTTCTTTCTGGCGGGGTCGGCATGGTCACGACACCCTACGACTACTTCCGTTTTGCCCAGATGCTGCTTAATAAAGGTGAGCTGGATGGTGTGCGTCTAGTTAGTCGCAAAACGGTGGAACTGATGACCACCAATCAAATCGGCAAACTTTCCGAAATTACCCTGCACGATGAAGGCTGGAAGTTTGGATTGGGACTAGGCCTTCAGGCAGACCGTGAACACAATGTGGATGCAGGCAGTGTTGGGACGTTCGAATGGGCGGGACTTTACTCCACTCGTTTTAGCGTAGATCCAAAGGAAGAAAAAATTACTATCTTCCTGTCACAGACCCACCCGTTCAACTATCATTTCGACTTGTGGGATAAGCTGCTGGTCATGTCTAATGCCAGCATTGCTGATTAAGCCCTGTTCAATAGAAGGAGCTGTCATGAATAATTATATAAATATTATTGGATGGAACACAGTGACTCGACTGA
>JBAXJT010000065.1:0-12722 GCA_037137715.1 Nitrosomonadales bacterium
TTCCGTGTCCAGAACATCGTAATCGAGCAGCGCGGCCATGCGCGCTTGTTCATCTTTTGGCAGAGGGGCGATTTTCATGGGCGATTTCGTCTGAATAGGTCAGTATTTGTGCGGGTAGTTTTCAACTGCGGATGATGACATATTTTGCAGGTGAAAAACCAGTGTCAACAGCGATGCAATTCACGCGTTGTCGTGCTACAGAAGATAGCGTACGGGTGTATTGCTGAAATTTGGTCGCGCTTCGATGGCTGATGATTGCAGCATGATTACCTGATTACTCGCCTATAATCGCGATGAGTCTGAACTTATGTGCTAAAACACAGTGCCTGACCTTAAGAGACGAGACTAGAACGCGATGCGGAAATATTTTGAAATCAGGCTGCTAAATGTGGTGCTGTGGGCCAGTGTATGTATCGCTTTGTGGTGCGCTGCGGTCTGGTATGTTGTCGGGCAGAATTTTCAGCGTGAGGTGCAGGAAATTGTCAGTAAAGAGCGACTCAATGCTCAGGGTGTGGCCGCTGATGTGACTCGAAACATCACGCGTAATTTTCGTTATGTGGCCGGTGTCCCGGCTGTACTCGAACAGTCTGTCCCGCTGGGGGCTGCGATCAGTCAATTTAACGAGTCGCGACCGTCTGTTTCAAAAGAGGCCGTGATAGAACGCAGTCTGGCTGATAAGTTCATTAATCAACTCAATCATTATCTGGCATCGAGTCAGCGTGCGCTGAATGTCGATCTTATCTTTGTGGTCAATGCGCGGGGCGATTGCATTTCGGCCAGTACGTGGGATTCGGCTGTGACGCCGATTGGAACCAACTATGCGGACCGGGACTGGTATCAAGCCGTGTCGCAGGGACGCCCGGGTATGCAATATGCTGTGGGTAAAACGACCCGTATCCCCGGTTTGTATTTTGCGACACCGATCATGCGGGGCGGCAATTTCGCAGGTGCAGTTATCGCCAAAGTGGATATTCCGACACTTTCCTTTTTGACGAGTCAAGCGGATGCCTACGTCGTGGATGGCAATGGCGTGATCATCATGGCGCACGATCATGAAAGGGAAATGATGGCCATTTCCGGCGCGGCCGTCGGCAGCTTGCCTGTCACGGATAAACTGCAGCGCTATCAAAAAATGAGTTTTGACGAACTGAGCGTCCAGTCATGGCACGATTATGCGGAATTGACGCAAATCCGTAATGAAAAAAATCCCCATATCCTCGTGTCATCTGAACTTAAAGAGTATGGCATGAGGGTGTTCGCCGAATCTGAATTGACTGAATGGCCGGCATTAGAGTTGGAGCGTAAAGGCAGTTTGATTCAGTTCGTTTCGATCGGCAGCTTTGCCATTATATGCGGGGCACTCTTGTTACTCTATTTTGAGTCTTTGCGTCGCGCAAAGCTCAGGGTGGAGCGTAGTGAAAAACAGTTTCGTCAGATGGTCTCAGGTGTGAGAGATTATGCCATTGTCATGTTGAGTCCCAGTGGGGAGATCGAAGACTGGAACGTGGGTGCCCAGGAGATTCACGGCTACCAGGCTCGAGAAATCGTCGGCAAGTCTTTTTCTCAATTTTATTGCGCCGAGGATATTGGCAAAGGGATACCCGAGCATGAACTGAGGGTGGCGGCCACCAATGGCAGTTTTAGAACCGAAGCCTGGCGCGTACGCAAAGACGGTACGCGATTTATTGCCGAAGTTGCAATCACCGCCAGTCGCGATCGGAGCGGACTGCTGTGCGGGTTTTCACATGTTGCGCAGGATATTACCAGGCGAAAAAATGCTGAGGCAACCTTGATAAAATACCGCGACAATCTCGAGAAAGTTGTCGCTGAGCAGACGGACGGCTTGCGTCGCGCCAAAGAGATCGCAGAAGAAGCCAATAAAGCTAAGAGCGAATTTTTGGCCAATATGAGCCATGAAATTCGCACGCCGATGAATGCGGTGATCGGTATGTCGCATCTGGTGCTCAATACGGAGCTCAATCCAAAACAGCGTGATTTGATTAAAAAAATTCAGGGTTCCGGGCAACATTTGCTCAGTATCATCAATGATATTCTCGATTTGTCCAAGATTGAGGCTGGCAAACTCACGATAGAACAATCCGATTTTGACCTCGAAAAGGTGCTGAGTCATGTCGCTAGTCTGATTGCTGAAAAAATTTCAGACAAGGATCTTGAGTTGGTATTTGACATAGACCGGGCTGTGCCGAGATATCTGAAGGGCGATGCGCTGAGGCTGGGGCAAATTTTGATCAATTATGCAAATAATGCGGTCAAGTTTACGGAGCAAGGTGAGGTGGTGATTGCCGCACGGATACTGGAAGCCTCGACGCATGATCTCTTGTTGCGATTCGAAGTGAGGGATACCGGTATCGGGATTACATCTGAACAACAAGCGATGTTGTTTCAGAGCTTTCAGCAGGCCGATAGCTCGACCAGTCGTAAATATGGCGGTACAGGTCTTGGTCTGTCGATCTCAAGGCAATTAGCGAATTTGATGCAGGGCGAGGTGGGCTGTGAAAGTGAAATAGGCCAAGGCAGTGTGTTCTGGTTTACCGTGCGCTTGGAAAAAGTCGCCGGCAACATCGGCAATTGCATGCCCGTTACTGAGGTCCGCGGGCGACGTGTGCTCGTGGTGGATGACAACGATATTGCGCGCAGCGTGTTGGGCGATATGCTCACGGGGATGAGTTTTAGCGTTGACCAGGTATCGGATGGCGCAACTGCACTCACTGCAGTGCAGGATGCGGCACGGATGGGCGCGCCTTATGAAATTGTTTATCTCGACTGGCGCATGCCCGGTATGGATGGCATTGCAACCGCCCGTGCCATTAACGCCATGCATCTGGAACATGCGCCTTCTTTGCTGATGGTGACGGGGCACGGAGGGGATGATTTGATTGAGGGTGCTAAGGCTGCGGGGCTCAGCTACACACTCACTAAACCTGTGACTGCTTCCTTGCTATTTGATACTACGATGCGGGTGCTGGGTGGAGAATATGACGGCGCTCGCTCGGGCAGTCATGTCGTGCCGACTATCGCGCTATCTTCTATTAAGGGTGCCTCGATACTTCTGGTCGAAGATAATGCATTTAATCAGGAAGTTGCCTTGGGGTTGCTCGCCGACGGGGGATTTGAGGTCGACGTGGCTGATGACGGTCAACAGGCGCTGGCGCTGTTGAGTCAGCATGCATACGATCTGGTGTTGATGGATATGCATATGCCGGTCATGGATGGCGTGACGGCGACCGTAGAAATCCGGAAAGTGGTGGAGTTGCAGCAGATGCCGATCGTTGCGATGACCGCTAACGCGATGCAGCAGGACAGGGATTTGTGTGTAGAGGCGGGTATGAATGATTACCTGACCAAGCCGATTGATCCGGATGAATTATTCCGGACGTTACTCAGGTGGATCAAACCACGGAAAATGCAGCATGTGCCGGTAGCCGTGTCGTTTGGAGGTGAGCTGAGTTTGGCTGAGGTCCCCGCGGTGGATGGGCTGGATGCGGGGCTGGGAATACAGCGTGCGGACGGAAAAATTCCGCTTTATTTAAATTTATTGAGAAAATATGTTGTCAGTCAGGCTGATGTATCTACGCAGTTGCGCCGGGCGCTCGATGGACGGGATATGGCGGGTGCGGGGCGCATCGTGCATTCCGCAATATCGGTCAATGGTAATATTGGTGCAGTTTCATTGCAGCACAGGGCCGCTGAATTGGAGGGCTTGATCCGTGATGGCCTCGGGCGAGATGAACTCGAAGATAAAATCGGTGCCTTTGCCGCTGCGCAATCGGCGATGATCGCCGCGCTTAAAATCGCGCTGCCGTCAGAAGAAAAACAGGTGTTGTTAGATCCTGTCGAAGCGGATCGTGCTTTAAGTCAGCTCTGTGAATTGTTGCGTAACGATGATGGCGAGGCGGGTGATATTCTGGATGCGAATGTTGAGGCGTTAGCGTTGTTGCTGGGACCCGTTGTTTTTCCGAAGGTCGATAAAGCGATCAGACAGTATGATTTTGAAAAGGCGCTGGCGCTGCTCGGTCAAGCAGGTCAGATCGCTCAACCTGGAGTCGATCAGAATGATAAAAATTAAATTGCCATGAGCGACTCGAAGCAAGCTACAGCAACCATACTGGTGGTCGACGATACGCCGGACAATCTGACTTTGATGAGCGGGCTGCTTAAGGAAAAATATTATGTCAAGGTCGCCAGTAGTGGCGAAAAGGCATTGAGAATTGCGCAATCTGAGAATCCGCCGGATCTGATTTTGCTCGATATCATGATGCCGGATATTGATGGTTATGAGGTGTGCAGGCGGTTGCAACAGGACCCTAAAACCTGTGATATTCCTGTCATTTTTCTGACTGCGAAAAGTCAACCCGAGGATGAGGCGATGGGGATAGGCATGGGGGCGGTCGATTACATCATCAAGCCCATCAGTCCGCCGATTGTGCTGGCTCGCGTACGCAATCATCTGGCCCTCACTGAACGCACGGCGACGCTTAAGGCGCTGTCGGATAAATTGTCGAAATATTTTTCGCCCCAGGTGTATCAGGCCATTTTCGACGGGACTCAAGATGTAAAAATTGAAACCAAGCGTAAAAAGCTGACGATTTTCTTTTCAGATATCAAGGATTTTACAGAAACGACGGAAGGGCTGGAGCCGGAAGATTTAACGCTGCTGCTCAATGAATATTTTTCTGAAATGTCACAAATCGCTCAGCAGTACGGCGCCACCATAGATAAGTTTATTGGCGATGCGATGCTCATTTTTCTTGGAGATCCGCAAACGCTCGGCATTAAGGAGGATGCCCTGCAATGCGTTCGTATGGCTGTGGCGATGCAGCAGCGCATGGCGGTATTGCAGAAAAAATGGCGCGAGAATGGCTATCTGCAACCGTTTCACATGCGTATCGGAATTAATACCGGATATTGCGATGTGGGAAATTTCGGCAGCGAGTACAGAATGGATTACACCATCATTGGTGCACAGGTGAATCTGGCGGCCAGACTTGAGCAGGCAGGAGACCCAGATGGCATCATGTTGTCGCATGAAACCTACGAGCTGGTGCAAGCCGAATTTGTCTGCGAAGAGCGTGAGCCGGTCAAGGCGAAGGGTGTGAACAAGGAAATCAGATGTTTTTCATTACAGGCTATTACGCGAACGGACGGGGAGCGCAGGAAAATGTACGTTAAGGAGCGTGTCGGTATGCGTTTACTGCTCAATTTTGAAACGCTCAGCCCTGAATCCAGGCAACTTGCTATTGAGGATTTGCAAGAAGCGGTGGAGCGGATTCGTAAACAGACCTGATCAATAGATAGAGGCTGCTTGTGCCCAAAGTTATTGAAGCAAAGTAGAATGGCGTTGTGCGGATGAAATGTTTGCGAAATTCAAGCAGAAAGCTGGAAATTTAAAATGATGAACACGATAGGCAAAATTTTTCTGCTTTTGATGCTCACCTTGAGTATGGTGCAGGCTGAACCTGGCGCTGCGGATACGCCTGCCGCCGGGAGCGAGCCGTCAATGTTGAAATTTGCAGGTTTTGGCTCGCTGGGAGTTTCGCACTCCAGTCAGCCGCTGGGCGATTATATTTTGGATGGTACGATACCCAAGGGGGCCGGCCGCAGTGCGAATTGGGCTATGGGGAATGATACTCGACTAGGGGCACAGGTCACGGCAAGTATTACGCCGCAAGTGACTGCGGTGCTTCAGATTATTTCAGAGTATCAGGCCGATAATACCTATGTGCCGGGCGTTGAGTGGGCTAATGTGAAATATGCATACACGCAGGACGCCTATATTCGTGTCGGGCGGATTGCTTTGCCGACTTTCCTGAATTCTGAAAACCGCAAAGTGGGTTATAGCTATCCCTGGATACACCCGCCTGTCGATATATATAGGCAGTTGGCCATAGCCAATAGTGATGGCATTGATGCAATGTACAGGTTCTCTGTCGGAGAAGTGGATAATTCGATTAAAGTGGTTTACGGGAGAAACACGCTCAACAGGCCGACGACGACCTCTTCCTCACAAAATATGTGGGGGGTATTTGATACGATAGAATATGGCCCCGCGATTCTTCATGCCGGTTATCAGGAGCGGGAAGCGTCTTCAACGAGTCAGTTGACGGGGGTCACAGGCCCCTGGGTGAAAAACAGCGATTTATCGATTGGGGTTAGCTATGACCCCGGGGCGTGGTTTGCTAAATACCAGTGGATACAGCGTAAATCTACCACGAAGATCGGTGCCATGTATTTGAGCGCCGGTGTACGCATCGATGACTTTACGCCTTATCTGACCTACAGCCAAAATAGTCCTGGTTCATTTTTGCCCGGTGCGGTCGCACCTACTGCGGCGACGATTCAGACGGCGATGCGTTCGCAGAGTACCGTAAGTGCGGGCGTGCGTTGGGATTTGATGCGCAATGTTGACTTAAAAGTGCAATATGATCGCGTCAGGCTAGGCGATAATACCAATGGTTATCTGGCGAATCTGCCAGCGGGGACCATTTTGTATGGTACGACTTTTCATGTGATTTCCGCTGTGGTTGATTTTGTCTTCTAGGCGAGGCGTTAGCGTGAAACGGCTTGCTCTTTGTCTGTTGCTATCTATTTTTACCGCATCCGCCTTAGCCGATGTGGTGGTCATCGTTTCAGCCAGAAGCGCCGTATTGCATTTAACGGCTGCACAGGCCACGAGGATTTTTCTTGGTAAATCGATGGCATTCCCTGATGGTGCGCATGCGATGCCTGTTGATCAGGCGGAGGGTGCCGCAATTAGAGATGAATTTTATAGCAAAGTAGTTGGAAAAGATCACGCTCAAATGACCGCGTACTGGGCCAAAGTTATTTTTACCGGGGGAGACAGCTATCCGCCAAAATTGCTGGAAGGGAATGCATCGGTTAGGCGGGCTGTTGCCGGTAATTTAAGCGCTATTGGTTATATTGACAGAAGTATGCTCGATGGCAGTGTCAGGGTTGTTCTGGATCCTTGAGAAAAAATAATGAAAAAATTTTATGAATTTTCTTTGACATGGAAGCTATTGCTGGTGCCCGTTGTCGCCACGTTGAGCTTTTCAGCCTATCTGGTGTATTCGACGCTGGTATTGTCCGATGGCAACGCCCTGCTCAGGGGCGTGCGCGACACCAATTTCCAGATACTGGATGCCGCAGGCAAGAATCTTAACGGCTCTCAAGGCGTAGTCGAGGCGCTGAACTCGGCAGCTGCAACCGGTGAACTCGATTTTCTTGAGGTGGCAACGGGAAAGGCATCGGAAATACTCGGCCGTTATGATTTATTGAAGAGTCTTGATACTGCACACACGGCTGAGCTCGACAAGCTCAAAGCCGGATTCGATCTTTTCTTTTCGCAAGCTTATGATGTGGCGAACAGGATGGCGACCAAAACCGATATGCCGGATTCGTCCCAGTTGTTGGCGATGAAGCATGCGCGGGATGCCTATATGTTCAGCACGCAGACTTACAAAGACAGGGCGGAAAAAGAATTTCACGAGACAATTGCGCGTGCCATCACAAGATCAGAGCACGCGCAACAATCGGGTGCGGTAATTGGTACGCTGATGGTGCTGGTGATCGCTGCGCTCACCACGCTGGTGACGCGCGGGGTTGTTTTGCTTGAAAAAAGCGTAGCCGAGCGAAATAAAATGTTGGCAGAGGTCAATCGCGATCTGGAACATGAAGTACACAAGCTTAAAGAGGCCGAAGAGGCTAAGAGCCATGCTGAAGCTGCCAGTCAGATTAAGGACGAATTTTTGGCCAATATGAGTCATGAACTGCGCACGCCGATGAATGCCATTATCGGACTGAGTCATTTGTGTATGCAGACAGATATGTCAGGGAAGCAGCATGATTATTTGCAGAAAATACACGGTTCCGGCAAGTCACTGCTGGGCATTCTGAACGATATTCTGGATGTTTCAAAAATTGAGGCGGGCAAATTAGAACTGGACAGAACCTCTTTCGAACTCGAAGAGGTCATGGACAATCTGGCGATTATTGTTGGCAATCAATCTGAAGATAAAAATCTCGAGTTCCTTATTGAGACGGCTCAGAATGTCCCCTCTACACTCATTGGAGATTCGCTGAGATTGGGCCAGGTGCTGATCAATCTGGCCGGTAACGCGGTGAAATTCACCGAAAAAGGTGAAGTCGTCGTGCGCGTTGAGTTGGATCATGAGGCGGGTGAACAGGTGACGTTGCGATTTTCCGTGAATGACACGGGAATCGGGATGACGCAAAAGGAGATTGCTCGCTTGTTTCAGCCGTTCACTCAGGCTGATACCAGTATTACCCGTAAGTTTGGCGGTACAGGTCTTGGGCTGACCATCAGCCAGCGGCTGATTGAAATGATGGGCGGAAAAATTTGGGTCGAGAGCGTGCCAGGAGCCGGTTCTAAGTTTATTTTTACCGCACGTTTCAAAAAAGCCGAAATACAGAGAGGGTATCGACAGTCGTTGTTGAACGATATGCGCGGTTTGCGCGTTCTTGCTGTGGATGACAGCGAGAGTAGTCTGCATATTTTGAAGAGCTATCTTGAGTCATTTACCTTTGATGTCACTGCTGTGAGAAATGGACTCGATGCGCTGGAGGTTGTGCGTCAGGCCAACGACGAGGGGAGACCGTTGGGGTTGGCAATAATTGATTGGAAAATGCCCGTTATGGACGGGATAGCGTTAGCGAAAAAGATCAGGGCGCTGCCGAACCTGCATGTGGTGCCTAAAATACTGCTCATTTCGGCTCATGGTCAGAGTGAGATGGCGCTGCAATCTACGGAGCAAGCGATAGACGGTATTCTGGCCAAGCCCTTTCAGCAAAGTAAATTGTTCGATGCGATTGCACGGGTGTCCGGCCGCGACGGGGTTGCGACCGGAAAATTTAAAATTGCCGCACAGTTCAATCAGGCGTTAGTGAGCAAAATTCGCGGTGCGCGCCTATTGCTGGTTGAAGATAATCCGATCAATCAGCAAGTGGCGCGTGAGTTGCTGGAGAACTTAGGTGTGACGGTGTGTATCGCCGAAAATGGCGAGGAGGCCATTGCACTGCTCAAAGAAGAGGCGTTTGACGGTGTGTTGATGGATATGCAGATGCCGGTGATGGATGGCGTCACCGCAACGCGTGAAATTCGAAAAAATCCGAAATTTGCCTCACTGCCTATCATCGCGCTGACTGCCAACGTGATGATCAGTGAACAAAATGAATTTCTCGATGCGGGGATGAACGACCATATCGGTAAGCCGATAGACCCTGACCGGTTGGTGGCAACACTTGCACGCTGGGTGCGCCCAGGTCAAGCAGCAAGTACCTTATCCGCTCAGCCGCTACAGGTGCCGGAAGAAGCGTTGCCTCAGTTGCCGGGTGTCGATGTGGCACAGAGCGTGCGACTGGTCGGCGGACGGGTCGCCGTCTACTATTCGTTGCTGGGGCGATTTCGGGTTGAGGAGCAAAACACGGGTAAGCGGATTCGTGACGCGCTGGCTGTATCCGATATGAAGGCTGCAGAGCGGCTCGCGCATACCTTGAAGAGCATTGCAGGTACATTGGGTGCAAAAGCACTGCAAGAGCAGGCCGCCCTAATGGAAGGCTGTATTAAGGGCAATGATCTCTCTGAGCTTGAGTCTTGCTTAGGCGTCCTTGAACGCGAGCTGGCAAGCTTTATCACCTGCATCGATGAGGCACTCGCCGCGCGTCAACTATGAGAATTGCTTTAATATTGCTGCCTTGGCTCTTGGCAGCTTGCAGCAACCAGCCGCTGCAATACAAGGATGTCGCCGTGCCACAGGCAGTTTATTCCGCCCAGCTGCAATCTGACCGGCCGGTGATAGCTCTTGCGCTGGGTAGTGGAGGCGATCGCGGTTTTGCGCATATCGGCGTTATCAAGGTGCTAGACGCCAATGGAATCAAGGTCGATTTTGTGCTGGGAACAAGTGCGGGCAGCGTAGTAGGCGCCTTGTATGCAGGGGGGTATGATGGCGTGGCGCTGGAAAAACTGGCGCTAGAGATGGATCGCGAAAAGCTCAAGGATTTTGATTTTTCAAGGCGCGGCTATGTGCGGGGCGAACAGTTGCAGGATTTTATCAATCGTGCGCTGAGTAACCGCTCTATCGAGCAACTGGATAAGCCGTTTGTCGCCATTGCAACGCAGTTGAGCAGCGGTAACACCGTCGCTTTTAATCGCGGTAATACCGGCATGGCGGTGCGTGCGTCCAGTAGCATCCCCGGGGTGTTTTATCCCGTGAGTATTCAGGGTGAGGAGTATGTCGACGGGGACTTGAAGAAGCCTGTGCCCGTCACGATCGCACGTGAAATGGGCGCCGATTTCATCATTGCCGTGGATATCTCTCAGCAGCCCAAAGACAGCCCCGCGCTGCTCGATATCATCGATATTTTGAAGCAAAGCCTGCGCATCATGCGCCAGTCCATTTTGTCGCAGGAATTGGCGTCGGCTCAAGTCGTGATCCGTCCTGCAATCGGCATGACGCCCGAGATTGATGCGGCCAGCAAGTTGCATTTGATCAAGGCGGGGGAAGAGGCTGCAACCGCTGCCTTGCCGATGATACGTGAGTGGCTGCAAAAAATTGCCGCTGAAAAAGCGCTGGAACGGGTCGTTCCTTCGCCTCAATCCTTAATTATCGAGCCTCAATCCTGAAGTTGCCATGAGTTTTTATTGCCACGAATTGCCTTACCGGTCAGACGCTGCGAGCTACTATGCGGCGATCGCTGATCTGCCATGGGCTGTTTGGCTCGACAGCGCCGGCATGGCGCGATTCGATATTCTGACAGCCAAGCCTCACCATACGCGGGTGTTGCAGGAGGCGTGCGATGATCCTTTTTCGCTGATACGCGGTGAACTGGGCGCGCGCGTGGCGCCTGTCGCCGACGTGCCGTTTGCCGGTGGCGCGTTAGGTTACTGGCGTTATGATCTAACGCAGGGCGGGGCCTCCAACCTTGCCGCTGTGATGGCCATCGGTATTTATGACTGGGCGCTGGTGCTCGATCATCAGATGAAAACAGCGCGTCTGGTGTCACATCAGCGCTATGCCGAAACGATGGGCGTCCTGAAGGAGGTGCTGCAGCGCTTTGAGCATCCGCCTTGCCCGCCCGCCGATACCTTCAGCGTGCAGGGCGTGATTGCCAGCAATTTCACCAAAGAGACTTATGCTGCAGCGTTCGATGCGGTCCAAGGCTATTTACAGGCGGGGGATTGTTATCAGGTGAATCTCGCGCAATGTTTTACTGCTACGGCAACAGGGGACGCGCTGGGCGCTTACCTTAAACTGCGCGTGTTGAGTCCGGCACCTTATTCGGCCTATCTTAACTTTCCCGAGGTGCAGATATTGTGTGCCTCACCTGAGCGTTTTGTCAGTGTGCGCAATGGGTGTGTTGAAACGAAGCCGATCAAGGGGACGCGTCCGCGTAATGCTGACCCGCTGATCGATGCACGGCTGGCCAGTGAGTTAAGCCGCCATCCCAAAGATCGAGCAGAAAATTTGATGATCGTCGATCTGTTGCGCAATGATCTGGGAAAGAACTGCCTGCCAGGTTCAGTGCGGGTGCCGAAGTTGTTCGATGTAGAGAGCTATGCCAATGTCCATCATCTCGTGAGCACGGTACAGGGGGAGTTGGCCCCTGGGCGTGATGCCTTAGATCTCCTGGCTGGCTGCTTTCCGGGAGGCTCTATCACCGGTGCGCCCAAACTCCGTGCAATGCAGATCATCGAACAACTCGAACCCGCACCGCGCGGTCTTTACTGCGGTGCGATCGGCTATGCGGGATTTGACGGGAATATGGATACCAATATCGTTATTCGCACGCTGGTCTATAGCGGCGGGCAGATACGCTGCTGGGCGGGAGGCGGTCTGGTGGCAGACTCTCAATGCGATGCAGAGTATCAGGAGACGCTAGATAAGGCCTCCGCGATGCTGGCGCTGTTGAAACGCTATGGGGGCGCAGTTGCGGACTGATTACTTTTTTAGCTTGCTCACATCGGGTGATAGCCACAATTCGTAGTGCCCCGGTTTGACCCATCCGGCCTGCTCAAATTTTCCGGACATGTCGCAAAGTTCAGTTTTCGGAATCGACTTGCGCAAGGTCGCGAGCAGTTTTTGAGCTTGTGGCCGGTCTTCCCTTTTGAAATAGCGCAGTTGGCTTTTTAAAGGGCCATCGTCCACTTTCTGTATCGGTTTTTGCTCAATATTCCACAGTTGAGATTTGGCTTGTGACAGTTTTTGGGAAATGTCCTGTGCCAATTCGATTTGATTGCTGTTACGGATATGAATCCACAGCTGTACGGTGGAGGTGACAGGGGACGGTGCATCCGGCAGCGCAGCGGCAACCGGTAAGGACATTTCGTAGGCGCGCGTCGCGCTTTGTACATTTTTATCGATCAGTTCGCTCAACGGGGCGCTGAACGCTAGGTTTGATAACAGTATTAAGAGTGTCGTCCAGAGTGCGTTCATAGACCCGCCTTGCCGCAGCTGCCAAGTTCCAGCGTGTCGCGAATTTTTTTCATTTCGGCAGTGGTTTGTCCAAGCTGAATTCTTACACTTTCGAACTCTGATTTCATCTGGTCGATCTCTACCTTCATCGCAGGAGAGATCGCTGCCGCGCTGCCGCCTTCCTCTGCCAGATTTACGCTTGCCAGTTGTATTTTTAAGACACGCGCATTCAAGTTCGAAGTGCAACAGCCGCTGGTTGCTTGGTGTAGCGTA
>JBAXJT010000066.1:0-12618 GCA_037137715.1 Nitrosomonadales bacterium
TCGAAGTGTGAGCCACGTCCTTCTTTGATGATGGCGGAGGCGGTTTCATGGGACAGCGGTTTTTTATAGGGACGTTCGCTGACCAGTGCATCGTAGACATCGGCCACTGCCATCAGGCGGGCCGAGACGGGGATTTGTTCGCCTGCTAAGCCCTCGGGGTAACCGCTGCCGTCCCATTTTTCCTGATGACTGCCGGCGATTTCCTTGGCGAAGGCCAAGAAAAGCGCGCTGCGCCCCATTTGTTGCTCGGCGTGTTCGATCGCCTCGCGCCCGAGTGCCGCATGTGTCTTCATCACGGTAAATTCTTCAGGCGTCAGGCGACCGGGTTTGAGCAGGATGCAATCGGGGATGCCGACCTTGCCGATGTCGTGCAAGGGCGCTGATTTACAGATCAACTCGATGTTGATTCGCGTAAGGCTCAGTGAGAAGCGCGGGTGGCGTTGTAAGTGTTCCGCCAGCAAGCGGACATACTGCTGGGTGCGACGCAAATGGTTGCCCGTTTCATTGTCGCGTGTTTCAGCGACCGAGGCTAAGGCCAGAATCGTGACATCCTGAATGAATTCCAGTTCGTGGGCGCGCTTGGAGACTTCGCCGATCAAGAATACATTTTTTTCTTTGATGTAGTCCGCCGCCTGTTTCATCGCCAGATGAGTTTTGACGCGGGCGCGCAGGATCGGCCCGCTGATCGGTTTGCCGATGTAATCGACCGCGCCCAGTTCCAACCCCTGTTCTTCATCGCATTCATTGTGCATCGCGGTCAGAAAGATCACCGGAATATCGCGGGTGGTGCGATCCAGTTTGAGTCTGCGACAGACTTCGTGACCGTTGATTTTCGGCATCATAATGTCGAGCAGGATGATGTCGGGGATCGGTTCCTCACGCGCTAAGCGCAATCCCTTTTCACCGCCGTTGGCCGCCTTAATCCGGTAGTCCTTCTTGAGCAGTTCGTTGATGATCAGCAGGATTTCCGGGCTGTCATCGATGACCAGTACGGTGTCATGTAGTTTGTCTGTGCTCATGAGTGGCTTTCATTGGACTGTTCGGGCGTTACGTTTTTCAAAAGTGCTAAGGCCGCATCCAGATCGCATTGGTGAATGGCGGTTGATAATTTCGTCAACTGTTTTGCAGGGAATACGCCTTTGAGCGCATGCCCGTTGCTATCGAACCAGCTCATGGCTTCAGGATTGTTATCAGCGAGCAGGATTTCGAGTTCGGCGAGGGCGGCGATCCCTGCGGGTCGATCGGTCGGGTGATTGGTGGCAGGGGCCGGCAGTCTGGGTAGGACGCGTTCGATCAACTCGTTGAGTACCCCCTCGAGTGCATCCAGGCGTGTGTCGATCTCGTTCCTGGGCCAGCGTTCACCCAGACCGCGTTCAAGGACTGCGGCATCCTTGGCCAGTCGCTTGGCACCGATACTGGCGGACACGCCCTTCAAGGTGTGAATGTGGCGTTGTGCGCTCACCCAGTCATCTGCGTCGAGTGCTTCCCGGGTCTGCGCAGGAATGCGCTGCTGCAAGGTGCAAAATTTGCGCATCGCGGAAAAATACAGCGTGGTATTGCCCAGCATACGACGCAGGGCGGGCCCTGAGTCTATGCCTTCAATCTCAGGATCAAAGGCCAGTTGGGCGGGTTTTTCGAGTGGCTTTTCGGGCAGGTAGCGCGCCGGAATCCATTTGAGCAAGGTCTGCCAGAGCACGTCAGGTTCAATGGGTTTAGCAAGAAAATCATTCATGCCGGCGTCAAGACAGCGCTGGCGATCGACAGGCAGGACATTGGCGGTCATCGCGACCACCGGCAGTTCAGTAAAGCGGGCCTGACGCCGTAGTTCAATGGTGGCCGTGATGCCGTCCATCACCGGCATTTGCATATCCATCAGCACCAGATCGTAATCGTGTGCCTCAAGCAGACTCAGCGCTTCAGCGCCGTTTTCTGCCAGATCCACCGCAAGATAGGCCTGTTGCAATAACTCCATCGCAACCTGCTGGTTGATTTCGTTATCTTCGACCAACAGGATGCGTGCGCCGGTGATTTTATTCATGCCCTCTACACGGGGCACCGGCACGCTGCTGTCGCGCAGTTCTTCGTGATTCGTGCCCATTACGCGTATCGCCGTGTCAAACAGGGTCGAGGCAGTCACGGGTTTCACCAGTACATCGCGGATGCCGGCGTCCTCCGCATTGTGGAATACCTCGTCGCGGCCATAGGCGGTGACCAGTACCAGATGCGGCGGTTCGGCCAGCGGCAGGGATTGAATTTTGTTACAGGCGGCGATGCCGTTCATCGCCGGCATATGCCAGTCCATGAAAACCAGTTCATAAGGGTCGCGCTGACGGTCGGCCCGTTCTATCGCCGTGATGGCATCAGCCCCTGAATTGGCGACATCGACGGTAAAACTCATGCCGCCCAGCATTTCATTCATCACCTGACGCGCGTTGTCATTGTCGTCCACCACCAGTACATGGCGGCCGCGTAAATCTGCGGCCGGCAGCAACGTGCGTTTTTCGATCCGGCTGACGTCAAGCCGTGCGGTAAACCAGAAGGTGCTGCCCTGGCCTTCGATGCTGTTGACCCCGGATTCGCCACCCATCAATTCAGACAGTTGACGGCAGATGGCCAACCCCAATCCTGTGCCGCCGTAGCGGCGGGTGGTGCTGGTGTCCCCTTGCGTGAAGGCGGTAAACAGCCGGCTGATTTGTTCCTCCGACAGGCCGATGCCGGTATCCCGTACTTCGAAATACAGCAGCACATGATCCTCTGTCTGTTCGCGCAGGCGTACCGCAATGACAATTTCCCCTTTTTCGGTGAACTTGAGGGCATTGCTCGCATAGTTGAGCAGCACCTGACCTAAGCGCAGCGAATCGCCCAGCAGGTTGACGGGTACGTCACCTGCGACATCGAGGATCAATTCGATACCTTTTTCGGTGGCTTTTTCGCCGATCAGTGCGACGACATCGGCCAGGGTGGTTTCCAGCTCAAATTCGCTGTGCTCGATGGAGAGCTTACCGGCTTCAATTTTAGAGATGTCGAGGATGTCGTTGATGATACGCAGCAGATTTTGCCCCGATTGCTGAATTTTCTTCAGGTAGTCGCGCTGGCGCGGGGTCAGATCAGTGTTGAGCGCCAGATGCGACATGCCGATAATGCCGTTCATCGGCGTGCGAATTTCGTGGCTCATGTTGGCCAGAAAGTCGGACTTCATCCGCGAGGTTTCTTCGGCCAGCGTGCGGGCATTGATCAATTTTTGTTCTGTTTCACGACGATTGGAAATGTCCTGAATCACGCACAGATAGCCCGAGATGCTGCCCTCGATGGTATGTACCGCGCTGGTGAGCAGCAGGCCGATAAATTCTGTGCCATCCTGACGCACAAAGGTCCATTCACGGCTATCGTTGCCGTTCTTCACTGCGCCGGCGACGATGGCGTCAAACCCGTTGGTTAACCCGGTGAGGGCGCAGGCCGCAGCCAGTTCGTCGTTAAGGTGGAAACAGGCCGGTGTTTTGATACCGACGACCTCGGCCGTTGACCAGCCCAGCATTTTGTTAGCCCCGCTGTTGAATAAGGTGATCAGGCCATTCACGTCGGTGCCGACAATGGCGATTTCAGTGGCGGCCGCCAGAATATCCTGCAGCATCGCGTTGACCTTGCCGGTCGCCTCCTGAGTGGTGAGCAGTTCCTGCTTTTGTGCATCGAGCTCTTCCGCCTGTGCTGCGAGCGTGCTGTTGAGATTTTGGGTGCGCAGATTGCGTCGCAAGACTTCAAGTACCGGTGCCAGTATCAGCGGAAATTCATCCAGCAGCAGTTGGCTGTGTGCGTTGGGCGGATTCAAAAATGACAGTTCGAGGATGCCGATGACCTGATTTTGCAAGACGAGCGGGAGGATGACGACATGCGCGGCGTAGGCACTCACCAGACCTGACAGTTTTAGCTGTGCGTCGGTATCTTTAATGGTAATGACTTTTTGATCATGTGCACATTGTTCAATCAGGCCTGACGGGATGAGGGTATCGACGCAGGCGCCGTAGGCACTCACCGGTGTCAGGCAATTTTCCGTCCGGACGTATAAACAGCCTTGCACCGCCTGGATGGTCGGGCACAGCCGAGAGAGCAGTGCATCGCCGAATTTAGCCAGTGATTCTGATTGTTGAGTCGCACTAATGAGCTCGGTCATTTCACCTTTCGCCCAGTGTCGTTGTTCGAGCGTGCGTGCGACGTCCTGCATCGAGAGCAGGGCATCCTTCATTTCACCGAATAAGCCGGGATAGTCCGCGCTGATGGTTTGTGTCAAATCGCCCTGATCGATGGCGCATGCGACGCGAATGACATCGCGCAGCCCCGTGTCGGTGATGTCTGACAGGTTGTTGACCAGCTTAGAGATATCCTGTGCATAGCCTGATTTGTCGCTCAGGCTCATCCTGACGTTGAATTCGCCCCGCAAGGCGGCGGCCTCGACGGTATGGCTCAAATCGCTGATCAGTGCGCGCAAATTCTCCTGCATCGACATCATCGCGCTGAGCAGATGTGAGGATTCGTTGTCCCCCGAAATGGCGGGGCGGTAGGTCAGATCGCCTGCCGCGATATGGTCAGCCACCCGGGTGGCCTGTTCCAGTGCGCGCAACAGGGTGCGTCTTAACCAGAACCCGATCAGCAGTACCAGTGTCAGTATCAGTGCCCAGACAAGGATGCTCATGGTGATGGTGCTCGATTTGATGGTGTTACCCTCGCGGGCATTTGTTTTTCCCAGGGTTGCGTTGTACGTTTTGTGGGTATCGAGCACGAGGTTCATATGGTCTGCCACCGTCACGGCTTCATTGAGCAGGTTCAGGGCTTCCCTGTCCTGATTGTTGTGCGAGGCGACCATGATCTGAGCAATGCGTTCGGTATAGGCTTGCAGTGCCTTCTTGTCTTCTGAGAGCAGCAGACGATCCTGATCATCGATCAGATAGAGTTCATATTCGGTGAGTGCGCTTTTGAGTTCGGCCTGTGACTGGCTGATCATGACCTCCACATCAGATAAACGGGAGGCATCGTGGTGCAGCACATGTTGATACAGTCCGACACGCAGCCGGCCGAAGGCCTTGGCGGCATCATCGAGCAACAGCAACGAGGGAATCGTGTTGACATTGCAGAAATTGACCGTGTCATAGACGCGATTGAGTTGAATGAAGTTGATGCCGGCTAAGGTGGTGAGTCCCACTGCGGCCACTAAAAACAAGGCATTGAATCGTTGTGCCAGGGTCATGATGGCAGCCCTTCTGTGACTGAAGTGTTTGACAGCAGATGGTCTGCGGTCGGGAACCAGAGCGTCACGGCAGTCCCCCTGCCATAGGTGCTCTCGAGGGTGATCTGTCCGCCGTGTAACAACACGATTTCCTGCACGATGCTCATCCCTAAACCCGTGCCGGTAATCTTGCCCGACGCATCAGCGCGATAGAATCGTTCAAAAACGCGGGCTAGCTGTTCCGGCGTCATGCCGATGCCCGAGTCGATGATGCGGATGCCGGCGGCGTCCGTCATGCCTGCCGGGCGCGGTTCGTTCACCAGCGCTATGCTGACCTCGTCTGAGGAATATTTGTAGGCATTCGACAGCACATTGACAATCGCCTGATACGCTTTTTTGTGATCGGCCATGATGTGGCGGCCTTTTTTTGGCAGCGTAAGGAGGGGGGCGCAGCGACCCTCCGGCAGGATAAAACTGTGCACCACCTGATCAATCAGGTCTTGGGCAGAGAGGTCCTCAAAGACGAAATCCTTACCGCGTCGCGCCTCAATGCGGGCCAGATCCAGCAGTTCATTGAGGATAGCGGTCATCAATTCGGATTGCTTTAAAATAATGGTCAAAAATTCCCGGCGGCTCTCTTCGTTAAAATTTTGTGTGAGTAACAGTTCGGCAAAGCCATAGATGCTGGCCATCGGGGTGCGCAATTCGTGCGCAGCGGTCGAGAGAAATTCACTCTTGAGTTGATCAAGTTCGGTCTCGTGCGTCACGTCGCGGAAATAGAGAATTTGTGACACTGCGCTGGTGGTGCTGCTGCGCAACCCCACCTCGAGTATGCGTTTCCCGCCATGCGACAGTTCGATGATTTCACGTTTGTCAGGCACATTGCCGGACGGGGTGTCGCGCAATTTTTGCACGCCTTTAAAGCTTCCGCCTGCCATGCAAAGCGGCGTGAGTAATGCGCCAAACTGCGCCTCGTCCAGTCCCTGCAATTGGGCGCTATGCAGGCCGGTCATCTGGGTGAAAGCCGGGCTGACATAGCTGATCCTATAGCCTTCATCGAAGGATATAAAACCGTCCGGACTCAGTTCGAAGATGGCATTGAGCAGTTCGGTTCGCATGCCCAACGCCAGTTCAATTTCTTTACGTTGGGTGATGTCGACAAAACTGCCGACCATCCGCAGCGCTTTGCCTTCGTTATCGCGTTCTACCACATCGCCACGGTCCAGTACCCAGACGATCCGGTTTCCGGGCAGACGCATGCGGTGTTCGCTTTGATAGTGTCCGTGTCCCTTGAGGCAGTGTTGCAGGGCTTCAAAGACATGGACGCGGTCGTCTTCGTGCAGCAGTTGGCCGAATTTTTCTACCGGGTGCTGTAAATAATCATCGTCCAGCCCGGCGATTTTGCACCATTGACTATTGTGAGTCACCACGCCGCTTGTGATGTCCCAGTCCCAAACGCCTTCGCCGGTTGCATCCAGCACATAGCGCAGGCGGCGTTCGCTCTCTTCGAGCTTTTGTTGCGCCCGCTTCAATTCGGTCACATCGTTGGCGATGACCAGAATTTGTTTTTGGCCATCCACTGATATCAATGGTTTTTTGATCGACTGATAATAGTGAGTCTCGCCGGACGCGCTGTTGGTGGACTCTTCCATCACGATCTGCGTTTCAGACTGCGACATGATTTCGCGCACGTTCTGCAAATAAAACGCCACCTGTTCGGCATTGGGGTTGAATGCGCCGTCATCACAGCCTTCCAGCTTGTCGGGTGTCGTACCGTACAAATTGGCCAGCGCCCGGTTGCCGATCAAAAATTTGCCGTCCCAGTCCTTCATTAAGATGATATTGGGGTTCTCGTCGATCACCGTGCGCAGCAAATCATAGGCGCGCACCAACTCTGAGCGGAGTTTGTGCTCGTTCAGTGCGTTGATTTCGATTTCAGGTTTTGTCATGATGCGTCTTTCAAAATAGCGATGTTGCAATTAATTGCTGAAACTCAGGCTATGTAAAATTAAAAATCTAAAGTGTTTTTTCATCACACGGAATCCACAAGGTCACGGTGGTGCCGGCGCCTAACTGACTTTCAATGTCAATGTGGCCGCCATGCAGTGTGATGATTTCCTGCACGATGCTCATGCCAAGACCCGTGCCCGGGAATTTTCCTGAATCGTCAGCGCGATAAAATCGCTCGAAGACGTGGGTTAATTGTTCAGGCGTCATGCCGATGCCCTGATCACTAATTTTTACGCCTATCATTTTCGGGTCGGATTCGATGAACTCGATGCTCACCTCGGCGGCGGAATATTTGTAGGCATTGGAGAGCACGTTGGAGATTGCCTGAGACAGTTTGCGCTGGTCGCCTGTGACCTGGCGCTGCGTTTTTCTTTCTGGTTGCAGCGGACATTTGCGTCCGGCAGGCGGCGTGCAGCCGTTGATGATGCCGTGCAGCAAGTCGGACAGGTCGATGCGTGTCAGGGTGAAATCCTGGCTGCCGCGCGCTTCAATGCGGGCAAGATCGAGCAGTTCGTTGATAATTGAGATCATCAATTCAGACTGACGGTAGATGGTGCTTAAAAATTCGTGTTGGTCATCCCGACTAAATTCACGTGCCAGCAGTAGTTCAGAATAGCCGTAGATGCTCGCCATCGGCGTGCGAAGTTCGTGTGCCGCAATTGAGAGGAATTCGCTCTTCAAGCGATTGACTTCGGTTTCGTGGGTAATGTTGCGCAGGTAGAGAATTTGCGACACCGAACCGCTATTCGCTTCGCGCAGTCCGATTTCGAGTATGCGTCCGTCTGCCAAGGCGATGGTCTGGCGCTGCCGGCTTTTGACGGGGGTGTCTGTGTCAGTCGGGTAGCTTTGGTTGTTGCGCAGGGTGGCAAGACTCGGGAAAATGACGCCTTCGACACAGCGTTCGTGCAGGCGCGCGAAAAACTCAGTTTCGTTGATGCCGATGACATCAGCCTCAAGAAGGCCTGTCAGACTCGTGAAGGCCGTGCTGACGTATTTGATCAGGTGATTATTATCAAAGGAGGCAAAGCCATCCGGACTGAGTGTAAAAATTTCCTGGAGCTGGGCGGCTACGTCCTCGGCTTGCACCTGTGCCTGCTCGGCATCCAGCTGGGATAGGATGCGCATCCGGTTTTCGCTTTGCAGTAACACCTGGTTCTCGCCGATTTTTTGTGCCATCAGATTGAAGGCGGTGGCCGTCTGGGCCAGTTCGTCATGACCGATGACGGGGACGCGGTGCTCGAAATCCCCCGTTGAAAACGTTTTGCTCGCCTCCCTCAGTGCGACGAGTTGTCGGGTCAGATAGCTGCCCAGCAGCCAGGAAAACAACGCAACGAGCAACATCTCCAGACTGGCAATGCCCGCCGCCCAATGGCGGGTTGAATCGAGCAGAACCGTCAGCGGGGCGATGGCGACACCCAGTTGCACTTCGCCGTGTTGAATGCCGCCCGCAATGACAGGCGACGACCAGTCCAAGATACCGTCCTTGACCTCATCGAGGTGTGACTCCTTGTGGAAGGGGCGGGTGAGCACGGCGGCTTCCCCGCGCTGTGCCAGTATGGCGCCGTTGTTATCAATGATGCGCACCATGTCAATCTGACCCGAGGTCATTGCTTCGTCAACCAGACTGTCGAGCGTGGCCAGATCCTGGCTGATCACCGCATCTTTAGCCGCGCTGGCCAGCAGGACGCAACCCAGTTGCACGCGGCGCATCAACTCCGCTTCGTTGGATTCGCGCAAGACCTGCAGGGCGCTGCCAACCAGAAAGGCGAGCAGCGCCAATTCGATGGTGGCAATGCCCAGGATGGTTTTTGTGCGGATGCGCATGATCGTTAAGGTTGTCCGTACCGTTTCAAAAGATCGATATCAAGCGCGCGGATATCATTCCATTCTTTGTCGCGCGCGGCGGAAATCCCCTTGAAGGCGAGCGGGGTGAGCAGACGTAGTCCTGCTTCATCATGGGCGAGGGAGAGCATCGCCGATTGCACGCGGGCTACAAGGTCAGCGCTGATGCGGGGGTGGGCGGCGAAAGCGTGCGGGGTATAGGCCGGTGTCTCCGACAGGACGCGCAGGGCGTCGCGAATTTCCGGCGGGCAGGCTTCAAAGGTGCGCTGGATACCACCACCGGCTTCTTGCAGTCCTGAGGAAACGGCGCGATAGACCGAGTCATGGGAGGCGACAAATTTCGCCTCGATCGGGATGTTCAGCCGGCCGAACTCGGCTTGCGGCAATATGCTGGCGGCGAAGGCGGCAGGGGCGGGAAACACCACGGTTCGGCCCTTAAGATCGGCCAGTTGGCGGTAGGCGCTGTCCTTTTTTACCACCAGGATGCCACGGATTTTTCGATCCTGCTCTTTAGCAAAGGCCTGATACCCGTTCGCCTTATGGAACACGATGTAATGATAGGGGTTCATATAGGCCAGATCGTAGTCGCCCTGCGACAGCCTTTCCTCAAAAACAGGGATGTTGGGCGCGGTGCGGAACACCAGATTAACGCCTGCGCGCCGGCCGATTTCGGCGAGTAGCGGGCTCCATTCTTCGGCTAAGCGACTGGCCGATTGCTGCGGCACAATGCCCATGCTCAAGGTCGGTAGCGGCGCTTCAGCCCGCGCCATATGCATGGCGGTGAACAGCAGGACGAGACTGATGAATTTTTTGATCATGTTTTTCTCCCGGGTAAGGTGACGGTGGATGCATGGGCCTGCGGGCAGGGGCGTGTTTGCGTGTCGTTATTCATGGCAGTTCGCTCAAAGCATGGTAAATCACGAAGGTATTACCACCGGCGGCTTTTGCCTGGTACATGGCCTGATCGGCATGCCTCATCAGCGTCTCTTTGTCTTCACCATCCTGCGGGTATTCGGCGCAGCCGAAACTGCCACCGATAAAGAGTTCGTGACCTGAGATCTGCATGGGTTGCGCCAGCGCCGAAATCGCTTTGCTGCAAAACAGGCAGATGTCGTCTGAGCCTGCCAGGCTGGTCGCGAGGATGACGAACTCGTCGCCGCCCAGTCGGGCCACCGTATCGGCTTCGCGCACTGATGCGAGCAGTCGGTTGGCGGCCTCACACAAAACGCAGTCGCCGATGGCATGGCCCAGGGTGTCGTTGATCTGTTTAAAATTATCTAAGTCTATGAAAATTAACGTAAATTTTTCATTGCTGCGTTTGGATTGGTTCAGCCTTTGCCCGATGCGGTCCTGTAGCAGTTGACGATTGGGCAGTCCGGTCAGCGTGTCGTGATAGGCCAGATAGGTCAGATTCTTTTCAGTTTGTGACTGGTCGAACAACAAGGCGACAAAGTTTTGAATCTGCCCTTCGTGATCGCGAATCGAACTAATTGTCAGGCGCTGTAAATAAATTTCACCATTTTTTCGTTTGTTGAGCAGCTCGCCCTGCCAACTGCCATTCTCTTGCAAGGAATGCCAAAAATTTTGATAGAACGCGGCATCCTGACTGCCTGAATTGAGCATGCGCGGCGTCTGGCCGATTGCGTCGGCTTCGCAAAAGCCGGTGATCTGACTGAAAGCGGGATTCACCGCCAGAATGATGCCGTTGCGATCGGTGATCATCACGCCTTCAGCCGCATTTTTTAACACCATCGATGAAATGCGCGATTCGAGGGGTGCGTTCTGTAATTTGGACTGCGCTATCTGTTCATTGAGTTGCTGGAAGTTTTGTTCGAGCTCCTGATTGCGATCCATCATTTGTTGCAGATCTTCCGCATAACGAAAAAGCTGGTCGTGCAGCATCTGGCCATCGTCTGGCAGGCTGTTTGCTGCTGCTTCGTCGGATGGGCGGGTGTTCATTGTTATTGAGTAAGGTGCTCTTTAATCGCGGCCACTAGAGCCAAGGGGCTGAATGGCTTAATAAAATAGGCATCCGCGCCGCGTTGCATGCCGTCTTCGTAGTCGCTTACCTGACCGCGGGCCGTGACCATGATGACGTGGGTGGCGTGCAGTTGAGGCGCGCTTTTGATTGCGCCCAGTACCTGAAGACCATCCAAAGCACCCGGCATCATCACATCGAGTACGATAACGTCGGGGATGACCTGCAGCGCAAGTCGTAATCCGTCCACGCCATTTTCAGCTTCAAAGATATCAAAACTTTGTCCCAGCGTGATGCGGATCAGGCGACGGATGTCGGAGTGGTCATCGACCAGTAAGATTTTTTTCATGCAACCTCCAGTGCTTTAAGTGATTTTGCTAACACCGTTTTTTCGGCGATTGCGAGTAAATGACCAAACGGGACGGGTTTGGACAGCAGGGGGATGCCGTCCGGTATGCCGCCGTGTGCGCTGATCACATTCTGATCCAGTCCGCTGACGGCCACGATCTGCAAATCCGCTAATTCAGGCATGCTGCACAGTGTTTTTAGCATGCGAAATCCGTCCACGCCGGGCATCTGCAAGTCGGTAATCAGCAGATCGGGTTTGTCGTGGCCGATGCGGATCAACGCTTCATATCCGTCGTTCGCGGTATTGAATGTAATGGGCATCGGCCAGCGGCGCAGATTAACTTCATAGAGGCGCTGCAACGCCGGATCATCTTCCACGACGAGTATTTTTAACGCTTCAGGGGCTTTTTCTTTGCTGTGGAGTTGTTTGACGATCGGGTCCGCCAGCAGCTTTTCGATCGACAGGCGGGAAATGCGCCGGTGGCCGCCGTCTGTTTTCCAGGCCTCGAGCAGGCCGCTTTCGCTCCAGAGTTGCGCGGTGCGCAGAGAGACTGAAAGGATCTCTGCCGCCTCGCGGGTCGTGCAGAATGTTTTTGGAGCTTGTCTGTTATGAACCACGATCAGCCCTTTAGCAGTGAGGAAGGAAGTGTGTGATGATTTCTACTGCGCTCATTCTAATACCAAGTATCATTTATTAGCAAATAAAATCAGATAATATCATTGTATTGGACGGAAATATTTCACGATGCGAGGCCGTGCGGTGAAATTATTTGTTTTTAAGGTGGATATCTTCCCTTGTAAAACAGTCAGTTAAGGGGGTGCAGAATCTCTCGGTTAACCGACGGCACGCTTAAACCTGGGATAATCGCCAGTGCTTGCGTGATGTCATGTTTGCTGCCGGCCAACCCGAGTGTGAACCACACGTGCGCATTCAGGCCGAAATGCCGCCGTAGCGCCTGGCAGTCGCCGCAAAATATATTACTGCTGAGCCAACATTAAGAGTATGGTCAATTCACGGTGCAACCTGATTCCGGTTGTTCCAACACTGCCGGAGAGCAGGTTTGTGAGGAGAGCGCCATGGAACAAGCCAAGCTGCAACCGATTTCAAACGAAATATCGGTTGGCGAGACCGTCAAGGTACAGGCTAGACTGCGGCGAGTCTCACATCCTGTTGAGGCCGACCGAATATTGACCCAGCGTGCCGACTTTCGGTTGACCCAGG
>JBAXJT010000067.1:0-12600 GCA_037137715.1 Nitrosomonadales bacterium
AATACGCTACACCAAGCAACCAGCGGCTGTTGCACTTCGAACTTGAATGCGCGCTACCCTAACCACGTGTATTTCCTCAATTATTTAGAACTCACCCCCAAAAACCCTTGTTGCCAGAGTATTTTACAAGCACGTGCCGCAACGCAGCAAGGCAGCAAAGTCATCGGCCGGCAGCGCTTGACTGTAAAAGAAGCCCTGTACCAGCATGCAACCATTACTCTTCAAAAACTCAATTTGCTCAAATACCTCCGCCCCTTCGGCTACAACCTCTAAATTCAACCCGTGAGATAAGCCAATAATGGCACGCGCTATTTCTGCTGTCTGCGGGTTACTCTGCACATCAGCGATAAACGCGCGGTCTATCTTTAACGTCGTAATTGGAAAACGGCTCAAATAGCTAAGACTGGAATAACCCGTGCCAAAATCATCGATGGATAATGAAACACCAATTTTTCGTAAATCTTCCATGCGCAAAGCGATTGCCTCAATGTCCCCCATCAGCATGCTCTCAGTAATCTCAAGCTCCAGCCAAGCCGGATCCAACCCTGTTTTCTTCAGGATATTTTCCACCGAGGAAACAAAGTTTCGATTATTAAACTGTCGCGCAGATACATTGACCGAGGCACGCACAGGTGGCAACCCCTCCTTTTGCCAACGGCAACTCTGCTCGCACGTCTCCTCAAGCACCCACTGACCAATCTGCTCAATCAATCCGCTCTGCTCGGCAATCGGAATGAATTCGCTCGGTGGAATCAGACCCCGCTCCGGATCACGCCAGCGCACCAAGGATTCCAAGCCTGCGACCTGTTGGGTATTGACGTCAACTTTCGGCTGATAATAGACAACGAACTCTCGATTTATCAATGCCCGCCGGATATTACGTTCTATTTCGAGTCGATTTCTCGCCCGATCATTCATTTGACTGGAGAAGAACTGACAGCGATTTCGGCCATTTTGCTTGGCATAATTCAAAGCCGATACCGCATTTTTGATCAGCTCATCCGGTCGTGCCCCGTCAGCCGGATAGATGCTCACCCCGACCGAACAGGACAGCGCAACATCCTTATGCTGCTCGGGCGAAAAAGGCTGCTCGAACGTATGCAAAATCTTTTCCGTCAATAAAACACAATCATCTATCGCAGATATCTGCATAACAAATGCAAAAATATCGCCATCCAGCCTTGCCAAGGTATCGCTTGTACGCACGCAGTCGTGCAACCTTACTGCAATTTCTTTAAGCATCAGATCACCGGCACGCTCTCCCAGCACATCGTTGATTTCACTAAATAAATCTACGCCGGCCAAAATAATCGCCACCGACTTGCTGCCGCGCTGCGCATTGAGCAAAGTCTGCTCTACACGATCGAAATACAAATGCCGGTTCGGCAAACAGGTTAGTTTATCGATGCCATCCGATTTTTCCTGGACCACCAGCAACTCAGTATGCAATATCGACACACAGCCAACCTTTAAACCCTGTTCAAATATAGGTTCTGTGGTTAATTGCCAGGACTTGCCATCACCTGACAGTACAAATGAGCAAATACGTTTTTCTCCGCTAAAAAACGCCTCTTTAATATTGCTAGCGATGCCGCTCAGCCCAAGCCGCTCCGCAACCTGATCGACATGCAACCCTTGCAAGTCAGATGCTGCACAGCCCGTTGCATCCGCAAAAGAATCGCTGATATGCAAGATCGCAGAGGTCGCATCAGTCACAAAAACAGGCTCCGCTGTCATTGACATCAGCAAGCTAATCAAAGTATTTTTATTGAACATATTTTTCTCGTCTATCAACATTAGTATTGAACAGGCCATCCGACATGGCAAACCGAACTCAACGAGCCACCGGCGTCCCATTAACCATCAAAAGTGCCATGCTACCGTCCGGCATTTGCTGCAAATGCGTTATCCCCGCATTGATCAACCCCGGCAATTTCGCTCGCTCAACGTCCAGCAATTGAGCCATCAGCAGGCCCCCCGCATGATAATGCGTCACAATGAGGATCGTTTTTCCTGAGCCGAAATAGCGCGCCTTAATCAGTTTGACGGCTTGCTGCACCTGAGCCATGCCATCGGCATAATTTCGACCTTCATATCTGACGCGTGAGGCCGCATCACGAAAGACAAACTGTTGTACCACATCAGGCGGCAGCACAATCTCCCTGCCCGGCACCAATTGGCCCTCAAATACCCCGCCATTCTCGCCCTGCCAGCAACACTCAGTGATTTCCGGCCAAACCACGCCGACCCTGCCACTCTTTTTCAAATACGGAGCAATGGTATTGAGCGTACGTTCTGTCGGGCTCACTAGAATCTCATCAAATTGATAGCGCACCAAGTCTGTCGTGAGATGCGCTATTTGCTGCAGTCCGGTGACTGAAAACTCACCGCTAGTTTGCTTATTGTTGACACCGGATGCATTCGCCTCAGTTTCGGCATGTCTGACAAGGTAAATATCCAGACCAGCGGCGGCTGCGACAGACGAATTGATCAGCAGAAATAACATCAACATTGCACTATAAGTCAATCTGCGACAGGTTCGCAAAGCATGCCAACCCCGATTGATACACATCTCATAACGCGAAAATAATGCTGCCAATTCATCGTAGCTCATCACATTAGTCTCGCCTATGAACAGTCCTTCATTAAAAAGGTAAAGCGTACGCCTCACTTTGCACATACATACGGGAATTCTTGGGTTAGAATTGAACGCAAGATATATTACTCGTATCATAAAACTGTATATTACAAATTTGCAACCGCAACTTTCACGGCAATATTATACTTATTTAACGTTCATCGGAGATTTTGAGCATGAAACTTATTCCTGTTATCCTATGCGGCGGCGCCGGCTCCCGTCTATGGCCCGTTTCTCGTGAATTGAACCCTAAACCATTTATAACCTTGTCTGATGGACAAAGCCTGTTGCAAAAAGCCTGGTTGCGCGGTGCTCATCTAGCGGATGTTACCGAAATACTGACGATCAGCAATACTGAACTCTATTTTAAAACAAAAGAAAAATACCGTGAGGTCGCGAGTATTCCCCACACCAAAACACTCTTCAACAGTTTTGTACTCGAACCGTTTGGCAGAAATACCGCTCCTGCCATCGCAATTGCCGCACTGACGGTTGCCGCCACCCACGGTGAAGAGGCATGCATGCTCGTATTACCTGCAGACCAACTCATCATGGATCAATCGGCATTTGAGCAGGCGGTTGGCGCAGCGATGAAGCTTGCAGCAGACGGCCAGCTTGTTACCTTTGGCATACAGCCCACAGGTCCCGAAACAGGATACGGCTACATTGAAGCTGACGGCAGCAAGGTGATTCGTTTTGTTGAAAAGCCCTCTTTGCAAGTCGCGCAAACTTATATCGACTCCGGGAAATACCTCTGGAATGCGGGTATGTTCTGCTTTAAAGCCGGCGCCATGCTGCATGAAATGCAACTTCACTGCCCGGAAATTCTTGAGGCAAGTCGTGCGTGTCTCGCCCAGTCTGAAACGATTAAGGGCAATGAGGTCTCTCAAATTCAACTCAACAGCGCCAGTTTTGAAAAAGTCCCTGATGACTCAATCGATTATGCTGTCATTGAAAAATCAAGCAATGTGGCCGTTGTTCCCTGCGATATCGGCTGGAGTGACATCGGCTCATGGGATGCACTGGGCAATTTGACCCCAGAAGACGCAGATGGCAATCGCATACAGGGCGAGGTTATTCTTCACGACGTGACCAACTGCTACATACAGAGCAATCAGCACCTGGTCGCTGCTGTCGGCGTGGACAATTTAATTATTATTGACACGCCGGATGCCATTCTCGTCACCGATCGCAACCACGCTCAGGATGTAAAGAAAATTTATGCCCGCCTAAAATCAGAGGGGCATGAGGCGCACCGCTTGCATCGCACCGTACACAGACCGTGGGGCGCGTACACCGTACTTGAGGAAGGGCCTAGTTTTAAAATCAAGCGTATCGAAGTAAAACCCGGCGCCAGTTTAAGCTTGCAAATGCATCACCATCGCAGCGAACACTGGATCGTGGTCAGCGGCATGGCCAAAGTCTTTATTGATGACAAGGAACTATTCGTCAACACCAATGAGTCAGCTTATATCCATGCGGGACAAAAGCACAGACTGCTCAATCCGGGCTTGCTAGGCCTTGTCATGATTGAAGTGCAGAGCGGTGAGTATTTGGGGGAAGATGACATTGTTCGATTCGAAGATGTATACGGGAGAGCAAAACTGCCATCCTGAACGCGTTATCAATCACGGAGGTCACATCATGCAAAACGATACTTTCGAAGCCGATGTTCGCAGCGCTGTCGAGCAAGGCCATGACGTACAAGAGATGGTGCGGCAACTTACCTTGCGCCGCATCAGTGCCAGATCTATGGATATTGAGTCGTTACGGCAAATCGCACACTCGGTGCTGCGAGGCGCCCGAGCCGCTGTGCACAATGAGTTGAATCTGTCAGCCGCTCAAACTGAAACGGCTCGTATGCAACTCAAGCAAACGGTTGCGGGATTGGATATGGCGCTGGCACAGATGGCTGGCGCCGCCAGACTTGCGATTGAAGAAGCCGCCAGCCGCGCACAGCAATTTACAAGTGAAGACCTGGCAAGAGCTCGCAACAATCTGGAAAGTCTGGACGAACTGCTGATTGAAACCCTGCAAAGTTCAGCCTCAAGTGCACTTGATGCGGCAGGTGAAATCCTGCACAATCTTGCCGCACACACCCGTACTCACGGCACCCTGGTTGGCGCGCAAATCAAGGAAACCTTGTCCGTCATCACGCATCAAATGAGCTTAGTCGGGCGCACCCAAACGGTTGCGGGCCTCCATTTAGCAGAGGCCACCAGCAGTTTGCTGCGCCAGATTGCGGCAGGTGTCCTAACCGGCGTTGCCGATTACGTCAAACCTGCACGCAACATCTGATGCTGCTGCAAGCACTGGTAGCGGTGCGCGACCTGTCCCGTCTGCACGACATTGCCGCCGTTCTGATCCGCTATGGATTCGGCGACATCGTCGCGCGCATGGGACTCACCCGTACACTCGAGAGAGCAGGACGAGTCTTGCGCCACACGTCAGAATACGCTCACCTGCCCGCCCCTACCCGTGTTCGGCGAGCGCTGGAAGAGCTGGGACCGACTTTCGTCAAATTAGGGCAAGTACTGGCGACCCGCGTAGATTTGTTCGAACCCGAGTGGATCGCCGAATTCGGCAAGCTGCAAGACAACGCGCCGCCCGTGGCCTACGCCGAGATATGCCAGCAACTACAAGAGGATTTAGGTGCACCGCCTGAATCCCTGTTCGCGGCATTTGACCCGGTGCCGCTGGCTGCCGCCTCTATCGCACAAGTTCACCGCGCACGCTTGGAAGACGGCAGCGAAGTGATCGTCAAAGTGCGCCGCCCCGGCATCCGCCCGGTCATCGAAGCTGACCTGCGCTGGATGATGCGTCTGGCCGAGCTGGCCGAGAGTGAAAGCCCTGAATTGAGGAGTTTCCGCCCCAAAGACGTCGTCAGACAATTCTCCCTCTCGCTCAGACGTGAACTCGACTTTGCCGTCGAGTGCAGGAATGCCGAACACATCGCACTGAATTTTGCAGACTACTCCGAACAGGCGGATGTAAAGCCCGCCTCACCTTTTATCGTGATTCCCCGTGTCTACTGGCAATGGACGGGCGAACGCGTTTGCGTGCAGGAATATATCGACGGCATACCGGGACGTCGCCTCGATGCGGTAGATCAAGCAGGGCTAGATCGTAAAATACTGGCACGGCGCGGCGCGCGAGCCGTACTGAAAATGATCGTCGAAGATGGCTTATTTCACGCCGACCCGCACCAGGGAAATGTATTCTACTTACCCGACAACCGTATCGCGTTCATTGATTTTGGCATGGTAGGCAGACTGACCGAAGAGCGGCGCGAACAGTTAATCCGTTTATTACTGGGACTCGTTCAGCACGAACCCAAACGTGTGCTCGATGTCCTGCTCGACTGGACAGGCGATGGTGCGCAGGACGAAGTCGGACTCAGTCTTGAAATTGAAACTTTCCTCGATCAGTATCATGGCGTCCCCCTCAAGCAACTGAGAATCGGTGCGATGCTCTCGGATATGGTCGCGATCTTGCGGCAACACCGACTGCTGCTGCCCTCCGACATGGCGTTACTGGTCAAGGCGTTTATCTCACTGGAAGGGATGGGGCGCGAACTTGATCCCGAATTTGACATAGCCGGCGAAGCGATGCCGATGCTGGAGCACGCACTGCGTGCACGCTATACGCCGGCCTCTTTAGCCCGGCGCGGCTGGCGCGCGGTCATAGAATCACTCACACTCATCTCAGGCCTGCCGCATGATCTATCCCGACTACTACGCGCAGCCCGTCGCGGCCGACTGGAAATACACATTGAGATTGCACATTTAAAACACGTCGGCAATCAACTCGACGGCGCCGTCAACCGGCTATCCATCGGACTGATCGTCGCAGCACTGATTATCGGCTCGTCCATCGTCATGACGGTACAGGATGCACCCAAGCTATTTGGCCTGCCATTTTTCGGACTGACCGGATTTATCTGTGCATCCATCGGCGGTTTGTGGCTGTTGCTGTCAATTTGGAGAAGCAATCGCGCCGACCGCGAATAACCACACAAACATCAGTAAATGTGTAACTATGCAACATACATCAGTTCAAACTGACGCTCGCGGAATCATATATAATTTGTTCATGAACTTAATCAAGTCCTATTCTGCTTTGATTTGCACAGGCATCGTGGCACTGCTGTTATTCAGCCTGTGTACCAGTGTCATGCAAATTTCGTCAGCCAAAAGCAAACTAAGCGATAGTGAAAACATCTCAACACTGGATGCGGACTCGCATTCAGATCAATCATTCGAACAAATCCCGCTCATCTCAAGGGTTCAAAACCTTCTCTACGTTGCACAGACAACAAATTACCCGCAACCCAGCGTAAAGCCGCTTCCCCCCAGCAGCTTTCCACCGCCCGACCGGCCGCCCGCCCAACTTAGCTGACCGTTGAATCTGATGCAGATTTATTGGCTATTTTCATACGGCCGTAACAAATTTTTAGCATTTTTTATAGTTTCTCACTGACTAAAAGACCACCCAATCTATTATTTTTTAATAAAAACAAACTAAATTCTCAGCCGCTTCAAACACTGATGCGCCGCGAATAACAATACTAGATAGTGCATCATTTTAATCATGATAAGTTGCTCTACCCAAAGGACTCAATAAGCGTCACGTTTATCGCTTAGCAAGTCCCTAATATCGAAAATACGTTGAAATGCCGAATATAAATTTTTTTAACGCCCTAACTACTGACAGTGCCACAACGGCAATATCAGACGCCGAATCATCAAGACTCGTTGCACTGAAATCTTATAATATTCTCGATACGACCCACGAAGCGTTCTACGACGACATCGCTCATTTGGCCGCCTTTATTTTTAAAACTCCCATCGCACTCATTTCGTTTATCGATGAGAGCCGCCAGTGGTACAAAGCGAAAATCGGCGTCGTTGCGAGTGAAATACCGCGAGAAATTAGTTTTTGTGAGCACACGATTTTAAACGCTCATGGCGCTCTGATTGTGACTGACCCACAGCACGACCCACGCTTTTCCAACAATCCTTTAGTCACCAACACACCCAAAGTACTTTTTTATGCTGGCGTGCCGATTTCGACCCCTAAAGGTGAAGTGCTAGGAACACTCTGCGTCATCGATACAAAACAGCGCCAGTTTGTCTCTCAACAAGAATTGTCTGCGCTGAACAATCTGGCACGCCAAGTGATGGCTCACATGGAAATTAGCAAATCGCTCACCGAACTGGAAGATTGCCAGACACAACTGAACCTGCTCACCCAGCAGCAAACTGCCGAATGCAAGGAAGACGAACTGACTCACCTGAAAAATCGCCGTGGCTTTGAAGAGGTACTGGCAATCGAATGGGAGCGTACATTCCGCCACTCCAATTCGCTCAGTCTGTTACTGCTCAATCTCGATCAATTTAGCCGCTTCCGCGATGAGTTTGGGCATGCCGCAGGCAACGAAGTATTGCAAAAAA
Organism: Nitrosomonadales bacterium; assembly: GCA_037137715.1. Classification (GTDB taxonomy): domain Bacteria; phylum Pseudomonadota; class Gammaproteobacteria; order Burkholderiales; family Gallionellaceae; genus Gallionella. The sequence goes on from JBAXJT010000067.1 coordinate 8,092, forward strand.
TCGCCGGCTTAATTAGCAAAGATGCACGCAATCTGGATTTAATCGCACATTTTTGCAACGATGATTTCGCGATACTCTTGCCGGAAACAGATAGCAAAGGCGCTTTGATCATCGCTGAACGTATCCGCAAGAGAATCGAGGTAGAGCACTGGCCTCACCGCCCCCTCACCGCGAGCATTGGCGTCTCCAGCTACAACGGAATGCAGATTAATGAAGAATCGCTGCTCTCAGATGCTCAGCAGCAATTAGTTCAGGCAAAAAAAGCAGGGCACAACTGCATCCGATTTATTGACTGACCCGTGCTAAGCATAACGGGACAGGTACACGGCTGAGCACGATCTTAGCGGCCGGCGCGCAAGGCGGCAATGCGCTCTTCGAGCGGCGGATGGGTCATAAAAAGGCGCGCCATGCCAGCGCCACCCGAGATACCGGATGCGGCCATCTCCTTGGGTAATGAGGCTTGCTCATGATTAATTTTCAGGCGTTCTAGCGCTGCGATCATCTTTTCACGGCCTGCAAGCGTCGCGCCTCCGGCATCGGCGCGAAATTCACGCTGACGCGAGAACCACATCACGATGATGCTGGCGAGCACACCCAACACCAACTGCGCGACCATTTCCGCGATAAAAGAGCCGATGCCCGGCCCGCGCGCCTCACCGTCCTTGCGCAACAACGAGTCGATAAACAGACCGAACAGTTTGGCGAAGAAAAACACGAAGGTATTCACCACCCCCTGAATCAGCGCCAGCGTCACCATATCGCCATTGGCCACATGACTAATTTCATGCGCCAGTACCGCCTCAGTCTCATCCCGCCCCATGTTGTGTAACAGCCCGGTGCTCACCGCGACCAGCGCATTATTCTTATTCCAGCCGGTGGCAAATGCATTCACATCCGGCGCATCGTAAATCGCCACTTCCGGCATACCAATCCCCGCCGCCAGCGCCTGACGGCGGACAGTCTCAACCAGCCAGCGCTCAGTTGGATCAGACGGCGTGGTGATCACCTGCGCATCCACCATCCGCTTGGCTGACCATTTAGACATCAACAAGGAAATAATCGAACCTGAAAACCCCACCACCAGCGACATCACTAGCAGCGCATTGAAATTAATCGCACCGCTTTGATCCAGCACACGGTCGACACCCAGCAAACGCAGGGTAATACTGATCACCAGCATCACCGCAAGATTGGTCAAAACAAACAGGAAAATACGCTTCATACAGTTCACTCCTTAAAAACACGCCATGGGCACTGCGGTACTAAATGGGGCAGATCATCAATTTTTCAAGCGCCCGTTAGTCACGGATATGTAAAAGAAGTTCATTCCGTCGAAAATCATGACTCGCCCCGCCTGACAAACTGTTGCAAGTACAGAGCTTCAACTTTGGCACGCGCCCAAGGGGTTTTGCGCAGAAATTTCAGACTGGATTTGATACTGGGCTCAAAAGTAAAACACCGCACCGGAACGGCGTCTGCCATAGCGGCCCACCCCATCCCTTCGGATAACTGCGTGACGATACATTCGAGGGTAATACCTTCGAGCGGGGGACGATTTGCAGGTTTTGTAGTCATATCGTTATTTTACAGGTGGAAGAGACGCTTGAGCGCTTACAATGACATCCTTTTCCAACTGTTTACCTTTTTCATGACTGAACCTGTCCGTCTCGCCAAACGCCTAGTCGAATTAGTCGCCTGCTCTCGCCGCGAGGCCGAGCTCTATATTGCCGGTGGCTGGGTCATGGTCGACGGTGAGGTGGTGGAAGAACCCCAGTTCATGGTATCGAACCAGTTGATCGAACTGCACCCGAATGCAAATCTGGTACCGATAGAACCTGTCACCCTCCTGTTTCATCATTTGCAGGCGCCTGACACGAATTCCGCTGCGATATGCGCTGATACGCGCGCTGCAGATGACCATTCAGGCATCCACCTGCTCCGCCAGCACTTTTTCAAATTGACACCCTGCACGCCGCTGGAACGCAACGCAAGCGGCTTGACCGTATACACCCAAGACTTTCGCATCATCCGTAAACTCAAAGATGATGCGGCTACCATAGAGCAAGAATACATCGTGGAGGTGGCAGGCGAAATCATGGCCGACGGACTGACGCGGCTTAATCACGGCCTGAAATTCAACGGCAAACCCCTGCCCCCGATTAAGGTCAGCTGGCAAAACGAGACGCGCTTACGTTTCGCGCTCAAGGGCGTGATCCCCGGCCAAATTGCTGCGATGTGCGAAAAGGTTGGTCTGGAAGTCATTTCCATGAAACGCATCCGCATCGGACGCGTCTCGATGGCAAAATTACAAGCGGGACAATGGCGTTACCTGATGCAACACGAACGTTTTTAAACACAAGTCAAAACACCCTTTGCATGATATCTTGCCAGAAGCAGCGCCTCAAACTGGGCGACTGGCAACGGCTTTTTCAATATATAACCTTAATAATTCAGCAGCCTAATTGCCCCATCAGTAATTTTTACTCTATACGTCGACCTATCAATGCTTCTGCAACTGTGCCCGCTCAGCATCGGTGAGCACGCGTGACCTGGTGTGAAACGCTTTACCCTCTGGACCTTCCAGAGAAAACGTACCGCCCCGCCCTTCGACCACATCAATGATAAGTTGAGTGTGTTGCCAATATCCATATTGTGACTTGCTGATATAAAACGGACAGCCGCCGATTTCGCCCAGATATTCATCGCCCGCGCCAATGGTGAGTTCACCAGGCAAATAACAGTTGGCAGCGCTGTTGTCACAACAACCACCTGATTGGTGAAACATCAGCTCGCCGTGTTTTTGTTTAAGAAATTCGATTAGTTCAAGTGCAGCTTCCGTCGCAATCACTTTGTCGACCATTGAATTCTCCTCCAAAATATCGGGGCGGTTGCCCGCCCCGAAAAACTTCAACTGACCGTTACAATCAAGATCAGAAGAATCCGAGTCTCTGCTCGCTGTAGCTGACCAACAGATTCTTGGTTTGCTGATAATGGTCAAGCATCATCTTGTGTGTTTCACGGCCGATACCGGATTCCTTGCCGCCGTAGCCTCCGAATGCCGCGCCTGCTGCGTAGTCGTGATAGCAATTGACCCACACGCGACCGGACTTGATGCCACGCCCCATGCGATAGGCTACATTGCCGTCGCGACTCCATACGCCTGCCCCCAGACCATACAAGGTGTCGTTGGCGATGGCCAGCGCTTCTGCCTCATCCTTGAAGGTAGTAACGGCCAGAACCGGTCCGAAAATTTCTTCCTGGAAAATGCGCATCTTGTTATGGCCTTTAAACAGCGTTGGCTGCACGTAGTACCCGCCTTCCAGATCACCTCCCAGCTGGGCTTGTGCGCCACCGATCAGCAGTTCTGCACCTTCCTGTTTGCCAAGGTCAAGGTAGGACAATATTTTGGTCAGCTGTTCCTTGGATGCTTGCGCGCCCATCATGGAGTCGGTATCGAGCGGGTTGCCATGCTTGATGGCTGCAACGCGTTTCAACACACGTTCCATGAACTTGTCGTAAATTGATTCGTGAATCAAGGCGCGCGACGGACATGTGCACACTTCACCCTGGTTGAACGCAAATAAAACCAGCCCTTCGATGGCCTTGTCGAGGAAGCCGTCATCCTTATCCATGACATCGGCAAAGAACACATTGGGGGACTTGCCACCCAGCTCCAGTGTAGCTGGAATCAGGTTGTTTGCAGCAGCCTGGGCGATCACGCGGCCTGTGGTGGTCGAACCGGTGAACGCGATCTTGGCAATACGACGACTGATGGCAAGTGGCATGCCTGCTTCGCGTCCAAAACCGTTGACGATATTCAGCACGCCCGGGGGAAGCAGATCCGCGATACATTCGACCAGGATCAAGATACTGATCGGTGTCGATTCGGCAGGTTTTAGCACCACACAATTACCTGCAGCCAAAGCCGGAGCAAGTTTCCATGCCGCCATCAGAATCGGAAAGTTCCACGGAATGATCTGGCCGACGACGCCCAGCGGTTCATGAAAATGATAAGCCACCGTCGTCTCATTGATTTCAGACAAACTACCTTCCTGAGCACGCAAACAGCCGGCGAAGTAACGGAAGTGATCGACAGCCAAAGGAATATCCGCATTGAGCGTTTCGCGGATTGCTTTACCGTTGTCCACCGTCTCAGCGTAAGCTAGCAATTCCAAATTCGCTTCGATGCGATCAGCAATCTTCAGCAATACATTGGCGCGCTCGGTGATGGATGCCTTACCCCACTTGTCGGCTGCAGCATGTGCAGCATCAAGCGCCAGTTCGATATCTTCTGCGCCGGAACGTGCGGCTTTAGTGTAAACCTTGCCACTGATTGGCGTGATGACATCAAAGTATGCACCCTTAACCGGGGCAACCCATTTACCACCGATGAAATTATCATAGTGTGGTTTGAAATCAACTTTGGCACCAGCGGCGCCGGGGGCTGCATAAATCATGGCGGATTCAACTCTGAAGTGCAACTTTTGTAAGTGAATTTAGGTGGTGAGC
>JBAXJT010000068.1:0-12456 GCA_037137715.1 Nitrosomonadales bacterium
AAAGTGATGTCAGCCGGTTTCGCGGTTGCCGAGTTGACTGGTATGAGTGACGTGAGCGATGGTCACTAATACGTTCGCCCGTCCTTTTACCGAGCAGCTTGAATTTTTCCGCAAGAAAATAAACCTGCCAAGCGAACGCTGGGATGACATTAAGAAGTCAGCTCACGACCGGGCTTTCATGGTGGCAGGCGCAAATAAAGCCGATCTACTGGATGATCTGCGTAAAACCATAGACCAGTGCATCGCCGAAGGCAAAAGTCTGGGCTGGTATCAGAAAAACTTCGATCAGATCGTCAAAAAGCACGGATGGACGGGCTGGACAGGTGAAGGTACAAAGGCCGGGCGCGATTGGCGTGCCACGATCACCTATCAGACGAATATGAGCGTGAGCTATGCAGCAGGACGCTGGAAACAGCTGCATGACCCCGATCTGATCAAATTTCGCCCTTATCTGACCTACCATCATGCTGATGGTGTGCGTCGCCCACGTCCGTTACACCTGAGCTGGAACGGTTTTACCGCGCCCCGTGATCATGAATTCTGGCTGACCCACGCTTGCCCCAATGGTTGGCGCTGTCATTGCTTTATTTCAGCGGCATCTGAGGAGGATTATAACGCGGCTAAGGCGGCTGGCAGACATGAGCCACCTGATGGATGGAACGATATCGACCCAAAAACAGGTGAGCAAGTTGGTATCGACAAGGGTTTTGGCTATGCTCCAGGAGCGAATGTAAATACGCAGATGCGCTCGTTTGTTCAGGACAAGCTGATCACCTATCCGCCAGCTATCACCAAGGCGCTCTCGCAGGATGTGAACCGTTATATCAATGCTAGCCAGGCTGCAGAAAAATTTGCCCATGAGGTTTTAGCCGAAAAATCGCGCACTGATATGTTGTGGTTGGGTTTCGTTGCAAACTTTGAGGAGGTCGGTGCCGCCGCCCAGCATGATGTCAAAGGTTATATGGTGCTGCTGCCGTCTGACGCAGTGTTGCATGCAGAAAACAGTCACGGCTTTGACGGTGGCAATCAACGCGCGCCGACTCCGCAAGACTATGAAAAAATTGCACTGATATTGAACGAGGCTGACAGCTTAAAAGCGGGGAAGGTTTCTGCGAAAGGTATGTCGACGGTAGTTGCAGTGAAACAGATCGGAGAAGAGGTGTTCCGCTGTGTTTTTGAAGTGCGCTATGGAAAGTCAAATCGTGCGCTGGCGTTGCGGTCGCTGGTAATCAAGCAATAGAGGCAGGTGGGAGCCGATGTCTATTTTCCTCGGCCATTACGTCCAAAACGCGTCCACCTTTGAGTTGATACTAGGTTAAAAAATGATCGATGTCAAAATAGACAATAAGAATGTGATTCAGGCGATGGAGCGTCTTGCCAATGCCGCTGTAAATCCGCGCCCTGCATTATTGGCTATTGGTGAAAGTCTGGTCGTATCTACCAAAAAGCGTTTTGAGAGCAGTACAGCGCCAGACGGATCACGCTGGAAACCCAATAGTCAGGCGACATATCTTGGGCACTTAGGAAACTCGAAGAGTAATCATCGTAAAGACGGCCGCATCAATAGTCGTGGCGCAGAAAAGATGCTCGGTAAAAAACCTCTGATTGGCAAGACAGGTCTGCTTGCCCAACAAATCAGCTATGCTTTGGATGGTAATGGCCTGCGGATCGGTTCCCCGATGGAATATGCTGCGATGCAACAGTTTGGTGGAAAGAAGAGTCGCTTCCACAATTTATGGGGTGATATTCCTGCTCGTCCATTTTTGGGTATATCTGATGCTGATGAAACGATGATACTGAAGACGGTGAACGACTATTTGCGGAGTGTGATTGATTAGCTGTTTTTTCGTTAATTTTTTGCGCGTTGTTATTTTTACCTATTGAAACTGTTTTTTATTTGTTTTCCTGCGTAGTTTCGTTTTATCCAGTTTTATCCCACATTTATCTCGTTAATCTCTGGTATTTATCTCACCCCCGTTCAACATGTCTGGATGCACCCCATCCACTGGCTTAAATCTCTAACCTTCATCCCCAGTGGGGGCAGGCAGCACAGCCGGACCAATCAAACTACCCTGCGCCACCAGGCAGCCTGCATCGCGCAGCCAGTCAAGTTGGCCTGCAGTCTCAACGCCTGCTGCAACCACCTGCAAGCCCAAACCTAAACCCAGCGTGATGATGGCGCTGACGATGGCGGCATCTTCCCGTGAATGCGGCAAATTCCTGATAAAAGTCTGATCAATTTTCAGGGTGTCGACGGGAAGATATTTCAAATAATTCAGACAGGAATGCCCTGTACCAAAATCTTCTATGCAGATCGCAACACCAATTTCTTTGAGCGCCTTGAGCGCACCACTCACAGCAACCATGTCGCTCATCAGAAGGTGTTCGCTCAGTTCAAACTCCAAAATCCCCGCATGCTGCATCAGTCCATGCCTTTGCAGGGCACGCAGCACTAAACCTGCCAAATCATCCTGAAAAAGTTCCAGCGCAGACACGTTGATTGAAACGGTGCTGACAGCGCATCTCGTCTGTTGCCAGTGCGCGATCTGCCGGCACACCGTCTCGAGCAGCCAGGCGCCGACCGGAACAATCAGCCCCATCTTTTCCAGTTGCGGTACAAATTCACGCGGTGCGACCATGCCACGTTCAGGGCTTTGCCAGTACAACAAGGCCTCCATGCCGTCCACTTTTCCGTCAGACAGACAGACTTTGGGCACATAGTGCACGACAAATTCACCGCATTCGAACGCCCGCTGCATCACATCCTCCAGCGTCAACCCCTGCAAAGCCGTATCGCTCATTCTGGCTGAGTAATATTGCATGCTGCCAAAATCTTTGGCGTGGGAGAGCGCAAGTTGAGCATGATTGAGCAATATTTCCGCATCCAGACCATCGAGCGGATAAAGTGCGATACCAATCAATACATGGATGAATACGTCCCGATCGCCTAACTGAACCGGCGTCTTGATAAAGGATTCCGTCAGACGCGCCGCAAAATCGGCCGCCGCCTGCGCACTGTCAAGATCGGGCATGACAAGGCTGAACTCCTCCTCCCCCATATATCCGACAGTATCACTCGCTCTCGCGTGCAGTTTTAATCGCTCAGCCGCGGTACGCAGCAGCAAACCGGCCAATGCCTGACCGTATTCATCCCGAATCTGACGATACGGTTCAAGATGGAACGTCAAGACTGCCACCATCCGCTTATCACGCTGCGCACGCGAAATATCCTGCCCCAGGCGCGCAGCAAACAACGCGCAATCACAAATAGACAAATGGGATAGGTAACGGTTATTTTCTTGCAGATCGCGTTGTACTGAGGTCCGGAGTAGTGCCTCCCGCAGTTCTGACAACTGGCGCTTTGCAGCCAGAATATCGAGCTGCAATTGCTGCTTTTCCTGCCGCATTAAGTCTTCCACCACACACTCCTCACTATGAAACAGGCGCTGGAAACGTCAGCTGTATACACTCAGACGGCTAAAATCAGACCTTGGCCTTCTTATGCTGAATATACTGAAGGATAGCCGGCAGCAACGAGATTAAGATGACACCGAGAATAATCACCGTCAAATTATTTTTGACCAACGGGATATTGCCAAAGAAAAAACCGGCCAGCGTCAGAGAGCCGATCCAAGCAAGGCTCCCTGCCGCGCTATACAAGACAAACAACCGGTAACGCATCAGACCGATGCCGGCAACAAACGGCGCAAAGGTACGGATGATCGGCATAAAGCGCGCGAACAGGATGGTTTTCCCGCCATGTTGTTCATAAAAAGCATGCGTCTTGTCCAGATGCTCGCGTTTGAGCAATCTACCCTCAAAACGCTGAAACACCCGCATACCGATTAAGCGACCAACCCAGTAGTTGGTGTTATCCCCGCTGAAGGCAGCGAGCATCAGGAGCGGCATCAACCAGTGCAAGTGCAGCCCCTCATCCAAACCACACAATGCGCCCGCCACAAAAAGCAGTGAATCGCCCGGCAAAAAGGGCGCAAACACCAAGCCTGTCTCGGCGAAAATGATTGCAAATAAGATCGCGTAAACCCACACGCCATAATCCTGCACCAGAGCCATCAGGTGAGTGTCGAGGTGCAGCACAAGGTCGATAATGGTAGTTAACATATAAAATTCAACAGGGAAGAGAGAAGGGAGAAGGGAGAAGGGAGAAGGGAGAAGGGAGAAGGGAGAAGGGAGTAGGGTTTGCCTCTAATTCAGACAGGTTGAGCGCCAGAGGCGCGATCCCTTCCCCCTTGCACCCTTCCCAAGTTGTTAAGGCAGCACTTCTTCGGTTTCAACCTTTTCAGGTTTAATAAAATCCTCGCGTGATACGCCCAGCCACATCAGAATCGGACTTGCGACCAGCACGGAAGAATAAATACTAAACAGGATACCGATCGTCAGGGCCATCGCGAAGTAATGCAGCGTCTCGCCGCCCAAAAACAGCATCGCACCCACCATCATCTGCGTGCAACCGTGCGTGATGATGGTGCGAGACATGGTGCGCGTGATCGCATTGTCGATAATCTCGGTCACGTCCGCGCGACGCATCTTACGGAAATTTTCGCGAATCCGGTCGAACACGACCACTGACTCATTCACCGAATAACCCAGTACAGCTAACACAGCCGCCAGCACCGACAAGGAAAATTCCCACTGAAAGAAGGCGAAGAATCCCAATATGATCACCACGTCGTGCAAGTTAGCGATGATCGCCGACAAACCGAATTTCCACTCGAAGCGCACCCACAGATACCCTACGATCCCGAGACTCACCAGCAGCAGCGCCATCGCGCCGTTTTCGATCAGATCTTTGCCGACCTGAGGGCCGACGAATTCGACGCGTCGCATTTCAACGCTGGCATCCTGTAGTCGCAATGCACCCATCACCTGTTCGGAGAGTTTGGCGCCCGCCACGTTCTGCTTCAACGGGATCTGAATCAACACGTCATGGCTGGAACCAAAGTTCTGCACCAGCGCATCGGGCAGTTTTACTCCCGCCAGTTGTTCACGGACCTTCACCAGATCAGCCGGTTGTGCGTAATGCACTTCCATCACGGTACCGCCGGTAAAATCCACGCCGAAATTCAATCCCCGGGTCACAAGGAAAAGCACCGCAAACAAAAATGTCACCAGCGAGATCGCCGTGGTGTAACGTCCATAGCTCATGAACGGGATGTCGCGCTTGATTTTAAAGAGTTCCATATTTTTTCCTTAACCGATCGACACGCCAGTCAGACGTGCGCGGCGACCATAAACCAGATTCACGATAGCGCGAGACACCAGCACTGAACTGAACATCGACGTCAGAATACCCAGACACAACACCACCGCAAAGCCTTTGATCGGGCCTGAACCAAACAGGAACAGCGCGATACCGGCAATCAGATTGGTGATATTCGAGTCGACGATGGTAGCGAACGCATTGTCGTAACCCGCGTGAATCGCCGCCTGCGGCGAAATACCATTGCGCAGCTCTTCTCGAATACGCTCATTAATCAATACATTAGAATCAATCGCCATACCGAGGGTGAGCGCAATACCGGCCATCCCGGGCAGAGTCAGCGTGGCTTGCAGCATCGACAGCAAGGCAATCAGCAACAACAGATTCGCCGCCAGCGCCAGCACGGAGATCGTGCCGAACATCAGATAGTAAGCCACCATGAACACCGCGATCAGCATAAAACCGATCTTGGTCGAATTAAAGCCGCGTGCGATATTGTCCGCACCCAGACTCGGGCCCACGGTACGCTCTTCGACAATTTCCATCGGTGCCGCCAACGCGCCCGCGCGCAGCAGCAACGCCGTATCCTGCGCTTCTTCAGTCGTCATCTTGCCGCTGATCTGAACACGCCCACCGCCGATTTCCTCGCGGATCACAGGCGCCGTGACGATTTCGCCGCGACCCTTTTCAAACAGGATAATCGCCATGCGTTTACCGACATTCTCGCGTGTCGCATCTTTGAATTTACGCGCGCCCACGCCGTCCAGATTGATGTGAACCGCCGCCTCGTTGTTGCGATTGTCAAAACCCGGCTGCGCATCGTTGATACGCTCACCGGTCAGCATCACCTGCTTCTTGACCAGTATGCTCACGCCTTCACGGTCCTTGAACATCTCGGTACCGAACGGTGCTACGCCACCGGCGCCGACCTGATGCTCATCATCCACCATGCGCACTTCGAGGGTCGCGGTGCGTCCCAGAATATCCTTGGCGCGCGCCGTATCCTGTACGCCGGGCAACTGCACCACCACACGGTCCGCGCCCTGCTGCTGAATCACGGGTTCTGCCACACCGAGTTCATTGACGCGGTTACGCAAAGTCAGCAAATTCTGCTGCACGGCTGACTCACCGATGCGATGCTCCGCTTCCGGTTTCAAAGTGGCCTGCAACAAAAATTCGCCGCTCAACTCCTTCTCGACCAAAGCATAGTCGGCAAAACGCTGTTTCAACTGCGCCTCGCCCTTAGCTCTGGATGCCGCATCGCGGAATTTGACCAGCAGGGTATTCCCCTCACGGCTCACACCGGAATACGCCACATTTTCTTCACGCAAAGCACTGCGAATATCGCCAGTTGCCGCTTCCAGCGCCTTATCGAGCGCCGCTTTCATATCCACTTGCAACAGAAAATGCACACCACCGCGTAAATCCAGCCCCAGATACATCGGCAGCGCATGCATGTCGGTCAGCCACTTCGGCGAACGCGGCAGCAAATTCAAGGCCACCACATAATCCTCACCCAACTGCGCCTTGAGCAAATCCTTGGCTTTGAGCTGCAAATCCGTATCGGCAAAACGCGCCTTGATGCTATTGCCATCGAGCGCGACCATTTCGGTGGTGAGATTACCCGCTTTGAGCGCCGCCTCGACGCGGCCTAACAGCGCAATATCGGCTTTCATACTGGCACGCAACGGCAAAATTTGTACGGCAGGAGATTCACCAAAGAAATTCGGCAGGGTGTAAATCAGGCCGGCCAGTAAAACGGCCAAAATCAGCAGATATTTCCACAGCGGGTAACGGTTCATAACGACCTCAAAAGTGATGCATGCGGCACGCAAACGCGCACCTGATTGATTACTTGATAGATTTGATGGTGCCTTTAGGCAAGACAGCCTGAATCGCTGTTTTTTGCACGGTCACTTCCAGGTTTTCAGCCAGTTCAACGCCGACATAGGCTTCAAATACTTTGGTAACACGGCCCAACTCGCCACCGATCGTGACCACTTCATCGCCGCGTTGCAAGGCTTCAACCATCACCTTATGCTCTTTGGCACGCGTCTGTTGCGGACGCAACACCAGGAAATAAAATACGGCAACTAACGCCACCAGCGGCAAATACTCCATGAATCCGCCCGGTGCTGCGCCTGCTGCTTCTGCATATGCGTTACTGATAAACATTATTCTGGCTCCACGAATCAATCAAAAGGGGCGCATTCTAGCACGAAGGAGGTTACAGCTTCATGTCCGCGCCAAGTCCTGCGCGTCGCTCGGCAAACCGCACGGCAAATTCGGCAAACGCATCCGCTTCGATGGATGCGCGAATTTCCGCCATCAACTGCTGGTAATAGTGCAGGTTATGTATCGTATTGAGTCTGGCGCTCAAAATTTCCTTCAGGCGGTACAGGTGATGCAGGTATGCGCGACTAAAATTCTGACAGGTGTAACAGGTGCAGGCTTCATCGAGCGGCCGCGTATCCAGGCGATATTGTGCATTCTTGATCTTAATGTCGCCGTGCTGGGTAAATAGCATGCCGTTGCGCGCGTTGCGGGTCGGCATCACGCAATCGAACATATCGATGCCTTGCGCCACCGATGCGACCAGATCCTCAGGGGTCCCCACACCCATCAGATAGCGCGGCTTATCTTGAGGCAGGCGAGGTGCAGTATGTTCAAGAATGCGCCGCATATCTTCTTTGGGCTCACCGACCGACAAGCCGCCGATGGCAAATCCGTCAAAACCAATGTTCACCAATTCAGCCAGTGATTCATCGCGCAAAGATTCATACATGCCGCCCTGCACGATACCAAACAGCGCGTTAGGATTTCCCTCGTGCGCGGCTTTTGAGCGCGCAGCCCAGCGCAACGACAATCGCATCGAATCGGCCGCTTCCCGTTCGGTGGCCGGATACGGCGTGCATTCATCGAAAATCATCACAATGTCTGAATTGAGCACGCGCTGGATGCGCATGGATTCTTCCGGCGTCAAAAACAGCTTATCGCCATTAACCGGCGACTGAAATTTCACCCCTTCTTCGGTGATCTTGCGCAAAGCGCCCAGACTAAACACCTGAAAGCCGCCTGAATCCGTCAGGATCGGTCCATCCCAGCCCATAAAATCGTGCAGGCCGCCGTGTGCTGCGATCACATCCAGCCCCGGACGCAGCCATAAATGAAAGGTATTGCCCAGCACGATGTTCGCGCCGATATCGCGCAGTTCAACTGGACTCATCGCCTTGACCGTACCATAGGTACCAACCGGCATGAACGCAGGGGTTTGCACCGTGCCATGCGCCAGCGTCACTTGCCCGCGACGGGCCTTACCTGATGTTTTGTATAAATCGAATTTCATTTCTCTTTCCTTAACTGATAAAAATCCGTCCACGAAAGTCACGAAAAGCACGAAATAAAACCAACAACTTACATAGAATCAACACCCAGCACCTCAGCTGAATAGTTTAATCGCAATATGCATTTGAATTTATTCGTGATTTTCGTGTCTTTCGTGGACAAGTTTTTGACTTTATTCTGACTTCTTTCTCTCAATCAGCATCGCATCGCCGTAACTGAAGAAGCGATACTGCTGCGCCACCGCATGAAGGTAGGCGGCCCGCATCTCACTCATCCCGCCAAAGGCACTCACCAGCATCAACAGCGTCGACTTGGGCAGGTGAAAATTGGTTAGCAAGACATCCACCACCCGAAAACGATAGCCCGGCGTAATGAAAATCCGCGTCTCGCCACTCCCAGATTGTAACGAACCCTGCTGTGCCGCGCTCTCCAGCGCCCGCAAACTGGTGGTTCCCACCGCAACGATCCGCCCGCCTGCCTCGCGCACCCTTGCAATCGCATCCACCGTCGCTTGCGGTATCTGGTAACACTCGCTGTGCATGACGTGCTCCGTCAACAATTCCGCACGCACCGGCTGAAAGGTACCGGCCCCGACATGCAAGGTCACATAGGCAATTTTTACGCCTTTATCCTGCAAGGCTTGCAGCATCACGTCATCAAAATGCAAGCCTGCGGTGGGGGCAGCCACCGCACCCGCTACACTTGCAAACACCGTTTGATAGCGCGTCTCGTCTTCCTCCTCGGCTGCATGGGTAATATAAGGCGGGAGCGGCAGACGTCCGTAGCGCTCCAGCAGATCCAATACCGGCTCGTCAGCGCAAAAGCGCAAATGATAAAACTCTCCTACGCGGCCCAGCACTTCGACACTCAAGCCCGTGCCCGCAAGGGGTACGCCCGGCGTGTCCCCACCGCTACGCGGCGACCCATCCGTCGCCAGCAACACATAACTGCCCGTTGGCGGTGATTTGCTGGCACGCACTTGCGCTAGCACCTCGTGATCGTTCAGCACACGCTCGACCATCACTTCGATCTTGCCGCCGCTGCGTTTAATACCGAACAGACGCGCACGAATCACCCGCGTATCATTCAAAACCAGCAAATCTCCCGATCTAACCTTCTGTAATAAATCAGAAAATTGACAATCTTCCAGCACGCCGTCATGCACACTCAACAGCCGGCTGGCACCGCGTTTTTCCGGCGGATGCTGCGCAATCAACCCGTCCGGCAGGGCAAAATCAAATTCATCGGTACGCATTAACAGCTCTTCATTTTCACAAAGGCGCGATTGTAGTTGATTCGGTGAACTGTTTCATGGATAATGCGCACCTCTCTTGCCGGGGTGATGGAACTGGTAGACGTGCCGGACTCAAAATCCGGTGCCTGAAAGGGCGTGGGGGTTCGATTCCCCCCCCCGGCACCACTTGACTGAAGCATTATTCTTTTCAATCAAGTAGATACAGCATTTTACAGGTCTCTCATGGGTTACTTTTCGTAAACTCTTTGGGATACCAGTGCTAAAATGATCCTGTATAAAATAACTTCCCTGCTATCCGTGTCAATCAAATATTCCATACTCCGTGGCGGTACTTTTTACTTCTATCGGAAAGTGCCCGTTGCCTTTCAGGATGCTGAGGGAATATACGTTAGGCAGAGTACCGGAACATCAGACCCTCTCAAGGCCGCCCCCATCATCAAAGCATTGAACAGTGAAGCTGAAGCTCGATGGACAGGCAAAGCTAAGGCACTGGACAATGAGACAGTTCAGGCCAAGGGTATCCGCTTCCTCGCTCAGTTCGGGCTTGAGCCTAATGGCGACCACGACGATCACGCCTTAGATCACTTCATTGAAACAGTCGTGACCCCTCACAGGGAGGCACTCCGTTCACCACCGCAGACCTCGCGAAGGTTCAAGCAGCCTGTAGAGCCACGGATGATGATAGGCGCTGGCTTATCGCCCTACAGTCTGACTTAGGTTGCCGCATAGCTGAAGCCGCTGGCCTTGCTCTGAATGATTTGATACTGGATGCCGAAATTCCCCATGTAATTATCCAGATTCACCCGTGGCGCAGCCTGAAGGTAGGCAAAAAGAATGAGCGAACCATCCCCCTTGTGGGTGCGTCCCTTTGGGCTGCTCAGAGAATCAGAGCGAATGCCGACAAGGGGCAAACGATGGCCTTCCCTCGTTATTGCTCAAAGGATGCCAGTGAGAACGCGCCTTCCAGCGACCCGTCAAACACCTCCACAGGCACATAGGCATCAAATTTCCCTGCCAACTTGTAAGCTTCGATTCTATGGTGCCCGTCTATGCAGAGCCAGTGTTTCCCTCCCCACCAGACAGTAATGGGTGACAGATCGCGCCCCTGCTGCGGTATCTTTGCCAGCAGTCTGATGTGGGCACCACTGATGTGCTCGGCGGGGCGGCGATGTTGAAACACCTCCTTACATAGCCTGATGTCCATGAGCCCGAGTCTCGTGGGTGCAGGGCTCGGCTGAGCCTTCCCCTTACCAAGTTGCACCTGAAGATCGGCATACGCTTTCGATGGGGTGGAGTGTTGATTCCTGCTCATTTAAGACCTTCCAGTGCAGCGGCAAGGGCTGCTCGTTCGTTATTGTATTGGTCGGCTTCCTGCTGCTCCAGCTTCGCCACGTACACGCCAGCAACCCCAAAGGATGCCTTGATGTGTTCCGCCAGTGCCATGAGGGTGCGCGGCGGGATGTCCTTATAGACCCGCTTGGTTTTCTTGGTCTTGTTATCCCAGTATGTTCCCGCGTTCGTGTCGGTCAGACCCCGCACACGTCTGGCAAGCTGCATATCAAAAGCGGTATCCGTCTTAAACCGATGGGGTTGCTCAAGTTGCATCAGGTAGATCGCAAGGGTGGTTTCGATCAATGCGTTCACCTCCACATTGTTCCCAATCTTGAATAACTCCAGCAATGCTTGCCTGTCGTATGTGACATAAGCGGTACCACCCCGATAGACAGTCTCGGTCTGCCGTGCGGATTCCATGACTTTATCCCAACGCTGGCGCAGGATGTTCCACGCATCGCTGCCGCTATTCTTCTTCATACGGCTGACCACACGCCTTCTGTAGGGCGCTAATTCATTGACCGTCACACCAACTTGCTCAGGATGCCCGTGCCTACGCTGCGCCCGTTTATGGCGTTCACAGAGAGTGCTATAACCCGCCGTCTGCTGGTGGCACTGAGGAACACTACAGGGTTTAATCATCGTATATTTATTCAGGTTAGATTCAGTACCCGCCCCTGCTCAGGGACAGGCGTGGAAACATTTTCAGATAGTCAGGCCGCTGTTGCAAGCGCCTTATCACGGACACGCAAGATCGTCTGTCTGCTGGTCTTAAAAGAGGCGGCTAGTGCTGCAATATTCTCGCCCTGCCGGATGCGCTCAAGGATGTCCGTCTGTTGCTCAGCGGTAAAGGTGGCAGGACGCCCACAGTGCTTCCCCGCTGATTTGGCGCGTGACAGCCCAGCTTGGGTACGTTCAATCAATAGATCACGCTCAAACTCTGCCACAGCCGCGATAACCTGCATGGTCATCTTTCCTGCTGGACTGGTCAGATCAACCCCGCCCAACGCCAGACAATGCACCTTCACCCCGCGCTTCTCAAGCTGCTCCACGGTGCCACGTATGTCCATCGCATTGCGCCCCAGTCGGTCGAGCTTGGTCACGGCGAGTACATCACCCTTTTCCAGCTTCTCGCTCAACTTAGCAAACTCTGGTCGCTCCATTGCATGAACCGAGCCGCTGATGCACTCGGTGATGATCCGATGTTCCTCAATGGCGAATCCCTGTGCTTGGATTTCCTGTATCTGATTGACGGTGGTCTGCTCGTTGGTGGACACACGGCAGTAGGCAAAGACTCTGGACA
>JBAXJT010000069.1:0-12023 GCA_037137715.1 Nitrosomonadales bacterium
ACCATTTCGTGGATGAAAAAAGGTTTTTAGGATTAAGCGTTCTAGCGCAACAGGGGCTTTAAGGCTTGCAGTACGTTGCGCATCACCTGGGGTTGCGAGGCGGCCGCAGGATGCAGATTGTCTGCCTGAAATTGCTCACTCCCAACGCCGTCGAGCAGGAATGGGAGTAAGCCGACCTTGTGTTTGGCGGCGATGCGCGGGAACACGCCCTGAAACTGGCTGATGTAGGGCTCGCCGTAATTGGGCGGGAGCTTCATGCCGATCAGCAGGGTCTTGATATGCAGCTGATTGAGTTGCACCATGATGTCATTCAGGTTGCTTTCGATGTCGGCCGTGCTGAATCCGCGCAGCCCGTCGTTTGCACCCAGTTCCACGATGACGATCGCGGGCTTATATTGATCCAGCAGCCGGGCCAGTCGCTGGCGGCCGCCCAGCGAGGTTTCGCCGCTGATGCTGGCGTTAATGATTTTGAACCCCGAGCGGCTGCTATCCAACTGAAGTTGCAACAGGCTGGGCCAGCTCTCTGCGATATCCAGCCCGTAGCCGGCCGACAGGCTGTCACCAAATATCAAGATACTTTTTTGCGGCGCGGCCTCTGTGGCGAACGGCAGGCATAGTGCGGCTAACAGCAGCGCAGTTCTGAAGACGAATAAAATTTGCGGGGTAAAATTTTTCATGACGGCAATTGTGCAGGCGGTGAGCCTAGGTAAGCAAGTATTAAGTGGCGGGCAGCCATTGAACATCTTGCACGATATAAGTTTCACGCTGTCAGCGGGTGAGAGTATGGCCATCACCGGCGCGTCCGGTTCGGGAAAGTCAACCCTGTTGGGCTTGCTGGCGGGGCTCGATGTGCCCGGCAGCGGTACGGTAAAGCTGGACGGCACGAATTTGTTTTTGCTCGATGAAGACGGGCGTGCCAGATTGAGGGCTAAGCTGGCAGGATTCGTGTTCCAGTCGTTTCAGTTATTGCCTACCTTGAGTGCGCTGGAAAATGTGATGTTGCCGCTGGAGTTGCAGGGGGTGCGGGACGCGCGTGCGCGGGCGTCGGCGTCGCTGCAAGAGGTGGGGCTGGCGCTGCGTGCGCATCATTTGCCTAAGCATCTCTCGGGCGGCGAGCAGCAGCGTGTGGCACTGGCGCGCGCCTTTGTCTGTCGGCCGAAGATTTTGTTTGCCGACGAGCCTACCGGAAATCTCGATGCGGGCAACGGCGCGCAGATTATGGATTTGATGTTCGAATTAAATCGCTTGCAGGGCACCACGCTGATTTTGGTCACGCACGATGAGCTGCTGTCAAAGCGCTGCGGCAAGCAACTGCGCCTCGAAGCCGGGCGGATGGTCCCGTGAGCAGGGGGCGCTATTTACTGGCGCTGAATTTTTTCCGTCGTGACTGGCGCGCAGGGGAGTGGCGCGTATTGATGCTGGCCTTAGTGCTGGCAGTGGGCAGTCTCGCGACGGTGGGTTTATTTGCCGACCGGGTCCGTCAGGCATTGAGCCAGCAGGCGGCCAGTTTACTGGGGGCGGATCTGCGCATTAGTTCAACGCGCCCGTTTTCGCCCGAATATCGCAAGCTGGCAGAGATGCACGGCCTGCGTGTGGCGGAGAGCCTAACCTTTCCCAGTATGGTGTCGCATCAGGATCAGGTGACATTAGCCGAGATTCAATCCGTGCCGGCGGGTTATCCGCTGCGCGGCAAGATCGACATCAACGACGGCACAACACATGTTGCAGCAGGGATTCCGAATTTAGGTTCGGTGTGGGTGGACGAGCGGCTGATGCGCCGTTTTGATCTGCATATCGGCGATGAGCTGGGAGTCGGGCAGCGACGCTTTGTCGTATCTGCCCGCATCGTCAAAGACATCGATCAGTCGGTCGGTTTCGCCAGTTTTTCGTCGCGTGTATTGATGAATGAGGCGGATGTGGCGGGCACCGGCTTGCTGCAAGAGGGCAGTCGCATCGCGTATCGGCTGATGATCGCAGGAGAGCCTGCGCCCATCTCTGCACTGCGCATGGCGTTAAAGGGGATGCTCTCGAGCGGCGAAAAGCTCGAAGACGTAACGGACGCGCGTCCGGAAATTCGCACCGCGCTGGCGCGTGCCGAGCAGTTTCTAGGATTGGCCGCCCTCACCACTGCGCTGCTGGCCGGCGTCGCGGTGATGCTGGCGGCGCGGCGCTATGTGTTGCGGCATCTGGATGCCTGTGCGGTAATGCGCTGCTTAGGGATAACGCAATCGGCGCTGCTGCGGCTTTTTTTGTATCAATTTCTGATTGCCGGACTCATCGCCGTGCTGTGCGGTTTGCTCTCAGGTTATCTGGTGCAGGCAGCGCTCGTTGAGTGGGTGATGCACGCGGCGGATTTGCCGCAGCCTGGATTTTTGCCCGCCATTAAGGCTGCACTGAGCGGTTTTGCCTTGCTGTTCGGCTTTGCCTTTTTGCCCTTGCTGCAATTGCGCCGAATTTCTCCGCTGCGCGTGATACGACGCGAACTGGGGTTGCCGGGTGTCAGCGGCTGGCTGGTATACGGGATAGCGGCGCTGGCGCTGGCTGCGCTGTTCTTGTGGCAGGCAGGTTCCTTGAAACTAGGCTTGTTCGTGCTTGCGGGATTGCTAGGCGGACTCTTGCTTGCGTGTGGTGTGGTGTGGTTGTGGCTGCGAGTTCTGGCCTATTCAGCCGTGCGATTTTCATGGCCTCATTCCTTGCGAAAACTGGCAAAAAGCAGTGTGGCGGTGCAGGTGGTTGCGCTGAGTCTGGGGTGTATGGCCTTGCTGGTGCTGACACTGGTGCGCGGGGATCTGTTGCAAAGCTGGCAGGGGAAATTGCCCTTCGATGCGCCGAACCGTTTCGTGGTTGGCGTTCAGCCCGAACAGCGTCAGCCATTGCAGGAATTTTTCAGGCAGCAGGCCGTAGACGTGCCGGAATTTTTGCCTATGGTCAAAGGACGTCTTGTCGCTGTCAACGGACAGGCCATCAGCGCCGGTAATTTTTCTGATGCTAGGGCAAAGGGCCTAATTGAGCGGGAGTTCAATTTGTCCTATGCGAAAAAAATGCCTGTCTGGAATACGCTGGTGCAGGGGAGTTGGTGGCAGCGGGAGGGTGATGCCGCAGGCATCGGGCACACGCCGGCGTTCCCCTTGCGGGAAAATGAAGATAATAATGCCGAGTTGTCGGTTGAAGAGGGGATCGCCAAGACCTTGAATCTTCATCTGGGTGATCAATTAACCTATGACGTGGCCGGCAGTCTTTTTTCAGCGCCGGTCACCAGTCTGCGCCGCGTGCAATGGGATTCGATGCGGGTGAATTTTTTCGTGATTGCGACGCCTGCGCTGTTGCAGGATTATCCTGCGAGTTATCTCGCCAGCTTTTATCTGCCGTCCGATAAAGTGCAGGCAGCGGATGCGCTCTCCCGGCAATTTCCCAATATGCTGCTGATTGATGTTCGCGATGTCATCGAGCAGGTGCGCGGCATCATCGCTCAGGTGTCGCAAACGGTCAGCGTGGTATTCGTGTATACCTTATTATCAGGCTTGCTGGTGCTGTATGCGGCTCTGCTCGCAACACAGGATGAGCGGATACACGAGGCCGCCGTGCTGCGCGTGCTGGGTGCGGATAGCGCCTATTTGCGACGTCTTTATCTGAGCGAATTTGCCGTAATCGGGCTTTTTGCCGGCTTGCTGGCCTCATTGGGGGCTGCATTGCTGGGATGGGTTTTGGCGCGCTATGTGCTGGATATACCCTACCGTTTGAACAGTTATATATGGCTGTCAGGGGTGTCGGGCGGTGTTGTCATGGTGATGCTGGTCGGGTATTTGTCCGTGCATCGCGTCACAAAAATACCGCCGTTGCGTGTTTTGCGCGGCGAATAACGGGTTTATTCAGTCGGTATTTTTATGCGTTTTGCGGATGTAGTTGGGAATTTCCGGCAACTTTGGTACAATGCGTGAGCTTTTTTAACTTATAACAGGGTGGGAGTCTTAAAATGTCTATTGAGCTGCGTGTAAAAAAGATCGTATCTGAACAACTGGGCGTGAACGAATCTGAAGTCAAGAACGAATCGTCTTTCGTCAACGATCTGGGTGCTGATTCCCTTGATACCGTTGAGCTGGTGATGGCGCTGGAAGAAGAATTCGAATGCGAAATCCCTGACGAAGACGCAGAAACGATTACCACTGTACAACAAGCCATCGATTACGTCCTGGCTCATCAAAAGTAATTATTCGACGGAGCTAATTTGTCTAAACGTAGAGTCGTTGTGACCGGCCTGGGGATTGTATCCCCAGTCGGTATCGGTATTTCGGCTGCCTGGGCTAACATAGTCGCGGGTAAGTCCGGGATCGTCAAAATATCGCATTTCGATGCGAGTCAGCTTGCGAGTCAGATTGCGGGTGAAGTGCAAAATTTTGATGTCGCACAATATCTGCCGGTCAAAGATGCACGTCGCATGGGAAAATTTATCCATTTCGGCTTAGTCGCCGGGATGGAAGCATTCAAGGATTCAGGTTTGGAAGTCACAGACCAGAATGCAGAGCGCATCGGTGTGAACATCGGATCCGGTATCGGCGGCTTGCCGACGATCGAGGATACGAACAAAGATTTTCTGGCTGGCGGCCCGCGCAAAATTTCGCCTTTCTTTATTCCAGGTACGATCATCAATATGATTTCCGGCAATCTGTCCGTGATGTACGGATTGAAAGGACCGAATCTTGCGATGGTGTCTGCCTGTACCACCGGGACCCATTGCATCGGTGAGTCGGCGCGTATGATCGAATACGGCGATGCGGATGTGATGATCGCAGGGGGTTCAGAGGCGACGATCTGTCCTTTGGCGGTGGGCGGTTTTGCCTCAGCACGTGCTTTGAGTACCCGCAACGATGATCCGGCAACGGCTTGTCGTCCGTGGGACAAGGATCGTGACGGCTTCGTCATCGGTGAAGGCGCAGGCGCACTGGTGCTCGAAGAGTACGAGCACGCGAAAGCTCGCGGCGCTAAGATTTACGCCGAAGTCACAGGCTACGGCATGAGCGGTGACGCTTACCACATCACGTCCCCTAACAGCGACGGCCCAAAACGCAGCATGCAGAACGCATTGAAAAATGCCGGTCTGAATGCCGATGCGGTGCAGTACGTCAATGCGCACGGTACGTCGACGCCGCTGGGCGACAAGAATGAGACTGAGGCAATTAAACTTGCTTTTGGTGATCATGCAAGTCGTCTGGTTGTGAATTCGACCAAGTCCATGACAGGTCATTTGTTAGGCGGTGCGGGTGGTATCGAGTCTATTTTCTCGATACTGGCCATCCATCACCAAATATCACCACCGACCATCAATATCTTCGAGCAGGATCCGGAGTGCGATCTGGACTACTGTGCGAACGAAGCGCGCGACATGAAGATTAATGTGGCGATGAACAACAACTTCGGCTTTGGCGGAACCAACGGTACGCTGGTGTTCAGCAAAGTTTAACCGCTGATTGATCAGATGCTGGTCAATGGCGTACCAGGTAACACAATCAGCATTCGGGATCGCGGCTTGCTTTACGGCGACGGGGTATTTCGTACTCTCTGCGTTCGTGAGGGCAGGCCGCAACACTGGCCGCTTCATTATCAAAAACTTCAAAACGATTGTGAAAAATTAGGCATCGATTGCCCTGATTTCGCCTCGCTGTCTGCTGAGTTGGCCGGATTGATGCCGGCACACCCCAACGCTGTTTTTAAGATTATCGTCACGCGTGGTCTGTCTGCTCGCGGCTATGCGCCGGCTCCTGATGCAGAACCAAGTCATGTCTGGGATATTTCCGCCGTTCCCGCTTATCCTGAAAGTTTGCGCACGGGCGTGACATTGCGTTTGTGCGCCTTGCGTCTGGCACAGCAACCGCGCTTAGCGGGCGTCAAACATCTCAATCGACTTGAAAATGTGCTGGCCGCCGCCGAATGCGCCGATGCGGATGAAGGCTTGCTGCTCGATACCGAGGGGCGGGTCGTCGAGGGGGTGCGCAGCAATATATTTTTAATCTCAGGTGAGCGTCTGATTACGCCTGATTTATCGCGCTGCGGGGTCGCGGGCGTGCAGCGTGAACGTGTGATGGCCTATGCCGGGAAAATGGGCATGGCAGTCGAGGTGCGCGATGTGTGCCTCGACGAGTTATACGCGGCGGATGCCGTGTTTTTGACCAACAGCGTATTCGGATTATGGCCGGTGGCGCAGTTTGAGCAGCAGCGCTGGCTTGATTTGAGTCGCACAGTGCAATTTCAGGTTCTATTTGAACAGGATGAATCATGGCTAAATTGATGGTGTTCTTGATGGCGGTGTTGTTAGGAGGCGGGATTTATTACGTCTACAGTCCGCTGACGCCGCCTGTGCTTCCGTATGAGTTCTCGCTCAATCAAGGGGGGAATCTCACGACGGTCGCACGTCAATTCGAACAGGCCGGATTGCTGGAGAATCCGAAACTATTTGTCTTGTTTGCAAGGTTGCAGGGGCGCGCCGGAAAAATCAAGGCGGGCGTCTATCAGCTGGATCATGCCGTGTCCAAAATGGAATTGCTGGACATGATCACGCAGGGCAATGTCAGTCTCGGACAAATCACCCTGATTGAGGGCTGGAATTTCAGGCAATTGCGCAGCGCGCTGGATGCGAATCCGCACATCAGGCATGACACGCAGGGGCTGTCAGACCGGGAGATTTTGCAGCGCATTGGTGCTGCCGAGATGCATCCGGAAGGCCTGTTTTTTCCAGAAACCTATTCGGTTGCCGCCGGCAGCAGCGATATCGAGCTGCTGAAAATGGCCTATAAGTTGATGCAGCAGCGGCTCAATGAAGCCTGGCTGACAAGAGAGGCCGGCTCAACGCTGGAGACGCCCTATCAGGCGCTGATTCTCGCCTCCATCGTTGAGAAAGAGACGGGAGCTGCCTCCGACCGGCCGATGATCGCCGGCGTGTTCACCAATCGACTGCGCATCCATATGATGTTGCAAACAGATCCCACGGTGATTTACGGTCTGGGGGAGGCGTTTGACGGGAATTTGCGCAAGCGCGATTTAACCAGCGACACGCCCTACAATACCTATACGCGTGCTGGTTTGCCGCCTACGCCGATCGCGTTGCCGGGTGCAGGGGCGCTCAAGGCCGCATTGCATCCGGCTAAGACCGATGCGCTGTACTTTGTCGCACGGGGTGATGGCAGCTCGAAGTTTTCCAGTAATCTGTCCGAACATAACCGGGCGGTGTATCAGTATCAGAAGTAACAATGCTATGATTTGGTCATAAAGATGCGTATGATTGTGCGCATAAAAGTAAACAGGAGTTCGTTATGCACACTCAATATAGCGTGTCCGCCAAGAAAGGCCGCCTTTCTTTGTCAATTAACCAAGAGCTGCTGGATCGCTTTGAACCCTATAAACAACAGGTGAATTTCTCTGCGCAAGCGGAGCAAATGCTTGCGCGAATGTTAGACGAACTTGAAAATCGTGCTTGGGCAGAACGCAATGCAGAGGCGTTGCTGGCGCATGGTATGGATATCGCCAAGACTGGCTTGGCAGGCGCTGAGTTTGATCGAATCTAACTATGGCTCAATTTGATATTTATGCCAATCCAGGTTTGAGACGCGCAGAAATACCTTATCTTGTCTCCGTGCAAAACGACCATATCTCCAGTAAAACCGGGGCGACGGTCGTTATCCCGTTACGAGCCAATGCACAATCTGTCGATATTATGGCGCCACTGATTGAGGTTACCGGGCAAGGGCAATTCGTGCTGTCCACGGACGAAATATTCGCAATCGATACTGTCAGGCTCAAATCAAAAGTCGCTGTGCTGAGCGCCCCTGATCGAGCCAAAATTAAACCCGCCATCGACAAAGTCATCGGTGAATACTGATGGTTTTATAGAATCGGTTACCCGACCATAAGCTTTGTAGGGCGAACGGAATTGTTTAACAGGGGTTAATGGAATCAGATTCGTTTTGCGGAGATGAAATCTCAAATGAGATACAATGTGCGAAATTCATTCACTTGGAGATAGCAATGTCTGCATCAACAATGGTTCATGTGCGGGTTGATAATGAGGTCAAGGCGCAGGCAACAGAGGCGCTTGCTGCGATGGGCTTGACCGTTTCAGACGCTGTTCGGCTTTTTCTAAAGCGAGTGGTGGCGGAGCAGGCGATGCCTATTGAACTCAAAGTGCCGAACGCCGAAACGCGTGCCGCGATGGAAGAATCGCGCGCCAATATTCTCGCGCACCGTGCGCGCTTTGCCACCGCACAGGCACTCTTCGATGACCTCGAAAAAAACAGCAAACAGTAAACGGACGGTGCCGCCGCGCGCCTCCGACTATACGAAGAAATTTATCAAGGACTGGGCGCGTCTATCGGAATCCGGGCGTTATGACCTGAAGCGACTCAAAGAAGTTATGCTGATGCTGATAGCCGCCGACACTCCGCTAGGGCCAGAATGGTTCGATCACCCGCTCAAAGGAGAGTGGGTTGATCACCGGGAATGTCATGTCGGCGGTGATTTTCTGCTTATTTATCAATTGGATGGCAGCGGATCAACTGAAATGATAAGTTTTGTCCGCGCAGGAACGCATGCCGAGCTTTTTGAATAAAGGTGATGCTAAGTTGTTGAAAATTATTGCGTGGTATATTTTTTGCTGGCAGCGGATCAGCAATACTAAGGAACATCAATGAGTTTAATGTCAATATTCAAAGGGTTCCTTGGTGAAGCAATTGGTTCATTGGCGCATAAGGCGTTATTAGACAGCACTGTTTACCATGAGCTCAATAACGTAACGATCCCTACATCAGATGGCACCACCCAAATTGATCACATCATTGTTTCTCGCTACGGTATTTTTGTGATTGAAGCAAAGACAATGAAGGGCTGGATATTTGGAAATGAGAACTCTGCTGAGTGGACGCAATCTTTTCCCGGAGGCAAATTTAAATTTCAAAATCCACTACGTCAAAATTACCGGCACACCAAGTGTCTCTCTGATTTCTTAGGTATTGATCATGCTAAGTTTCATTCAGTCGTCATGTTTTGGGGTGAAAGTACGTTTAAAACCAATATGCCTAAAAATGTTTTAGGTAGTGGTTACACGTCTTACATAAAAGGCAAATCAGAGTTGTTGTTTTCGGATAGTGATGTCGAGCAGATTGTGATTGCTATCCGGTCAGGTCGGTTACCTAAAACATGGGCAACTCATGTGCAGCACGTATCGTCACTCAATGCACGGCACTCGAAAGCGACAGAGTCTGTTGGTAAGTCGCAGTTGGCAGATCAAAAATGTCCGAAATGTGGAAGTGCTATGTTGAAGAGATTAGCGAAAAATGGAGTTAATTCCGGCAATATGTTTTGGGGTTGCTCTCGATATCCCGGATGCAGAGGTATTGTAAATATTATGGCAGACTTGTGATTGCACGGTGCGTCGGCTTCTATACGGTCGCTTAACGTTTGGGTAATTAGATTTCCAACAAGCGATGCGTAACGTGTGTTGACTACCCGCAACTATGAACTTACGACAATTAACTTACGACTGTTTTATATGACTAAATTTATTACATTTGAAGGTGTGGACGGTGCCGGTAAGAGTACCCATCTGGCCTGGTTTGCCGAAGCTTTGCGGCAGCGTGGTCTGGATGTTGTTGTGACCCGCGAACCGGGAGGGACGCCGCTTGGCGAACAGTTGCGCGAGATGCTGCTCAATCAGCCTATGAGTATCGGCACGGAAGCGATGCTGATGTTTGCCGCACGGGTCGAGCACGTAGCACAGGTCATCAAGCCTGCCTTGCTTGCTGGTAAATGGGTGATTTCCGATCGATTTTCGGATGCGAGTTTCGCCTATCAGGGCGGCGGGCGCGGCATGGACTGGGATAAACTCGGGCAACTGGAGCAGTGGGTGGGATTGAAACCTGACTTGACGCTATTTTTCGATGTGCCTGTGGAAGTGGCCAGAGAGCGCTTGTCGAATAATGTCTCGCTTGATCGTTTTGAGCAGGAAGAGGGGGCGTTTTTCGAGCGGGTGCGCGCAGGGTATCACCGGCGCGTGGCAGAAAATCCGCCGCGCTATGCGGTGATCGATGCGTCGCAATCAATAGCACTTGTGCAACAGCAGTTGCAGGCCATCGTCGCTAGTATTTGCATATGAGTGAACTCTACCCCTGGCAAAAGGATGACTGGTCGCGTTTGCAGGCATTGCGCGAACGCGCTTCGCAAGGATTGTTGTTTCAGGGGATGAAGGGGATAGGCAAGCTCGATCTGGCGATCAGTTATGCCCGTTCTTTGCTGTGTCAGCATCCGTCTGACAACGGTTTTTCGTGCGGCGTGTGTCCTTCGTGTCACTGGTTTATGCAGGGTTCTCATCCCGATTTTCGCATGGTGCAGCCAGAGTCCGAAACCGAAGAGGTTGAAGCCGGTAAAAAGCCCAGCCGGCAGATTTCGGTCGATCAGATCCGCTCACTATCGGATTTTATGGGTATGACCGCGCATCAGGGCGGCCGGCGCGTGGTGATTATTCATCCGGCGGAAGCGATGAATATTAATGCGGCGAATGCGCTGCTGAAAAATCTGGAAGAGCCGCCGCCGGGATTGCTGTTTATTCTGGTGACCCATAAGCCGCAAGTGTTGTTGCCGACGCTGCTGAGTCGTTGTCTGTCCTTTAGTGTGGCAGCGCCCGATACGGAGACTGCAACAGTTTGGCTGGCAGGTCAGGGGGTGAAAAACCCTGCTGAAGTGTTGGCCTACGCCGGATTCTCGCCCTTGCAGGCTAAGTTGGCAGCAACCGAGGGTGGTATGGAGGTGCGTGAAAAGCTGCTGCGCGCGTTGCGGCAACCGGGCGGAATGGATGTGTTCGCGCTAGCGGATACTTTGCAGAAAACCGAACAGGTGCTGGTTGTGCAGTGGTTGCAGCAGTGGTGTTACGATCTGATTGCGCAAAAGATGGCTGGCCGATTGCGTTATCATCCGTCGGAGCAGGTGGCTATTTCCGCACTGGTGGCCAAGCTGGATGTAATTAATCTTGCTCGCCTGCAAAGCTATCTGCAAACGGCAAAGCGTGAATCGCAACATACGCTCAATCCGAAATTATTTTTTGAATCCCTGCTGTTCACTTATTGTCAGCTTACTCGTCAATCATCCTAATTCACATATGTCCTTCATAGATTCCCATTGTCATATCAATTTCCACGAGTTAGCTGAAAACATCGACGACGTGCTCGCAAAAATGCAGCAAAACGAGGTGTTGGCGGCGCTGTGCGTTTCAGTCAATCTGCGGGATTTTCCATCGGTGCTGGCGCTGGCATCCGAATATCAGAACATCTATGCATCGGTCGGTGTGCATCCGGATTACGAGGATGTTGAAGAACCGACGGTCGCACGCTTGGTTGAGCTGGCGCAGCATCCTAAAATCATTGCGATAGGCGAGACGGGGCTGGATTATTACCGGCTGACAGGCGCTCTGGATTGGCAGCGCGAACGCTTTCGCAACCATATTCGTGCAGCGCGTGAATGTGGCAAGCCGTTGATCATACATACCCGTTCCGCTGCTGAAGACACCTTGCGTCTGATGGCTGAAGAAGGTGCGGATCAGGCTGGCGGGGTGATGCACTGCTTCACGGAAAACTGGGAGGTGGCGCAAGCGGCCCTTGATATGGATTTTTATATCTCATTTTCCGGTATTGTGACCTTTAAAAATGCGCTGCAGATTAAGGAGGTTGTGCAGCGGGTGCCACTCGATCGCATCTTGATCGAAACGGATTCACCGTATCTGGCGCCGGTGCCATTCAGAGGTAAGCTCAATCAGCCGGCCTATGTGAAACATGTGGCTGAAGAAATTGCGTTGCTGCGGGGGATTTCTGTGGATGAGGTGGGGCGGCAAACCAGTGAAAATTTTGCACGCTTGTTTAAATTGTAAAAATACGCAGAATAAAGTTGACACAATTTCATAAATCCTTATAATTCTGTCCTCGCAATGCGGGAGTAGCTCAGTTGGTAGAGCGATACCTTGCCAAGGTATAGGTCGAGAGTTCGAGCCT
>JBAXJT010000070.1:0-11829 GCA_037137715.1 Nitrosomonadales bacterium
ATTTTGGGTCGGCACAACCCCTATAACTGGGTCACTTTTCGGTCGGCCTCAACAATGCGCAAGCCATACTTACAACGGAAAGGTTTTTTCACAGCATGGCTCATGATCCGGCAGAAACTAATCTGCGCTTTAGCGAGTTTGTGCGAAATGCATCACCCGAGGTTCGTCCGTGAATATTTTTCAGCATAACGAGAAGCCGCATAGTCTACGCAAGGTTTTTGCCCGGCGACTGCTGCTGTTATTGGTGGCTTTTTCGTCGCTGTCCACACTGATCATCGCGTTGAGTTATGAAGCCCGCCTGGATCGTCAGAATGCAGATGAACTGAGCGCGTTGTTGAATCACATCGCGCCTCGACTGAAAAATCAGGAGAAACTCTGGCAGGAAGACGCTGAACAGGTCTTAGCTGTCCTCGAGTGGTCAGGGCTGATCAGCTTGAAGGAACCTATTCGCGGTGCAAGACTTAACTCGCTATTTACTGCGCAATCGGAACATCTCGGTTTTGAAGGGGTATCGATCACAGAAAAAAATACCGGTAAATTGATTTTTGATTATTGGGGAAACGCAGAGAAGCCTACCTTAAAAAAATCAGCAGGGACAAGTCAATCTCTCTGGTTGGATGAAGAGCATAAGGTTTTATACCAACTGATCAGAAAACCCATGCATTCAATGAGCGGGGAATTGGAAGTTATTTTTTATAAATCATGGGACAGTGCCACCCTAAAACGCTTGAGCTTCCCCGGTACTGAGACCTTTCTTTCCCTTGGAACCTATCCTTTACTGAGTTCTGCGGGCAGTCTGGCGCTCGAATCGGCCCAACCCAAATCCGGCAGTTACGCGAGTTATAAAATCAACGGTGTGCTATTTCAAGAAAATAGCGCATTGCTGGAAAATTTACTTATTTCAGACGGCAAACAAATTCCGCTGAGACTGGTGGTGCGCACGCCCATCAAGCGAGCATTTCCCTTGGGCTCTTTGATAGCGATTTCACTGGGCGTCACACTGTTATTCGGCGTGATAATTTTCCTGTTTTTTGGCCGTTGGCTATCAAAAGTTGGCGCACGACTCGATTTGGTCACTCAAGCCGCAGTCAGTTTTCACGCAGGTTTATCAAAAGGGTCACTTAATGAGCCGTTGGGCTTGCTAACAACAGCTGATTCCAACAATCGCGACGAGGTCAGCGTCATCGCTCAGGAATTGTCTGAATTGATGGTAATTTCAAGGAAACGCGATGAAGAACAGCGTGCTTACCTTGATACACTGGATATGTTGCAAGATGCCGTGATTGAATTTTCTCCCGACGGACGTTTGTTGCATGCCACCGATGCATGGAAAGTCCTGACCGGCAAGGATGATATTTCTCAATGTGGCATTGCCAATTGCGTCCATCCTGAAGACAGCGCGGATGTGCTGGAACAAATTAGCGCATTGGTTCACAAACAGAAGCAACAGATCTGCATTCGTTTCCGCATTCGCGGACCGGGTTTAGCCGATGGCCACGTTTGGGTAGAGGCACGATTTTCGCCCGTCAATGAGAACGATCAAGTGCTTACCATCCGGGGTGTGGTGCGCGACATTACCAATACCTATGTACAGGAACGACAAATCAGCCATATGGCGTTGCATGATGCCTTAACTGACTTGCCTAATCGGGTGCTAATGGAAGATCGTCTGGCAATGGCAATCACGCGAGCTGAACGGAGCAATCAACGCGTTGCCTTAGGATTCATTGATCTTGACCATTTTAAACAGGTGAATGATACCTTTGGGCATACAACGGGTGATCTGCTGCTCGTCGAAGTAACCAAAAGACTACAAGCGGCCCTACGCAGTTCAGACACACTTTCCCGTTGGGGCGGCGATGAGTTTGTAGTTCTGTGTCCCGATCTAGGTTCTCTGCAAGATGCGAGTGATATTACAAGCAAACTTTCCGTGCTGAACCTGGAAAATATTAAAATCGGGGACGCTGAATTCCCCTTTTCATTTAGTGCGGGTTTTGCGGTCTATCCAGATGATGCGGATAACAGCGAAAAGCTGCAATCGCAAGCTGATCGGGCCATGTTCTATGCAAAAGCACAAGGCCGTAACAATATCCAGTTTTTTAACGCCATTGCCGCCAAAGAGCCTGGCCGGCAATCGTTTTACATTCAAAGTAAACTCGCTGCCGCCATCAACAATGGTGAAATTCAAGCATGGATGCAACCATTGGTGTCGAGCGAAAACGGCAAAGCCATCGGAGCCGAAGTATTGGCCAGATGGCATGACCAGGAGTATGGCTGGGTTCCTCCTTCGACCTTTATTCCCATGGCCGAAAGTATGGGCATTATCGATAAGTTGGGGCAGTCTGTGTGGCTACAGGCGTTAGAGTCATTTCATTTGCTGCCGGAAGGACATCGTTTATCAGTCAACTTGTCAAAGAGGCAATTATTTTCCTCCTCTATTGTTCAGCAGTTTTGTGATGACATTGCGGCTGCCGGCGTGTTGCCTGAGCAAGTCATGCTCGAAGTCACCGAAGGCATTGCACTGTCTGATGTCGACTATGCGCGTGAGCGTATCGCGGAACTTGATGGCAAGAATTTTGGTATCGCAGTCGACGACTTTGGCGTGGGTTATTCATCATTATCGCAATTGCATGAAATTCCTGTTGATGAGCTTAAACTGGACATTTCGTTTGTCAGGCGGATTCACGAACCCAAGGGGTTGGCGATGGCAACCGCCATTGTTTCAATCGCGAAATCCCTCGAGCTTGAATGTGTCGCGGAGGGGGTCGAAGACGCGAAAACTGCTGAATTGCTCAAGCAGATGGGGGTTGAAACGTTGCAGGGATATTATTTTGCCAAAGCGATGCCGATTGGTGAATATATAGACTGGCTATCAAAGCAAAGCGTTTAATTTTAGATATAGTCAACAAGAGCAATTGAATCGTTTTCAGTGGGTGGGCCCTATTCGCGTCGACAGTTCGGAAGCTGCCTACAATCAATTTAACGTGATACGTTTCTTAATAGCTGGTGATTTTGATGGTCGGGATTGCGACAATCCCCCTTGAGAACGCCATATTGAACTAAAATCGGGCACTTGACTATTCAAGCTGCCCGTTTTTATTTCCAGCATCAGAATCAGGACAATAGACACGCCCCCTGCACAGGTTAAAATCTGCCCTCAACTCTCATTTACTTATCATTGCACAAGCGAGCGACTCTTCGTGCAACAAACCTAGGCGCGGGCTATTTACGACTCATGACGACTCACACTCCATCCCTCTTACGCATCGCCTTTGCCAGTTTTATTGGCACGGCAATTGAGTTTTATGATTTTTACATCTACGGTTTAGCGGTCGCAATGGTGATCGGGCCGGTGTTTTTCCCCGCCAGCGATCCTGCCACTCAAGCCCTGAATGCCTTTCTGACCTTCGGCATCGCCTTTGTCGCCCGCCCCATCGGCGCGCTGCTGTTCGGCCATTTCGGCGACAAAATCGGCCGAAAAACCACGCTGGCCGCCTCCTTGCTGGTCATGGGCAGTTGCACCACGCTGATCGGTTTTCTGCCAGGCTATGCGCTGATCGGCTGGAGCGCGCCCGCCCTGCTCTGCCTGTTGCGCTTCGGTCAGGGAATCGGATTGGGTGGCGAATGGGGCGGTGCTGCCTTGCTGGCCGCCGAACACGCGCCTAAGGGACAACGCGGCTGGTATGGCATGTTCCCGCAATTAGGTCCGCCGGTCGGTTTTTTACTGGCGGTCGGCAGTTTTTTGCTGCTCTCACAACTGCTCGATGACGCACAGTTTCGCGACTGGGGCTGGCGTATCCCGTTCCTCGCCAGCGCAATTCTGGTGATCATCGGGCTTTACGTGCGGCTCAAACTAACCGAAACACCCGTGTTCGCACAACGCACACAACAGCCCGTCAAACTGCCGGCCGCCGAATTGTTCCGCCATCATGCAAAACCCCTGATACTGGGGGCACTGGTGATGGTGGTGTGCTATGCCTTATTTTATATCTCGACCGTGTTTAGTTTGAGTTACGGCACAACGACGCTTGGCATTCCCCGTCCGCAATTTTTGCTGATGCTGTGTGTCGCCGTGTTGTTCATGGCGGCTGCCACACCTTTATCGGCATGGGCAGGCGATCGTTTCGGCCGCCGCCCTGTCCTGATCACGGCAGGGTTTGCCGCCATGCTGTCAGGATTCTTGTTAGCACCGATGCTGGGCAGCGGTTCGTTCTTGCAAATCACCGTATTTTTGAGCATCGCGCTTTTTTTAATGGGCGCGACCTTCGCGCCGATGGGCGCACTGCTGCCTGAGCTTTTTCCGACCCATGTGCGCTACACGGGAGCGGGAGCGGCCTACAACTTAGGCGGCATACTGGGCGCATCGCTCGCCCCCTATATCGCTCAGAAACTGGTGCTGGCAGGCGGCCTCTCCTGGGTGGGTGGCTATATCTCGGTTGCCGCCGCCATCAGCGTGAGCGCCGCGCTCTTCATCACGGATGCACGCGACAAGGAACTGACATGACCCAATCCTCAATCTTGCCCCCCGCCCTGTTTTTAATGGGCCCGACCGCCAGCGGCAAAACGGGCGTGGCGGTGGAACTGGTACAAAACTTGCCGGTGGAAATTATCAGTGTGGATTCCGCGTTGGTGTATCGCGACATGAATATTGGCACGGCTAAACCCGATGCCGCCACACTCGCCATCGCCCCTCATCACCTGATCGATGTCATCGATCCGACAGCGGCGTATTCCGCTGCGGCCTTCAGGCTAGCTGCGCTGGCCCTGATGGCGGACATCACCGCGCGCGGGAAAATTCCGCTGCTCGTTGGCGGCACTATGCTGTATTTCAAAGCCTTGCGCGATGGGCTGAGTGCGTTGCCGGTCGCAGACCCTTTCGTGCGAGCTGAACTTGATGCGGTGATTGCCGAACACGGCATCGGCTACCTGCATCAGCAACTGGCGATCGTCGATCCCGAGTCAGCGGCGCGCCTCTCGCCCAACGACACACAGCGCATCCAGCGTGCGATGGAGATTTACCGGATTACAGGGCAATCAATGTCTGCGCTGTTTAAGCTGCAATCCGACAATGCAGCACTCCCCTACAACATCACCTCAATCGCGCTCGTACCATCAGACCGCAGCGTGCTGCATCAACGCATCGAAACGCGTTTTCATCAGATGATCGAACAGGGATTACTGAGCGAATTGCAGGATTTGCGAAAGAAATACCCATTGAATCCCGAACTGCCCTCGATGCGCTGTGTCGGCTACCGGCAGGCATGGCAGTATATGGAAGGTGAAATCACTGAGGCGAAGTTCATCGAGACCGGCATCATCGCTACGCGCCAGCTCGCCAAACGTCAGCTGACCTGGCTGCGCTCGATGCCGGAAAATGTACAAATCGATTGTCTGACAGACAACCTGGTGGGCAAAGTGCGCGAAGCACTGCGCCTGTAGATTAGCTGTTCATAAACAGATTCCAGATTTGACTGAAATCCTCCAGTTCAGCGGAGGGCGATTGACCCGAATCGAGCTTAGCTTCTATGGCGGCGACAACGGCACAAATCCGGTCAGCACCCAGATTTCCAGCCACCCCTTTGAGTGCGTGCAATTTACTTTTCGCAGCCGCTACCTCACCTGACTCGAGCAAATGGGTAACCTGTTCGACGATTTCCGCAAACTCAAGACGCATGGAGGCAATCAATTCGATCAGCAAATCGTGATCACCCAGCAAGGCTACGACCTCGGCGAGACGGTCATCGTCAAAGCCTTCTATGTGAAGCACACCAGAACTTGATGAAACCGGGCTATCCGGCATCCATGACGCCTCATCGACACAAAGTCCAATCAGCATCTTCGTTAACAGTGCAGAGTCGATCGGCTTGCCGATAAAATCCGTCATCCCGACTTTGGCACATTTATCCTGCTCATCCAGTGTGACACCCGCGCTCATCGCCACAATCGGCAAGTTGACAAACCGTCCGTCCTGACGAATCAATCGGGTTGCCTCTAACCCATCCATCACGGGCATCTGGATATCCATCAGCACCACGTCGTATTGCTGATGATCCAGACTCTCAATAGCCTCTGCGCCGTGATTGGCAATATCGAGCAGCATGCCGAGCTTTTTGATGATATGCGTTGCAAGTAACTGATTTACTTTATTATCTTCGACCAGGAGCACTCGCTTGCCGTACAACGCATGGCTCAGATCCCGCGCTTGCGGCACCTCCTTGACGACGGACGCTAACTGCGCCGCATTCGCGACCGGCAGCGTGACTTCAAAATGAAACTCGCTACCCAGCCCTGACTGGCTTTCCACCCGAATATCGCCCTCCATCAGTTGCGCCAGATTTCGACTGATCGTCAAGCCCAAACCAGTTCCGCCAAAGCGTCGCGTGATCGAATTATCCGCCTGTACAAAAGGCTGAAACAGGCTCGCCAACTGCGCGTCGCTCATGCCGATCCCGCTGTCTTTAACGCAAAAATCCAGTTTGACATCGGTGCCACTTACCTTAATTTTATGTACGGTCAGGCTCACTTCACCCTGTTTGGTGAATTTAATGGCGTTACCCACCAGATTCGTCAATATCTGCCTCAGGCGCAGCGGATCCGCGCACAGCATATTCGGCACTTCATCATCCCTTGCCACACTAAACGCCAGTGCCTTTTCCTTGGCAGGCATGGCGAACATGCGTCGCACCTGACCTAGCAACTCATCGAGATCGAGCACACCCGTTTCCAGTGTCATCTGGCGTGCCTCAATCTTGGAAAAATCGAGGATGTCGTTGAGGATACCGAGCAAGGATCGCGATGACTCGATGATTTGATGCAAGTGTGCGCGCTGCGACGCTGGATTCGGATCGTCAAGCGCCAGCTCCGAAAAGCCGATCACCGCATTCATCGGCGTGCGTATTTCGTGGGACATATTGGCCAAAAAGTCGCTCTTGGCTTGATTGGCCGACTCAGCCTTCTCGCGTGCAGCTTCGAGCAATTTGGCCTGTTGTTTACGTTCTGTGATGTCTTTGACGAAACAGAACATTCTGCCACCTGCGATCGGTGCATAGGAGATGGCCACCGCGACGTCCCAAAGACGGCCCTCTTTTGTTCGATGGCACGACTCAAATTCATCACTGACCTTTTGCTTTACTTTCTCAATGCGCGCCTCAATATCCGCCTCAGACTCGATGACTTCGAGTTGTCCTACCCGCATAGTGAGCAACTCGTCCCGCGTGTAGCCGGACAGCTGCACATAGGCATCATTGACTTCGAGTAGATAGCCGTCCATATCCAACGTCCAGAATCCGTCGACCGAGGTTTTGATGGCTGCACTATAAACAGCATCCCGCTCCTTAATTCTCAGTTCCATCATCTGACGTTCGGTGATGTCATCGAACACCACCACAGTCCCTTCTATGCGCTCGCCGCGATACATCGGATAGGTGGAATACTCGACCGCAAAGCTGCTGCCGTCGCGTCGCCACAGCACTTCATTGCTAATCCTGCGCGGCACGCCATCAAGTGAGGTTGCCTGCATCGGACATTCAGCCGACTCATAACGCGTGCCATCCGGATAACTGTGGTGTACCTGATTGTGCAGCGCATGACCTAGCAATTCATCCGGCTGATAACCCAGCATCCTGGCCGCAGCGGCATTCACAAAGGTGCAAACGCCATCGAGAGATTGCCCCCAAATGCCACCATTTACGGATTCAAGCAGCAAGCGCAGACGTGCTTCACTCTCCTCCACGATTTTCCTTGCTTCTCGCGCGGTTCGAAAATAATAAATCACACCGCCGCCGATCAAAATCAGCGCGCAGCCTAACAAGCTGATCAGAAAGAACGTATTGCGCCGGTCGTGTTCTAGCATCGCCAAACCCGGCAAATCGCTTTCAGCGTAAACGGTCATCCCGTATTCAGGCAGCAAGGTTTCGGCCAGCACATGCGGAAAGTTCTCATCGTTGATGCGTTTTAACAGTTCAGAACCCTTCCAGGGTTCAATTTTAAGTTCTGCAAACTGCGTGCGCTGATACAGTTGCTGCTTGTCCTTATCGTTCAACTTGCCGACTGTGGCACCGGGAATGGTCAGCATGATCATTTCTGGATCATGCGCCATGATAATCACGCCATTGCTATCGACGATGTAGGCATCCGCCCGCTGTGTCAAAAATCCCAGCGTAGGCAAATCGATCTTGGCCACCACCGCGCCTTGAAATTTTCCGTCAAGCACGATAGGTGTGGAAAAGTAGAGGCCGGGAATATGCGTGGTTTTACCAACGGCATACTGCATACCGCGAAACCAGGTTTTCGCGTCTAAAAACCACTGCCGGTCAGCATAATTGGTACCGATACTGACGCCGGGCTTGTTCCAGTTGCTCGATGAAATACAGTCGCCGGCTGCATTCACCAGAAAAATCAGATCGACCCCGAGCGAGCGCTGACTCAACTCGAAATATCTATTCATGTCCTCGAGTACAGGATTCGCGCTCCACTGTTTAACCGCATCGGCCTTGGCAAGCGTTGTAGGTTTTGCGTCGTGTGAAAACTCACCGAGGGATTTTCTGGCGCGCAACGCATTCTGAAAAGTATCCGGTATCCCTGCGACAAAATGCAAATTGCGTTTAATGCTCTCTGCGACATCGGTCGAGGTCTCTTCCGCATTGCGCTGTTCCTTCTCCAGAAGCACCGCGAAATCGCCATCAAAATTACGTGCCGCAATCACCCATGACAACGCGACCCAAAACAGTAGCAATAAAATGATCCATAGCACGAGATTGCGCTGCACTTTATCAAGAATATGCTGAATCTTCACAGTGATTATTGCTTTCTAGACGGGATGGTTAGGCTTGCCTTTTCTACGAAAGGTAAAGCGCTTAAGACATGGGTTCAGAGATTACCAACAAACCCGGACTGTCACAATACGATTCTTGAAAATTTTTAAAACTGGCATCATTTATGTCACTTTTAGTATCAAGAATACGATTTTTTGCCGTAAAAAACCCCGGACAAGCCGGGGATATTCTACTCAAAACGGATTTCAGTCTATTTGAGCAATTTAGGGGCACTGGTGCCCGTCACCCGGGCCTGCAAGGCCTTGATCGAACGGATTGTTTTATTGGATAACTGGAAAAACTCACCGCCCAGCAATTTAGTGGCTTCATCCAGATGCTTGTCGTGAACACACTGCACAATCACGCCGACGCTACGGTGGAATTCAGCATGTGAATGCTTCAATTCGCCGTACTCGGGCATCTGCGCATAGGACTTCGCAGGGCCATACAGCCATTTACCCAAATCGCATTTGTCGTCACAAGAGACTTTAGCAACTTCCAGTTCTTCCTGACTGCTTCCCTTGATGTAATCGACTAAGCGAGTTTTCCACTTGATGTGCGCGTTGATTCCATCGCCAAAAGAGAAAGCTGCGGAATTAGCCAGACGTGGCGCGGAAACCACGAGGGATTTTTTGGGGTTGCCCAGTTTAAAGGTCGCCATCATGACGGTCAGCTGCTCGGCCTGTTCTTCCATGGATTCGGCAGCCGCAGCAGCCTGCTCAACCAGCGCGGCATTTTGCTGCGTCATATTATCCATCTGGGTGATGGCCAGATTGACCTGATCAATCCCGGTGCTCTGTTCGGCGGATGCTGAACTGATTTCGGCCATGATGTCAGTAACGCGTTTAACGGCAGCCTGAACCTCTTCCATTGTTTGACCTGCCTGATCGACCAATTGCGTGCCCGCCTGCACCTTATGTACAGAATCGCCGATCAAATCTTTGATTTCCTTGGCCGCGACCGCACTGCGTTTGGCCAGATTACGCACCTCGGTTGCGACGACCGCAAACCCGCGTCCCTGCTCACCGGCTCGCGCCGCTTCCACGGCGGCATTCAAGGCCAGAATATTGGTCTGAAAGGCGATGCCATCAATCACGCTGATAATATCGACGATGCGCTTGGAACTCTCGCTGATCGAACTCATGGTGTGCACCACCTGCCCTACCACCTCACCACCCCGTACCGCGATGGCGGACGCCCCCACTGCCAGCTGATTGGCCTGACGCGCATTAGCGGCATTTTGCCTCACGGTTGATGTGAGTTCTTCCATGCTGGAAGCGGTTTCCTGCAAACTGGATGCCTGCTCTTCCGTGCGTTGCGACAAATCAGTGTTGCCGACCGCAATTTCACCGGCTGCCACATTGATCGTTTCAGCGGCTTCCTTGATGCGGCTGATGATTTCTGTCAACTGCCCGACCGTCGCATTAGAATCGTCCTTGAGTTGACCGAAGGTACCCTGATAATCGCCGTCTATGGTTTCGTTCAGATCATACTGTGCCAGCGCTCCCAACACGCGCACCACCTCATTCAATCCGACTTCGCTGGTCTGCATCAGTCCGTTGATGGATTCTGCCAGTTGCAAGAAGAACCCTGTCTTGCCCTCAACCGTTATGCGGCCTGAGAAGTCACCCTTGACGGCGGCTTCTACAATGGCGGCAACTTCAACTTCGGCCTTAATCTGATCGGTCAGATCCAGCCACTGACCAACCGTACCCAGACGTTCGCCGTCGTCGGACATCACAGGGGTTGTCACCACATCATACTGACGCCCGCCCAGCTTCAGACGGGTGTGTACGGTGGTTCTCAGATTACGCAAACGCTCGATCGCCGCTTGCGGGTCGGCGTAAAACACGCCGATGCTGCCGCCTAACACCTTGTCGGCGATGAACGTTGAATTTTCCTGCTGGAACGCCGACTCATAACGATGCAGCGTGTCATTGAGTGCATTGTTGACATAAATGACCTTGCCGTCGTTGTCCGCCACACGCACACACATACTGACGTTATCGAGCGCGCACTTAAGACGGGACATTTCACGCGCACTGCGCTGTTCGACCTCAAAACGTTCGAGCAACTTCGCTTGCATCGTATTGAGCGAACGCATCAAGTCGGTAATTTCATCTTTGCCGTCCGCGATGATGCTGTTGTCATAACGGCCATGTGACACTTCGTTGGCCAGTGTTGCAGCAACCGACATGCGGCGCGTGATATTGCGCGCCATCAGGCTCGAGGCCGCGGTCATCACACCACCGATCAACAAGACGATCAGGGCCAGTTGCCAGGCATGCGTCATCACCGCCGCGTCAATGTCATCCACATACACACCGGAACCAATCACCCAGTTCCAGGGCTGGTAACCTTTCACATAGGAAATTTTAGGAACCGGCTTTTCACTGCCCGGACGCGGCCATTCGTAATTAACAAACCCCGCCCCGTCTTTTTTAACGACGGCGATCATGTCGAGGAACAGGAACTTGCCGTTCGGGTCTTTGGAGGCAGACAAATCCTTGCCATCGAGCTCAGGTTTAGTCGGATGCATCACCATGCGCGGTTGCATGTCGTTGACCCAGAAATACTCTTTGCCGTCGTAACGCATCGCCTTCAACTGGGCGATAGCGCGACTTTGCGCCTGTTCGACGCTAATCTCGCCTGATGCTGCGGATTTCCCTAGCGTTTCAACCATCCCAAAGGCTGTTTCAACTGCATAGCGTGTGGCGCGCTGTCGGTCATCGGTGAGCGTATTGCGCTCGGAAAACAGTGTGACCACTGCAACCAACAGCAAGGCTAAAATAGCCAACCCGTTCATTAACCAAAGCTTTTTACTTACAGTCACCGCATTTCCCCTTCATGCACTAAAACAGTAGTTTGCTACACTCAAAACAACCCAAAAATTGCGTACCTTAATCCTGCCACACCCTCGGGTCGCTCACAATACCACCGGATTATCGACTGCGATCAGGATAGGCGGATTCAACTCTGAAGTGCAACTTTTGTAAGTGAATTTAGGTGGTGAGCT
>JBAXJT010000071.1:0-11695 GCA_037137715.1 Nitrosomonadales bacterium
AGCTCACCACCTAAATTCACTTACAAAAGTTGCACTTCAGAGTTGAATCCGCCAATTAAAACTCAAAGAGCTGTGATTGCTGCTGAAACTGCTCGAAAAAAATCATGCGTTGATTAAATACCGAGCGGGCTTCACTTATAACTACAAACTGGTAAAAAATGGAACGGATGAGGCGCTTGAACAAACACCGGATTAACTAACGTCCTCACACCTGAGGCGGGAAACTCGCGACGAGGCTATCGGGCACTTCGCGCTTTGATGCAAGACTGATCGCACCCGCCTCCATGATTGCGGTAATCATCACCCCGGCTAATGTAGGTAAAATGGCAATGCGCGTGAGTGCCGTCCAGATAATGTGACCCATGCTCGGATTAGCAGCGGCGAGACTCACCAGCCAAGCAACAAGCACCAGCAGCGCCGTAATGGCATAGCCTAACATCAGCCAGCGACTATTTTTAAATGCCAGTCGCCAATGCGCATCGACAAACCAGAGCGTCTGTTTTCTGCTACGCAAATAGATCGCCCCTATTAACGCACCGGTGCTCAAAAAGGGAATCAGCAGCCCTATCATGCCGAATTTCAGTGCAATAACGGCGGGAGCCATCAGCAAATTAAAACCGAACAAAGCGGAAATAAGCAGATTATGCGGCAATTGCGCACGTTTGATTGCGGATGGGTCGAGCTCAACTTGCATGGCTTATCCTGACACCTTTTCGAATGACAGAATATTAGCACAAACTAATATTTCAGGCGTAATGTTGACACCGATGCGTCATGCGCCCGCCTCCTGCACAAGCGCCGCCGGAATCTCATCCGCGAACGGGAAGATGTTGCGATAACTGACATAGAGCGAGGTAAAGCAAAGCGGGATAAAGACGATCATTCCCACGCCGAACGGCAAGATGCTCAGTACCAGCCCTATCGCTTGGATGATGAGACTGTAAACCGTGTACGGAATGAGGTTGCGTAAGAAGCCGGCTAGGCTGACGCGCAACGCAACTAACGGCGGCACGTTGCTAAAGAAGACCAGCATCGGTGCGTATTGGAAGGCCATCATCAACAGACACACCAATGCAAACCCTAGCATCAAGCCTAATACAACCCCTGATCCGGCCGTTGACATGGCATTCACCAGCAGCTCCGGGTCATTGGCAGATTGAAAACTTTGCAGCAGTTTGTTCAGCGCTTCACCGCCAACCACCATCATCACCATTGATGCGATCAACAACCCCAGCAGCGTGTAGCCACCGAGCGCAATTAAGCGCGAAGGTTGTTTTTTTAATCCTGCAAAAAGCTGCGCAAACTCCACCTCTTCCGCCTCTTCAAGCGCACGACAAACGCGCATATAACCTGCCATCAGCAGCGGCATCAGCAGGACGGCAAGCAGAGGGCCAATAAGCGGGATGAGAATGGCAAAAAACAACATCGAGGCGCCAACCAAAGCGAGTGCAATGGACAGCAGCGGATTCCGCATGATGAGCTGATAGCCCTGTTTCACCCATATCCAACCGCGCGCAGCATTTAATTTCCTGATTTCCATTTTAGCGTCCGTTCACAGCCAAACGGCTTGCGAGGTATCAATATGATTTTTTAGTATGCGTTCGAAATGAGCCGGGTCATGCGCATGGATCAATTCGCCATCGCGCGGCAGATATTTATCGAAAAGGCGAGAGAGCCAAAAACGCAACGCAGCCTGCCGCAACATCATCGGCCATGCCTGATGTTCACTGTCCTGCAACGGGCGCACGGCATGATACGCACGTAAAAAAGTCTGCGCTAAAATGGCATCTAGCGTGCCATCTGCACGCATGCACCAGTCATTGACGGTAATGGCAATGTCGTAGAGCAACGCATCGGTACAGGCGAAATAAAAATCGATCAGCCCCCCTACGCGCTCGCCTTCTAACAGGACATTGTCGCGAAACAAATCGGCGTGAATCAAGCCTTGCGGCAGAATGGAATGATTACGCTGAGCTTGCAGGGCGATTTCGCTATCGAGCAATGCTGCTTGTTCGGCCGCGATGAAGGGCCTGACTTGAGGTGCTGTGGCAGCACGCCATGCAGCGCCACGCGGATTCGGCATAATCTGAGTAAAACTCTGTCCTGCAATATGCATCTGACCTAGCATCAGGCCCATCGCAGCGCAGTGCGCCTGTGTCGGTGCCGTTGTGGACTTGCCACTCAGACGACTGACGATGCAAGCAGGTTTATCATTTAGCATGCCCAAAAACTGATTATGCCGGTTGGCCATCGGTGCAGGACAGGGAATACCATGACGGGCTAAATGCGCCATCAAGTTCAAATAAAACGGCAATTCGTCCGCATTAAGTTTTTCGAACAAGGTCAGCACAAACCGGCCATTGCTGGTCGTAACAAAATAATTAGTATTTTCGATGCCTGAAGCGATGCCCTGCAAATCCTGCAACTGCCCTAAAGAATAATCATTGAGCCACGCTGTCAGCTCAGTTTCGGAAACAGTAGTGTAAACAGACATGAGTTAAAAGGTCTTGATGATCCAGCGGGGCGGGCGAAATCCGGAGTCCAGACTCTCCTGACGGGCAAATTTACCATCGCCGCGGCTATCGACCAGATAATAAGGAGGTCCCACCTTCGGCGTGACTTTGATCATATAGATACGACCACCCGAGCGATACTCTTCGACGGTGAGCTCAGTTTGCTTAACGATGGTCACTTCAGGCTCATCGCCTGCCGCTGAGTCAGGCGTAAATTCAGGCGGAGGAGATAAGGGCTCCAGATTCGAGGGCACAGGCTGAGCCGCAAATACGGGCAATGCAAAGCCTGCAAAAAACAACAATGACAATATACGCATGACAGCAGCCTGTAATAAATTGTAGTGCCTACATTTTAGCCGATTTATCGGCTGGCAAGTTCGTGATTACCCGCATGCAGAAGTAAAGCAAGTGAGTCCTGCGAGAATTGCGAAATTTTTTTATTTTTTGTGAACTTTTTGAAAGACTGCGTGCCTTAGCTTGCGATTAGCGCGAGCTATTACCCATTACCTCCCTGGATGGGTATCTTAACTCCTCCCAAATAGTTAAGAACTTCGCCCCTGAACTTCACGGCTCAGGGGCATTTTTTTACCAGTTGTCAGCATGTTGTAAATCTGGCAAGTTAGATTAGCCACCCGTCTTCTTATCCGTATCAATTATGAATAATTTTTATAAACTGCTGGCAGGCTTGTTGCTGACACTGATCGCGATCCAATTAATCTCGGTCACCTTGACCACCTATGGCATGACAGGTCTAGGCGCAGGGATTGCGTTTAGCCTGACGGTCGGCGTTGCAGCCTTGCGGCTACTCACCCCGAAAAAGCACACCTGAATAAAGACCAGAACTTAATGCAAACCCCGGGGTTTACGCGGCGCACGTGCAAACAGGCGGTCATATAGCCAGCGCGGCAAGCAACTTAATACGCCGCCCACGCCTCTCATTTGCCACGGAATGACTGCAAAAGGCGTTTGTCGCGCGATCGCCCGCGCCATCCGTTTTGCCGC
The DNA here is from genome assembly GCA_037137715.1 of Nitrosomonadales bacterium. Taxonomy (GTDB): domain Bacteria; phylum Pseudomonadota; class Gammaproteobacteria; order Burkholderiales; family Gallionellaceae; genus Gallionella. The sequence goes on from JBAXJT010000071.1 coordinate 3,516, forward strand.
ATCGTCAACTTCCAAAATAAAAGGCATCGGATAGGGATTGTGCGCCGTCATTGCGGTCTTAATATATCCCGGACAAATCGTCACCACCCTCACCCCGCTACCATGCAACTCGACGCGCAATGATTCCAGATAGCTTATGGCAGCCGCTTTGGAGGCAGAATAAGCACCGGCACCGGGCAGTCCGCGAAACCCCGCCACACTGGCAATACCGACCAGCGCACCGCTTCGTTCACGCCGCATAGCCGCCAGATAAGGCTGAAAGGTTTTGACCATCCCCAGCACGTTGATGTCAATCACCTGAGAAAATGCGTCCACATCCTCGGCATAGTCGGTCAAAGTGCCGACGCTCACGCCCGCATTCGCGATCACCACATCCGGCACACCCGCCTTTGCAATAAAATTTACAGCGGCCAGCTGCAAGGCCGCCGCATCCCGCACATCCAGCGCATAGCAATGCACCTGCCCCGGGAATTCAATAGTCAGCGCTTGCAACAAGTCATCGCGGCGAGCGATCGCGCCGACAATGGCACCCGACTTAAGATAATGGCGCGCCAAAGCTAAGCCTAAGCCGCTCGACGCGCCACTAATAACGACCTTTAAGGGCATTAAGGCTTGGCTTTGATCTTGCCTGGTGCTGCGGCACGCCCTTTACGCACCATCGTAATCACTTCGTTCAATACGCGGATCGTATCGGCCGGTTGCAGACCGGTAATTGCGTAACGGCCATCGACAACCAGAGTGGGCGTACCCTCGATATGATATTCACGGATCATTTGCTTGGCACGCACAATGCTGCTATTCACTGAAAATGAGTTATAGGCGGCAGCAAACTTGGCTTTATCAACGCCGTTGCTCGCAACAAACGCGCTGATCGTGTCCAGATCATATAAGTTTGCTTGTTTCACATGGATCGCCTGATAGATTGCATCATCTACCTGCTTGATTTTACCGATGCTATCGAGCGCATAGTAAGTGCGCGCCAGCGGCTCAGTAGAATCGCGGAAAATTGTCGGTACAAAAGTCAGCTCGACATCAGCTGGCAAATTCTTTTCCCAGGCAGCCAGCTCGTGGTGCAAATGATAACAATGCGAACACTCGTAGAAGAAAAATTCCAGCACTTCAATTTTCTTGGCATTTGCGATTTGCGGCGCGGCCAACAGGGTAAATTCCTTACCCTGTACTGCGGCAAAAGCAGTTCCACACATCAACAGAGCTACCGCCAGAAGCAAACTTTTAAGACTGAATTTCATTTATCTCTCCTCAAAAATACAATAAAAAGTGTAAAACGATCAGATCAGCGTACAGGCGCGGCATCAAGGCCATTTAGTTTCAACGTACCGCGCGCGCTATTCAACTCCTGCTCGCTTGAAAACGGGCCGACTCGTACGCGATGCATTTCGCCTTTTCCCGGGATGGTCACCTTTTGCACACTCGCCTCCAGCCCCTTCATTGCAAGCGTTGCTTTCAAATTCTCAGCATCGGTCGCACTGGCAAAGGAACCCGCCTGCAAAAACTTAGGCGGCGCTTTTGACTCCTCGGCTTTAGGCTTGTCAGCCGGCTTGAGCTGCGCATCGGCCGCATCCGGCTTATCGGTCAATACCTTGTAGAATTCGAAACGAGGCTTAGCCTCGTCCACGCCGGATGCCGCCTCAACGTCAACCTTCGGTTTAACAGGCTCGGGACGTACGACTTCAACCGTCGCGACTTCCGCCGCTGGCCGTGTTGTCGCTTCCTTATTGACGAAGGGACTAGGGGATTTCAATATAAACCAAGCCAAACCTGCCGCCAAAGCGACACCGACCACCATCCCCATCAGAATCCCGGCAAGCAGTGGACTGCCACTTTTTTTCGGTGCTGATGGTTTACTGCCTGTAACTTTACTCATTTTTTGTTCATTTCCAATTTAAAATAATCAGCTTTTGGCAAAACTACATTTTTTCCGGGGCGCTAACACCCAACAGTGCCAAGCCATTTTTCATCACCTGCGCTGTTGCTGCAATCAGTGCAAGACGCGCACATTTGACCGCTTCATCCTCAACCAAAAAGCGAGACGCATTGTAATAACTATGAAACGCAGCGGCCAATTCCTTCAGGTAAAAAGCGACCAGATGGGGTGCCAAGTCCTGCGCCGAGCTCTCAATTACCTGAGGATAATCAATTAGTTGTTGCAATAACGCCGATTCATATTCGCTATCCAACAGGCTGACATCCGCATTCAATAAACTCAAACGCTCGCCACCCCAGGTTTCCAATACGGTACTAATCCGTGCGTGCGCATACTGAATGTAATACACCGGATTATCATTGCTCTTGGATTTCGCCAGATCGATATCAAAAACCAACTGAGAATCAGGGTGACGCGCAGCCAAAAAATAGCGCGTCGCATCACAGCCCACTTCGTCGATCAAATCGCGCAACGTCACATAACTACCGGCGCGCTTGGAAATTTTTACCTCTTCGCCATTCTTGAGCACGGTGACCATCTGATGCAACACGTAATCAGGCCAGCCCTTAGGGATCCCCACATCCAGCGCCTGCAATCCTGCACGCACGCGTGTAATGGTGCTGTGATGATCCGCGCCCTGCTCGTTGATGACCCGCACAAAGCCCCGACGCCATTTATCCAGATGATAGGCAACATCCGGCACGAAATAGGTATAACCGCCATCGGATTTGCGCATCACCCGGTCTTTATCGTCGCCAAAATCGGTCGTGCGCAACCACAGCGCATCATCCTGCTCATAGGTATGCCCGCTGGCGATCAAGCCTGCCACCGTCTCATCGACCTTGCCTTCGCTATACAGCGCAGACTCCAGCGAAAACACATCGAATTCAACATGAAAGGCGCGCAAATCCAAGTCCTGTTCGCGACGCAAATAGGCCACCGCAAAATGACGAATAGCCACCGCATCATCCACATCCCCGCTACCGGTAGTATGCTGATCATCCGCCTCGACGGTTTCACATGCCATGTAAGCGCGCGCCACATCAGCTATGTAATCACCACGATAGCCGGCCTCAGGCCATGAGGGATCATCCGGCGTCACGCCCTTGCAGCGCAACTGCACTGAGCGCATCAGATTTTCAATTTGCGCGCCTGCGTCGTTGTAATAAAACTCGCGCGTGACATTCCAGCCGGCCGCATGCAGCACGTTGCACAGACAATCGCCGACGGCAGCGCCGCGACCATGCCCTACATGCAAAGGACCTGTCGGATTAGCGGACACAAATTCCACCTGAACTTTTCGCCCCTGCCCCAGATGCACATGACCATACCCTGCACCGGCATGCAGTACTGCGTGCACGATGGCCTGTTTGGCGGCATGGGTCACAAACAGATTGATAAATCCGGCACCGGCGATCTCAACTTTATCGATGACATCCGACATTGGCAGGGCCGCAATCAGCAGATTGGCAATCTCGCGCGGCGATTTACGCAGCGGCTTCGCAAGCTGCATAGCTAGATTACATGCGTAATCTCCGTGTGTCGCCTGCTTAGGACGCTCGATCAGGATAGACGCACCGATTTGCTCTGGCGCGACTTCGCGCAGTGCTTCGGCAAATAATTCGGCAATATGGGATTTGAAATTTAAGACGACGGACATAAACAGCACCTTTAATGAGGCGTTGATTATAACACTTGCGTGCGACCTGGCCGGCACTCACGCGACTTTAGCGCGACAGCGCTTGCGCCTTGCGACGATTAGATCACCTTCCCCGGATTCATCAGGCATGCAGGATCAAACACCTGCTTAATCATACGCATCATTTCCAGCTCGATCGGGTCCTTATAATCACGAATCGTTTCGCGCTTGAGTTGCCCTAGGCCATGTTCAGCGCTAATGCTGCCGCCCAATTTTCGCACAACCTGATAGACAAGACGATTAACCTCGGATTCATGCTGCACGATAAAGGCATCATTTACTGTTGAGTCTACCCTCGACACATTGAAATGAATATTGCCATCCCCCATATGCCCGAATGCCACGATGCGCAGATCGTCAAACCGGTTGCGCAGCGCGCTGCTGGCCACCGCAATAAATTCCGCGACGCGACTCACTGGAACGGCAACATCGTGCTTGATACTCACCCCTTCAATCTTTTGAGCCTCACTGATATATTTACGCAGACGCCACCAGACCTCTGCCTGCCTTGCATCACTCGCAATCCCGAATGCCAGAACATCTCCACCAAAGTTTAGCAGCGCGCTGCGAATCACCTCGGCGGGTGAGCTATGCTGAACGTCATCAATTTTGATCAGAAGATACCATTCATATGGTTTTTTGAAGGGCTCATGCGCATCTTCGATATGCTTAAAAACCAGATCCAGACAGTTGCGCGAAATAATTTCAAACCCGCTCAATGCCTGACCACAGGTTGTCCGAATATACGCGAGCAATCGAACCGCCACTTCAGGACTCGCGACGGCCACGCAAGCTGTCGCGGTCGATTGAGGACGCGGAAACAATTTCAGTACGGCAACCGTGATAATGCCTAACGTACCCTCAGCACCTAGGAACAACTGCTTCAAGTCATAGCCGGTATTATCCTTACGCAGGCTGCGCAATCCGTTCCAGACGCGACCATCCGGCAGTACGACTTCAAGGCCCAGCACGAGATCGCGCGCGCTGCCATAGCGCAGCACACCAATACCACCGGCATTGGTCGACAGATTCCCGCCAATTTCACAGTTCGCTGCAATCGCCGTCAATCCTAAGGGAAACAGACGGTTGGCTTGCTCGGCGGCTTCATACAATGCGGCAAGCTTACACCCCGCCTCCACCGTCATCGTATAGTTAATCGCATCCACGACACGAATTTTATTCATGCGGGACAGATTCAACACAATCTGATTGCCAGGACCCGCAGGGACGCTCGCCCCGCACAAACTCGTGTTGCCGCCCTGCGGCACGATGGCTACTTGATTCGCAACACACAGCTTAACAATATCCGACACCTGTTGCGTATTCGCAGGAAACAGAACCGCCAATGCAACACCCGAATAGCGCCCGCGCCAGTCTGCGCAATAGGGCTTCATCTCATCCCCGGTCAGGACGGCATCCTGACCTGAGATAGTGATAGCCGCCCCGATGAAGGCCTCAAGCATAGATTAGTGCACCGGCCTTTTGAGGGTCCAGATTTGATATAGCGAGATCAGGATTTGTAGCGCCATCGACATACCCAGCAAGCCGCCAGCTGCAATCACGATTACGGCATAGTGAGAATCGTATTTCGTCAAAAACCATGACAACACATCGACAAATACGGCCAGCATGGGCGACACAACCAAAAATCGTTTAAACCAGACGTTGACCTCACACTGAATGAAGATCGAGCCCAACATAAATAACAGCAGGCTTATGCCGAAAAGATGGATGTGCGATAGCTTCAACAAGCTGGCCATCGACATTCCTGTATCCACTTCTGCAAACTTATGTATCCCCTGATAAGTACTCAAGTCAGGAATATTCATTCCTGAACTTTGCACATGACACGCAAGACAGGTTTTATCTAAAATCGGCTTGATATCTTTTGCAAAATGTTCCTCTTCAGCTCCATCCTTCAGCCACGCGACCATCACGCCACGGTCATCATCACTGATATTGCCTGACATCGGTCCACGGATCGCAGCTTCAAGACGCGTTCCGCTTCGATTTCCATAATAACTGTTAGCCACATCGGCCACCGACAACCCGGGCTTGTTGTCATTCATTTGATGTGTCACATACAGATAGGATGTGGCCATCAAATAACCCAGGCCAACTAGGGATAGAAAACAGGTGTAAAGTAATTTTTCACTGATCGTGCGATCATAAAAACGTTTTGGTACGATGTGACCTTCTACTGCTGCCATAGCTTTTTCTCCAATTTAAGGTGCGACTTTAAAACTCTAACGGGTCAATGTCCAGCGAACATCGAAGTTTGTTATTCTGCAATGACATCAACCCTGGTTGCCAACTGCGCAAAAACTGCTGAAGTTCTCGACGCGAATTGGCCTGAATCAACAATTGTGCCCTTACATAATTGGCGCGACGCGCAAGAGTCGCGGGCACGACACCCAAAATATCAACAGGATGATTTAATTTAACGCCAGCCTGCCTTGCACTGTTAAGATAGGCATAAACATCAGATTCAACCAAGCCCTCGGCACGCAGCATGGCTTGAAACGCAAAAGGGGGAAATGCGGCCATCTCACGTTCGGCTAATTGTTGAGAAGCCCAACCCTCAAAATCGTGATTCTGCAAACTTCGATACATCGGGTGATCAGGAAACTCGGTTTGAATCAATACCGCACCGGGTTTTTCGGCGCGGCCGGCACGACCTGACACCTGCATCAATTGAGCAAATAATTTTTCCGCGGCGCGAAAATCACTGCTGTAGAGCGCGCTGTCAGGATTTAACACGCCCACTAGGGTCAGCGCAGGGAAGTCGTGTCCTTTCGCCAGCATTTGTGTTCCGACCAAAATATCCACTTCATTTGCCGTAATTTGTGCGCGCATTACTTCCCATGCGTGCTTATTGCGCGTGCTGTCCCTATCAACCCGCAGTATGCGAGCCTCTGGAAATCGATCTTGCAATACACCCTCGACTCGCTGCGTTCCTGTCCCAACGGGTAACAACTCGACATGCTGACAATCAGGACACCGCACAGGCACGCGAATCTGATAGCCGCAATGATGACAGCGCAATCGATGATCCTTAAGGTGCAACACCATCTTACCCGCGCAATGCTTGCAATCCGACAACCAGCCGCACTCCGTACACATCAGTACGGGCGCATATCCGCGTCGATTGATGAAAAGTAAGCTTTGCTCGTGCTTAGCAATGCGTTGGGCGATCTCGCGCAGCAGCACTTCGCTGATACCGTCCACCATCACCGTTTGCTTGGTGTGTATGAATTTAATTGCAGGCAACTGCGCCTCCGCCAGCGCCCGTCCCGTTAATTTCATCATCATATAACGCCCGCTCAGCGCATTGTGATAGCTCTCAAACGAAGGCGTGGCCGAACCTAACAGAATGGGAATCTTGCATTGATTCGCACGAAATATTGCGACATCGCGCGCTGAATACCGCAGGCCATCCTGCTGCTTGAATGAACTGTCATGCTCCTCGTCGACAATGATGAGCGCGAGTTTTGGCAACTCGGCAAATACAGATAACCGCGTACCAAGAACAATCTGCGCCCGCCCTGATTGCGCAAGTTGCCAATTATTGAGTCGCTCATTTTCAGACAAACCGCTGTGCAAACTCACCAGCACCGCTACGGGAAAACGACTTAAAAAATAGCCTTCAAGCTGGGGCGTCAAATTAATTTCGGGCACCAGAAGCAACACTTGCCCCCCTGCTTGCAAAACATGATCAATCAGATGCACGTAGACTTCAGTCTTCCCGCTGCCGGTTATGCCGTGAAGCAAAAAGCAACGATAACCGGACGCCTGTCTTACCTCATCAACAACCACTTGCTGCTCAATGGTCAGTTTATGTGCATTAGCAAAACGGTGTGAGCAAGGCTCAATTTCTTGGGAATTTACCTCGAACGAATCAACCCAGCCCGCCTCAATCAACCATTTCAATTGCGCCCCGGCAGATGCAGATAGCGTTTTAAGTTGTTGCAAGGTGCACGCGTGTAATTCCATCATTGCGATCATATTTCGCGCAACGATCTTTCGCTTCGGAATCAGGTCGATATGGGGCTTATCTTCTCTTAATTGGTAACATAACTCTTGTTTAATCGAAATTGGCTTATCGGAGCGCAATCTCGCAGGCAAAGCCGGCATGACTGTTTGCCCAATAGGATAATGATAGTAATCGCTACAAATCTGCAGCAATGCGAGCAATTTTGACGAAATTGGCTCACTATCGCGCAAAATACGCACGACGTGCTTAATCTTCCCTGATGCAAACTCTGATTCAATTACGCACGCCATCACAACGCCTATCAACTGACGGTTGCGAAACGGCACAATGACACGCCGCCCGATGGGAACAGCTTCATCCACCGTGTAATCAAACAAAGTGGACAACGGCACATCGAGGGCAACACGAACAATAGGCATTTCTATTCAGGTTTAGGAGTTTGTTGAATTATCTCAAAAGATAGAGGAACGTAATGGTTAAAATCTGCAGCAAAAAGCAAAAACCCCCGCCGTTTCCGGAGGGGGTTATGCATATAAGGAGTC
>JBAXJT010000072.1:0-10401 GCA_037137715.1 Nitrosomonadales bacterium
GACTGCCGCGAAGCAGCCCCTCAATTTGAACGTTGAGCTTCCGCTTCGTCTCGATACCTGATGGACAGGGTTACTAAATGCTTGCTCGAAAGCGGATGTTGATTAATGGAATTGCCATTCCCCGTTACACCGCCTCAGTGCTCACTTCATTAATGAAAATTTCATACGGCGACCCGTTTTCGAAGAATTTTGCAGCTGCTCGTGATTTTAATGGTCGGGATTTCGACAGGACCCCTTGGGGACGCCAGATTGCACTAAAACCGGGCACTTGATTATTCAAGCTGCCCGTTTTTATTTGTAACATCGCATCTGCCCAAGCCGTGTAGCTGCCGCTGATACTCGCCGTTTTATCCTCCACCACCATTTCACTCACCAGTGCGCTCACTTTTTGCCCAAGGTGAATCTTTGGCCAGCAGCGTGTTGCGCAGTACCTTGCCATGTGTTGCACATAACATTACGACAGGCAGCGGGTGTATGATTCCGCTCGGTATCCAAACATTGATTATTAATATGGAGTGATCACATGTTGACGTCATTATTAAATACCCGAATTGGCCAGGTACTGTGCCTTGTTTTGATGCTGGCAGGCTGCGGACAGTCTGAACACAGCTACCAGCCGGAACTGGGGAATACGCCCTCACATCCGGTGACAGAATATGTGGTCGGGATCCATCCTCTGCACAATCCGCAGCGACTGATGGAGCTGTATGGGCCAATTGTTGATTATCTGAATAGCCGTATTCCTGAGGCACGCTTTAAACTCGAAGCCTCGCGGAATTACGAAGAATTTGAGAAAAAGCTCTATGCCGGGCAGTTTGCTTTTGCGATGCCCAATCCGTATCAAACCATTAAGTCGCTGGAACACGGGTATCGTGTCTTCGGCAAAATGGGCGATGATGACCTTTTTCGCGGCATCATCCTGATTCGTCGCGATAGCACAATCAAGGACGTGACGGATTTGAAGGGGCATGCCGTATCCTACCCGGCGGTTACCGCGCTGGCCGCGACCATGATGCCGCAATACTATCTGCACACGCACGGGATCAATGTCAATCGTGATATTGAAAACCGCTATGTCGGATCGCAGGAATCCTCGATCATGAATGTCTTGCGTGGCGATGTGGCCGCCGGTGCGACCTGGCCTGTGCCCTGGCGTGCCTTTATCGCGGAGCATCCGGATTTGGCCGCACAATTGGAGTCCAAATGGGAAACCGACAGCCTGCCTAATAATGGCTGGGTGGTGCGTGCGGATATTCCAAAGGCGCTGGCCGACCAATTTGCACAGCAGCTGTTCGGTCTACATCAAAGTGAGCTAGGGCGGGCGATGCTGGCCAAATTACCGATTTCAAGTTTTGAGCCGGCCAGTGAGGAAACCTACCGTCCGGTACGCGAGTTTTTGAAAAAATTCTCCAGTACGGTCAGACCGCTAGAGATCAAATGAACGCCCTCATGTCCTTGATGCATCCACTACAGCGAGAATGGGGGCGCTCTATTCGCCGTCAGCTCGTCTGGTCGTTTTCGCTGGCCTCTCTACTGGTTTCGTTAAGCTTTGGTTATTTGCTCTATTCCTATCAGCGGAATTTTCAATATGAACTGGGTACGCAAAGCGCGCTGGAACTGGCGCAGGCATTGTCATCCAGCAGCACCTCCTGGGTGTTGGCTAACGATCTGGTCGGTTTGCAAGAAGTGCTCAGGGAGGCCGCTCAGGTCACCGATATTAAATTTGCCGTGGTGGTTTCCTTCGACGGGGAGGTGCAGGCCTCCACACGGCCTGAATATATCAACCGGTATTTTAGCGATGCGGTCAGTCAGCGCATGCTGGGCAACCTCGCTCAACCCAAAATTCTACAAAATAATCCGGATTTGATTGATGTGGCCGTGCCGGTTTTGACAGGCAATCGTCTGATCGGCTGGGTGCGAGTTGAAATGACGCGTGACAGGGCGAATATCAATTTGCATCAAATGGCAGCAGCAGGTTTTGCGATCGCAGGCTTGCTGGTATTGGTGATCATTCTGATCGCCAACTGGCTGGCGGGCCGATTCACCCGCGGGTTGCAGCGTTTGTCGGCGGTCGCGGATAACGCGGAGCATGGCCGCAACTTCGGACGCGATGACAGCGAACGACAGGATGAACTCGGTATTCTGGCACGCCATATTTACAAAATGCTTGATGCAAGAGCTGAAGAAGAACAAGCCCGGCTGGACAGTGAAGCGCGTTATAGCGTCGTTTTCAATAATGCCGCCATCGGGCTGGCCCAGGTGGCCCTCACCGGACAATTTATAAGGATTAATCAGGAATTTTGCAAGATCATCGGTTATACGCAGGAAGAGGTGTTAACGCAGAACTTTACCTTCGAACGCATCACATATCCAGACGATATTGCGGTGGATCATGCGTGTATTCAGCAGCTACTGGCAGGTAACGAGCAAAGCTACACGCTGGAAAAACGCTATGTTCGCCGGGATGGCAGCCTGGTATGGGTTAACCTTTCCGTCAGTTTGCAAAGAGACGGTCGTGGGGAGCCTCAGTTTTTAATCAGTGCCGTGCTTGATTTGAGTGAACGTAAAAAGGCGGAAAATGAGCTCAAACGTTACAAAGATCATCTGGAAGAACAAGTGCAGCAGCGAACAGCGGATCTGGTGCTGGCAAGGGATGCGGCTGAAGCGGCAAATCGTGCCAAGAGTATATTCCTGTCGAGCATGAGCCATGAATTGCGTACGCCCCTCAATGCAATATTGGGTTTTTCAGGCTTAATGTGCCGTGACGAAATGTTATCGAAGGCGCAGCGAGAAAACCTCGATATCATCAATCGCAGTGGCGAACACCTGCTGAGTTTGATCAATGATGTGCTGGAAGTGGCCAAGATCGAAGCCGGGCGTGTGCAGGTTGAACGTGAGCCTGTCGATCTGGGCGCACTGCTGCGCGATGTGAACGATATGATGGCGCTACGGGCGAGTGAAAAGGGACTGCAACTGCTGGTTGATCAGTCGTCCGAATTTCCCCGTTACATCATGGGAGACGAAGCGCGCCTGCGTCAGGTGCTGATCAATCTGGTGGGGAATGCGGTGAAATTTACCTCGCATGGTGGGATTACCATACGCTTTGGGATAAAGCCGATGGTGCTGCCTGAGCGGTTGTTGATTGAAATTGAGGATTCTGGCATCGGCATTAATCCGGAGGATCAGCAGCGTATCTTTGAACCCTTCGTTCAGGTGGGCGAGCCGTCGACACAAAAAGGCACGGGGCTGGGCCTCACCCTTACCCGGCAGTTTATACAAATGATGGGGGGGGAGATCAGCTTGGAGAGTCAGGCCGGTAGGGGGTCTATTTTTCGCGTCGAGTTGCCGGTGGAAAAAGTCAATGCAAGCGATGTGACCAAACCGGAAAAAATCGTGCAAGGCGAGATTGTCGGGCTGTGTGCCGGGCAGCCTGTCTACCGTATCTTGATCGTCGAGGATCAACTGGAGAATCAGTTGTTGTTGACCAAATTGATGGATCAGTTGGGGTTTGAGGTTAAAGTGGCTGAGAACGGACAATTGGGAGTGGAGCAGTTTTTAAACTGGCATCCTGATTTGATCTGGATGGATAGGCGTATGCCGGTCATGGACGGGATTGAGGCGACTCGCCGCATTCGTGCGTTGCCCGGCGGGGGAGGGGTGAAAATTATCGCGGTCACCGCATCGGCCTTTATGGAGCAGCGTGCTGAAATGCTCGAGGCAGGCATGGATGAATTTGTTCGCAAGCCTTACCGGTTCAATGAAATTTACGAATGCCTGTCCCGTCATCTGGGCGTGCAGTACCGTTATGCGGAGGTGGACGAAAAATCTGCGGCAGGTGAGGTGTTGACTGATAAAATGCTTTCAACTTTATCAGGCGAGCTTTGCGGCGAGTTGCGAGCTGCTCTGGAGAGTCTGGAGGTTGATCGCGTTGAGGCGGTCATTCGACAGGTTAGCGATGTTAAACTGCAAAACAGCTTGATGCATCTGGCGGGGAATTTTGATTATCCGGCGATACTGAAGGCGTTGCCGCCGGACACAATGGAAAAGTTGATATGAGTAACTCAGGAAAAATCCTCGCAGTCGATGACACGCCAACGTCGTTGCGACTGCTCACGGATATTCTCAAAGATGAAGGGTACGAGGTGCGTGCCGCCATTAGCGGCGAGTTGGCGCTGCGTGCGGCGATAGCCAATCCGCCCGATTTGATACTGCTCGATATCCGCATGCCCGAAATGGATGGCTTTGAGGTGTGCCGTCGCCTGAAGGCGTCCCCCGCTACCGATGTGCCGGTCATTTTCGTCAGCGCAGCCTCGGAAACTGAAGAAAAACTGCGCGGATTTGAACTGGGCGCGGTCGATTTTGTCACGAAACCTTATCAGCGCGACGAATTGCTCGCGCGCGTACGGACCCATCTTGAATTGAACCGTCTGCGCCATCATCTGGAAGATCTGGTGGATGAGCGCACGGCCGAGTTGCGCGAAAGCGAGCGTAAATTGCGTGTCAGTTTACTCGAGTCGATTACCGCGCTCGCCGCCATTGTTGAAATGCGCGATCCGTATACGGCGGGTCATCAGCGCCGCGTTGCGGAGTTGGCGGTGGCGATTGCCACTGAAATGAGGCTGCCTGGCGAATTGGTTGAAGGGATACATCTGGCCAGCGTGGTGCATGACGTGGGCAAGATTCGCGTACCGGCAGAAATATTGAGCAAGCCCGGCAAACTCACTGTACTTGAGTTCGGATTGATCAAAGAGCATGCGCAAAATGGCTTTGAAATCCTCAAAACGATCGAGTTTCCCTGGTCAATTGCACAAATCGTTTTGCAACATCATGAACGCATGGATGGCTCAGGTTACCCGAACGGCTTAGACGGCGAGAAAATTTTACTCGAATCGAGAATTGTAACGGTGGCCGATGTGGTGGAGTCGATGATTTCCCATCGCCCTTACCGTGTGGGGCTCGGACTGGAGGCAGCGCTCGCGGAAATCGAAAGCAATAAAGGACGACTGTTTGATGCCGTGGTGGTGGATGCCTGTGTGCGGGTGTTTCGTGAGCAGAATTTTCATTTTAAGGCCTGATCTTGCGTGACTGAGCGAGCAGCTCTGTTTGGTTTGATGTGGTCAGCGTATAATGCGGGCTATTTTCCGTGTCCGGCAATGTAAAGAGATCACATATTGAATAATTTCGCAGACTTGAATCTGGCCCCTGAACTTTTACGGGCGCTCACCGAATCCGGCTACACCACACCGACACCGATCCAGGCGCAGGCCATTCCACTGGTGCTCGAAGGATGCGACTTGATGGCCGGTGCGCAAACCGGAACCGGCAAAACCGCGGCCTTTGCGCTGCCGGTGCTACAAAAACTGATGCCATACGCCAGTTCCAGCCCGTCTCCTGCACGTCATGCGGTGCGCGCGCTGATTCTGGTGCCTACACGCGAACTCGCCATACAGGTAGAGGCGAGTGTCAAGGCCTATGCCAAGTATAGTCATTTGCGTTCGCTAGTGGTTTTTGGTGGTGTCGATATTAAGACGCAGACGCCGCATTTGCGAGCCGGCATTGAAATTCTGGTAGCAACACCCGGCCGGCTGCTCGATCATATCGAGCAAAAATCTGTGCAGCTCAATCAGGTGCAAATGCTGGTTCTCGATGAAGCTGATCGCATGCTGGATATGGGCTTCATGCCTGATTTGAAACGCATTCTAGCTTTGTTGCCGAAGCAGCGGCAGAATCTGATGTTTTCGGCGACCTTCTCGGCGGAAATTAAGAAACTCTCGGCAGAATTTCTGGTAGCCCCTAAACTGATCGAAGTGGCGCGCAGCAATGCGACCTCTGAAAATGTCACGCAAAAAGTGTATCTGGTCGGCCATGAAGAAAAACATGCGCTCTTGGCACATTTGTTGCGCGGAACTGATGCGACTCAGGCGCTGGTGTTTACCAAAACCAAGTTGACGGCCAGTCGCATTGCGCGTCAGTTACAGCGCGAAGGCTTTGCCGCCGATGCAATTCACGGTGATAAAAGCCAGTTGGAGCGTATGCAGGCGCTCGATGCGTTTAAATCCGGCAAGATCACCGTGTTAATTGCAACGGACGTCGCCGCACGCGGTCTGGATATTGATCAGTTGCCGGTGGTGATCAATTACGAGATCCCCTCGGCGGCGGAAGACTATGTACATCGCATTGGTCGCACCGGACGCGCTGGCGCGTTTGGGGTGGCGATCTCCTTAGTGTCACCGGAAGAAGAAAAATATCTGGTTGAGATTGAGAAACTGATCAAATGCAATATCCAGCGCGTCGAACTGCCCGCCCGAGAAAAACCGGCCGCACGCGCACCGCGCGCTGAGTCTGCAGCCCCGCCGCGTACTGAACACCATGTGCAGATACGTGCGCAGCATACGCCGCAGCCCAGACGACCGGTGCATGATGCCTGGTTCAATAAGCCTTACGAGCCATCCCCTGGAAAGCCGGTCGAAGCGCCACCCGTGATTCAGATTGCGCGGCCTGCCAGCCAGATTCCTGCGCTGTTCATGCGACGCAAACCCGTTGAGGCTGAGGACTAAGTTGACATCAAAGCGGCTGTTTTTTCTGATCGCGCTCGGTGCTGCTGTAATCCAGTTGGCTGCGTGCAGCACGCTGTCAGAACAAAAACCGGTCGCCCCTGAATCAAAAACAGTTACGGCGGTCCGTTCAGCGCCGAAAATCGCGCTGGTGCTGGGCGGTGGTGGAACGCGCGGTTTTGCACATGTGGGCGTCATCAAGGCGCTCGAAGCGCAGGGTATTGTGCCCGATATCATCGTCGGCACCAGTGTGGGATCGGCAATCGGCGCCCTGTATGCGGCAGGTTATAGCGGCTTTCAATTGCAGGAAATGTCTATTCCGATGAAAGAGGAGCGGGTAGTTGACTGGTCCTGGCCCAATCGGGGTCTATTCACCGGAAAACCGCTGCAGACCTTCATCAATCAGGCCGTCAAACAAGTGCCGCTGGAAAAACTGCGTCGACCCTTTGCGGTGGTTGCGACCGACCTAGCAACCGGCGAAAAAATTGTTTTTCGCACCGGCAATACCGGTGTTGCGGTCAGCGCCTCCTGCGCTGTACCGGGCGTATTTCAGCCGGTGGTGATCAATGGAAGGAGCTATGTGGATGGCGGGCTGGTTAAGCCCGTTCCCGTCTCCGAGGCCCGTGCGCTGGGTGCGGATTTTGTCATTGCGGTGAATATTTCCAATCAGCCGCAAAATAATAAAACAGAGTCAACCGTTGACGTGCTGATGCAGACTTTTGATATCATGAGCCAGACCATCAATCGTTATGAACTGGCCAACGCCGATATCGTGATACGTCCGGTGACCCGCGAAATTGCTCAAGGTAATCTCGATGACCGGCACTTGGCGATTCTGGAGGGTGAAAAGGCGGTGGCGGCAATTCTACCGGAGCTCAAAGCGCGCCTCGACAAGCTGCGCCGTGAACGCTGAGTGTTGTATGATGCGCGTTATTGTTTAACTCGTTGCTAGGGGATATCCCGGTGAAAAGCTGCCTTAACGCCCTGCTGCATATTTTTATTACGGTCATCTTGCTGGTGAGCGTTCCCTGTGTACAGGCGAAAAATCAGGAAGTAAGCATAGCCGTATTGTCGTTCCGTCCTCTGGAACAGACCCGTATGCAGTGGCAGCCTACCGCCGACTATCTCAATGCCCATGTACCGGGTGTTCACTTTAATCTCACGGCCCTGTATTACAATGACCTCGATTTGGCGGCTAATCGCCATGAGTTCGACTTCATTGTGACCAATCCTGAGCATTATGTATCGGTTCGCCGTGATCACGGTTTGTCCGCGATTGCCACCATGATGCCGCTGGCCGACGGGCATCCGGTTACGATGTTTGGCGGCGTTATCCTGACGCGAGCGGATAGATCGGATATCAATACGCTGCAGGATTTGCGCGGCAAGATTGTTGCCTCGCCTGCCGAGCAGTCACTGGGCGGCTATCTGATGCAACGCTGGGCATTGTATAAACAGGGAATCGGCATCAGTGAGCTGTCTGCCGTCCGTTTTACCGGGATGCCGCACGACAAGGCTTTGCTCGAAGTGGGTTCAGGTGCTGCCGATGTGGCGTTTGTGCGTACAGGAATACTGGAGAGTATGGCGCGTGAGGGCAAGATACGCCTCGACCAGTTTAAGGTGCTCGATCGTCAGCCCGCCGGAAAATTTCCCCAGTTGCTCTCCACAGATTTGTATCCGGAATGGCCCTTTGCTGCGATGCCCAGTGTTTCGGATGCTTTGCTAAAGCAAGTGACACTCGTGCTGCTGAGTATTCAGCCACAGGATATGGCCGCTCAAAAGGGTAATTACTTTGGTTTCTCACCACCCGGCAATTACGCTCCCGTCGAAGCGATGATGCAGCGTTTAAAGGTGAATCCTGAAATGGCGCAGGAATTTAGTCTGCGGGATGTCGCACGTAAATATGTGCTCGAACTGGTGGGTGGTAGCTTGCTGGGTTTGCTGCTGATGCTGATTGCCGCGATTTATCTGGCGCGCAATAACCGGCGCTTGCAAGGCAGTTACCGTGAACGCGAACGGCTAGATAATCAGTTGCAGCAGGCTAATGCGAACCTTGAGGAAAAAGTCGCCACGCGTACCCGCGAGTTGCAGATCAGCGAGACGCGTTTCCGTCAGATGTTCGAACATCACGCCTCGCCGATGTTGTTGATTGATCCGCTGGGCGGGGCAGTGGTGGATGCCAATCAGGCCGCTGCAGAATTTTACGGCTACAGCATCTCCGGGATGCAGTCGATGAATATCGCGCAGATCAATGTGCAGATCGAAGAGGAAACACGTCCTCAGCAGGGCAAAGGGAATTGCTTCTTTTTCTCCCATCAACTGGCGTCCGGTGAGGTGAGGCAGGTTGAGGTGCATTCATCGCCCGTTGAGGTGGATAGCCGTCCGCTGTTGTTTTTTATCGTGCACGATATCACCGATCGGCGTCATCTCGAGGCACAGATGCACGACCTGGCCTTTTACGATTCGTTAACGAAACTCCCCAACAGGCGTTTGTTGCTTGACCGTCTGGAGAAGGCGCTGATATCCGGGGTTCGCAGCCGGCGCCACTGTGCGCTGATGTTTCTCGATCTGGATCATTTCAAGGTGCTCAACGATCTGCACGGGCACGATATCGGAGATCAGCTGTTAGTCGAAGTGGCTAACCGTATTTTGGGCTGTATCCGTGAGCAGGACAGTGCCGCGCGCTTTGGCGGTGATGAATTTGTGGTGATGCTCGAGGATCTGTCGGAAAATCTGAGCGATGCGGTCAATCAGGCGGACTCGGTGGCGGAAAAAATCCGCTGTGCGCTGGCCGCGCCCTATCTGCTCAAACGCGGTGAAGAGGTGATCTCGCATCACTGCTCGTCCAGTATCGGAGTGACGCTGTTTCGCGATCATAAGGAAAATATTGAGCAACTGCTTAAATGGACCGACATGGCGATGTATCACGCCAAGGATGCCGGGCGCAACGTCATCCGTTTTTTTGATCCTGTCATGCAGACTGCGATTGAGTCGAGAGCGGCGCTGGAGAGCGATTTACATACAGCCTTAGATGAGCGTCAATTCGAGCTTTTTTACCAGATTCAGGTGGGTATGGACGGGGAAGCTGAAGGCGCTGAGGTCTTGTTACGCTGGCGCCACCCGCAGCGCGGTCTGGTGTCTCCCGCACAATTTATTCCGTTAGCTGAAGATACCGGACTGATCGTACCGATCGGCGAGTGGGTACTCGAGACGGTCTGCGCGCAAATCGCACAATGGCAAGGCGAACAGCGCAATCTGGTGATTGCGGTGAATGTCAGCGCCAAGCAATTTCGCCAGAGTAATTTTGTAGCACTGGTGCAGCAGATCATCGGGCGTCATCACATTTCACCGTCCTTACTGAAACTGGAACTGACCGAGAGCCTGGTGCTCGATAATATTGAAGATACGATCGCCAAAATGAAGGCGCTGAAAGCATTTGGCGTGAGCTTCTCGATGGATGACTTCGGTACGGGTTATTCTTCGCTGTCCTATTTGAAGCAACTCCCGCTCGATCAAATCAAGATTGACCAGTCTTTTGTGCGGGATATCGCGACCGACAAAACTGATCTGGTGATGGTCAAAACAATCGTCGATCTTGGGGTTAACTTCGAGATGGACGTGATCGCAGAAGGGGTTGAAACGGACGTGCAACTGGCGTTGCTCAAGCAGTGCGGATGCGCGCGTTTTCAGGGCTATTTATTCAGCAAGCCGGTGCCGGTGGATGCCTTTGAAGTATTGTTAAAGCAGCTGGAAACTGGACGTGCATAAATATATTTGTAAGAATTTAATGATATCGCGCATTCAAGTTCGAAGTGCAACAGCCGCTGGTTGCTTGGTGTAGCGTATT
>JBAXJT010000073.1:0-9956 GCA_037137715.1 Nitrosomonadales bacterium
AAATGGCAGCATAATCGCAGGCAGTCAGGCGACAACTAGGTTGACAATTTCCGGAAGCATGGCAAGGCTGGCTGTCCGGCAAATTGAACAACGTCGCTAATCCAATCGCTCATCAACACCCATTTTTGCCCATGTTGCTATTATTGCTGGCCACGCTATCACCCAGCCTGCCCGCAATAGGACGCCTCCTTGCATTGGGTCGTCGCCGCGCCTGGGGATTATTGGGATTGCTGCCTTGGCTCAATGGCCTGTTTTTTACCTATCTGCTCGTCTGTGCCGATAAACCGGCCAGCAAACCGCTACGTGCTGAACTATTCGCCATTGCGCTCCTCTGCCCCTTTGCACTCGTTAGTTATTACTACCTGCTGATCTATCCGATGTGGCTAGCCGCCAGATCATGAAACGCGTTTCAATTACCGACAAATTACATAATCAAATATAATCAATTAGTTAGTTAAATGAACAGGCAGAATAAATCGACAATTCCCTGGCTGTGGCTTGCCGCAGTTGCAGTGGCAGCACTGTGGGGCTATGGATTTTGGATCGAGCCGAACTGGCTGGAGGTATCCCGACACGATATCGGTTCAAAAAAAGAACGAACACCGATCCGGCTCGTGCAACTGTCCGATGTACATCTGGCCGAAATCGACAAGCCGATCAAAAAGGTGATTGCCGCCGTTCAGGAACTCAAACCGGATGTCATTGTGCTATCCGGCGACGTAGTGGATCGCGCAGATGTTTTACCTCTGCTGGATGAATTTCTTAGCTCTCTGGGTGACATGCCAAAAATTGCCGTTCTCGGCAATTGGGAATACTGGAGTCAGGTTAACAGAAAGGCGCTAAAAGTCCTGTACGCAAAACACAACGTAACACTGCTGATCAACGACTGTTCAGAACTCCTGCTTCAGGGACGAGCCATCGGGTTTGTCGGCATGGACGATGCCTTGTCTGGTAAGCCGGACTACCAGAAGGTACTGTCGCGCTGCGACATTCAAAATCGTGACACGATACTCATCGAGCATTCGCCGCATTTTTTCGGTAAGCCACTGGATACACCCGCTGCAAATCCGCCCTTTTTGTTCAGCCTATCGGGGCACACTCATGGCGGGCAGATCGCGGTATTTGGCCATCCGGTTGCCAACCCGCCGGGCAGCGGTGCTTACACTAGCGGCTGGTATCAGACCAAATATGGTCAGCTGTATGTATCACGCGGAATCGGCATGTCGGAAGTGCCGATACGTCTGGGTGCACGGCCTGAGGTGGCCGTATTTGAAGTGAATTAGACATCGTTTCTTCATCGCTAATCAACTTCCGCGAAGTAGCACAACAAGCCAAACGGTTCAGACGTTTGGTCATTCTAGCCAAAGTAGTCCAGGCAGGATATATTCGATAAGGTGAGCTTTAGCTTAGCCCGCCTTCTTAATGCCTCCATTCAAAATCTCTATTGCCTCCGCTCGAAGACGATGTCCAGCGAGTCAATATGAATCAGCGCAGTGGAGTCTGGGTATTGTCCATCCGCCATGATTTCAAACGACAAGTCCAATTGCAGCGCTCCTTGGGGAAGCTTGGCGGAAATGCGATCTATACCTGCATCGTCTTTCCATTGAAAGCGCAGGGGTTCTGTGCGCCCCAGATAAGTAACTGTAGCTGAAGCCGCGCCCTTGCCCTTGGCCCGATCAACGCCAGACACATCTATCTGAATCACTGCTGGAGCCTCCAGTGGTGCAGCCAGTTTCAGCGTCACGTCGCAACGTGCTGCATCATGCTCCGGATTCTTCTCGCTCACCTTGGCGCGCACTTTATTGAAGCCCACGATGATACCGCGCCCATCCAGAACGATGGAGCGACTGGAGTTGCTATCGTCGCATCGGGTGGACTGTTTGCCGAAGGTCACGTTTTCGAACGTCGGCCCGGCAAAGGCTGGGGCGCTGCAAAGCAACAGTGCGGTCAATGAAATTTGGTAAAAACTTTTCACCATCACCTCTATCTTTCGAACACTATATCCAGCGAACCGATGAAAATCAGCGCCGTCGAGTCGGGATAGGTTCCTTGGGCCGATGCCTCGATAGTGAAGTCCAATTGTCCCGCACCCTTCGGCAGTTTTACCGAAAAACGCTGGACTCCTGCATCATCCATAGGATGGAAATTGATCTCCTCCTTGCGGCCCAGTATGGTGAAGGTCGCCGAGGTCGTACCCTTGCCGCTCAGCAGCGAATCCCCGTGAACATCAATCTGAACCACGGCTGAAGCCTCAAGCGGCGCAGCCAGTTTCAGCGACACATCACAGCGCATGTGCTCCGTCCCGCTCGTCTTACTGCCGACTTCGATTAGCATCTTGTCGAACCCGACAATGATGCCGCGCCCCTCCAGCATTATGGATACGCTGGAATTCTTTGCATCGCAATGCGTGGACTGCTTTCCAAACATCACGCTCTCGAAGGTCGGACCAGCGAAAGCTGAATTGCAGCAAGCCATTAGGGCTGCAAATGCAACTGTGCAAATGTATCTGACCGTCATTGTTCCCCCTACACTTGTTGAATAACTCGTTCTAACGGTCATGGCAACTTTGCCGCCCCTGATGATGAAACTTGCCATGACCGTTTCCCCCTATCCAACATTCCCCCGCATGCGGGAGAATGGGCAAACGAATCGCTGCGCGAGTTTCACGTTAAACGTGGTCATTTTATACCGATAGCGTTGCAATCGAAATCGGTGAGAAACGACCAAAACAGTCGGTCGGATAGCACCCGAAAAACACAGGCAGATTTAAATCTCTCGAAGCCAATCAGCCCTGCTGTAGCGATAGTCCGGAAATTCTGCATTCAGTGTCGTTTCCCGAAGTAACAGATGTCGAGCAAGCTTTGCCACCGCTGCCAATTCACCTTCATTGCGCACCTCCAGCGGAGCAACCAAGCTGATTCCCGTTGCCCAATTCAGCCGCTCTACTTTCCATGAAGGCGTAACAACCCTATCAATCCCTTCAGTCGTCAGGCGATTTCGGATGTCCTGCAACAAATCATAATGCAGCTGTTGCTCAGCTGACGGTTCGCGACTTGTATAGCTGACAATTTTCTTACGTGAAGCCCCAACCCGCCTGTAATTCTTGGTACTGCCTTTGAACAGCCAATCGTCATTCGGCCCATCGCCTGCCTCGATCCACGATTGATCCTCAATCGCGTCAGCATATATTTGGCGCGGATGCTGCCACCAAACGATGGCACGCCGTCCATTCAGGATAAATCCGACATCGTCCCACCAGGATAAATCATCTGGCTTTTTTTCCTGATAAGAGTGAGGAATGAATAAGCCGCCCTGTGCCAGCCGCCATTGATGGCATCGATGGTACTGGCGCTGAAGTTCTACTAATCGTTCCTGTTTGGCATTTTTCATGTGATCCTCTTTAAACCGTCAAACCGGCCTCCTCTACTATTTTGGTTCTATGTGATTTGTAGTGGGTGATCCAATTCTATTTCTTACTACTGCCGGTGGCAGACCGGCAGCTGGTTACTTTTTCTTGCGTCGCCAAGAAAAAGTAACCAAAAAGAAGGCGACCCCGGTTTGCCGCGCCACCTTGCAGGTGGCGTACCCTCGATAGCCAGCAAATAGCGGGGCTGCGGAACTCGTACGATCCGCTTCGCGGCCACGTACTCAAACAGTCCTCGCCCAACCGCACCGCTATTTGCTGGCTATCTTCGGCGGTGCGCAGGGGCTTTGGGTGACGCTGAATGTACATTATTCCATCGTATAATTGTTTTGGATTATTTCAATTACCCACTCTATTTCATATAGAACCACTATTTTCCTTCATCGCCGCGCCGTTTTCCTCGCAGCATTATTGGCTTTGGATGTGCTGATTAGCAGTTTTAACGCCTGAGGATCGACATCCAAATCACCTGCCGGATACAGGTTGGGCAAAAGTGATCCTAAAGCATGCATAGGAAAGCCGACTCGAAGCTTACCTCGCGGCGTATCTGAGACAAGGAAACCTTCCACGACCAGCGCATTAAGTACATTTCTAGCGGTCCTTTCCGGAAGACCCGTGAGACGGCTTGCCTCCATGCGCTCAAATTCGCCATGACTAAAGGCATGGATGAATAGATGTGCCGATTCAGGTTTCAGGTCAAATCGTACTTTCTGGAAAAAATGCTCAGCCCTGAACCTAAAATTATCGAGTGCAAACATCCGGGTCATGAATTTTGCCTGATCAATCGCCGTCTGCATGGCGTACTCGCAAAACTCAGCCAGTCGTTTTTCGGATAGATTCCCGCGCCCGTCCAGATCGCCCATCCGAGGCTGGTCGGCACCCGCCAGTTTGGCCTTATATTCTTCTGCTGTTTTCGCGAACCCTCTGGACATAGACCACAGTGATGCGCCGTTGACACCACACGCCCGCAGCATTGCATCGATGGCAATCCGCGCCACACGACCATTACCATCAAGGAAGGGATGAATCCACACCATGCGATGATGAGCGGCGAAAGTGGCAAGAATGCCATCCAGCTTGCTTATCCCACCCCTTTTGGACGATTTCAAATAACGGCTATAAACCATTTCGAAACGCGCCATAAATAGTCCAAGCGTATCGGCGCATGGCGCCACATGGATACCGACCTGAACGTCCCGACCCCGAAATTTTCCAGGCTCCATGTCGCTCCCGTCCTTGAGCTTCATCATTTCCTTCGGCAATTGCTCGCAGAAACGCCGGTGAACCTCAAGCAGAAAAGACTGTAACGAGCATAGCTCCAAGGATTGCGACTTTGCCCAGCGATCAGCCTCAATATGCGCCATGGCAAGGCTTTGCAATTCCTGTTGCTCTAACTTTTCTCTGACCTCGAAGAGCGCCTTCTCGATATCAACGGGTAAAGTGTGGTGGCCTTCAATTAAATTCGAGTAGTAACAGTTCATCCCCGAGACAAGCTCGGATAGACTTTTCGCGGTAATGGTCGGTAGTGCCGCATCCAAACAGGCGGATGCCTCTGAAAGTTCGTGCGCCAGTCCGATCAACGCATGATAGACAGGCCGGGAGCTATCAATGATTAGCGGCTCCATCTGTGCAGGGTTGTCGTATAAACCACTCATTTTATTTCTACTTTTGCCGATGATTATGCCGATTATAGTATAAATAAATTATATAGTTAGCATTAAATACAACACCATAATTGCCGATCTATCCGCCGATGTTAAATTCGAACCGCTATATCTCATCAGCGTTTCTCAATCGCCCGCAGCAACATCTCGTCATGACCGCGTTGCACCCCTGCCAGCAATGCATTATCCACATGGGAAGCCGCTTCCAGTTCTGCCGACCAGAAATCCGACAAAGGTTCGGGTAACCAGTTCGCTACTGACTGAATAGCAAATCCGATTGTGAGCGACTCTCCGGAATCCTGCCCCTTCACTTGCTCGCAGCGGCGCAGTTGATCCAGCAAACACCGCAAGATACGCATGCTTTCAAGCGCAGGTTCCTGCGACAACACCATAGTGCCGATCGTATCTAGCATGGGAGGCAACACGCCAACCTCAAGCGAAAAATCAAACTGTCCTTTATCTTCCGCCGCGATACTGCCTAACACGCTGCTCATTTGTTCCTGTAGCCGGGCATTTATTTCGTTATATTGATATTTCATTCGACTTCACTCCATCATCACAGTCACCAATTCACGCCCATAAAGTTTCGGAAGCGTGTATGTCATTCTCGCCTGCCTGTCGGCAGACCGGCACAGGCGGGGAGCCAGCAAAAAGTTTCGCCGCGTAACGCCTGCTCAGATAAAATTATTGTTTAAAAACCAGCGCCAGAATGCTCGTGATCAGAATAACGAACAGTCCCCAGCCGACCACATATCGAATCAACCCTCTGGAATGCGCTTCAATTTTCCCCAACTCCGTATCGGATTCGCTCACAGCTTCCTGTATAGATTTGATCTCATTGGTTTGAGTCGGCGCTGTCGGTTTCAATTCCTGTTTCTCCGCCAAATGGTCGATGTACGCTTCTTCCTGCGTACAAATACTGCCCTGCCCGTTCAACCAATTTCCCGCCGAAATTAAATTAAAGAACGGCAATGCAACCACATATCCCCGGATTGTCTGACAAAACTTACCCTGAGCCCCCGCGCTATAAAAAGAATCTCTTTCTTCCATTCGAACGCTTGCCTGTTCAAAGACTTGCAACACATTTTGCCGGTATTCGGCAGGTTCGCAATGCGTAGAAAGCGCACTCAATTCTGCGGCCAAATATTGCCTAACGCGATCATGCAGGTCATACCAACCCCGCCTTCGATTAAAGCGCTTTTGGAGATCCCACTCGGAGGCCGTGTCTGGCAGGTAATAATCGTAAAAAGGCGGGCTGGGCGTTTGCTGAACCACCTTTAAGATGAACAATTTAAGTTGCTCGTTATAGGGATGACCGGAATGAAGACGCTCATATTCAACGCGCGCTTGCCGTGCAACAAAAGTCTGCTCCGCCTGTAACAAAAAATCCGTCACCTCGGTGTATCGCTTCTTTTTGGAAATATCAGAAGCCTTGTGACCATCGGTGTTGAGCACCGTTGGATTCACGCCTTGCTCAATCAACCATTGAAGCAACGCGAGCCGATTATGGGCAGCCGCATAAAACAGCGGCGTATCGCCACGAAAAGTGTCTTCAGGCAAACCGAATCTGCGCCTGAGATTTTTCGCCATATCCAGCCAGCCGTGCATCGCAACCCAGTACCACAGCTCGCCCAGACACTCTTGTGCTGAACTTTCGTCGTATCTGAGTTGCTCCGCCATCTCGTGTCGATCCCCTCTTCTTGCCGCTTTAAGAAGAGGATTGCGAGTTTTAGGCGCTTTCGCACATTTTGATTCCGGCTCTGAACAGGTTCCCATATTGGCACTCCGTCCTAAACTCATCCATCAAAGACATACTCATGATCAATGTAAGCCGTCTGCCAACAAAGCAATTTAACAGCCCGCACCCTTTAATATAATCAATCCCGCTCAACCGGGGATACTTGCGAGATCTGGCAATTCTGGCACTCCACCGCGCGTCCTTCGGTCGATCTAAAAACAGTATCGGCGGCTTCGTACACATCCTGATTTGCAGGGGCGCTAACTTCCAGCAGGTTATTGAACATGGACGACACCTGCATGGCAACCGCTGGCGTATGTTTGCTGTCCACCTTCTTGATTTCACAGTTATTTTTATAAACAACCTGAATTGCGCCGATACCTTTGAGTGTGATGATGCCAGGTTTTCCGCAATGCCTGTCATAGCGAACACCTACTTCGTGCTTACGGTCATCACGCAAAACTGAAATCTGACCTGCACTGTTGTAATTCAGCTTCACTTTACTGCCCTCGGAATTGCTCGCCAAAGTCATATTTCCTTGCGCGTCATAGCCAAATTTCGACCAGTTATGAAGTAACGCCTTCCCATGATTATCTTTAACTACCATCTCCACGCGCTGAAGCTTATCCCCGGCATAGGCATAGCTCATTGATCCCTGCCCCGACTTGCGTGTTTTAACTAACCCGTTGGGGTAATAATCAAAATGCATTTCATTTCCGTTATTCTTGATCATTCTCGGCAAGTGAAACTGCTCATCGTATTGAACATCCCTATCCATGCCGTTCCATTCCGAATGAATCCGTGTCAATTCATTGTTGCCGTTACCTTTCGGTGAATACCAATATTCCGCCTTTCCTACGGCAGACTCGGCACCCTTGCATACTTTACGAACCGTGCCCCATATGTGATGCTGAGGATCAGCCGGATCACTGGAGTAGTCATAGTTCTCGACACAACCGTCACGATCAGTGAAACCAGTCACCCAGTCGTGACTTGCGTGATATGTCAGCGAAACGAAATGTTGGTCAGGCCAAGTTATCCGATCCATCCGATGTTTGTCATCGTAATGATAGGTCGTCACCTCGCTTGCCGCATTGGTCGCTTCGATCAGTTCTTCACCCTCGTACCGGTAACGGGTGGATTTTTTGTGCGAGCCTAATATGGAGCTAACCTTACCGTTATCTCCATATTGAAAAATATACGACGTGCGATCATTACGACTCATTTTGGACAGTCGCCCCGCTTCGTAATCATATTGGATGAAGTTACCGTTACTGTCTTCTAGGCGGATAAGGTGGCCGCTACGATCAAACACTTCACGCCCTGTTCCCCGGATGTTGCGCACAAACTGTCCATCAGCAAACACGATGCTGTTATACACCTGATTTTGCGCAACGTAGCGCCGAGCTCCAACTTTATCAGTAGAATCAATAGGTTCTATAGGATTGTAAATAAGCGTCTCACCGGCACCGCACTCCGTCAGCTTGATGGTGTCATTCGGCATGAGTTCAACACGCGTCTCAGCCTCTGTACACCAGCCATGTCCGAACAGGCCGTTAAAATTTGTGCGACTGTTATAAGTGCGCTTAATTTTCAGGTCAAAACCGCTGCCGATGCGATTGATGTCAGTGAAATGTTCCGAGTAATTACCGTTGCGCAGATCCACCACGGCAAGTGCGCTGGTTGATACGGCCAGCAGCAAACCGGCGGCGATGAATTTTTTCATTGTTGTCCTTTACGCGCAGAAGTATTACGAGAGAATGCGGCATCATAGCGGTCAGGCTTTGAATTTTCCAGCAAGACACACTCGCAGCACACTACAGAATCGCTCCTAGTTCATGGGTTGTATATCCAGTGAACCTTACGCATATTGAGCCACGGTTTCGAAACTTGGACTTCAGCTTGAGATGGGTGATTTTGGCAGTTGGCGACCGCATAGCGCCACGGATGGGTTCTGCCTCTCTCAATGAGGATGCGCTGCATTTCGCTGACTAAAAAGTCTAGCTCCGCGTCAAAATCTTCCGTAGGATTGAGTTGAAATTGCACGGTGATTTTTCCGGCGACGGGTTTGGCTAGACGAGCTAGCGTGACGACCTCGTCACAAGCAGCGTGATGGCAGGCGAAGCTGATATTCTCCTGATTCGGATTAACCTCGCCCCGGATAAATTCATTTATGCTGAATTCGCCCTCGGCGTTTTGAACCAGCTCAGGTAAGGAGCGCGCCACAAATACCGGCTTCAACTCATTCCAATTCGTATCAGGCTCATATTGTTCAAGCTCCCCCGCCTGAGCTTCCCACATCATGTTCCGGCTACTCCCGACACCTAATGCGAATTCCAGTTCATGCGCGCTGGGCAGGCGATATGGATGATCTGTTCGGTCGGCCACCCTCTCTCAATGAAATCGCGCGCATGGCTATGGCGCATCCTCAGAATCTCGCCATATTCCGGTGTAGCTATCCGCTGCTGACTATCCGAATGAAATACAAACAGCCCGTACCATTGTTCCGGCTTGAGTGGGGTCTTACTGAGCGCGAAAGTCTTAATGTCGACAGGCTGTTGCACATCTGCACTTGACGAAGAAGACAAAATCAGCCGCCCGCCCTCGATTACCCTCATCTCAAGCCCCCCTTCCCGCTCGATGAATTCCGCCCCCGGTTCGAGGCGCACCAGAGTACGGTTAATCGCGGTCAGGAGTTGATCGATATAGTCGGCGGACATAGTGTTTAAACTAATCACATCAAGTCTGCGTGGCATGAGACAAAATTATATCAGCACTCACATACTCACCCAGCCCATAAGCCTGCCACTGCGCCCCTGAATTTCATGCTTGCTGTCTAGGTCTATAGCTATGCAACGATTGAGGCGGGTTGCATGTTCAAGCTTTTCGTAGCTATCGCATAAGTACACATTGCGCTGGCATTTGTTGCAGAACCGTACATCCTGCTCACCCGTTTCCGACAGATTTTCCCAAAATCTGTCGCACAAAAAGTCAAACTTGCAGTTATCTATGGCAATGAACATAAAACAATATCTTTATATTAAATCAACAAGTTATACAAATATCAATATCTAGATGCCCCCGGTGTCAGACTAGTTGTCGCCTCAAAAAATTTAACTTTGAGGTGTGG
>JBAXJT010000074.1:0-9778 GCA_037137715.1 Nitrosomonadales bacterium
AAATGGCAGCATAATCGCAGGCAGTCAGGCGACAACTAGGTTGACAATTTCCGCCCCCCCCCACTCATCTACACAACACAAGCGCGATGGAGCGATTACGAATCAGGTAAAAGCAGATTGCATCCGGCAGCGTGGGAATTGTTCTTAATTAAGAGAGGTAAACAAAATGAAGTTTAACCCTGAAGTTATCACAGAGTTCGATCCTGAATTAATTGCGGAGTTGAGAGCCTCGGCGGCAGCGGAAGATGCGGAAGAGGATAGGATAAATAAAATGATGCGCGAATATCATAATTTACCCGAGACTAAAAAAATGTGGGCTGAAGTTGACGCGGAAATGGCCGCTAACGGCGACGATGAAAACCCCGAAAACAGTTAGAGAAATCCCCACCCAATCGAGGAACATTCACATCAGCCGAATTTTCGGCCAGTCATTTTCATCATCAGGTTAAATTGCTCAGTCCACGGGTCAACTTTACACCGCGACAACTTCGCAACTTTCAATTCAGCCGCTTTCAATTCCTGTTTCGCAATCGCCAGTGCAGTCGCTCGGTTCGCATTACCGACTAGGACGTTCATAGACGATGCCGCCTTGCCTTCGGGTGTCCTTGCCAGTGCTGCGCGTCCACGGCTTCCACGACCTGATTAAAGCGGCTTGCCGTGCCTTTTGTTCGTCCGTCCACACTCTCGCCATGCTGATTCCTTTCTAAATAGTTCGATGTTCGCCATAAGTGCGAACTTACTGCACGGTTATTGTTTAGTTATTCTTGCGTAATATGATATTCACTTTCAGCGCCAGCCTATAAAAAATAAGGCTTTAGGCATTCATTTAGCGTACCTAAACTGTTCGGAAATGTGCGTAGAAATTGTGAACCTACTGTGAACTTTCAAAGCGCCAATTAAAAATAGTTCGTTTTGGTGAATGCTGTACTGAAATGCGCTCACCATGGCAATCTAAACCTTGCAGCGTAGCTTTCGGGGGGTAGGTAGCGAGCCACGCTTATCTGTGCTTTCGCCCGTGGTAATTAAGCAAGGACTAGGCGCGGCAAACTCGGTTAAATCTCCTTGCGCCGCCGATACAGTTCAGGCATTCGCAGCCGGTCATTTGCCGCACTGCCGATTTCCATCATGCCCGTTATGGTGTCGAGTTGAGCAGATATGGCATAGAGCATTGACGATGTGCCGTCTCTGTCTTGTAGCGCCCCGCTCTGGGTATCAGACGCAATCAGGCAACCAATCCCCGTAGCAACATCACGCAGGTTTCGCGCTTCGGTCTGAGCCTGTTCTGTGGCCCGTGCGAACCATTCAAGCTCAGGATTGCTCAGGCTGTCCTTTGTACGTTCCCATAACTGCCAAAGCACATTGCTAGTGGTGCACACCCCGTCAATAGCTTGCTCTACTGGTTGGGCGGCGTTCATGCTGTCACCGCCTTCTGTCCTGCTCGATGCGCATCACGAAGTCGAGCGTCTGATTCGCTGCGATAGTTGCAATCCAGCTTTTCAGCTTCGTAGTTAATGCAATTCTCAATATCTTGCGCCTTTCCCAATATGGCGTGTACAGCGTGTGCAATGGTGTCACGGTCAATGACGGCGCTCGTTTCCAGTGACGTGATAATCAGTTTTGCAATGGCGGTAATGCTTGAAAACCCTTCTTGAGAAAGGCAATCCATCGTGTTGATAGCATTGCGTAGGTTTTTTGTTTGAGTGTTGGTGCTGATGTTAGAATCTTCTGTAGCCATGATGTAAGTCCTTTTTACGTTGTGGTTAGGGTAGGGCTGGTGTCCGTGAGAAAGTATCCAGCCTTGCCCGTTTTTGCCTGATCCCGTCAGGCTTCGGTGAAACTCGATTATGCTGCCTTGCGTAGCTCTTCGCGGATTGTCTCGCGTACAACACTTTCCAGACTGTCCGCCTGCATGGCTTGTTTGAGCGTTTCGTTAATCAACGTCTGATAGCCGCGTCCGCCTGCCTTGTTTTTGAAGTGTTCCAGCGTTGCGCTATCAATGAAAATGTTAATACGTTGTTTGGTCGGCAACACAGCGCCACTTGCTCCGCGCTTGCGTATTACCAGCAACCCGCCGTCAATATCAGCCTGAGTAATAGGCGTATCTTCATCGGTTTTCAAAGTAGATTTTTTGCTCATTTTTTTCTGCCTTTCGCATAGAGAATATCCTGATTGTGGTGTCTGTTTCGGTGGTTGAAATTGCCACCACTTCGCCACGCAATAACCCTAATGTCATGAATCGCACTTCATCATAAGCAAACCGCCGATCCTCAAAGGTGACGGTATCGCCGCTTTCGATCACGGCTTGCGCATCCTCAAAACTTAACCCGTGTTTTTTCAGGTTGATGGCTTGCTTGTCTGGGTCGTAAATGTATCGCATGGTGGTCATAATATACACACAAATATCAACATATTCAACAATCAGATTACGCCGCTGTTTTCTTGCCGCGCAGTGGGATTACATTCCAATCCTTGCCTGCCTCGCAGCTATCAAGGAATGCTGCCCACTTGGTCAATGCTTCCCGCCGTTCGTCTATGTAGTCGTGACGATCATAGATTCCCTCTACGCCTCCAACCTTGTGATTTAAACAGCGTTCAGCGATGTGCGGAATAGTGCCTAAGGCTGATAGGTGGGTGCGGGCAGTGCGCCGGAAGTCGTGAATCACAAAGCGTTCCATGTCGCCCAACTTTACCCTGACTTTTGATAGCGCGACATTCAGTGTGTTTTCGTGAATGTGCGGTAGCATCCTTTCCTGACGCTTGCGAGCAGGTAACAGGTAATCGCTGGAGCAACCTAGCTCAATCAGCTTGCGCAGGCATTCAACGGCTTGCGCTGCTAGTGGGATATTGATTGCTACGCCTGTTTTAGTTCGGTCGGCGGGTAGTGTCCAGACGGCTTTTTTCAGGTCAAATTCTGCAACCTTCGCCGCTGTGAGTTCCTGTTTCCGTACCGCCAGCAACAACAGCAACTTGAATGATAGGAAATTTTCAACCCCGAAGCCGCTAGTGTTGCGCATGGCCTCAAACAGCGTTACCAGTTCACCACGATTTAACCAGCGATCCCGCGCTTCTTCCTTGCCGCCTGCATCGCCTAGATTGAATGCGGACGCAGGATTGTATTCAACCATGTGCATCTTTACTGCATGGTCAAACATACGCCGCACCCATCGCAGCACATCATTCGCCATGGTCGGTGCGCCGCGCTTCACAATGGCTTGCAACATCGCGTCTATGTGTTTGGGCTTCACGTCCTTAACCGCAAGTGTGCCGATGTGCGGCTTGATGTGATTCTCAATCCTGCTTCTGACAATGTTCGGGTGTTTCCAGTGTCCGACTATCGTTCTCTGAAAATAATCATCTGCAAGCTGCCCGACGGTGAGGGCGTTCTTTTCATCCTCGATCTTGATAACAGCCGCCTTTTTGCGCTCTTGCTTTTCGCCAGCTACATCATGCCCCATCGCGACACGCGCACGCAGTTCCTTTGCTGTTTTGCGCGCATCTGCAAGCGATAGCACTGTATAGCTGCCGAGTGTCATCACGCGTTGCTTCCCAGCGAAGCGATACCTGAAGCGCCACACGGGGGTGGCGAAGTTTTCCCTGAATGACAAATACAGCCCATCACCATCACCACGCAGGTCGAAGTGTTCCCCCGACTTGATCCAGTTGCGAATTTGAATATCTGATAATTTTCCCATTTTAATCCTCATATCGTGAGTACAACTAAAACGAGTGCAACTAGGTGTGGTTGTTCGCGTAGTGGTACGCGGCAATACTGCGCTTTTATGAGACGCTATGCAATAGCAAGATATGACAAAGCCGCATGGATAGCGGCTTTAGGTGGGTTTGTGCGATGGTGTGAGACGGGCTAAAACATCATTCAAGGTTTTGTATCTGTTCGCGCATTTGCTCGATAAGAATTTTCATTTCCATCGCGCTGCGCGAGACTTCGGCATCGACCGACTTGGAGCCTAGGGTATTGGCTTCACGGTTGAGCTCCTGCATCAGAAAATCCAGTCGCTTGCCGACCGCGCCGCCCTGCTTGAGGATGCGGTGCATCTCGGTCAGGTGGCTGTCCAGACGTGAGAGCTCTTCATCGACATCGACCTTGCTGGCGAACAGCGTGATTTCCTGTCGTATGCGCTCATCATCCGTGCTCTGCATCGCCTCAAACAGCCGGCTGGTCAGGCGTGCCTCATAAGCGGCAATCGCGGCGGGGACGTGAGGGATCACCTCTGTTCGCAGTGCTTCAATTTTTTCAAGGCGCACCAGCAAGAAGTCTTTGAGCTTTTCGCCTTCACGCTGGCGCGACGCGGAAAATTCCAGCAGGGCGGCCTGCATCAGGCTGATTAGCGTTGCGCGCAGCTCGTCGTTTGAAATGGCAGGTGTGGCGAGGATGCCGCGCCAGTTCAGTACGTCGGCCACACTCAAATCCCGCGCGCCCGGCATACTCACCCGCACTTCGCGGTTCCATTGCGCCAGTTGTGCCAGCAGTTCGTGATTGAGGGTCGTACTGCCCTGAATCTCGCGTGCGGCATAGTTAATCCGGCATTCAACCTTGCCGCGCTGGAGTTGTGCGCTGATCAGCTCGCGCAATGCGCCTTCAAACACGCGAAATTCTTCCGGCATGCGCAACTGAATATCGAGGTAGCGATGGTTAACGGCCCGCAGCTCCAGTGACAATGAGCCGGCGACAAAATCTGAACTGGTATTCGCATAACCGGTCATGCTTAAAATCATGGTGTGAGTGTCCAAATGAGGCGCTGCGAATAAATATCTAAGCGGCAAGGCGCACATTATATTACGATTGCACTCTATGAAATTCTCTATCCATCAGGCCAGTCACATTGGCAACCGAAAATATAATCAGGATCGCGCGGCCTACGCGTACACGAATGATGATTTATTGATGGTACTGGCCGATGGGATGGGCGGGCATTTTCACGGCGAGGTGGCCGCCGGTCTGGCAATAGAGACGTTTATCGACACCTTTGCTGCTCAGTCTCATCTTATTGATCCGCAAGTATTTTTGTCTGATACGATGCAAGCGGCGCATCAGCGCATCATGAGTTTGCCGCAAAAAATGGATCATTCATTTCCCGGTACGACTTGCGTGGCCGCGCTGATTCAAAATGGCACGCTGTACTGGGGCTATGCCGGCGATTCCCGACTTTATCTGATACGCAATGGTGCGATATTGGCCAGAACGCTGGATCATTCGATGGTACAGATGTGGCTGGCGTGCGGTGTGATCGACGAAGAGGAAGCACGCACACATCCGAGGCGCAACCAGATCACCAATTGTCTGGGCGGCGTTGAAGATATGTTCAGCATAGAGCTTGGAAATCCCGTCGAGCTGCAATCGGGTGATGTGATTTTGTTGTGCAGCGATGGCCTCTCCGGCCCTTTTGTCGATAAGGATCTGCTGACAGCCTTTGCAGGAAAACCGGTTGAAACGGTGCTCGAACAGTTGATCGTTCGCGCCGTAGGACTCGAAAACGGCAAGGCGGATAATGCCACGGGTATGGCGCTGCGCTGGGGCAATGCCGAGGCCGCACACGACACCGAGGTCGTCATCAGTCATATCCTGGAAATTCACTAAATCCGGTTTCGGGTTTAAATTTTTACCACTTACCACTTACCACTTACCACAATCCATGCGCCCAAGTTCAAGACAAGCAAATCAGTTGCGTGAAATTCGCATCACCCGCCATTACACTAAACACGCCGAAGGTTCGGTACTGATCGAGTGCGGAGACACTAAGGTCATCTGCACCGCCAGCGTTGAAGAGCGCGTGCCGCCACACAAAAAAGGCAGCGGCGAAGGCTGGGTGACGGCGGAATACGGCATGTTGCCGCGCTCGACCGGCAGTCGCATGCAGCGTGAAGCTGCCAAAGGCAAGCAATCCGGCCGCACTCAGGAGATTCAGCGCCTGATCGGTCGCAGTCTGCGCGCGGTGGTGGATTTGAAGAAGCTGGGTGAACGCACCATTCAAATCGACTGCGATGTGATTCAGGCTGACGGCGGAACCCGTACTGCGAGCATCACCGGTGCCTATGTGGCGTTGCAGGATGCAGTCACTAACCTGATTGCCAAAGGCCTGCTGACGGAATCCCCGGTCACTGATGCGATTGCCGCCATTTCGGTCGGCATCTATCAGGGCACGCCGGTGCTCGATCTGGATTATCTGGAAGACTCGGCCTGCGACACTGACATGAACGTGGTGATGCTGGGCAGCGGTCATTTTGTCGAGGTGCAGGGCACCGCAGAAGGTCACGCTTTTTCCCGCGCGGAAATGGATAGCCTTCTGGAACTGGCGCAAAACGGCATTATTGATTTGATCAAAATGCAACAGGCTGCGCTGGCAGCGTAAATTTTTTTGTACTACGTGAAATTCATGCTGTTATTTGACAAAGCAAAATGATGCGATGAAATGAAGCGCATTCAGCATCACCCTTAGCCCCTGTGCGCCGCCGAAGTTAGCCGAAAAATAGCGGTGCAGTAAGGCGAGGACTGTTTGAGTACGTGGTCGCAAAGCGAATCGTGCGAGTTCCGCAGCCCCGCTATTTGTTGGCTAGCGAGGGTACGCCACCTGTAAGGTGGCGCGGTAAACCGGGGTCGCCTTCTTTTTGGTTACTTTTTCTCGGCGACGCAAGAAAAAGTAACCAGCTGCCGGTCTGCTACCGGAAAAAGTAAACTATTTTTGAGTGCCCGCTATTAATTACATAGAACCACTTTTTAAAATGAATAAACTCGTCATCGCGTCTAATAACGCCGGTAAGCTGCGCGAATTTTCCCATATGCTGCAGCCTTTAGGGATTGAAGTTGTGACGCAGTCGCAACTGGGCATCTCCGACGCGGAAGAGCCGCATGTCACCTTTATCGAGAACGCGCTGGCCAAGGCGCGCCATGTCAGCCGTCTTAGCGGGCTGCCTGCGTTAGCGGATGATTCAGGTATTTGCGTTGAGGCATTGGGCGGCGCGCCCGGCGTTTATTCGGCAAGATACGCGGGGGATAACCCGAAATCAGATGGACGCAACAACGAGAAATTGTTGCGCGATCTGCAGGGCGTGACGGACCGGCGCGCGCATTACTACTGTGTGCTGGTGCTGGTGCGTCATGCGGATGATCCGCAGCCGATTATCGCCGATGGCGAATGGCACGGCGAAATCGCGCACGAGGAACGGGGTGAGGGCGGCTTTGGCTACGACCCGATGTTCTGGTTGCCGCAATTGAACAAGATGAGTTCGGAGCTGACGCATGAAGAAAAACACGCGATCAGTCATCGTGGGCAGGCCATGAAGGTGTTGTTGCAACGCCTGAAAGTCGCATGATCCCCGTTTCCCTGATTTCGAAATCTGTCGCTTTTACCGCGCTGCCGCCGCTGTCGCTGTACATTCATGTGCCGTGGTGCGTGAAAAAGTGTCCTTATTGCGACTTTAATTCGCATGAGGCGCGCGGTGGATTTTCTGAAAAGGAATATGTCGCCGCTTTGATCCGTGATCTGGAAATGGCGCTGCCGCAGATATGGGGCCGAAAAGTCTATACGGTATTTTTCGGCGGGGGTACGCCCAGTCTGCTCTCAGGTGACGCGGTCACGGAAATACTGCGTCAGGTACGCATGCTGCTGCCGCTATCCGGCGATGCGGAGATTACGCTGGAAGCCAATCCCGGTACCGTCGAGGCCGGTAAGTTCGCAGCCTTCAGGGATGCCGGCGTAAACCGTTTGTCGATGGGCATACAGAGTTTTAATGATACGCACTTGCAGGCGCTGGGGCGGATTCATACCGCCGATGAGGCGAAAGCTGCTATCGATATCGCGCAGCGTCATTTCGATAATATCAATCTGGATCTGATGTATGCGCTGCCCAAACAGACGCTGGATCAGGCCTTGCAGGATGTGCAGACCGCGCTGACTTTCAAACCACAACATCTGTCCGCCTATCACCTGACGCTAGAGCCGAACACGCTGTTTTATCGCAACCCGCCGTCGCTGCCGGATGACGACGCCAGCGCCGACATGCAGCAAAGTATAGAAGAACGGCTGACGGGAAATGGCTACCAGCACTATGAAACCTCAGCCTTCGCGCAGCCGAACCGGCGCTCTCGTCACAATCTCAATTACTGGAAGTTTGGCGACTATTTAGGGGTGGGTGCCGGCGCGCACAGTAAGCTCAGTTTTCCCGATAAAATTGTTCGTCAGGCGCGCTACAAACAGCCGCAATCCTATATGCAGCAGGTGGAGCTCGGTGCGCCGGTTCAGACGGAAAATGAGATCGCGCGCGATGAATTGCCGTTCGAATTCATGATGAATGCGCTGCGTCTTAACGAAGGGTTTGAGCCTGCGCTTTTTTCAGAGCGCACCAGCCTGTCGCTGGTTGCCATTCAGCGCGAACTGCTGGTTGCCGAAAAGCGCGGGCTGCTGCATCGCGATATTTCCTGCATCAGACCGACCTTGCAGGGCCAGCGTTTTCTGAATGATCTGCTGGAGATGTTCATCAAAGACTGATTCTTTTGGAGGGGATATGTTCTGTCGCGCTGCTTGCTTTTTGATGCTGGTTTTATATGCGGGTTTTGCCGAGGCAGGACTGGATATCTACATCGTCCGGCATGCGCAGACCCTCAGCAACGCCACCGGAGTCAAGGATAAACGCAGCGACAGCACGTTTTCAGAGGAAGGGGCGGTTCAGATAGAGCGTCTGACAGGCGAGTTGCTCAGGCTGAATTTCGACGCTGTTCTGGTCAGTCCCACCGAACGCACGCTGCGCACCGTATTCCCCTATCTTAAAAAAAGCGACAGGAACGCGATCGTCTGGCCGGAAATAACCGAGTGCTGCTGGCAGGAGGCGCGGATGGAGGGCGAAGCGGGGCAGTTACTGACATCGGGAGCCCTTCAGTTGCCCTCCGACATCGAATCACAATTCAGTTTCCGGGATGAATCATCCGTATTCAAATACGCCAACCGGAATTATGCCGACGGCGTCGCGCAGATACGTCAGGCCGTCAGCCTTTTGAAGGCGAACTATTCAGGGAAAACCGTACTGATCGTGACGCATCATCACGCAGGTGGCGTGCTGATGTCCCAGCTGCTCGGCGTGGCAAGGGATAGCTTGCCGGGACTTGAAAATGCACGCCTTGCGCATCTGCGCGAATTGCCAGACGGGCGTTTCAAATTGCTAACGATCAACGAATAACCAGTGGCAGAGTCGAGCAGGATGCGTCCGGCTAGGGTAAGGCGGCAGCGCTAGGATAGAGAGCCATATTTCCGGTGGACATATTTGCCGCAGCGTTCCGAAGAATTGCAATCGCTGAGGCTTGGCAGCGCGTACAATCAGCCCTGAAATTTCAGGGCATAAAGCAGATACTCGCGACAAGCGGCTATGTGCCATCAGCGGTCGTTCGCATATGCTAGTCCAAAGTTTAGAGAATGTTTTCTACAAACTTTACAAGCCAGGTCAATGATCTGTCTGTATTCACCACTACGGCTAACCCGGCAGTCCACACGGACGCTGCGCGATAAAGCCGCGCAGCGTCGGTGACTTCTACGTTAGGTGCTTAATACGCCCAGTACCTAGCGATACCACTAACCAGGGCTTGGAGGCAATTTTATGAAGACATTGATCGTTGCATTAACGCTGGTATTTGCTAGTAGCGTGGCACTAGCTCATGGTGGTGGTTGTCGTAAAAGCTCACCCCCTGGGCAGTGCTGCCATATGGATAACAGCACTGGTATTGTCCACTGTCATTAAACTTGGGTGAGAAAGTTCTCACCTAACATGGCGT
>JBAXJT010000075.1:0-9564 GCA_037137715.1 Nitrosomonadales bacterium
GAAGCTGCACCGGTTGAGGAAGCTGCACCGGTTGAGGAAGCTGCACCGGTTGAGGAAGCTGCACCGGTTGAGGGCGTTGCACCAGTTGAATCTGTGCCGGCGATCGAACAGGATGCCGAACAGAACCGCGAGCAACTCATGGATCAGGCGGCGTGTGTCATCGACCTGTTTGCCGCCGATTTCCCATCTGCCGGATCCGGTGATGCATCAGGCGACTCGTTGCGCGAGTTTCAGCTCAAAAATGCCGGCGGACTGTTGGGCGGTACCGACTGGCCCGAGCTTGAGCAAAAAGTGCATGACTGCACGGAGTGCAAATTGCGCCAGAATTGCACGCAAACTGTATTTGGAACCGGGGATATCCATGCGCGCTGGCTGTTTGTCGGGGAAGCGCCCGGTGCAGAGGAGGATGAGCGGGGTGAGCCCTTTGTCGGCGCGTCCGGGCGACTGCTGGACAATATGCTGATGGCGATCGGTTTGAAGCGCAGCGAGGTCTATATTGCCAACGTCATCAAATGCAGACCTGTCGATGACCGGCATCCTCATGTCGGTGAGATTGCCGCCTGCCTACCTTATTTGAAACGCCAGATTGGTTTGCTGCAGCCGGCTGTGATTGTCGCGCTGGGTAAGACGGCGGCCTCTGCGCTGCTGGAGACGGATGCGACGATCGCCAGTATGCGGGGTTCAGTGCATGACTACAAAGGAATCCCTCTGGTCGTGACGTACCATCCGGCCTATTTGTTGCGCAGCCCGCTGGAAAAAGCGCGCGCCTGGCAGGATTTGAGTCTGGCGCTCAAAATCATGACGCCTGTTTGATTCGGGTTGAAATAAATGGGTCTTTTTGAGCCGGATTTGAATACCGTTGTTCGTACGCCGATGCGTATCAGCCATTTAATCGGCAGATTGCGCGAACTGGGCACCAAGCCCTGCCATGAAGACCGGTTGTTGCGCGGTTGGAGCCAGATTGCATCGTACGACAGAAAAAATAGCCCGGCAGATAATTTCTTCCCGGCGGCGCTGCGCGCCAAATTGCCCGACATCGAAGCGGAACTCTCCGGCTTGGCAACGTTAAGCGGTGAGTATCCGGCAAGCGAGGGCGTTGCCCGGTTGCTGGTTGAACTCGCCGACGGTCAGATGGTGGAGAGCGTCTTGCTGCCGCGCGGCGGACTGTGCATCTCGACACAGGTGGGCTGTGCGGTGGGGTGTGTGTTCTGCATGAGCGGTCGCAACGGTCTGATCCGCCAGTTGGGTAGCGCGGAAATCGTCGCTCAGGTTGTGCTCGCGCGTCGCCGACGCGAGGTGAACAAAGTCGTGTTCATGGGCATGGGTGAACCGGCCCACAATCTTGATAACGTGCTGGACGCGATCCAGTTGCTCGGTATGCAAGGCAATATCGGACACAAGAATCTGGTTTTTTCAACGGTGGGTGATCTGCGCGTTTTTGAGCGCCTGCCGATGGAGACAGTCAAACCCGCGCTGGCCCTTTCTCTGCATACAACGGATGCCCAATTGCGCGCCAGATTGTTGCCCAGAGCGCCGGTTATCGCGATCGAGGAACTGGTTGCGCGGGCAGAATATTATGCACGGATAACCTCTTATCCCGTTCAATATCAGTGGACGCTGATCGAGGGCGTTAACGACAGCGATGCGGAGTTGGACGGAATTGTCCGGCTGCTGGCCGGAAAATATGCGGTGATGAACTTCATTCCGTTTAATGAAGTGGACGGGCTGGACTATCGACGCCCTTCGGCTGAGCGCATTTCAGCGATGGCGCACACGCTCAAACGGCAAGGGATACTGGTTAAAATTCGTGATTCTGCAGGGCAAGAAATCGAAGGTGCGTGCGGGCAGTTGCGCGCGCGGGCTGTGAAAGCTATCTCGTAAGTGACGCCTTGAAATTTAATTTTTCGATCTGTCGTTTTAACGAATTTTTTCAAGCGCAGCCGCGGAGAACGCGGAGAGAAAATAAGTTAAAGAAAATCACGCAATAAATTGCGCCGGGATTTCGCTAATATTGTCCTGTGCGGTAGAATGCCGTCCTATGAATACCATACAACTTTCCGTCGTTATTCCGGTTTACAACGAAGAAGCGGGTCTGCAGACCCTGTTTGATCGCCTGTATCCGGCACTCGACAAACTGGGCATCTGCTACGAGGTCGTTTTTATCAATGACGGCAGTCGCGACCGCTCCGCTGCAATATTGCGCGAGCAGTTCCAAAAGCGTGCGGATGTCACGCGCGTGGTGCTGTTTAACGGCAATTTCGGTCAGCATATGGCGATCATGGCGGGTTTTGAGCAGTCGCACGGGCAACGCATCGTGACGTTGGATGCCGACTTGCAAAATCCGCCCGAAGACATTGGTCTGCTGCTGGCCAAGATGGATGAGGGGCACGACTATGTCGGCTCGATTCGTCGTCAGCGCAACGACAGCTGGTGGCGGCATGTGGCATCTCGTGCGATGAATAATCTGCGCGAGCGGATCACACGTATCAAAATGACCGATCAGGGCTGTATGTTCCGCGCTTACAGCCGGGATATCATCAGCGCGATCAACAGCTGCCACGAGGTGAATACCTTTATTCCCGCGCTGGCGTACAGTTTTGCACGCAATCCGGCCGAGGTGGTCGTCGGACACGACGAGCGACTGGCCGGTGAATCGAAATATTCGCTCTACAGTCTGATCCGCTTGAATTTTGATTTGATGACTGGATTTTCGCTGGTGCCGTTGCAGATATTCTCGATGGTCGGCATGCTCACCTCCGTTTTTTCCGGTCTGTTTTTTGTATTTTTGGTGGTGCGACGTCTGATTGTCGGCCCCGAGGCGGAAGGGCTGTTCACGCTGTTTGCGCTGGTATTCTTCATGATCGGCATCACGCTGTTTGGTATCGGTCTGCTGGGCGAATATGTCGGGCGCATCTACCAACAGGTGCGTCACCGTCCGCGCTATCTGGTCGAAGCAGTATTGGAAAAACAAGAGAAGAGTGAAGAGGGAAGGGTAAAGGGGCAAGCGGTGGTTTCTCATGAGTAAGCATCAAACTAACCGCGCAGCGGAGGGGGTGTCACTAGCCACTTGCGACTTCCCACTCGCCACGGCAGTGGTCTTCGCTTATCACAACGTCGGCGTGCGCTGCTTGTCCGTGTTGCTAGCTCACGGTGTGGATGTCAAACTGGTGGTGACCCATACCGATAATCCCAATGAGAATATCTGGTTTGAC
The DNA here is from genome assembly GCA_037137715.1 of Nitrosomonadales bacterium. Taxonomy (GTDB): domain Bacteria; phylum Pseudomonadota; class Gammaproteobacteria; order Burkholderiales; family Gallionellaceae; genus Gallionella. Next base: position 3,213 of record JBAXJT010000075.1, read on the forward strand.
AGCGTCGCGAAGCTAGCGGCCTTGCACGGTATCCCCGTGATGACCCCTGCCAATCCGAATGAATCAGCCGTCGTCGAACAGATACGCGCGCTGCAGCCTGATTTCTTCTTTTCCTTCTACTATCGCGAAATGCTCAAAGCCCCGTTGCTGGCAATCCCAAAACGTGGGGCCTTGAATATGCACGGGTCGCTGTTGCCGAAATACCGCGGGCGCGTGCCGGTAAATTGGGCGATAATCAAAGGCGAAACCGAAACGGGTTCGACCTTGCATTACATGACCGAGAAACCGGATAACGGCGACATCGTCGCGCAACAGGCCGTGCCGATTTTGCCTAATGATACGGCGCTGCAGGTGTTTCAGAAGGTGACAGTTGCGGCGGAGATTGCGCTCAGCGGCGTTTTGCCTGAATTGCTCGCAGGCAGTGCGCGCGCGGTGAAACAGGATTTGAGTCTGGGCGCCTATTTTGGCGGACGCAATGCGGCGGATGGTGTGATTGACTGGCAGCAAAGCGCCGTGCAGATCCATAATCTGGTGCGTGCCGTGGCACCGCCGTACCCGGGCGCCGCGACGCAGTTGATGGGGCGACCGATGCGTATTTTGCAGACGCTGGTGACAAAGTGCACGGCCTCGAAGGATAAGCCTGCGTTCTACGTCAAAGAAGGCCGCGCCTACGCGATCTGCGGTGAGGGTGTGTTGCGGGTGCTGCGTTTTGAACTGGATGGCGCAGAGTTAAGCGCTGAAGATTTCGCCGGACGTTACGGCACTGAGCGGTTTGAGTTTGGTATTTGAGTGTATTAAGACTTTGTCATTCCCGCGTATGCGGGAATCCAGTTATAAATGCTGGATTCCGGGGCAGGCCCGGAACGACGTTTGAATTTAATTGTTAAGGAAATGAAATGAAAAAAGTACTGATCCTCGGCGTGAATGGCTTTATCGGTCACCATCTGTCCAATAAAATACTCGCGACCACTGACTGGGAAGTTTACGGCATGGACATGAGCTCTGAGCGTATTTCAGACCTGATCGGCCACGAGCGTTTCCATTTTTTCGAAGGTGATATCACCATCAATAAGGAATGGGTCGAGTACCATGTTAAGAAGTGCGACGTGATTCTGCCGCTGGTTGCGATCGCGACGCCATCCACTTACGTCAAGCAGCCGTTGCGCGTGTTTGAACTGGATTTCGAGGCTAACCTGCCTATCGTGCGTGCCGCCGTGAAATATGGCAAGCATCTGGTGTTCCCGTCTACTTCCGAAGTTTACGGCATGTGCCATGACGAGGAATTCGATCCGGCAGAATCTGAGCTGATCTGCGGCCCGATCAATAAGCCGCGCTGGATTTATTCCTGCTCCAAGCAACTGATGGATCGCGTGATCTGGGGTTACGGCATGGAAGGCTTGAATTTCACCCTGTTCCGTCCGTTCAACTGGATAGGCGCGGGACTCGATTCTATCCATACGCCGAAGGAAGGCAGCTCACGCGTGGTGACGCAATTTTTGGGCCATATCGTGCGCGGTGAAAACATCAGTCTGGTCGATGGCGGTCAGCAAAAGCGTGCGTTCACCTATGTGGAGGACGGCATCAATGCGCTGATGAAGATTATCGAGAACAAGGATGGCGTCGCGACAGGGAAAATCTACAACATTGGCAATCCGGTCAATAATTTCTCGATCAAAGATCTGGCTGACATGATGTTGAAACTCGCCAACGAATATCCGGAATATCGCGAATCAGCACAAAAGGTGCAGATCATAGAGACAACAGCGACGGCCTACTATGGTAAGGGGTATCAGGACGTGCAAAACCGCGTGCCAAAGATTACCAATACCTGCGAAGAGCTGGGCTGGCAGCCGGTTGTCAATATGGCTGACACGCTGCGCAATATTTTTGATGCGTATCGCGGTCAGGTTGGCGAAGCGCGCAAGCTGATGGACTAATGGCGAAACAGATCGCGCTTAAAATTGATGTGGACACCTATCGCGGAACGCGCGAAGGTGTTCCGCGTCTGGTTGAGGTGCTGCAGCGCTATCACGCGCAGGCGACATTCTTTTTTACGCTGGGCCCGGATAACATGGGGCGCGCCATTTGGCGCGTGTTCCGTCCGGGCTATCTGAAAAAAGTATCGCGTATGTCGGTGGTTGAACACTACGGCATCAAGACCCTGTTGTACGGTACCTTGCTACCGGCGCCCGATATTGGTAAAAAATGCGCCGGGATTATGCGCAGTGTCAGAGATGCGGGATTTGAAGTCGGCATTCATTGCTTCGATCATGTGCGCTGGCAGGATCATGTGCTGGACAAAGATGCGGCATGGACGCAGCGCGAATTGCAACGCGCGATTGACCGTTACACGGAAATTTTTTCAGAGCCGCCTCATGCGCATGCGGCCGCCGGCTGGCAGATGAACCGCCATGCAATGCGTCTGATGCAGCGCTCAGGTTTTGACTATAGTTCTGATTCGCGCGGTACGCATCCCTTTATTCCGACCTGGCAGGCTGAGATTATCGCCTGTCCACAGCTGCCGACCACCTTGCCGACGCTCGATGAGCTGATCAACCGGGATGGTATTACGTTAGATAATATAGCCGAGCATTTTTTAACGCTGACAGCGGATGCGCCGGCGACCGGTCATGTCTATACCTTGCATGCCGAACTCGAAGGCGGCAAGTGGATGCCGGTATTCGAGCAGTTGTTGCAGGGTTGGCAGGCGCAGGGCTATGAGCTGGTCTCTATGCAGCAGTATTTGCAGGGACTGGAAGCTGAGGCGTTGCCGCGTCATGAACTGTCGATGCGGGAGGTTGAGGGGCGTGTAGGCCGGTTGGCGGTTCAGGGAGATTAAACGCGGGTGTTTTTTGCGTTGCGTGGAATATAAGCGTAGAGTTGCCCGTAAAACGGGTATAAGAGGTGATGTGATGGAAGATAACAAGGCCTTGAATAATTGGGTGATTCTGCTCAGTCAGAGTGAACTGCCTGTTCTAAAGCACACCGCCAGAGAGCTAGCGTTGCTGCGAGAGAATGAGAATAAACTTTCTGCGCACGAAATTGCTGCGGTCATCGCCCCTGATCCGATTATGACGGTGAAGTTGCTGCGTTACCTGCAGAGTCATAAACACAAGGCGCAAACGACGGAATTGGTTCAGGTCGAGCAGGCGTTGCTGATGCTCGGTATGGAAACGTTCTTCAATAAGGTGACGGCGGAGCCTTTGATCGAAGATATGCTCAAAACGCATACAGTCGCCTTGCCGCCGCTGCTGCGCGTGGTGCACCGCTCACATCGCGCGTCCGGTTATGCATTTGACTGGGCGGTACAGTTGCACGATATGCATTATGAGGAGGTGCGTATCGCAGCGCTGCTGCACGATATTGCCGAGATTCTGATGTGGTGTTTTGCACCTGATTTGATGCTGGAAATTCGCGATTTGCAGCTGCACGACAAAGCCTTGCGCAGCAAGGATGTTCAGCAGCAAGTGCTCGGGTTCACACTGGCGGAATTACAAAAAGAGCTGATCGCACAGTGGGGATTGCCGCAGCTGCTGTTGCATCTGGTCAATGATTCGAGTTCGCTACAGCCGCGAGTACGCAATGTGATGCTGGCGGTCAATTTGGCACGGCATTCGTCCAACGGTTGGGATGATGCGGCCTTACCCGATGACTACAAGGATATTGCCGGCTTGCTGCGTATGACGCCTGAGCAGGTGTTTCTGAGGATAGGCAGCGAAGCTGGGATTTTGTGTGACCTGAGTCGGCAGCACTGAAAAACATGTTGTTCTGACATGCGGGCGTAACTTTAAGGGTTACGCCCGTTTTTTTGATGCCTAGCTTTCACGTCCAATGCCGACATATTCGAATCCCAGCGTTTTCAAGTCTGCAGGTTCAAACAGGTTGCGCCCGTCGAAGATGATCGGATTTTTCAGGCGTGCTTTGATGATGGAAAAATCAGGGCTCTTGAAGGCCTTCCATTCGGTGACGATAATCAGCGCATCCGCATTGTGCAGTGCATCCTTGGCGTTTTCTGCATAGGACAGGTCAGCACGGTCACCGTAGATGTGGCGGGTTTCTTTCATCGCAGCGGGGTCAAACGCGGTGACGGTCGCCCCTCGGGCCCATAAGCCTTCCATCAGCACGCGGCTGGAGGCCTCGCGCATGTCATCGGTGCCGGGTTTGAAGGCTAGCCCCCATAGTGCGAAGTGGAGGCCGCTCAAGTCTTCGCCAAAGCGTTTGGTGACTTTGTTCAGCATGACATATTTCTGGGCGTTGTTGACTTCTTCGACGGCACCCAGCACCTTGGAGGGCAGACCGTATTCCGCGCTGGTGCGCTGCAATGCGCGCACGTCTTTAGGGAAGCAGGAGCCGCCGTAGCCGCAGCCCGCGTACAAAAAACTATAACCGATACGCTGGTCGGAGCCGATGCCCTTGCGCACGTGTTCGATGTCGGCACCGACGCGCTCGGCCAGATTCGCCAGTTCGTTCATGAACGAGATGCGCGTGGCCAGCATCGCGTTGGCCGCATATTTGGTGAGTTCAGCTGAGCGGATGTCCATCACCATCAGTCGCTCGTGATTGCGCTGGAAGGGCGCATACATTTCTTTCATGATCTTGATGGCCGCTTCGTCCTCTGCGCCAATGACGATGCGATCAGGTCGGTTGAAGTCGTCAATCGCTGCGCCTTCCTTGAGGAACTCCGGATTCGATACCATAGAGAACGTCGTTGCGATGCCGCGTAGATCGAGCTCCTCCTGCATGGCTTGCTTGACCTTGTCAGCCGTGCCGACGGGTACGGTCGATTTGTCGACGATAACTTTGTATTCGGTCATGTGGCGGGCGATACTGCGGGCTGCTGCGATGACATATTGCAGGTCGGCTGAGCCGTCCTCATCTGAGGGTGTGCCGACCGCGATCATTTGCACCAGTCCGTGTGCGACGCTGGCGGCGACATCGGTCGTGAAACGCAGTCGGCCCGCTTCGATGTTGCGCTTGATGACCTCGTCGAGTCCCGGTTCATAAATCGGCACGCCGCCGTTGTTGAGAATGTCGATCTTGCGCGGATCGACATCCAGACATAAGACATCATTGCCCAAGTCCGCCAGGCATGCGCCTGACACCAAACCGACATAGCCGGAACCGATTACAGTGATTTTCATTGCGGGTAACTTTCAAGAATCAAGGAGTGTATTATGCCGCAGAACGGGCGCCGCGTCAGCGAGTGGCGGGGGATAAAAAAATATAAAATATATTCAATAAGATGCAGCGGTTGTCTTGTGGAGATAGTGCCTTTTGTTTTCTTGCAGATCAATTTTTTCAGTGATGTATGGCGAACCAGAAAAAAATTTTTTAAATAAACATAAAATTTATGTTGACCGATTCGGTAATCTCTATATAATGCGCACCTCTTCATTCCCTGATAGCTCAGCCGGTAGAGCGACGGACTGTTAATCCGCAGGTCCCTGGTTCGAATCCAGGTCGGGGAGCCAGTATTCAAGCCACTTTCGCAAGAAAGTGGCTTTTTACTTTTCTGACCGTCTGGTCAATTTCTGGTCACGGTTTGCGGACGGTTTCTTTGCTGTTGCATGGCGGATTCGATAAGTATTGTCGGTGTGTGTCTATCGTAGGGGTAAATGTACACAGCAATTACACCGATGTCATATCGCCCTCATCAGCGCGGCAATCGAGAGTAGATGTTCCTAATGGAACACGGCCTGTAAAAAACCACTAATCCACGATATTTTTCAAACTCGCAGAAAAACGACATCACCTGACGCAAGCCCTGTCTAAACTTGCTCCTGTCTTTAACTCACAGGAACAAAAAATGACACGAAAACTGATTACTCTCCTCGTTCTGACCTTTGCGACGACCACGGCTTATGCTGAAGGACGCAAAGAAACTGCCGGAACTATGACCGGAAAATGGAACAACACAGCCACCCACCAGAACTTCAGTATCAATAAGCATGGCATCGTCGGACGAAGCGCTGCTGTATGCGGGGAAATGTACCAGCAGAAATTCAGTCTCGAAAAAGGTGATAAGTGGCTCGCAGAAGTCGCCAGATTGGCAAAAAACAAGGACATACCTCAGTCCCAGTTTAACGCCATTGCCAAGGAAATTGACGTAGCCAGAGACTATTCTCATTTGCAGAGCAGTTGCGGAGAAACCGGTGATCGATTTATTCAGGTGACCCCGGATGTTTTGCTGTCCATGTCCTGTGCAGAAGGAAGTTGCTTGGTGGTGCGCCATGTTCGTACGCGCTAAGCTGTTCGCCGTCGCCTTCGCGCTGATTTACACATCCGCGCAAGCTCAAGGTACCTGTCTGGTCACCGTGCAATGCAACCGTTATTCGGTGCCCTGTGAATGGGC
>JBAXJT010000076.1:0-9099 GCA_037137715.1 Nitrosomonadales bacterium
ATACGCTACACCAAGCAACCAGCGGCTGTTGCACTTCGAACTTGAATGCGCGCTTTGCGCTGTCCGTCATTCTGGCCTTTATTGTCGTCGCGGGCCTCGATCGTTATCGCATCGAAAAAGAGCAGCGCATCTTAACGACCGAGAAGCGCTTATCTGACACGCGCGAGGAAATCAGAAAACTGACCTTTGATCTGGACAGCATCAAAAAGCTCGCCGCGAAATACAAAAAACTCAGCGAACTGGGCTTCATCGGCGAGGCGGATCGCGATGGCTGGGTGCAGCGTCTTGACAGCATTTACCGCGACACGCGCCTGCCGCCCACACTGCGCTACACGCTCGCCCCCCCTCAACCGATCAATCCGCAACCGCTGGCGCCCGACTCGCCTAGCAGCTATCAGAACAACGTCTCTCACCACGATCTGGCACTGGAAATCGCCGGCATACATGAAGTCGAACTGATTGATTTTATGAATAAACTTAAATCCGACTGGAAAACCCCCTACCGCGTGGAGACGTGCCAGATAGCGCGAGAAGCGGAAGTGCTGGCCGGCCTGCAAATCAAGTGCACCGTGCAAGTTTATTCGTTGCCGGAAAAATAAAACACTTCAAAAACATTGTCCACAAAGTGGGGTAAGCAGGCAATCCGCAAAGCGGATGCTCGCAAAGACACGAAAGACTCGAAATTGACTAGTGAAATTCTATACAAAGAAGAGAGTTACAAAATACAGGGAGCTGTGTTTGAAGTATATCGAGAGATGGGATGTGGCTTTCTTGAAGCGGTCTATCAGGAGTGTGCGGCAAAGGAATTTTTAAAACAGGGAATTATATTTTCAGAACAACCAGAACTGAAAATTTACTACAAAGGTGAACTGTTGCAACACACATATAAACCCGATTTTATTTGCTATGAGGCCATTATTGTTGAACTAAAAGCGCTGACTACAACAACGTCAGAGCATAAAGCACAAATACTGAACTACATGAAAGCGACAGGAATGCATTTAGGTTTGCTCATTAACTTTGGTTGCTATCCAAAAGCCACAATCGAAAGGATAGTGCTATGAATTTTGAGTTAAAAACAATCTGTCCACGAAGTGGGGTAAGCAGGTAATCCGCAAATCGGATGCTCGCAAAGACACGAAAAGCACGAAAAAAATCACAACATAACTGATCAAACTACAGTTTTAAGCTCCAGTACGCGAAGTAAATACGCCAAATAAAATATTTAGTTCGTTTTTTGAAGTTTTCGTGCTTTTCGTGTCTTTCGTGGACAACAGGATTTTGTAGTTTCAATGGGGAACAACCATGAACATCAAATTTTTAATATTCATCAATTTTTTGCTTTGCAATTGTGCGCAGGCGGAGACGCTCGGCACCTTGTTTTATTCGCCGGCCGAACGGGCAGCGCTGGTCGCGGCACGCAGCGGCATAGCACAAACTGCAATCTACACATTGAACGGCATCACGCTGCGCGGTGCAGGAAAAAGTGTCGCGTGGATCAACGGCCGCGCCATCAAACAGGTGCCGCCTGATCCTGTCATTCCGACGCTCGTCATTCATCCTGACCATGTATTGATCGAAGGAAAAGTCATCAAGGTCGGCGAATCGCTTGACATCAATTCCGGCCAGCGCACCTTGCGCCTGCCTGAAAAAGCCGTGCGGGTGAAGCCATGAACAGAAAAACGGAAAGTGGAAAGTGGGGGGTGGTCGCACGTCATTCCCGCGCAGGCGGGAATCCAGTAAAGAAAACCCGCTCAAAACAACAAGGCTTTGCGCTCTTACTGTTTGTCACGGTACTGGCAACCGCTGCCGCCACCTTGACCGTCAAGGCGCTGAACAATAACGGCAACACCCAGATCGACCGCGACAAAATCACCGCCGCCGCGCTGGCACAGGCAAAAGACGCACTGATCGGGTATGCCACAAGTGACCCCGTTCGCCCAGGTGAATTACCCTGCCCAGATATTAACAACGATGGCATTATTACTATAAGCGGACCAAATGCCGATTATGTTGGAAACAATTGTATAAGTTTGATAGGAAGGTTGCCTTGGAGAACCTTGGGATTACCAGACTTGCGCGATGCTAACGGCGAGCGTCTCTGGTACGCACTTTCTGATGCGTTTCACGCTAATGACACTGCGGTCCTCAACAGTGATTCCACTGGCACACTCAACATTACCGGCATACAGACAACCAACAACGTTATCGCCATCGTATTTTCATCAGGGAATACCCTACCAGGACAAAACCGTTCAGCGACACAGATCGGCAATTGCAGTACCACATCTAGTTCGATAGCAGCCAACCTGTGCGCGACAAACTATCTGGAAGGCAACAATTCCAACCGCAGCACATCAACTTCACCCAATTTAAATTATCAGACTGCAAGTAGCAGCGCTACTTTTAACGATCAACTGATTTTGATTACTTCCGACCAAATTCTTTCCGTGATCGAAAAACGCATCGCACACGAAGCTAAATCCTGTCTGGACAATTATGCCGCCAACCCACTTAATTTAATCAACCAAACACAGAGATACCCTTGGCCTGTACCAGTCAGCGACGTTTCCACCTACCTTAGCAGGAATGGTATTTTATTTGGAAGACTGCCTGTTGACCCTACCTTTGTAACACTTACTGCAGAAAGCAATGCAAACAATTTGATGAGCGACCTGAGTGCTTTGCAGACTGCATTGAATAATTATGCAGCATCCAATACGTCAACGACTCGAGACGCGCTGAATAGTACTGGTAACACGCTATTGCACTTTAATAATCAAGGACCAAGTACTGTCAGCGTCACATCCGTGAATAATGCTAATACTGCAGGAAATAAAGCGCAGGATTTAGCCAAGATCCATCCAAACTCGACAGTATCTGCTGTTCAAACATCCATTAACAATACCCGTTCATCACTTGTTAGCGACGGATTACTTGATAGCAATGTACCTATACCTTGGCCTAGCAGCTGTACTTTATTCGCATCAAACTACTGGCAGGATTGGCGAGACATGGTGTTCTATCAGGTGGCAAATGGCTATCAGCCTGGCAGCTCAGCAAACTGTATCGGCTGTTTGAGCATCACCGGATCAGGAAACTCATCAATGGGTTCAGGTACCTACCGCGCCACTGTACTTGTCTCACGTCGTGCAATTTCAGGACAAGTGCGCAATCGAAGTGATTCAACAACATACCTTGAAAATCCCAATCAACATCAAGTGACCATTACCACTTCTTTTGAAGCCTATAAATCCTCTGACCCAAACTATTCAACAGTCAACGACCTAGTTCTATGTCTGGACGGGAAGAACAATTGCCAATAGAGACTATCATGCCGACAAATCCACAATATCAAATAGGTTTTACTTTGGTCGAAATGGCCATTGTGATGTTCATCATGGCGCTGGCACTTGGCACCGGTTTGACACTACTTTCTGCACAACAAGATCAGCGAAAAATCGAAGATACGGCAAGTAGGCTCAACGATGCGCGAGAAGAGATCATAGGCTATGCAATTGCCTCTGGTCGACTGCCCTGCCCCGCATCAATAACATCAAATGGACTAGAAAGTTTTGCTTCAGGAGGGAGTGCCGCCAACGGTAATTGTTCAAACTTCAACAACGGTTTTTTCCCCGCAGCAACGCTGGGTTTCACGCCTGTAGATAGCCAAGGATTCGCCATCGATGCATGGAACAATCGTATCCGCTATACCGTAACAGCGTGGAGCAATGCCAGTCCGTCAGTGCCGAATGCTTTTACTACGACGAATGGAATAAGTGCAGCGTGGAGTTCCAATCTTTCGCCAGATTTACTGGTATGTTCTACCGCAACAGGAATCAGTAACACAAGCTGCAACGGCAATGCACTCACTTCCACGCCTGGTGTGCCAGCGGTCATTTACTCTACTGGTAAAAACGGTGCGGCATACTCAACTGGCATTGATGAAGCGGCAAATTTAGATGGCAACACGATATTTGTAAGTCATAACATTACTTTTGCTAAAGACAATCCGACCAATGGTGAGTTTGACGACCAGGTCATCTGGCTCTCGCCCAACATCCTATTCAACCGCATGGTGCAAGCAGGGAAACTGCCATGAGCCGTCGGAGCGCACTTCAGTCATCCATGCCGCGCAGCGCGCCGTCGCTGCTGATCGTCGAAGATGATGAAGCGCTGGCCAATTATTTGACCTATGCCATGACCGAAGATGGCTATCAGGTGGTTTGCGCACTCGACCGCTCTCAAGCACTGAAAATTTCTCCGCAACCGCTGCTGGCGCTGGTCGATTTAGGTCTGCCACCTGCAGCAAACCGCATTTCTGAGGGGCTGTTCCTGATCGATGCCCTGCTGGCCAACAAGCCACACTGCAAGATTATCGTGATCACCGGACAAGACGAGGAATCCGCAGCACTGGAAGCGGTGCGCCGGGGTGCATTCGATTTCTTAAGCAAACCTGCTTCTATGAACGACATCAAAACCGCCGTCAAACGCGCCAGCCTTTTTCTGCACCACGAGGAACATCTGTCCGAGTCGGGCGAAGAACGTTTACATATCACCGTAAAACTGTCCGACGGGCCAAAAAATACCGGCGATGCGGCAGAGGAGAAAATCGTGCGCGGCGTGATGGCCGAGGTGAACGGAAACGTCACGGAAGCAGCCAATCGGCTGGGGCTGGTACGCGAAAATTTATACTACTACCTGAAAAAGTACGGCATCCAGTTGCACAAAGCATAAAGGCAGCACTGAGCACTGTGTGTTTTCATTCACGAATTGAATTTAGGGAGATGCTGATTTATTCGGTTTTGTCGTTCCCGCGTAGGCGGGAACCCAGTCATATAAAGGCACTGGATCCCCGCTGTTGCGGGGATGACGAATAAATCAGCATCTCCTTAGCGTTATTTCCCCAAAAGTGTACGCGCATAACGATTGTCGTTTAACGGTTAACGTTATAAACTTATATCATGATCAAAACCTTTTTCAACAAAGAAACAGCAGCACTATTTGCCGACGAAAAGGTGCGCAGACTACCACCGGAGATTCGCCAGGTAGCAAGGCGAAAATTGGCACAATTGCATCAGGTCACAAACGTTGAAGCATTGCGTATTCCTCCGGGCAACCGGTTAGAGCTGTTGTTCGGTGATCGTGCAGGCCAATGGAGTATCAGGGTAAACGATCAATGGCGCGTCTGTTTCATCTTTAAGGAAGGCAATGCATTTGATGTTGAAGTCACGGATTATCACTAGGGGGTGCAATAAATGAGTATTAAATTTGAAGAATTAGCTCGTATGGATTTTTCGGACATAGCCGAAGCTGACAAATTACCACCCGTGCATCCCGGCGAAATGCTGCGCGAAGAATTTATGATTCCGCTTGGTTTGTCGGCCAATGCGGTCGCTATTGCCCTGCAAGTTCCGGCGCCGCGCATCAATGACATCGTGCGTGAAAAGCGCGGCATCAGCGCTGACACCGCCGTGCGACTGGCGCGTTATTTCGGCATGAATGCTCAGTTTTGGCTTGGCTTACAGGCTGATTACGACAGGCGTATTGCAGAACGCAACTTAGCAGATGTTCTCGACAGGATTCATCAATACCAACCTTTAGCAGCATAAAAACCTGCCGGCCGAGTGCGAGCAATCAGTCATCCATGACAGTGAAGGATTTTTGGGAAATGGTGGACGAATGGAGGCATTCATGAATACAGTTGTAGTCGGGATATCCAGCCGCGAAGAAGTCAACGCACGCTTCATGCGCGCACTGGAAACGGGCAAACCACAAGGTGCTTATCGCAATTTTGAAAATACAGCGGAGTTGTGGCGCACGCTTTCCCCCAAACGATGGGATGTGCTCAAGGCAATGACCGGGGCTGGCGCATTATCTCTGCGAGAAGTGGCTCGTCGAGTTCATCGTGATGTCAAGGGTGTACATAGTGATGCTCACGCCCTGTTGAATGCCGGATTGCTGGATAAAACAGACGACGGGAAGATCATCTTTCCCTTTGATTCAGTGCATGTAGATTTTATGCTGCAAGCCGCTTAGGTCCCGGCTTTCCGGCGCACCGGATGAAGCATGATTACAAATCACCCTCGCCTGCTTGCGGACGATGGAGCTAGTTTTCATACAGCTAACAAATGACACCCTACCTTAGCTTATCCTTGATACTGGTCGCAGCGGGACTAGCCTTGCTGGTTGCGATTGCCTATCTTGCGCGTCTGGTCAGACGGCATCGCCGCTCATTAGGCGCGCTGCTGCAACTGGCGCAAACAAATCAGGAACCGCTGCAACTTCCCGCTGAAGCCTGGCCCGCACTGGCCGCCGGCGGCATCATGCGACTCGAATATTCGGGCAGCTGGTTCGGGCAACCTGTGCAAGAGTCCCGTGGAATTGAGTCCCCTAACGGCCATCCTTTTACCTTCAACATCAGCGCGGATAACGATATCAGTCTGGATTTCAGACTTTATGCCAGCAGCAATCGCGGCGAGACCCGGCTTTTCGCGGAAAATCTGGCCGGTGTATTTCGCCTGCTGCTGGAGACGGCCGTGCACAGCAAAATGGAAGCGTTATCGGCCGCGCTGACCGAACAGGCCAAGCTGTCGCTCTATCTGCAACACGATCTGCGCAATCTGGCTCAGTGGGTCGAATGGCTCGCCGCCGACCTTGATGCGACCACGGATGACGCCTCATTACTGCGCCTTGCCAATCGCCTGAAAAACAGCGCCCCGCAGGCTGCCGCGCGGGCAAAACAGATACTCAAGGCCAGTTGCAAAGTGCATAACAACACCCCGCAACCGCCACAAGAAATTGCGCTGGGCTATACCATCCGTCAGGCGGCCGAACACGCCGGGATTGCCATCAATATCAAGGGGGATGCGCGCATTATTCTGCGCCGGGATCTCTTCGAGCGCACGCTGGACAATCTGTTTGCCAATGTCGCACCCCTGCTCCGCCAGCATGAAGACCTGAGCGTTCATGTTGAAATTACGCACCCTAAGGGGCAGATTTTGGCCAGAATCGACATGCCGCACCTGGAAGAAATCGCAAGCCTGCCCGCCGAAAATCTGTTCGAGCCTTTCGCCAGCGGACGCCCCGGGGGGTTAGGCCTAGGACTTTATCAAGCGCATCAGAGCATGGCCGAGGCGGGCGGCGAGCTGGTCGCCGAACTGCGCGAAAAACATGTCAGTTTTTTGCTGACGCTGCCTGAAAAACAGGATTAAGGATTGAGTGCGGAGTGCAGAATAAAGTAATACAATCTTACTTCCTTACCATTCCAGGTTTTTATCATGCTCGCTAAACTAACCAGCAAGAATCAGCTTACGCTGCCCAAATCGATCGTCATGTCGCTAGGCAAGACTGACTATTACGATGTTGAAGTTGAGAATGGCCGCATCATGCTGACCCCCGTGCGCATTCAAAACGCGGATGCGGTACGTGCAAAACTTGAAACCTTAGGCATCAATACGCAGGATCTTACCGATGCAATCGGCTGGGCCAGAGAAAGCAGGACGGAAAGCAAGGCATGAGCCGTCGCGTCGTACTCGATACCAACTGCCTCATTTCTGCTCTTGTATTTTCAACGAAAAAAAAGGCATGGCTGCGCCATAGTTGGCAATCCGGCGACATTGTTCCATTAGTCTGCAAAAACACGGCAAGTGAATTGTTAAGGGTGCTTGAATACCCGAAATTCAAACTGACCCGAGCGGAGCAGGCTTTATTGCTGGCTGATTTCCTGCCCTATGCCGAAACCGTCATTGAGCTTGAGCTGCCGTTTGACCTGCCTGTCATACGAGACCGTGCCGACCAAATGTTTTTAACCCTGGCCGTAGCAGGCAAAGCCGCAGCCTTGGTCACAGGGGATAACGATCTGCTGGTAATCAAGGACAGTTTCAAGACCCCGCCCATTATGACGCTCAGCGAATTCGAGCACTGGCTTACCTCACCTGCACCGGAATGAAGAGCATCAAAGTGTAAACTTTTTATACTCCCCCAAGATCGCCAAAACACCTACATTGCTGACTGCAATACCCACCGTAATTCATTCATACTTTTTAAGGAGAATATTATGTGTCAGCAATACAAAAAACGTCAGCACGGCTTCACACTAGTCGAACTGGCGATCGTACTGGTCATCATCGGCCTGATCCTCGCCGCCGTATTAAAGGGGCAGGAAATGATACAAAACGCCAAGGTGAAAAATGTCATCAATGATTTACAGGGAGTTGCTACCGCCTACTACGCCTATCAGGATCGCTACAAGGCGATACCAGGCGACGATGCAGCAGCCTCCAGCCACTTCAATGGAACCAATGGAGGCGGCGACGGGCTTATCACCGGTGCATACAATGCTACCGTTGCGCCTAGTACAACAGCCGAAAGCAATAATTTCTGGCAGCATACCCGTATGAGTGGTTTCATGACGGGAAGCGGCACTAATCCACCGACCAATGCACTGGGCGGTGTAACCGGTATTCAGAATGGAGCATCGGGTACTGAAATCTACGGCATGACCGGCCCAGCTGCTTGCGTAAGCAACATCCCCTGGAAAATAGCCCTAGCAGTTGACATCACTAAGGATGACGGGAACAGTGATACCGGTACGATCAGATCAGGTGCTAACGGCGTCACCGCAACCGCAGCCGGAGTATCCTCAATCTACGGTGCGTCAGGTACTCCAACTGCAGCAACCATGGAAGGTTTGCAAACAGTTTGCATGAAAATCTAGCCACATCCATCAACACAAGCCCGCTTCGGCGGGCTTTTTAATTTCCTGTAAAAAATCCATAAATAACGTTTTTCTAGAGTCTCTTCATTCAGATTTGCTATAGTATGAATTATTCCTACTGCTGTTTAAAAGGTACGCCCATGGCCAACGCCGAGAAAATAAGTATTGCCTTGCCACCAGAAATGGTAAATATCGTCCGCAGCGCAGTGATGACCGGCGAATATGCATCGAGCAGCGAAGTCATTCGCGATGCATTACGCGACTGGACATACAAGCGCAGCTTGCGCCAACAAGGCGTTAGCGAATTGCGTCGAGTCTGGCAGGAAGCGTGTTGAGGCCGACCGAATATTGACCCAGCGTGCCGACTTTCGGTTGACCCA
>JBAXJT010000077.1:0-9093 GCA_037137715.1 Nitrosomonadales bacterium
TGGCAGCATAATCGCAGGCAGTCAGGCGACAACTAGGTTGACAATTTCCGTTACCGCTTCAATGAAATTTACGAAAGCCTGGCCAAGCAGCTCAACGTCAAATTTATCTATGCCGAAGAAAATACGACGGTGGTTGAAGAGGCTATTCATTTGACACCGCAAATGTTTACGATGATTCCACCAGATTTATGTAAAGAACTGGCTGACGCGTTGATTAGTTTGGATAGCGACCACATCAGCGCCGTCATTCTTAAAGTTGCGCCGTACGACTTGGCTTTGCATAAAACACTGATGAAACTTGTCGACTGCTTTGATTATCCTGCTATCCTAAAGGCGTTGCCTACACGCGAAACGATCCTCTGACATGACAACCAAAGCCACGATACTCGCCGTTGACGACACGCCAGCCTCGCTGAAACTGTTGACTGACCTGATAAAATTGGAAGGGTATGACGTCCGTTCTACGATCAGCGGAGAAATGGCGCTTAAGTCGGCTGCAGCTAATCCACCTGACCTGATTTTGCTTGATATTCGTATGCCGGTGATGGATGGTTACGAAGTGTGCCGACGCCTCAAAGCTAACCCTGCCACGAAAAATATCCCCGTCATTTTTGTCAGCGCCGCATCTGAAACAGAGGACAAAGTTCAAGGTTTTGCACTCGGGGGCGTTGACTACGTGACCAAGCCATACCAGTGTGATGAATTGTTTGCACGGGTGCGTACTCATTTGGAGCTAAATCGCTTACACCATCATCTGGAGAGATTGGTGGCAGAGAGAACAGAGCAGTTGATCTCGAGTCATCGTGAAACCATTGCTACCATGACGCGAGCTGCGTCTTACAAGGATGAGGCAACCGGTTCCCATGTTGCACGCATCAGCTTCTACTGCCTGGAAATTTCAAAAGAACTGGGCATGTCACCCGAATTCTGCGATCTGATTCGCTATGCCAGCCCGATGCATGACGTGGGTAAAATAGCCATACCCGATGCAATTCTGCAAAAACCGGGCAAATTTGAGCCTGAAGAATGGAAGATTATGCAAACGCACTGTGAGGTCGGTGCGAGGATGCTGAGTGGCACTGATTCTCCCTACCTGAAAATGGGGTCTGAAATCGCAGCCGCACATCATGAAAACTGGAATGGAACTGGCTATCCGCATGGGCTCAGAGGAAACGAAATCCCCCTAGCTGCGCGTATTGTTCAGATTTGTGATGTCTATGATGCACTGCGTTCTCTTCGATCCTACAAAGGGACCATCAGTCACGAGCACAGTGTGGAAATCATTACTCAAGGTGATAAACGTACTTTGCCTTCACACTTTGATCCGGCAATACTCGACACTTTCAACCGCTGTAGCGAACGTTTCCGGGAAATTTTCACCTCCTCAAAATAGAACGCCATCATCCTAGAAAAAGCTGTTGTCCACGAACCACACGAAAAAACACGAACAGATTCAAATATATACCGTTTTTTATACTATCACCTGAAGGGTGACTCGCTGACTTTATGTAACTTATTGATTCATTTCGTGACTTTGCGAGCATCCGCTTTGCGGATTGCCTGCTTACCCCGCTTCGTGCTTTTAGTGGATGAAAAAAGGTTTTTAGGATCATGGTCATTTGACGAGCGCAACGCGGAGAGGCGGCAATACCCGGCAAGGGGGCATCAGTCACATTACGGTAGCTTACCTGTAGCCTTTTCCGCGCTGATCGCCGTCAGAATAGCCTGCAAAATCGCCACCGGTGTCGGCGGGCAGCCGCTGACAGCGACATCCACCGGAATCACATTGGCTATATTGCCGCAGCTCGCGTAGTTGTCCGTCCCAAAGATGCCGCCGTTACAGGCGCATTCACCGATGGCCACCACCAGCTTCGGATCGGGCGTCGCCTCATAGGTGCGCTTCAAGGCCACTTCCATATGGCGCGACACGGGCCCCGTCACCAGCAACATATCCGCATGACGAGGACTTGCGACGAACTTAATCCCTAAGCCTTCCAGATTGTAATAGGCATTGTTGACCGCATGGATCTCCAGCTCGCAACCGTTACACGAACCCGCATCGACCAGACGGATGCTCAGCGCACCGCCGAACGCATCCAATATCTGCTGCTGCAAGTGCGCAGGCGTCACCCGCAGCGATTCGTCAGGCTGCGGTGCGGCCTCGGTTTTAATGCCGGTTTTGATGATCTGCCTGATAATTTGATACATGACGTTCCTCTACAGATCGCAGCCTGAATAGCTCAGGTTGAACGATTTATTGATGAGCGGAAAATCCGGCACGATGTTGCCGATGATCGCGTGCTCGAGCACAGGCCAGTTTTGCCACGAAGGGTCGTGCGGATGCACACGGTCGAGATTGCCCGCTGCATCGGTGTGAATCGCGACCATCACCTCGCCGCGCCAGCCCTCGACCATGCCGACCCCAAAGCCGTTCGCCGGCAGCGAGGCCAGCGGATAGGCCAGATCGCCGGTACCCAGCAAATTGGCCATGATCTCGCGCTGCAAACGGAGCGACTCCAGCAGTTCATCGAAGCGCACGTTGACCCTAGCCGCCACATCGCCGTTCTGATGCGTGGCCATCTGCACATCCAGCATGCCGTAAGGCGCACAGGCAAACTGCGCGCGCAGATCCCACGCCTGCGAACTGGCGCGTCCAGCCAGACCGCACAATCCCAGTTGTGCCGCGAGCTTGGGCGCGACGCGCCCCGTACCGATGAAGCGATCCTGCACACCGGCGTGTTCTTCGTACAGTCGGCGCAACAGCTGCACCTCACGCGTGAGCATTGCGCACTCCTCGCTCAGCACTTTTTTACCGGCCTCATCAAGGTCTACGCTCACGCCACCGGGCACAACCGCATCCATCAGATAGCGATGACCGAACAGCGCCGCATTATGACGCAGCACCTGCTCTTTCAAAATCCAGAACTGCGCGAAACCGAACGAAAAGGCAACATCATTGCCCAGATACCCCAGATCGCCCAGATGATTGGCAATGCGTTCCCGCTCCAGAAACAACGCGCGCAGCCACAGGGCACGATCGGGCGGCGTCTTATCCGCGATACATTCCGCGGCCATCGCATAGGCCCACGCGTAGGCGACCGTACTGTCGCCGCTCACGCGTCCTGCAAGTTTTGCGCCTTGCTGCAACGCCATACTTTCAAAGCGCTTTTCAATGCCCTTGTGGGTATAGCCTAAACGCTCTTCGAGGCGCAGCACTTTTTCGCCGACCACGGAAAAACGAAAATGTCCGGGCTCAATGATGCCCGCATGCACGGGGCCCACCGGTATTTCATGCACGCCCTGCCCTTCAACGCGCACAAACGGATAGTCATCCTGTTCTGAACGCTGAGCAGCACTTGCATCGAAATCCTTGCGCAGCGGAAAGCTCGCCCATGCGGCATGGCGCAACCAGCGGCGCTGATCAGAGGCCTGTAGCGCAGTAATTCCCAGCAAATCGTACACGGCGCGTTGCATCCGGTTGGCTGACGGGAAAATTCGGCTGATATCGGGATAGCTTGGAACCTGTCGAGTCAGCGGCAGATTCAGGCACAACAACCCCGTTTGGGTGAGCAGCAGCACGTGCAGCACAAAGCCCGCCTCCCGCATGTCGCGCCCCCAGATCGCCACCAACCTCCCGCCCGACTCGCGCACCTTATGGCAAATCAACTGCAAGTCGCCGGCAACAATCGGCGCCTGCCAGGCGGGAATCGCGGTCGCGAACGGGATCAGTTGCAGATTCGGATGAAGGTTGTTCATAGCATTAACTCAACAGGGCGGCAGCCTGACGATACCAGTTCGCTAAATAGGCGGGCATATACAGCCCTAGGATTAGCACCAGCAGCAGGTGAATAAAAACCGGCATCAGCGCGGGCGTATGCGGCAGGGGTTTGAGCGTTGCCTGACCGAACACCATCGGCTGCACGCGGCCGAAGATCGCGGCAAACGCGATGCCTAACGCAACCAGTAAAAAGGGCGTGGTCCACGGATACTCGTGCATCGCGGTGGAGATGATGAGAAATTCGCTGGCAAACACGCCGAACGGCGGCATGCCCAGTATCGCCAGCGTGCCTAACATCAGCCCCCAGCCGACCGTCGGACTCACCTGCATCAAACCCCGGATGCGATCCATCTGCTGGGTGCCGGATTTTTGCACCGCGTGCCCCACCGCAAAGAAAATCGCCGATTTGGTCAGAGAATGCATCGTCATGTGCAGCAGCGCCGCGAACGTGGCCACCTTGCCGCCCATGCCGAAGGCGAAGGTGATCAGCCCCATGTGCTCGATCGAGGAATAGGCGAACATGCGCTTGATGTCTTTTTGGCGCGACAAAAACAGCGCCGCCACTACCACCGAGAGCAGGCCGAATCCCATCATCAGGTTGCCGGCGAAGTGATTGCCGAGCGATCCGTCCACCAGCACCTTGCTGCGCATCACCGCACACAGCGCGACATTGAGCAGCAGACCGGACAGCACGGCCGACACCGGCGTTGGCCCTTCCGCATGCGCGTCCGGCAACCAGCTGTGCAGCGGCACAAGGCCGATCTTGGTGCCGTAGCCTACCAGCAAAAACACGAAGGCCAGTTTCAATACGGTGGGTTCGAGCGATCCTTTGACTTCATTGAGATGCGTCCACAACAGCGCAGTGCCGCCATCGCCGATGACACGCTCTGCGGCGAAATACAACAGGATGGTGCCAAACAGGGCCAGCGCGATACCGACGCCGCACAGGATAAAGTATTTCCACGCGGCTTCTAAACTTGCCGGCGTGCGGTAAAGGCTTACCAGCAGCACGGTGGTTAAAGTGGCCGCCTCCATCGCAACCCAGATGATGCCCATGTTGTTGGTGGTCAGCGCGACCAGCATCGTGAAGGTAAACAGCTGATACATGCTGTAATACAAATGCAGCATCGAGATCGAGAGTTTGCCGTGATGCTGTTCGATGCGCATGTAGGGGCGCGAAAACAAGGAGGTGGTAAAGGCGACAAAGGCAGTCAATGCCACCAGAAACACATTGAACTGATCGATGAAAAACTGCTCGTTAAAAGCGGTCTGCGGGCCCGAATCAACCACCGCGATGGTGAGCAGAACGGCGGCGGCAAAAGTGCAACCGCTCATCACCGAATTGAGTTCGGCAGCCCAGCGGCGTGCGCCAAATACCGCCAGCACGATGCCGCCTGTCAGAGGCATCGCCAGCAAGGCCAATAGTTGCAGCTCAATCATCTTTGAGCTTCTCCATGTGCGTGATATCCAGACTCTCGAAGGTCTCGCGTATCTGGAAGAAGAAAATCCCGAAAATAAAAGTCGCCACCAGCACATCCAGTGCGATGCCGAATTCGACCACCAAGGGCATGCCCTGCGTTGCGCTGGTCGCGGCAAAGAACAGGCTGTTCTCCAGCGACAGAAACGCGACTACCTGAGAGACCGCCTTGCGCCGCGTCAGCATCATCAGCAAGGACAGCAGCACCGATGCCAGCGCGATGCCGATCAGCCCGCGCGTAATCCCTTCGGAGAGCTGCGAGATCGGCGCTGCCAGATTGAAGGAAAAAATCACCAGCCCGATGCCCACTAGCATCGTCGTCGGAATGTTGATCAGCGTCTCCACGTCCCATCTGACATTGAGTTTGCGTATCAGCCTGTGCAATAGCCACGGCAGCAGCAGCACCTTGAGGATTAATGTGAGTCCTGCCGAATAATACAGATGATGTTGTGCGGTCGAATAAGCCACGACGAAAGTGCTGAGCGCGAGAATGCCGCCCTGCCAGGCGAACAGATTGATCAAGGAAAGAATGCGGCGCTGGGCGAGCATCGCGAACACCACCAGCAGCAGCAAGGAGGCGAGCAGGTTGACGAATTGCAATATCAGCGGGATCTGCATTTAAGCCCCCAGCAGAAAGTGGATCAAGAGGCCGAGCACCCCCAGCAAAAAGGCCGTGCCAAGAAATTCCGGGGCGCGGAAAATGCGCATTTTGGCCATCATCGCTTCGAGCAGCGCCAGCCCTGCCCCGGCCAACAGCATCTTGCAACACAACAACCCCAGTGCCAGCGGCAGGCCTGCCCAGTTGCCCACTTCGATCATGCCGTGCGGCAGGAACAAGGCGATACCGACGCTCAGATAGGCGAACAGTTTCAGGCTGCTCGCCCATTCGATCAGCGCCAGATGACGCGCCGAATACTCCAGGATCATCGCCTCATGTATCATCGTCAGCTCCAGATGCGTGCTGGGATTATCCACCGGAATACGCGCATTCTCGGCCAGCAGGATCATCACGAAAGCGATGCCGGCAAAGGCCAGGCTGGGGTACAGAATGAAGCGATGGTGTGCGAAGGTCTCGACAATGTGCGTCAGTTGCGTCGACTGACTGATCAGTGAAGCGGTAAACAGCACCATCAGCAAGGCGGGTTCGGCCAAAAATGAGACCAGCATTTCGCGCCGTGCGCCCATGCTGCCGAACGAAGTGCCGATATCCATTGCGGCCAGCGCAATAAACATCCGCGCCAGCGCAAACACGCCGACCAAGGCGATCACATCGGCCGCGCGGGAAAACGGCAAATCCACTGCGATGATGGGGATGATGGCGGCCGCCAGCCACATGCAGCCGAAGACGATGTAGGGCGTGATGCGAAACAGCCATGAGGCATTGTCTGCGATCACGGCATCCTTGTGGAACAGCTTATTGAGTACCCGGTAGGGCTGCAACAGGCCGGCACCGCTGCGATTTTGCAGCCATGCCTGACACTGGCCGACCCAACCTGTTAAGAGGGGGGCTGCCAGCACCACCAGCAGCAACTGGGTGAGCTGAAAAATGATGCCTAAAATTTGTTCCGGATTTCTCATCACACGAACACCAACAGCACAATCAGCGTCACGAAGGTATACGCCAAATACAGGTGGATGCGCCCGTGCTGCAACAGGGAGACCCAACCGGAGAGCTTTTCAGTCATTGATTTGAGCGGCAGGTACAGCAAATACCAGAGTTTATCTTCACTGACCCCGTGATATTTCGGCTCCGTATCAAACGGCGTGGGCACTTCGTTCTCGATTTTGAAGAAGGGTTCGAAGATACGCCTGATCGGCTGCCCGAATCCTTCGGCGCTATCCTGCATGCGCGCGGTTTGCAAAGGATAACCGCAGTCCCAGGCGGGGCCTCGCTTAGACCTGCCGTGATACAGGCGCCGCACCAGCAAGACCGTGAGTAACATCACTCCCAGTACCGCCAGCAGAAAATAGAGCGGCCCGTAACTTGCCCGGTGCGTATCGACGGGCGCCAGAAACATCCAGTTGGCGGTCGCATTACCCAGATGCGCGCCCAACAGCATCTGCGACACGGCATCGATCTGCTGGATCACGAAGACGGGTGCCAAGCCCAGCACCACGCAGCCTGCAGCTAGCCAAAGCAGCCCAGCGCGCTCCCAATAGTCCGCATCGTGCGCCACTTTATGCGCGTTCTCGCGGCGCTGCCCCAGAAAAATCACGCCGTAGAATTTCACCATCACATAGGCTGACAGTGCTGCGGCCAGCGCAATGCCCGCGGCCGCGACCGGAACCAGCATATTAACGTAACTGTTAGGCAACCCGGGGGAGAGCAAAAAAGCCTGCAACAGCAGCCACTCGGAGACAAACCCGTTGAGCGGCGGCAGACCCGAGATCGCCAGCACGCCGACCAGCATCAGCACCGAGACCCACGGCATGGGGTGTATCAGGCCGCCCAACTGCCCCATATTTCGTTCGCCAGTCGCATGCAAAATTGAACCTGTGCCGATGAATAGCAGACTCTTGAAAAACGCGTGGTTCATGCTGTGATACAGCGTTGCCGTCAGCGCCAGCGCCGCCAGCGTATTCTTGCCATACACATGAAAAATCAGCGCGAGGCCTATGCCGACCATCAGCAGTCCAATGTTTTCAATCGACGAATAGGCGAGCAGGCGTTTCATATCGCCCTGAACCGCGGCGAACATCACGCCGAACACGGCGGTAATCAGACCCAACCCCAGCGCCAAGACGCCCCACCACCACAGTTGCGTGCCCAAAAGATCGAAGGTGACGCGCAAGAGTCCGTAGATCGCCATTTTGAGCATCACGCCGCTCATCAATGCTGATACGGGAGACGGTGCCGCAGGATGCGCTTCCGGTAACCAGACATGCATGGGCAGCAAGCCCGCCTTGGCGCCGAAACCTGCCAGCGCCAGCAAAAAGGCAACTGACGACCAGAAACCCGACAAGGTAACCTCACGCATTGCGCCAAAGGTATACGCACCGATGCCGTGCCCTGCCTGCATCACGCCGAAACTCAGCAGAATTGCCACCGCCCCGACATGTGCGATCAGCAGATATAAAAAACCGGCACGCCGGATATCCGGAATCGCATGATCGGTCGTGACCAGAAAATAAGAAGACAGCGCCATGGTCTCCCACGCCACCATGAACAGATAGGCATCATCGGCCAGTAGCACCAGCGCCATGCTGGCCAGAAACAGGTGATATTCCAGACACAATAACCCCAGCACCCGGCCGCGTGTTTTTTTAAAATATCCGGCTGAATACAACGAAATACCGAAGGAGGCGCCGCCCAGCAATATCAGGAAAAACGAGGAGAGTGCGTCAAGGCGCAGATGGATCGGCAGATCGGGCAGCCCCAGCGGCAACACCGCGATATTGGCGACGCCGCCCAGCGCCGACAAACCTGTTCCTGCCAGCAGCAATGAAATACACGCACTTAGCGGGAAAATCACACGACAAATGACCTGCGGCGCACGTTGCAATGCCAGCCCAAGCACGCCTTGGGCTATCCACAGCAAGATCACTGCGCACACGACATCGATCGGTAAAATGCTAAATGCGTCCATCCGGAATTTTGGTTTGCCTCATGGTGGCCAACAAACGGCGATTCTACTCCTCATGACAGCCCACGCTCAATGAATTCGGCAGCGCCCTCCTACAATCCTCCTGCAAACAATGTGTGATCTGCTTCCAGAGCACTGTGCCAGGTCGCAAACCGCCTCTCGGCTGACCGGGGGCAAGCAATACCGTTCAAATTTAATGAATGGCGGATTCAACTCTGAAGTGCAACTTTTGTAAGTGAATTTAGGTGGTGAGC
>JBAXJT010000078.1:0-7776 GCA_037137715.1 Nitrosomonadales bacterium
TTTCATTCTGATAATCCCTTGCCGATCTGTTCGGCACGGTGGGCCATGTCGTTCTTGGATTCGTCGAAGTGGCTTTCGAGCAACACGCGGATTTTATGCGCGTCGGTTTCGGCGGCGAGGACGGCGGGGAGTTTGTCGAGTAGCCGGTCAATGCTGGCGGCAACGAGTGCGCCGAGGTCGGTCAAGCCTTTTTCCACGGTGTCGCGCATGACAAGGGTTTTGGCGGCGACGGCATAATCTAAATCCTGTTGGCGGATGGTGCGGAGGACGTTGGCCTTGCGCACGTCTTCAAAGCTGACCGGGGTGTTGCTGGCTTCGAGGTTGCCGCTGCCGACGAGCGGGGCCGCTTCGATGAGGGAGTGGCCTTTGATGCGCTTTCCTCCCATGATGGGGTCGTTGCGGCTCCGCACCAGCGCGGCCTGGGCGTCCAAATAATCGGGGTCGATGGTGCCATCGGGCAAGGTTTTGAAGCCCTTGGCCGGGTCTTTGATCCATTTGCGGATCGCGCCTTCGGTCACGTCGAGGCGGCGGGCCGCTTCGCGGATCGTGATGCCCTGTAAATTCTTGCGAACACCGGATGGCATGTGTGCTGTCTATGGGGTTGGGTTCCCGCGCCGGGTCAGGCGCGGGGGTTGGGTTACGCTGCGCGGCGGGTGCCGGGCAAGGCCGGCGGGTTTCGGCGGGTGTAGAAACCGGCCGGCTTGTTCATGCCGCGTGTGGTCTGCAAAACTTTGCGGCCTTGATCTGCCAGCCGCCGGGTGTCTTGCTTGGCACGGTAGGCGGTGGAGTTGCGGGCCGCTCGGCCTTGCGTGGTGTTTGCGCCGACGGTTTTACCCGTCGATGTGGTGATGCCTTTGCCTGAGCCTGGCATGGTGTGACCTCGTTTAGGTTGAGTGTTTACGTTAAGGGTTCTTCCACCAACCTTTCCACGGGTTGGGCTGGTGTATCCAGTCGCCAACCTTGACCTTCCGGGATGGCGATGCGTTTCTTGCTGCTTTTCCTTGGTCGGTGTTGACTCAAACCTCTTTATCGGCTGAGGTTGAGATGCCTTTTCCTGAGCCTGGCATGGGTGTTACCTGCTGTGCGGGATGATTAACGGGCTGTCGGTATCGACGTTCCACATGAGTTCCTTTCCGGGCCGTCCTGGCGCATAGATCAACACGTCCTTATTATCATCATCTTGCCGCCGCAAAATAACGCCTTCCGGCGATAGTTGGCAGGACAAGTAGAAGTTTGGATGGCGAAACGGGGTTTTGTAGTCCAGCCAGTTCCAATGGCTGGCGTGTACCTCGGTGAATGATTTGGCTTTTGGCTGGATGCCGTTGTTGCGCAGGGATTTTCCATAGCCGTTGAGGTAGTCCTTGAATTCGGATTTTTCCAAGTCGCAGCCGATGTAGGCCCAATCGTCAAAGTTTTGAAAGGTGAATTCCACGGTGGCCCCGGCTGATTCTTGTTCCAAGTAATCGCGCCAGCCGTCAACCGTGGGCATGAACGGGTGGCCGGTGATGCGGTAGTAATCCCTCCAAAAACCGGGCTTTTCGTTGGTGTAGCCGATGAATTCATGGATGCCGGCCGCTTCGATGTCTTGGTGCATCTCCCAGTCTATCGGGCGGCTGGTTTGCGACATAGCAATATCTTTGGCAAATCTGGCCTTTTGCTTGGGCGGGATGTTGGCAATTTGCTTGTAATTGAGGTGGAGATTGCCAATCCACGCATGGTGGATGTCAGCATCGGCCATTTTCCGGCAGAATCCGCCGAAATCATCCCACCAGTGGGGAACCATGGGGTTGATGCCTAAAACGACGTGGTGGCCTTGACGTTTGGCAGAAAGGGCCAATTCGACCCTGTGCTGAAATGAAGGTGCGCCGGGTTCGGAGGTTTTTAGGAATTCCTCTTGGTCGGAGGTAAAGCTGATGTAGATCATGGTCGGCGGGTTGTCGAGCATGACGGCTTCATGGTCTTTATGCCCGCCCTTGGTCTGGAAGCACAAGGGGATGTGCTTGGCTTGGCAAATCTCTTGAAACGCGATGAAGGTCTCGATGTTGGATGCCGACAACGGGTCTGCGGTGTTGCTGACCATGATCGGGTAGCCGTTGGCTAATAACCAGCCGACCAGCGTGGTGTCGTTGCCTTTCCACTTCATCAGCCATTGCAAGCCTTCGTTCTGGGTGCGGCGCTCGGTTTGGTTGAGGTTGGCGAAGCAATAGAAACAGGCATGGCTGCACCAGTTGAGGTCTAGGTGCAAGGGGACGGGGTGGAGCAGGTATTCCCCGGTGAACGGCCTTAAACTCATGGGTTAGCCTCGTATTGTTCGATGAGCATGATGAAAAAACCAGCCCAGTCCTTGTCAAAACCCGCCTTGTCCCTGAGTAGCCGGGCTTTTTGGGCGATGGGCTTGCTGAGTTCAAAGGCTATCGGTACCTTGATGCCGGTGTCCGGTTGCTTGGCGGTGTCCACCGTGTAGGGGGCGGGGTCTTCTTGCGAGGTGCCATCGTCGGTTACATCCTCCCATTCGGGCAGTTTGAGTTGATTGATGAGCGTTTGCGGGTCGAAGCCGGTCAAGGGCTGTAGGTCAATGGGCAATAGGTTGATTTCAGACAACAGGATCACGTTATCCCATTCGGATTTTTCGCCAATGCTATTGTGCGAAATCCTTAACACCCGTAATTGATCCGGGGTATGATCGGCCAACCTGACGCAGGGGATTGTTTTTAACCTAAGCTCGCGGGCGGCCATGACCGCGCCATTGCCGCATTGGATGACATTGGCAGCGTCGATGATGGCAGGAGTAATAAACCCTACTTCGCTAATAATTGCCTTAAACTCGTCAATCTGTGACGTGGGATGTTTTCGGGCATTATTAGGGTCATGCTTAAGCTTTGATATTTCAATGTATTCAATCGCTAAGTGCGTACCGTTGCCGATTTTCATATTTTTTCCAATATTTGAGCGTACCAGTACGCATTGTTGGTAACTAGCAACATTGAGGGGGTTGAATTACCCTTATGGCACAATGCTGTGGAAGTACCTACTCGGTTTTTTTGTGGGTTCATTTCCATTTTCCCTTGAACGTGGAGGTGGCCATGGCATGGATGATGGCCATACGGGCGTTGTTGGGCAGTTCCTTTGCCACGGTGCGCTCTGCTACGCCAAAGAAATCAAACCTTGGCTTGTAGCTGACATGCCGCACGAACAGCAGGACGGGGGCAATGTTGCTGCCATGGGTGCCTTTCTTGGCCCATATGCCCGGATGCAAGTGGCGTGTCCTGCCTTGCCCATTGCTGATGAAATAGACCACGCCTGATATTTTCGTAAGCCCATCCTCACGAACGAAACGGCCCAGCTTGTCCCTGCCCTTTTTTGTCATATTGCTGGTATGCCCCCCAGATAGTTCGCTGGCTTGGAAATACGAGAGTAGTTGGCCTATCAAACCGCTCGCCAAATTGCCGTATTGGTCTATCCGAGCCGCCCATGATGCGCGTTGTGGGATGACTGCGTATGTACCCGATGGCATGGCTCCAACCGCCTGTAATGACTTCTCAAACGCTTTAAGCGCACGTCCGCCTCCAAACACATGCGGCTCCAGGTAATGGCCCGGTCGGCCCTTGAATTTCACTATGGCATAGGTGTCCGCATACTTGGCTAGAGCGGGCTTCAATTCCAGCGCGTTCATGGTCCAGGGCGTTGGCTTATCGAACACGCGCCGCATTTCGGACTGTTCCGCTTGCTTGACGGCTTGCGCCGTCTTGTTGACGGCATAGGAGATGGCGAACGGGATTTGCTTGGGCATGTCTCTGAATGCTTCCCGTATTTGCGCAATGTTGGAGCCTATCTCGATCCTCACAGTCCCAACTCCTGCCGTGCCAATCGCTGCGTTTCGAGTGCGGCATCTTCGCTGTATTGTTTTTTCCAGCGTTGAACCCATGCAAGCCGCCAAGAATGGCTGTTTTTGGAATTTGGCAATCTGCATAAAAATCTCACTCGGCAACAGATATTGTTGAAATCGTAAGAAAAACAGGACTTTAAGCATAATCCACATTTATCCATGAATTTAACCATAACGAGAAGGTAGGGCAGGTAGGGCAGGATAAACACTAGGTAGGGCATAGTAAATATATGATTACTAACACATTGCCCTACCTGCCCTACCTGCCCTACCTGTATCTCGTGCGCGGGCGCCGGCACACACGCGAGGGAGTCAGGTAGGGCAGGTAGGGCAGGGGCTAAAAACCGCTTAAATATCATAAACTTATCCTGCCCTACCTTGCAGTTTTCAGGTAGGGCAGAGGTAGGGCAGGTAGGGCAGCAGGATAATGATTGCTCGATGCCATAATTATTAAAATGCATCGTAATTACCTTTATTATCTGGCGATTGATAATGGTATTGACGTTTGCCGTCTGCTGATGTTCTAACCCGTTTCCAGCCCAATCGTTGCAGTATTGAGCCAACCCGCATAGCCATACTGCGTGATGCATCAATTTTCCCCGCGTCAATATTAAGACAACTGGCATTGATTAAAATATCCTTGATGGTTATAAATGCCTTGCCGATGACATAATTCTCAATGATTTCCTCCCAAGGGTCTATTATTTCGCGCTCGTTTTGCTCCGGTGATAATAAGAGTGTCTGTTGTTTGTAACTCGGCCACCAGTCGGTGCCTTGCTTGTAATAATGCACTGCTTCAGCAAACAATTGATCCCTGATGGCGATTAATTCTTCCAATTTGATGATGCTTGTTTTTATCGGCCAATAGCGTGTATTCCCTGTTGAATCCTTAAAATAGGCGTTTTGATTAGTTGTCCCGGCAAAAACAACCGTCCTAGGATAGTCCATCGGCCTGGCTTCATAGGGCGCCCTAAAAAAGTCGGATGGGCTTGACACGATGGCCTTCATTGTCGTGCTTTCGGCCCGGTTGAAGCTGTCCAGTTCGGCTATTTCATAAATTAAACAACCCTGCCAGTTCAGATACTGATCCTTGTTCCGATGGTCTAGCACCGTATCTCGAAACCATTTCCCACCAATGGCCCTGAGTGCCGCCGATTTTCCCCTAAATTGTTCGCCCTCCAGAATAATCATAAAACGATTGATGCAACCGGGCTTGTATATCCTTGCTGCCATTCCAATGAACCAGATAGAGCCGATCAGGCTTGAGTATTCATTCAATTCAGAACCAAGATACACATGCGTCCAGCTTTTTAGTCTTTCTATGCCATCCCATACTAAAGAATCTCCATATTCGGCAGGGGGTGTGTACCTATTAAGCGACGCACACCAAGAAACCGCTTGCGTTATCGGTTCAATCCCACGGCATAACAGATTGGCATTCTGTGACAGCCAGTCGCCTAGCTCATATGAATCGGTCAGAGACCATGGCCTTTCCTCAAAACCGTTTTCGATGACCCAAGGCGCGGGCTTGCGCATGACGATATTCCTGGAAAATTCATCGGCAAACACAACCCCCTTTAGGACAGGATGATGCAATAGGAACCTATTCACGTTTTCCCGACAGTCAAGTGGGTTGTCCCTGCCCCCCTTAAGCTGCAATGTCCAACTCCAATCTATCGGCCCCGCTTCCACGCTGCCCGCGCAAGCCGGATTCGCGCCCGCTTGCGCGTCTGTGTGCGCCGCGTTTTCCAACGGCAAGGCGCAAGCCTGTTGTGGGGTAGAAAGCCCCTCAGGCAAATCTGCCCGCTTGACGGCCTTATCCGTCCCAAACTTGGCGGGTGAAAACGGGTTTAACCGTGTGCGAATGAAATCAAACAGGTTTTGTCCGGTTAAGCCGTCCGTCGCGATCACGTCTGCAACGCCCCATCCCTCCCGGTATGCGCCAATTTCAGGCAACGACAGCACCATGACTGTGCAGCCCTGCTGTGTCAACACCTCCGCGATCTTCGCGGCGGCAACCAAACCCGGTTGGCGCTTGTCCGGCAGGAACGGCTGGGATTCCGGCAGTTCGCCGGATTCCGCTTCAAACGGCGATAAACGCTTGCGCTGGCACGAATACCCCGGCCAAATCCAAACCGGCCGGCCGTTGATCGGTGTCCAGTCGTTTTTCATGGCGCAATTCGGCCCGCCAAACCACGACAGGCAGGGGATTGACACCGTTTCCCCGTCCAACACCAAGCCGGTCAAGGCTTCACGCGCTTGGTCGGCCTCCGCCTCGGTGGGGAAAATCAGGGTTGGGAGGGAATAACCCGAATCCAAGACCCGACAACCGGACAAATCCAGCAAGCCATACAGCGGACGAGGTTCGGGCAGGGCTTGCCATCGCCACATCAAATCATGTGGCGGATGGGTGTCCTGCGTCCAGGTCAGCGGCAACGTGACCGGCTGGCCGGACGAGTCGGGGAACTCGCACGACCAGCCCGCAAAATCGCCATCGGCTAAATAATAGGGGAACCGTCGCGCCGGTTCGCCCCGGTGCGGGTGTCGCTGCGGCGGTGCCGGCGTCCCCTCGGGGACCGGGACAACCGGCTTGAACTGGGTGGGTTTGGCGGCCATGGTCAGGCCGTCGCGTCTAAACGGGAGAATACGGTATCGACATTGGCTGAACGGGCGAATGCGGCATCGACATTGGCTGCTAAAACCTCCAGTGTGCCGTTTTGGATGAACCTGTCCCCGATTTGTATCAGATCGTCAAAATAATGTTCGACCTCATGATCGTCGTGCGGCCCTTGTCCGGTGCCGTGTCTGCGGATATGCCACATCTCGCCCTTCATCTGCCGCACCGCGTCAGCCTCGGGCGGCCGCCGCACGTCGGTGATGACGATGATCGCGCCGGGCGAATCCTGCACCCGCTTCAACACCTGATCCACCAGCCGGTTGACGAACACCCCGTCATCCCTTGCCCGCCAGAAGTCGCCCGCGTCGAGCATCAATTGGCGCAGGTCCAAATCTTGGCCGTGCAAGCTCACAATCTTGTCTTTGTTGCATTCCAGCCAGGCGATGTCCTTCCCCAAAACACAGCAAAGGGCGGTTTTCAAGGGGGTGGCAAACGCAAATTCCAGCGCCCCGTGTTTCGCTTGCAATATGTTGTAGACCGTTCCCTTGCCGCTGCCCCTCGGCCCGGCCAGCCCGATGATCCTCGTCGCGGCCTTCATGGCTGCGGCTCCATCCGGTAAAAGCCCTCGTCGCTGGGTTCATACCAGCCGAAGTCGGCAAAATGCACCGATTCAACCTGGTCAAAGTCCCGGTGCTTCATGAACTCGCCGCCGCGCTTGCAAGGGGCCACGATGTGGGTGGACTCACTCCCTCGCAACCTGTAGCGGTCAACAAGGTGGGCGGTATGCTTGCCGATTCGCTTGGGCCTGGGGTTTTGCGTCTTCATGTTCAGATAGCCGTTGCCGCGAGTGGAGACCCGGTACAAAACGCCCTGGGGTAGGTTTTCGGTGGTGACGAATGATTTCATGTTTTTATTATGGTTATGGTTGGAAAAAGAACCCCGGCTTATCCTGCCGGGGTGTCAAAGTGGCTCATGTTTTTGCAGGGGCGCGTCGTCTTTGCGGCGTTTAAGGGCAATTTTATCTTTAGAATCAAGGCAAAGGCCAAATTCCCCATAGATGCCTTCAAGGGTTACTTTGTTATCGGTCAATTTGACAATGGCATTGGCTTTGTTGGATCGCGGCTTGGCTTCGCCCCTGCGCCATCCTGCAACCGTTCGAAGTTTTACGTCAAACAGAGCGGAACAATGCTCGTCGCCATGTTCCTGAATAAAGTTTTGTAATGTCATTAGGCTCATTTTTACACCAAAAATGTAAATACATGTCCGCATTTTT
>JBAXJT010000079.1:0-7308 GCA_037137715.1 Nitrosomonadales bacterium
TCCACACCTCAAAGTTAAATTTTTTGAGGCGACAACTAGTCTGACACCGGGGGCTGACGCTATTGAATGCGTAACCTATAAAATATGGACTCTCAACCAACAACTTAATATAGTTTTTATAAATCAGATCTGCCAAATTAAAATAGCACGCGCTTTTTCCAAGGATGATATTTTCATTGCTATAAAAAGCCACATTACCAATGGTTCCATTAATAGAAACAAGCACGGTTCTTTCATTCAAATTTTTCCTGTGCTTTGCCATTTCTTCCAAGGACACAGTTTTTGTTTCATGCTTGATGATGATCCGGCCATTATCAAGATTGTTGCCATTCACAAAATAACACTCGGTATTGGGTGTGTAAACCGGCGTGCCGTGCAAGCCATCTCCCAATAAATATACAATATCTTTAAGCCGCGCCCACTGCCAGTTTTCCGGCACTTCAAACGGCTTTTCATCATCCGTAATCGGTGGCAGAGGTTTGTCTTTCTTGATCTTGCCTTCAGCGATCAGCTTGGCTTTTTCAGCCTGTATGCGATTGAGCAATGCACTAGCTGGTTCATCATTCACATCTTGCGGCACAAGTTTACCCATCACTGCCAGTTGCAGCAGGGTTTGCTTCAGCGCATCGATGCTGGCGTCCGTTGTGAACAGGGTATCGAAATGCGCGGCGATACGCTGCCAGTTAGCGCTGAAGTCTTCTGCGTTTTGCAACTGCGTGAGCGTGCCAAGCAGATGACTAACCAATTTTTCGTGTGCTTCGGCGGCGTTACTGTGCTTGTTTTCCAGCTGGTCGCACAGCGCCATCAATTCATCGACTTTCGCAACGATGCGATGCTGCTCTTCAATGGGCGGCAAATACACAACAAGCTTTTCCATCTTTTCTTTGGTCATGTGTATCATCATCACACCATGACCAGCAGCCTTAATTTTCTGTGTCTGCTCAAGTAGAAAAGTATAAAGATAACGCTTGTAAAGAAGATCGCCACCGTACAAATCAAGCTTCCATATGTGATAGTGATATATCGCCTTGTCACCATCCCAAATAAACGGCC
Organism: Nitrosomonadales bacterium; assembly: GCA_037137715.1. Lineage (GTDB taxonomy): Bacteria > Pseudomonadota > Gammaproteobacteria > Burkholderiales > Gallionellaceae > Gallionella. Next base: position 1,054 of record JBAXJT010000079.1, read on the forward strand.
CAAACGATGCTGACCATGCAAACAATAAGTCACCCTTATGACAGTATTTATCCTCTTCCAAAATAAGATCTGAGTAATACCAATGCTCAGAAGTAAATAAATTACCAACCCGAAGTACTGGGGTTCCCGCGTCAATCAACTCTTCTTTTTTATATGCTCGCCCATTCAGCACATTAACAAGATCAGCGAATCGGACCCACTCCCAGCCCTTTGGCAACTCAAACGGTTTTTCATCTTCAGTTATCGCCGCAAGCGGTTTGTCTTTCTTGATCTTGCCTTCGGCAATCAACTTCGCCTTTTCCGCCTGTATGCGTTTTAACAGCTCGCTGGCGGGTTCATCGTTCGCATCCTGCGGCACGAGCTTGCCGCGCACCGCCGTTCCAGTATCAGCTCGCGCAGCTTCTTGATGCCGTAAACGCTGCCCGCATTGCCGGACGCACGACCACGACCGGATTTTTTCTCAGTCTCCGCTGCCGTCCAGATGTCTATATGGTCGGTGATTAAGGTGGATATTGTTTTCATTGCTCGTCACTCTCTATTTCGCCCGCCCAACCCTGCAAGCGCGCTGCGATTTGTTCCGGACTGGGCAGGTCGTCCTGATAACCAGCGGGCAATTGCGGGGTGACGGTGTAAGTGGCGATACCCAGTGCATGGGTCGCGGTGCGTAGCGCGTATTCGACCATAGTTTTGGTTTTACTGCGGCAGATTACGATACCGATGGGCGGATTTTCACCCTCGATACGGTGTTGCTGATCCAGTGTGTCCAGATAAAACTCGATCTGCCCTTTATGCTCCGGCTTGAAATCACCGATCTTGAGTTCGATGGCAACCAGACAGCGCAGGCGACGATGGAACAGCAACAGGTCGATGAAGTAATCCTTGCCATCCACTTCAAGCCGATATTGATTGCCGACAAAGGTGAACGCCCCGCCCATTTCGGCCAGGAAACGACGCAGATTGCGCACCAGCGCCTCTTCCAGTTCACGCTCTGAATGTGCGTCAGATAAGCCAAGAAAATCAAAGGTGTAGTGATCCTTAACCGCCAGCATGGCTTGCGCCTTGATGGTTTCCGGCACAGCAGCATCGAAGTTGGTTTGCCCTTTGAGATATTGCGCGTAACTTTGATTGTCGAGTTGGTGTTGCAGCACATTTTTCGTCCAACCGAAACGAGCTGTCGCACGCAGGTAAAATTCTCGTTCCAGCTCATCCTTGCAGCGCGCCATAATCAGCAGATTTTTAGCCCAACTAATTTCTCCAACCAGCGGTTGGAGTTTTGGCAATTGGCTGTATTCATTGAAAAATTGCCGCATCAACCAGAGATTTTGGGCGGAAAACCCATTGCGTCCGGGAAACTCGACCTGCAAATCCCGCGCCAGATTTTCGACTACGGATTTACCCCAGCCCAGCTCCGCCTGTCGTCGGCTGATATTTTCACCCAGCCACCAATACAGTTGAAGTAACTCCGTATTTGCGGCGCGCAATGCCTGAAATTGACGCTGGCGAACCTGCGCTTTGATTTCCAGCAAAAAGTCGCCATAACCCGTAGGCAATACGATGGAGCCTGCCGATGTAAGATCAGCGGTCATTTCGACGAATCTCCTTGCAGCGCCTCTCCCAGTATCATTTTCAACTGATTACGCAATACAGCGATATCGTTCTGCATGGCGGCGTATTGCGTCAGCAGCACATCAGGATCGTGAATTTCCTGTTCGCCAACATGCGGATTCTTGCAATCGAGGTTGTAGTTGCGCGCCTTAATGTCGGCCAGACTGACTTTCCACGCCTGTTCATTTTCGACGCGGTGCGCAAAACCATCGGATTCCACACCCCACCATGCCGCCTCAACATCAAACTCTTCGATCTTCATCGGTTTGGTTTTGTTGTAGCTCTTTACGCCTGCCGGATACGGATGCTCATAAAACCAGATGTGCTGGGTCGGCGCACCCTTGCTGAAAAACAACAGATTGGTCTTGATGCCGGTATAGGGTGCGAACACACCATTAGGCAGACGCACGATGGTGTGCAGATTGCATTCTTCCAGCAGCTTTTCCTTGATGCGAGTCTTGATGCCTTCGCCGAACAGAAAACCATCCGGCAGAACAAGGGCTGCACGGCCACCGACTTTCAGCAATTGCATGATCAGAACCAGAAACAGGTCGGCGGTTTCACGGGTGCGGAAGGATGCCGGAAAGTTAGTTTCAATGCCGTCCTCTTCCATGCCGCCGAACGGCGGATTGGTGACGACCACATCGACACGCTCTTTCGGTGTCCAGCTGATCAGCGGACGCGCCAAGGTGTTGTCATGACGAATATTGCTCGGCACGTCGATGCCGTGCAGGATCATGTTGGTGGTACACAGCAAATGTGGCATCGGCTTCTTCTCGATACCGAAGATGCTGGCCTGCAATGCAACCTCATCGTCTACCGTCTGCACATCCTGACGGCGGATATGTTCAATCGAACAGGACAGAAAACCGCCCGTGCCGCAGGCCGGATCCATCACCTTTTCACCGAGGCGAGGATTGGTCATGCGCACCATGAATTCGGTGACGGCGCGCGGGGTGTAAAACTCGCCCGCATTGCCCGCCGCCTGCAAGTCGCGCAGCAACTGCTCGTACATATCGCCGAACAAATGACGCTCCTGCGCCTTGTTGAAATCCACGCCCTCCTGAATCTTGTTGACCACCTGACGGATCAACTGGCCGGACTTCATGTAGTTATAGGCCCCCTCGAACACCGAACGAATCACATAGGCGCGCTGGTCGCCGCCACGGGCTTCCAGTGTTTGTAACGCCGGAAACATCTCGTTATCCAGAAACTGTTTTAGCGCCTCCCCGGTCATACCCTCAGGGTTGGCGGCCCAGTTGCGCCAGCGATAAGCTTCCGGCAGAGGCGACTGGTAATTGTCCTGCAATAACTCCCACTCGCTTTCGCGGTCGTCGAAGATTTTCAGAAACAGCATCCAGACCAGCTGGCTCAAACGTTGCGCGTCGCCATCGACACCGACGTCTTTGCGCATGATGTCCTGAATGGATTTAATGGTGGAGGAAATACTCATAAATGGACTGCTTCTCGGTAAAGGTTAGGCGTAGAGGTGTTCTTCCAGCTCATGAAGGGCTGCCATATAGGCGGGTTTGCCACCAAAGGCTGACACCAGTTCACTGGCTGTCCCCATGTTTTTGAACGGGTCGAGCGTGAGGATTTTGATGTCTTCGATATTTTGTATGCCGGTATCGGCATATTTTTCCAGCAGGGTTTCCAGCACTTTACGAGCCTGTTCGCCGTATTTGGTAAAGTAATTGCGCTTCTTGACCTGATCGGCACGTTCACGGCGGGTTAATGGCGGCTGGTCGAACGCGACGTGACAGATCAAATCGAACGCATCGAAATTCTTGCCGACCTCATCCGCCAGCGGCTCCAGTAACAAACCGTGTTCTTCCAGTTCGTTCAGGATAGCGGCTTTACGATCCGCTTTGCTCCAACTCAACAGAAAGTCCTTCAGCGAGGCATAATCGCGGCGCACGGTGGTGCGCGTGTAATCCTTGAGCGATTCGGTAATCAGCTTGCCATCGGCACTGAGATATTGCACGCGTTCAGACAACACATACACCGTGACGTCGCCGATCACATATTTGACGCGTCCAGTACCAGGTTCGCTATTCTCACCGCCCTCGCCCGGTACGGCTGTAGTTTCCGGCGCAGGATTGCCCTCTTCATCAAGTGGCGGCTCGTCGGGTGGCACCGGCGGCTGATCCGGTTCCGGCTCATAAATCACAATCGGCGGGCCATCGAACGCCTCGTCGGCGAACAGTTCGGTCGCCTTCTTGAAATCCATGATGGTGAACCAGTATTTGTCGTAGTCCTCATTGATGCGGGTGCCGCGACCGATCATCTGCTTGAATTCGGTCATCGACTTGATGTGCTGATCCAGCACCACCAGCTTACAGGTTTGTGCATCCACACCGGTGGTCATCAGCTTTGAGGTGGTGGCGATCACCGGATAGCGTTCTTCAGGGTTGATGAAGTTATGCAGTTCGGCCTTGCCTTCGATTTCGTCGCCGGTAATGCGCATCACATATTTGCGGCTTTCCTTCACCCGTTCAGGGTTGAGATTGACCAGCGCCTGACGCATACGCTCGGCGTGATCGATGTCGTCACAAAACACGATGGTCTTGGCATAGGGGTCGGTCGCCGCCAGATACTCGGTGATTTTACGGGCGACCAGCTCGGTGCGCTTTTCCAGCACCAGCGTGCGATCCATGTCGATCTGGTTATAAATCCGGTCTTCAATCACCTGACCGTTCTTGTCGGCCTGACCTTTATTTGGACGCCAGCCTTGCAGATCCTTGTCGATGTCGATACGCACCACTTTATAAGGAGCCAGAAATCCGTCGTCGATACCCTGCTTCAGCGTGTAGCTGAAAACCGGTTCGCCGAAGTAATAAATACTGGAAACATCCTTTGTTTCTTTGGGCGTAGCGGTCAGTCCGATATGGGTAGCAGATGAAAAATAGTCGAGAATCACGCGCCAGGCAGAATCTTCCGATGCGCTGCCGCGATGGCACTCGTCGATCACGATCAGGTCGAAGAAATCCGGCGAGAATTGCTTATAGATATTCTGGTCTTCCTCGCTGCCCGTGACCGCCTGATAAAGGGACAAGTAAATCTCGTAGCTCTTGTCGATCTGGCGTTTACTGATCTTGGTCATCGCAGCGCCAAACGGCTTGAAGTCGTTGTTCTTGGTCTGATCGACCAGAATGTTGCGGTCGGCCAGAAACAGGATGCGTTTTTTGGTACCCGACTTCCACAGCCGCCAGATGATTTGAAACGCGGTATAGGTCTTGCCGGTGCCGGTCGCCATGACCAGCAGGATGCGTTGCTGCTCACGGGCCACAGCTTCGATCGTGTTGTTAATGGCGTTCGCCTGATAGTAGCGCGGCGCGCGGCTTGTACCATCATCGTAATACGGCATTTCTACGGTCTTGAGCGCCTGCTCAGTCGCAATGCCTTTCCACTGACAATAACGCTGCCACAGTTCGGCAGGGGATGGGAACTCTTCTAAACGCAATTCGCGCTCGGTTTGTTCCGACATTCCGGTGCGATCGTGAAACAGAAATCCATTGCCGTTGGAGCTGAACACGAATGGCACCGCCAGCGTCTCAGCATAGTTCAGCGCCTGCTGCATACCAGAGCCGACGCCGTGGCTGTTGTCCTTCGCCTCGATGACGGCCAGTGGAATGTTGGATTTGTAGTAAAGGATGTAGTCGGCGCGCTTGAGTTCGCCCCGTGTATGCAACTTGCCGCGCACGATGATGCGCCCCTTGGTGAAACTGACTTCCTCGCGAATCTGCGTGAACAAATCCCAACCAGCCTGAATAACGGCGGGGGTTATGTATTTAGTGCAGATGTCGCGTTCGGAGAGGCTTTTCTTGTCGGACATAGGGAGGCAATATTTCAGGGCAAACGATTATGCTTGATGCTACCAGTTTTTTTAAGCTGCCCGTCATTTTAATGGCTTGATTGATAAGTCAGCTTTTTATATGGACGCCCCGCTAGTTGTTTCATTAACGACAAAACCTGATCAATCATCGTCTCCCGGGGCCGAATTATCTAGCGGGAGACTGAATTATTCATCAATGCGGTTATTTTATTCAGCCGGTATTCCTTGCCGCAGACGTGGCGACGCCAAAATGATCACTTGCAGTCAGTTTGGGGGGCGCGTCAGTCGATTTGGCGCAAGCCGCAGGAAAATTTTCAGGATCTGCATTCAATTAAGCATCATCCGCGAGCAAGTTAACAGGATCTGCGAACAGTTTTACAGGCTCAGCGAACAATTTAGCAGGTGCGGCAGACTAGATCGGGTAATGGGTGCAGTGTCACGAGCATCTGAGTAAGCATGCCGATGACTTAATATGTTTCGCGGATGAACTAATCTTGTTCACAGATCATCTGAAATTGATGGAAAATTCCGCTAAATGCCTTGCGGCACCCGCAAGAGTAAGTGGCGAGCCCGCAGGGGCAATAGAAAATCACGCCGTAGCAATTGGGCTATCTGCACTGTCCGTCATGCAGCCTATTTTTTACTCAACCAACCCAAAGCCGTTCGATCATGGCAACATTTTTTAGCGCATGCCTTACATTTCGGGCGAGATTAAATGCCGTCTGAAATGTAGGGAAAGCACAGTTCGACCAGTTTGTTGATCAACTCGGTCGAATTGATTGGCTTGGCCACGAATCCGCTCATCCCGGCTTGAT
>JBAXJT010000080.1:0-7180 GCA_037137715.1 Nitrosomonadales bacterium
GGCTGATCCTGCGGCGTCTCTTTTTCTATCCCTGCGGGCGTGGCAAGCCCCGCCCTATGGCCCGACGAAGTATTGCGACGAAGCGTAGACGACGAAGCGTGGGACGAAGAAAGCGACGAAGTGTGGCGTAGTGCGAATAGGAGCGGCAGGTATGGCAGAACACTCTCAAAGGCAGTTAGCGATGACTGCTCGTTTTCACACTTTGTCGCACACTTTGTCGTTTACACTTCGTCGCACCGCTTTATCGACCGTCTATCTGGCAACCATGCGAAATCCGCGGCAAAAAAGTTTGGAGTGCGGCGGCTTGCCGCCGCTTTTTGCAGCCGCGGCCTGCCGCGGCGTACGGGCTGATCCTGCAGCGTCTCTATTTCTTTTCCTGCGGGCAGAGCAAGCCCCGCCCGACAAAGCGCGACCAAGGTCGCGCACTCCAAACTTTTCGTTTCACCGATCACTCGGCATCTTCCCTCGGTAGTGCTAGATTGTCATATCACGTTCGCGTCGCAGCAGTTCTATCATCTTTGCGGAGATCATTCCCTCATAGATTGCCTGCAAGCGGCAGTATATAAGTCCAGCATATCCATCGCAGATCCCGCCACAAATTAAATATAGGTACAAAAACTTGATTGTTGACCGGCAGGGCAGGCGGAAGGACAGGCGTTTGAGTGCTTTCCGCCGTTGTGCCGAATCGCAACTGAAAAGATTCGGCGGATGCCCGTCCTCACCACGCAACACACGAAGGCCTTCAATCGCCTCCCACGTCGAATATCGATTGTGCTTGTCGAGCCATTCCGTAATCCCCTTACTGAAATTATAATGCGTAAACAATCCCAGAAGATATCCGTGTGGCCCATCGATAACAGCAGTCGGATTCACAAGACGTTCAAATTTGACATGATTTGGCCGGAAGAATCGCATGATCCTGGATGGTGGATACGAATGACGAATCCACTTGCCCATGAAATAGTTCTTTCTGCCGCAGTAGAAGGCAACCCGCCGCTCGTTTATATCTGCCGCAATTGTTTCGATCTCCGCACGCAGTTCCGATGTCATACGTTCGTCGGCATCAAGATAGAAGACCCACGGATGCTGGAAATGAATTTCCCTTACAGCCCAGTTCTGATGTGAGGCCCAGTTGTCGAACGAACGCTGAATCACGCGGGCACCTTTCGCCATCGCGATCCCCATCGTTCCGTCGGTGCTGTACGAGTCCAGCACGACAATATCGTCCGACCAGGAAACCGATTCCAGACAACCTGGCAGGTTCTGACTCTCGTTATAGGTCAGAATAAGTATAGAAATGTTCATCTCGGACTCTCTCGCGAAGCGGTTTTTTGTCATACAACTTTGCGATCAGCTCCATGCTTTTCCACAGGTAGAGCAGACGTCCTTCACCGATAAACCGTTCGACGTCGAACCCATCTTCAAGTCGATCATTTACTCGTACCTCGCCCGCAGGCGGGAGTAGTGCCACCCGAGGAGACCGTCGATTTCTAACAGTTACTCGGCAACCATTTGGGCAAGAATTCCCACATGATCAACAATCAAGTCGGGATTATCTTCCAGCTCTTCCACATCCTCCCGTCGCGTTTCACCACTTAGAACCAGAATAAAGGGTGCGTTAACGGCTCTTGCCATTTTCATGTCCGTATACAATCGGTCCCCGATAAAAACAGCGTCAGTTGATGCAACTCCGCAATTCGTCAATATGTGTGCAACCATTTCCGGAGATGGTTTTCCGAAAATTCGTTCCGGCTGTTTCTGCGTCGCCCTCTCCAGTAGCGCCAACATTGAACCTATGTCAGGAATCGGGCCTTTAGAAGTTGGACACACGACATCACCATGCGTTGCAATATATGGACAGCCACTATTAATAAGTAAAGCTGCTGTCGCCAGTTTTTCATAGGTGAGTTCGGTATCATACCCAATCAGCACATAGTCGCAATCTGTTGTGCAAATTGAAAGTCCCGCACAGGAAACTGCCTCGCATAAGGATACTGTGCCCAACACATTAATTCTTTTTGCAAGTTTATCTTGTAAGTAACGAATAGCGCCGTCCGTGGACAATACGATGTTATCCACGGTAGCCGGAATCTCCACTTCACGCAACTTCTCAACATATTGCGCCTTGCTCCGCGCAGAATTGTTTGAAACAAACCAATGGGGTTTTTGTCTCAATCTGAGTTCATTGACGAATTTTGACGCTCCGGTAATCGGTTGATCCCCCAGATACAATGTCCCGTCAAGATCGACGAGAAACAGTTTAACATCTCGTAACCGTAACGTACTAAAAAGGCGGTCTGCAACCGATAGATCAGCAAAGTTGTCTATTTCCACCCAATTACGCTTTGATATGTCGAACGGTCTCATAAGAATCCGATTGTTTTGAATAGCCGTTTGAAGGGCAACCTCCGTCCATTCATTCCGACTATTTCTCGTTTCAATAATCTCCTCGATCACAAGTTTGAATTCCGTTGCTGCCGTTAAATCGAATTTGTATAGATCGATGGAGCAACCATACGCGCGGCCTTGATCGATTTGTTTGCTGATGTCTTTCACGCACCCACCCTGAACCACAATCTTCATGGATTCTTCTGAATAACTATTATGGTCCGCCGCAATATATGCCCCTTCTTGCCCAATAATATCGTTGATAATGCCCGGATCATACACGACATCCCCGTTGCTCAACAGAAAGGGTTCATTCCCCAGTTGTTTCAAGGCCAAATACAGCGAATACATATTGTTTGTTTTCGAATATTCATTATTTCGAACTATCTGAACGTGATTCCCGTACGCTGAACACATCCTTTCAACAACTTCACTGCGATAACCGGCAACCACAATGATTTTATCAACTTTTGCCGCCAAATATGCATCAATTTGGCGTTGCAAGATTGCTCTTCCGGCGACTTTCACCATGCATTTAGGTTTTTTATCCGTTATCGGGCGCAAACGTGTTCCCAGGCCAGCCGCTAAAATAATCGCTGTCATTGAATTGTTGATCTCCTAAATTGACCTCATTTAATCGCTACTGCGCATCTTGTTCCATCGCCACGAGCATGGCCTCTTCGGTTGCCAGCATGCGGCAGTAGGTGAACCAAGTCGCGATCCACTTGTCTTGATCACGTGCGCCGGGTTACCTCCTACGATACAATCCGGCGACACGTTCTCAGTGACCACGGAACATGCACCAACCACGGCATGCGAGCCGATGCGGATACCGGGGCAGACGAAAACATTTGCCGCAACCCAAGCATAATCCTCGATGACGATCGGTCGGGCAACTGCCAAGAGTTGTCGAGTCGTTGCATCATACTCGACTGTGCAAAGCATGCTCTTCTGGCTTACGGTCGACTTCATTCCGATGGTGACCTGCGCCTCACAAGAGCAGTCAACGTGATCACCCAAGCAAGCCAACGCTCCCATTTTCAAATTCCAAGGTGAGCGGATACGGCAGGTAGGGTGAATTACCGCACCCTTGCCAATGCTGGCGCCGATTGCGCGCAACAGAAAGCGTCGCCACCCCCCGAACGCCCAACGTGGTGTCGGTCGGAAGCACACATGCCAAATAAGGCTCCAAATGAATGCAGCCACCCGATGGTCACGATTAACAACTTCAGGATTTGCACTTTCCCTTTTCATGTCATTTAGTCGGTCGCGGACCGCTGCCCGCCACAGCCAATTCTGCCCTCCGCCAGCGTGCGAAAAACGTTTTTCCACTCATCCCTGTTCACCGGCCGTTCACGAATCGCTCGCGCGGGGTTTCCCGCCATGACCACCCATGGGGGCACATCCTTTGTCACGACGGCACAAGCTCCAATCACTGCCCCTTCCCCGATTGTCACACCGGGTCCGATATACGCCTGCGCACCGATCCATACGCCATCGCGGATGATAATCGGCCTTGCCACCAACTGACGTGCAACGTCTGAAATGTCGTGTGTTGCTGTGCAAAGAAAAGCCCGCCTGCTGATCGCAACAAAGTTGCCGATGGTAATCTTCTCCACGTTATAGACATCGACGCACTCGTCAATCGCAACAAACGTGCCGGTCTCCAATTTCCAGGGAGCCCAAACACGGCAGGATGGCCAGACGTTGACCTTGCTCCCCAACGTCGCGCCAAAACAAGATAACAAGAACTTGCGCCAGGCCTTGCCAATGAAATGCGGAAACAGCCGAAAGAGAGTCAGTTGCACACCGCACCACGCTAACCTGGCAATACGCTCCCTGTATGGACGCCGATTCTTGTATCGATAACGTTCCGCCAACCTCATGTGATAATCCCCACTACTAGAACTAATCATTGGTGGTTCCAGAACGCCTTCGCCGGTTAAATGCTAACTTTTGTCGGCAGAATGTCACCGCCGTGGCGGCTTTGAATCGTGTATTCTATCAATTTTACGACGCGCTTCGTGGCCGCACCATCTTCCACATTTCCGATCTTATGAAGGAAGTTGGTGACATTTTCCCGATATTTTTCTGGAGAAAAAGAGCATATCGTACCCGCGATGTCCTCCTCTGGAACACAGAGGAATGGAAGTTCATTCAACGCCAGATACATTCCGCGCGACTCCTGATAAACTTTTGCATCAAATACGTAGAGCAAGCAGGGGCGTCCGGTCACTGCAAAATCGAACATTATCGATGAATAATCGGTCATGAGCACATCAGCCGCGCAGAGCCAGTCCTGCATATCCCCCTTACTGGCAACGAGAGCATTGTGCCCGGTTGCATCCTGTATCTCACGGGTTGAGACAGAACTCATCAGGTTAGGGTGCAACCGAACCGCCACTACCCAGTTTCCGCCAAATTTCGACCTACACGCCTGTCGAATACGGTCAAAGTCGATCCTCTTTAGTTGTTCGAGATTGTACCGCGTGTTGCTTGTCCTAAACGTCGGCGCAAACAAAAAAAGGCGCGAATCAGCGTCCAACCCGGACTCCTGCCATATAGCATGCCGCATGGTTTTACGAAACTCCGCATCGAACAGGCAATCGACACGAGGGGTGCCCGTCTCCAATATTTTTCCCGCATACCAAAACGACGATCTGAACAAGTTCGTCATGTGGCGGCATCCCGAAATAATAACGTCTATTTTGCGACTCTCGCAACGGGCATTCAGATAGTAGAATGGATGCAGTTTGTGCTTTGCATCGTTTTCGATTTTCTTCAGCGCCGTGCCATGCCAAGTTTGGATGTAAAACTGGGGTTTCCTCTTCGGAAGGAAAAAATAGCTTCTATCGTTATTAACCAATGCACCTGCCGTACAGTGATAGTAGAGATGCCGTGGCGACATCCATTCCACAAATGTAACGCCCGGTATTTGTTCATGCGTTACTCCAAATCGAAAAGGAACGATAACTTCGTACTTTTTCGTATTTGCCAGTTCGATGGCGATTGCACGCGGATTGCAACCAAGAAGTTTCCCGTCGTTTGACGAGAGAACAATCCGATTCCGCTTAATTGGAAACATCTGCAGAATAGGAATCAGGGCAATGCCGCGCAGCATTCTTAGCGCCAGGAGTTTACTTGCGCGGAGTGCCTGCGCTTGGTCTGGTCGTGGAGAATCCGTGATGGTGAGGTTTGCCTGTTGGATTCTGCGCCGATTAATCATGCGCGCCGGACTGCCTGCAACCACACTCCATGGTTCAACATTTTTCGTGACCACGGCACAGGCGCCTACCACCGCCCCCGAACCAACCTCAATTCCGGGACGAATAAAGGCCCGGGCGGCAATCCAGACATCGGACCCGATCTGAATCGGCGCGTGCGTCAGCGAGAACGCCGGATCGCGAAAATCGTGCGAAGCTGAGCAGAGGTATGCACCCTGACTGAGGATCGACCGGTCCCCTATGGTAATCTGGTCGACCGAGTAACAGTCCACCTGGGCATCAAGTTTGCAGTCATCGCCGATTTGCAGATTCCACGGTGCCCAGATCCTGCAGGACGGGGCAATGGAGCATCGCCTGCCGATTCGCGCACCAAAGCATCGCAGAAGCATTGCGCGCCAGGCGTGTAGTCCTGGCGGTGTAAATCGGAACATCAATGCCCAGGCGATCGTCCAGAGAAACCGTCCGGCCTTATTGCGCCAGGGAAGCCGGTTTTGATATCGGTCGAGTCCGTGTAAGCCTGATTCGCAGCGTGGCGTTGACGCTGCAGCCGGTGTTTGTAATTTCGCACTGATATTATGCGTCAACGGACGCCCTGCAAGAAAGGCGACAATTAAAAATGAGCAAAGCCGAATTAGGGAATTCCAGAAAAAATAGGCGTAGTGTGAATAGGGATGCCCAGCATACCAGTCGGCAGCGCTCCAGACCGCCGTGCTCAGCAGGGCCATGGTAACCCCGGCCCCTTTGCCACGCGCCAGTGCAATCAGAATAATCGGAAGAAGGTAGAAGAGAACAAAACTCGTCTCGTACCCCGAGACGAGATCCAAGTACCCGATCGCCAGTACCGTGGCAATGGCACACAACCAGGCAATCATTTTTGCGCGTCTATTCATAGACATAATATTCGCTGCGCGTAAGGGGTCAGTCACTCGTTGGCTGGCGTCAGCAAAGTGGCAGCGGCGTCTCGCCGCTGACGGCTTGGATGCAGCGGCGAGACGCCGCTGCCACCTTGCTGCCAACGTATGACAGACCCCTTACCGCTGCGTTGGGCAGTAGAGGGCAGAGGTCGGGGTCGGAGGTCAGAGGTCCGGAGTCAAAGGGTCGGTGACAGGGCAGGAGTCCGGGGAAAGAATATCAATCCGCGCAATCCGCGGCAATCCGTCAGAGGCTGAAGCATTTTAGGCTGAAGGCTGTTAGGTGAACCGGCATGGCACGGGAATTTGCGGGAATCCTTTAGGGGCTTCATGCGTTTCAGGGTGATGAATTGGTTGTTCCGGTTTTCGAGATGAATAAAGGTCGCGATATCATTCGCCGGCCTGTTGAAGAATGGTGCGGAGTACAGAATCCGATATCCACAGCCCTTTTTCACACATCTCATGCAAGACCTTGCCCACTGAATGAAGAATGCCTGCTCTCTTGGCAAGTACCAGCAATCCACCGGTACCGACCAGGTCCATCACGAAGAGACCTCGGAGGCGAGAGAAGTTGGATCATCCTGCAGAACAGAAACGCGCTAGGGCGGAAGCCTATACATCCAAGCCAAAGATCATGCGGATTTCCAGCCGGACTTC
>JBAXJT010000081.1:0-7125 GCA_037137715.1 Nitrosomonadales bacterium
GCCTGTCGCAACCAGTAAAGCAGTATTGTTTTCCCGTCCATTGCCCACACCGATCTCCAGAAAAGTCTTCGTTTTGATTTTGATGCGCCGAAATATTTCCGCGATCATTCCATCTTCGTAGTTTTGTGACCAGCATTGCGCGCCATGCGCCAGCAAGCGGCGCGGATCACGATACCGATCATTGCCAGCCTTGAGTGATTCAAGCGCCTGGATGACATTTGCTTCCTGCAAGATTTGCGTAGAACAGGTTACCCTTCGTTCGAGTCGACGCAACTCGCGAAAACCAGGAAGATTGTCGTAGATTCTTCTCAAAACCATTGTCATGTGTTCGTATCCCATCTTGAGTATTAACTCACATCCGCCTTGCAATTACACCCTTTCACCAGACTGAACCTTTCACTGCGTTAATTTGCAATTATCTTAGACCGATGAACCGAATGGCTTTTGAGATCAATTTTCTGCACGAAATCCACACCTTCCGCCATCCAGATCCATAGATCCAATGCGCGACCTGGTACTTGGCATATATTCGCTGTCGTTCAGCAATCGCATGGCGGAAAAGGATCCCCTCGGATTCCTGGTGCCGGAGAACGGCAATCTCTGGCCCTCCTGCCTCACGAAACCGGGTCACATTGACTTTCTCCTCATGCCCGACCTGGTCGACGTTTTTTCGGGATCTATGCAATACCTCGATAAAGCAAGCGTCTGTGAATAATGACGGCCCTGTTGTCTTTACAACGCGTTGGAAATCACTTAACCGTCTGTAGCGAGGATCGAGGCATCTTTCCAGGGCCAACTTGAGTGCAGCATGCATGATCCGGTTCTGCGGCTTCGCGAGCAGTACATGCTGGCCAAATCCATTGGACGTGGCACTGTCTACGAAAAGCATGACCTCGGTTCGGGGATCGCCATTCCACTCCTTTACTGGTTTCAGGCATTCTACGTCCAAGTCAGTGTACAGTCCGCCTTCGTTGAATAGGATCAGAAGACGCCAGACGTCGACCTTTGCCGCCATCTTTGGCAACGCCATGAATCCCGCGAACTCCTCGACTGACACGTACTGACGGACATATTCCTCCATGGCACGGTCGTCATAAAAGCGCAGTTCAAACTCCGGATTCAGACGTTGCCACGACTGAAAACTCTCCCATTCATCCAACGCCGCCCGCGCCCTAAAACTGCAAAAGTGCAACTTTGGCCATGCTTGACCATCGTACTGTGCTTTATCGGTCATGTTATTGTTTCTTGTTCGATTTCACTTCCGGAATGTATGAGATTGCTTCCGGTAGGCGCGCAGTAGCCGCAAGCAATCTTTCTCACAGACCAGTGCTTGTCAACATTCCGACTTTGGGCATGGGACTAACAGCCATTACCAATTTTTTTCGCGACTAGATGGCCATCAGTCCGTATATTTTCTCGATCTCATCTCGATTGCTAAAATCTGAAATTCCGCAATTCGCAGATAATCGCTTTCCCAATTCAGGGTTTTCTATCAGTTGCTGAATGGCGTCGGCAACCGATTCTGCGGACATCTCGGCAATAAGTCCGTCAATACCGTGCCTCACCTGACTCTCTGCGGTGGCATATCGTGCAATCACGACTGGCTTTCCCAACATTTGCGCCTCCCGCACGGCGACAGCTTTGCCCTCGAAGTTTGACGGTTGGACATAGATGTCACACGCGGCGAAATATGGATATGGGTTTGCCTTTTCCCCTAATAGGAAGAAGCAATCTTCAAGTTGGTTCTCGTGAACCCACTCATCGACGCGTTTGTTCAATTCTCCGCTGCCGATAACGTACCACCGGAATTGTATATTTTGCTTCTTCAGCAAAGCTGCCGCCGCAACGGCCCGATCGAGCCCTTTGGCTTGAGATAATCGTCCAACAGTAAGTATCTGCACTCTGGAAGGATCTGATATCAACTCTGTCGCGGCATCGTTGACCTGTCTTCTGACCCAGGTGGCCGACAACACGTTCTCAATGCTGATTGACCGGCTTCGGAACTGCGGATAGATGGCGTCAAAACCTTCCTTTGCCGAGCGCGATACGTTGACAATGTAGTCAGCAACGGACCAGTTTCGAACATCCAGCCAGTAAAGTGGATGGTGAATCCGGTAGTCCGTGTGAATCCAACCGGCCTTCCTGCGGGCTAATACTTTCCGGCTGGTTACATCCTGAAAGCCGGCAAAACTGATGGCCAGGTCATACGTGTCTCGCGACAGTTCTGGCAAAAAAGGCATGCAGATCAACGATGTTATCTGGTTCAACCCATGTTCTTCAACTTTCAGACGGCGCAGTTTGAAACAGCAGGCAGTTATATACAACGCAAGCGTGCGAAGTACCAACCAACCGTACCTGCGTTCGCTTCGCAAGCAATTGAACGTCTTGCACAGCGACGCATAGGCATCGTTTTGCGGCAATAGTTGAACTTGTTTTGGAATCTGCCCCAACCATTCACCCTTGTGCAGAAAGAGGAACAGATCCACATCAACCTTGGAATAGTCGAGTTCGTGTAGCAGACCGAGCAGACTTCTTGCCACACCGTTGACCGAGAGTTCGGTCATTGTTATTAAAATTCTTTTTTTTAACATTTCAATTTACGGCTACCGTTGAACATCTTAGTAGTGATTAGGAAACGCGTCGTTATGCTCGCATGACGCGCCACGATCCCTTGCGACGCCACGCCTGCGCAACGGCAATCATGCCCAGAGCATCTGCGAGGAACCGCGACCATTCGATAACCGTAAGCGTGATCCCCTGCCGGCGGCCGAACCCAACTGCCAATGCTAATCGTCGGAACTGGACTCCCAGACTAGCCTTTGCCAGTGTTCCGTGTACCCGGCAGACAACCAGATTCCGAAAAAGCGACTGCCGCAGATCAGCCGCTTCAACCGACTGGCATGCGTACCAGTATCGAACGGCAGCGACGTCACACAACAGGCGGCGACTATTCGTCTGCGTAGCCGAACCTGGATGCCGCATGTAGACCACCATCGGCCGCGGCAGCAGACAGCCGCGAGTGTCCCGTAGAACTTCCAACCATCGAGTCAGATCGCCAAGGCTAAGATCAAGCCGGAGGATGGCGTTTGACGCCAATCCACGGCGAATAGCGTCCGCGCGCACCATGACGCTGCACGTTGGCACAAACCCGCAGCCGTGCCGCAACATCATCCGGAATAGTGTGCCATCGCGAGCTCTCTGCCAGAAATCTCCATCAAGTGGCGCCCTGTGGCCGTCCGTTGCCTGTGTCTGACCGGCACAGAAAACCAAACCGACGTCCAGGTCGCGCTCAAGAACCTCCACCTGCAGGGCCAATTTTTTTGCGTCGATCCAATAATCGTCACCCTCACAATACGCTATGTACCGGCCGCGACAACGCATCTCTACGCGCAACCCGTTGGATGCTGCGCCGACATTCGCGTCCGAGAGGAGCACGCGGATGATCTGCGGGTAGCGCCGTTGGTATTCCAGCACGACCGCGCGCGTCTCGTCCGTGGAGCAGTCCTCGCCGATCACTAACTCGAAGGAAAAAGCGGTCTTCTGCTGCACTACCCCCTCGATGGCCGCACGGATGAAACGCGCGTGGTTGTAAGTTACCATCGCCACGCTGACCAGCGGTTCCCGGCAGAGTTGCTCCACGCACGAGATTTCTTGGCACGGGATACCCTCTGTATCAATGGCACGCGTAGGTTCACCACGCAGTTCCTCAATCAGGCGCCTGACGCCTTCGATCTTATCTGCTGAAAGTTTCGTCTTATCTTCCAGGCGTGGTGCCCTCCAGATCGAGAGCAAGGCGCTGTACCAGTCGTTTTCTCTACCGGGTAGTTATACCTGTCTGTCGCGGGCGACCACCCGGGCGAACATGTACTGCCGGCCGGTTTGCCATAGATAGAAGAGACTATCAAACTTGAGCAACGCAGCGGCGCCGAAATATATCAGCACGCCGAGCCCTCCCTGCGCCACTAAAAGCGCTACATTATTGGTTATAAGCCAAGTCAGACTGAACACAAGCACGCCCATGCCAGCAGCCAGCAACATGGCGGGCAGTACATCTGCAATCTGCTGCGTCAGGGAATAATCAATCAATCGACGATTCGGCCAGGCGTTGATGGCGACGCCGACGAGGCCGCCAACCGCCTGGCCGATAACCATGGCCATGACGCCAAACTTGAATGTCCCCAAGATGATCACAACGACCAGCACCTTCTTGATCACCTCCAACGTGAGGAACAAATCACTTCTCCCTGCGGCCAGGATGGCCTGTAAATTCGCCACATGCAAAGGCCATACGGCAAACGTGATGCAGGCAAGTTGCAAATACGGCACGCACGGCATCCATTTCTCGGTCAGAAGAACCAGCACCAGCGGTTTGGCAATAGCTGCCAATCCGAACATCATGGGGAAGATTAGAAAACTGGATGTCGTGATCGCCCGGCGCACAATCCGTTTCATCAAGGGTTTGTCCTGCTGGCAAGAGGTCAGAACCGGGAAGATCACGTTGGCGATGGTTCCCTGGACAGTGGTCATGAGCACATTCGGAATGCTCTGTCCACGCGAATAGTACCCTAAAATTGTTGCGTTAAAGAGTTTCCCGATAATCAAGTTGTAGATGTTATTAAAAAGCGCATCCAGCAGCCCGGAGGCCAGCATCTTGGAACCAAAACCAAACAGTCGGCGTACGGCCGGAAAAGAGAAAATGAACTGCGGCCGCCAGGGAAACAACAGCCAAAGTGCAACCGTGTTCGCAATCTGGCCGGCGAGGGATGAGCCAACCAGCGCCCAGACGCCATACCCGTTATATGCCATGCCAATGCCAACAGCCCCGGAAATTCCCATGGTAATCAGGCTGGCACGGAAGGAGAGTTTAAACTTCATTTCCCTTGTCATCACGGCGTTCTGCGTCGTATTCAAGGCGCCAAGGATCAAACTTAGCGACAAGAGGCGCAACACCCACACCAAAACTGGTTCATGGTAAAAGGCTGCAATCCACGGCGCGACAAGATACAGAACGGCATACAATACTGCAGCAACCACCAGACTCAGGTAGAAGGTGGAACAATAATCCGTCTGGGTAACAACCTTACTTTGAACGAGTGCTGTCCAAAACCCACCCTCGACCAGGTTGCTCGCAACGCCAATGAAGACCGTTATCAGCGCGAAAGTACCGAAATCACTGGGATTCAGAATGCGGGCAAGAATAATCGAAACGCCAAAGCCGATGACCTGCCGTCCAAGGCGTTCCAATGTCCGCCAAAAGAGTCCTGAGACGATTTCTGATTTCAATTGTTTGCTCATCGAAGCCACAACTTCATCCGAGGCCGCAACTTTTTCTGCAAGTCATATAACCCGAAATATCCAATGGCCAATAGGCCCGCCTCCTTTAACGTCAGCGACACTTTCTCCCGCCGGGCAAAGTTGACAAGTTCCCAAATGAGACGCCGTCGCTGCGTCCGCGACACATTCGCCAACAACGAAACATACATGCGTCGGAAAACCAATGTGTGCAGCATGTCATTAGCGTATGCGCGCAAATCCGGGACCGTGGAACAATACCAATAGCGAACCAATGCGGCATCGCGAAGAATGCGAGTAATGTTGGTGGCACAGGCGGATTGCGGGTGCAAGACATACACCACCATTGCTCGATGAATCTGCCGCCATTTTGGTCTCTTCAGCGCCTCAAGCCAGTACGTAAGGTCCCCCAGCGTCATCTCGCAGCGCAGAAGCACATTCTCCCGTTCGGCAGCCTGAATATCAGCGGTCCGAACCATCAGGCCACAGGTGATGATGCGCCCCCCCTGAATCAGTTTTAAACGCAAATCAGCATCATCCGGCCATTCTCCAAAACCGAGTTCTACTGGGACATCGTTCACAACGCCATCGCGCTCTACTTTGCCGG
Source organism: Nitrosomonadales bacterium (assembly GCA_037137715.1). Taxonomy (GTDB): domain Bacteria; phylum Pseudomonadota; class Gammaproteobacteria; order Burkholderiales; family Gallionellaceae; genus Gallionella. The sequence goes on from JBAXJT010000081.1 coordinate 5,900, forward strand.
AGCAGAACACCATGCCGATGTTCGCATCCTGTTCCAGGATACGGACCTGTTCCTGCAACTTGCATGGATCAATCCAGTAATCGTCTCCTTCGCAGTAGGCCAGGTAACGTCCACGGCACCGTTGGTCCACCCGAAGACCATTCGCGCTGGCGCCAACATTAATTGGAGCGTGAAGCACGCGGATGACCTCCGGGTATGCTTGCTGACAGGCCAGCACGATCGCCCGGGTCTCATCCGTGGAGCAATCTTCGCCAATCACCAGTTCAAACGGAAAATCCGTCTTCTGCGAAACAACGCTTTCGATTGCCCGCCGCACGAATCGCGCGTGGTTGTACGTGATCATTGCGACGCTAACCAACGGTTGCCGACAGAGCCTATGCGAGTCGCTAATCTCCTCGCAAGGAATGCCGCCAATGTCGATCACGCGAATCGGTTCGCCGCGCAACTCCGCAAGGCGCAACAATCGATAAGAATCGCCTACCATCATATTCCCAGATATTCATCGCGGGTCCGCTTTCACAAGCCTTGAAAGCTAGTTCCGCATCGAGCGGTCTGTTGTCAATTCTAACGGGCATGCACCAATTCTTCTGGAGCAACTACGACCATGGATCGCATCGGACTCCCGGCGACAGCCAGGTCTGCATCATGCTGTCCTCCCCACCACCACACAACCGGTTGAAACGGAATTTCTGCAATGGTCACATAGCGCTCTTTCTGCTTGAAGGCGTCAACACTCTCCATGCGGCGATTCTGGAAACATACAATCGGCCTCCGCTGAGAGATATTTTTCCGCCGTTCCTTGATTTCGTCAGCCGATCCTAACCCCGTCCATGTGACATAATAGGGTGATGGATTCCAAAGGTTGTTGGCAAAAACGCAATACAATGCGTCATCCCCTTCCATAACGATGGGTGTATCCGGGGCCTTGTCCAGTATCTTACGCGTGGCCGTGTCCAATATGGCAACATAATCGGCCATGGTCGGCGACACTTTCATTCCTTTCAGGAAAGAGGGTTGCTTCAATTCCACAAGAGGTCTCGCCAAGTTAGCCCTTGCAAGATTAATCTTCTGAACAAAAGCTGGACAGAACGCGATGCCTATCATGAGGACGGCAATGGCCGTACGCATTCGCAACGCCTTCCAGATAAAGTAGGCGAACACACCAAAAATCGGAGGCAACGCGAATGCGTGTTGCTCAACTGTAAAGACGGGGTAGTATTGCAGTA
>JBAXJT010000082.1:0-7013 GCA_037137715.1 Nitrosomonadales bacterium
GTTATTGTAAATAATTTTAAGATACAAATAGAAAGAGTGATTAATTTCTATAATAAGATTAATATTTTAAAATTAATTTGACAGCTGTTCACCGCTATTTTTTACGGTGATGTGTAGGCGTAATGCCAGATAAAATATTCGTTGATAATTTTTTTTACAATAGTTGATGAGTTGGGTGTTTGTATGTTAAATGCGCTAATTTTAAAGGTGCTAATTTGGATTACGGTATAATTTTATTTTCGAGGAGATTAAATGCATAAAATTAATAATTTGATGGTTATGTTGAATAATTTTTTTGGAAAATTATTGCGTCTTCTCTTTATTTTTACGCACTCCAGCTTTTCTTTGGTCGGATATTTGGTAGCGGTTTGTGCATTAATTTTATTTTTACGCCCTGATTTTTTAGATAAAACTGAGAAGCACGTTTACCATTGGTTGGATGATCGGCAGGATGAGCCGTGGTGGGATGCAGAAAATACTGCTAAGTGCACTACGGCTGTTGAATTGAGGGGTATACCTGAAAAGCAGGCTAAAGTCGCGAGATTCCTTGCCAAAAAATATAATCTTGCCCCCGCCTATGTTGGTGCGCTGGTTGTTGAGGCGAATGCGCTGTCCGTAAAATCTAAAATTCCTGCAAATTTAATTCTTGCCGTAATTTCTGTTGAGTCTAACTTCAATCCCTATGTCGAAAATCAATCTGGTGCTCAAGGGTTGATGCAAGTCATGACGCAAGTACATAAAAAACGTTATGAGGAATTTGGTGGGAACCTTGCCGCATTTGATCCTATTAGTAATTTACGGGTTGGTGTGCGAATTTTATCTGACTGCATTAAATTAAAAGACGGGTCACTTGACGATGGCTTACGTTATTATTTGGGGCGAACGCCTGGAGAAGATGATGGCGGATATGTTGATAAAGTTCACGCCTATCAGGAACAGCTTGATCATATTTCTGCCAGCATACAATCCAAGTCTAAATGAGCTAATTAAACTCCGATATTGCTATAATTTTGCGAATTTTTTTGTTTTTCTGGTAGTCCCTGTAGTAAATTTTACTCTGAAGTGAAATTTCATCCTTTTTCAAAGGAGGCGGTTTAGCATGAGATTTTTACGATTTTAATGCGGTTAGATCATCGCGGTACTTAATCTAGGAAAGGACGTCGCCACCGCGCCTTAGCGTTGTAGGCGCGCGGCATGAACTATTGACAAAGATTCCTGTGTTTAAGCTGGCTACGGGGCAGGATTCGGATACTGTTTGTGGACGGCTTCGATCTGATAGGTGATCTCTTCCGGTAAGGTCAGTTCTGCGCTGTTCAGATTTTCCTTAAGCTGCGCCAATGTGGTCGCGCCCAGAATCACGCTTGCTGCGAACCAGCGAGTTCTTGCATAAGCTAAAGCCATCTGCGCGGGATTGAGTCCTGCTTGCGTTGCGATCTGCACATAAGCGGCACTGGCTGCTGGGACGTTGATCTTGTTATAACGCTGGCCGAAACCGGGAAACAACGTGACGCGTCCGGCAACTTTTGGCTCAGTGAGATATTTTCCGCTCAGATGGCCGAAGGCTAAAGGGCTGTAGGCTAAGAGTCCGACGTTTGCGTGATGGCAGACTTCGGCCAGCCCGCTCTCAAAAGTGCGGTTCATCAGATGATAGGCGTTCTGGATGCTGATGAATTTTGGCAGCCCTGCTTTTTCCGCACAGCGTACAAATTCAGCCACGCCCCACGGCGTTTCGTTGGACAGGCCGATATGACGTATTTTTCCTGCTTTGACGAGTTCAGCGAGGGCCAGCAGTTGTTCTGCAATCGGTTCGCTCTCGTGTTCCAGCGCAGCATCATAACTGGTCGCACCGAACATCGGCACATAGCGATCCGGCCAGTGTATCTGGTATAGATCCAGATAGTCGGTCTGCAAGCGTTTTAAACTGCCATCGATCGCAGCGTTCAGATGTGCTTTGTTGATGCGCGGGCCGTTGCGTATCCAGGAAAATCCGCGAGCAGGTCCTGCGATTTTGCTGGCGACGATCAACTGATCGCGTCGCTGGTGTTTGAGCCAGGAGCCGATATAGCGCTCGGTGAGTCCCTGGGTTTCTGCACGGGGCGCAACCGGATACATTTCGGCCGTATCGATGAAATTCACGCCGTGCGCAGTGGCCAGATCAAGCTGCGCATGGGCATCCGCTTCGCTGTTTTGTTCGCCGAACGTCATGGTGCCCAAACTGAGCGCTGACACCTGTAACTCGCTGCTGCCTAATTGCCGGTATTCCATCGTTATGCTCTCCCGTGAATGCTTGCTGATTTTACCTTGAAAAAGAATTTCATCCGCGCATCGATTCTCGCCAGAGTATTACTGGCGCGTCTTTCGGGTTATTTTTCGCCGACCGGTCATTAAAATGTAACCTGGCTGACATATTCTGTGGATAATCGCCCGTCTTGGGTTTGTCGCGCGTTGAGTGCCGTTGTTGATCTGCACCCGCCCGGCCCGCTGTGCTGTTTTTATTTGGAAGTGAATGGTATGTATTTTGCAAAGCCCGGCCGATTTGTATTGGTCTGCTCATTATTGAGCGTGTGCGGTTTGACGATGGCAGCGCATGCCGATACGGCAAGCGAGGAGCCGGCGTCTGCGCATGTGCAGTTTACTTATAATTGGCAAAAGCATCCGGCCTATGCGGCCGCGTACTCAGGTCCGAACAGCATTATGGCGGCGTCAGAGAAAATGTACACGCTGTCCATGACTGGTTTTTTCGGATACCGGCCCTGGCAAGGCGGCGAGTTATACTTTAATCCGGAAGTCGCGCAAGGGGTGCCTTTTTCAACCAATCTGGTCGGCTTAGGGGGATTTACCAATGGTGAAATTACCCGTGCCGGCGGCACGAATCCTGTTCCGTACCGGCAGCGACTTTTCTTGCGCCAGACCTGGAATCAGGGCGGCGAAGCTCAGCGGATTGAACCCGGCGTGAATAATCAGATGGCCGGTTGGGTCGATAAAAATCGTTTTGTTTTGACGGTGGGAAATTTTTCGACGCTGGACGTATTTGATCCCAATAGTTATGCCAAGGATGCGCGTACCCAGTTTATGAACTGGGGTAACTGGACTTATGCGGCTTACGACTATGCCGCCGATGCGCGGGGCTTCGGCTGGGGTTTCGCGGGGGAATGGTACAAGGACGAGTGGGTGGTGCGATTGGGCCGCATGACAGGCCCGCGCCGTCCCAATGAATTGCCGGTCGACTGGGCGATCGGCAAGCACTATGGCGATCAAATTGAAATTGAACATGAACATAGTCTGGGCGATCATCCCGGTAAGGTGAGGGTGCTGGGTTGGCGTAACCGTGCGGTCACGGCGTCCTTTGCTGATGCACTCGCGTGGCTGAATGCTCACCCGAATCCTGCCGGAGGGGCTTATGCAGGGCCGGATGCGCTGTTTGCCGTGCGAAATACGGAAAAAATAAAATACGGTCTGGGCGTGAATGTGGAGCAGGAAATTAACCCGAATATAGGTTTTTTCCTGCGCGCGATGCAGGCAGACGGACGGACGGAGACCTACGCGTTTACCGAAGTTGACGGTTCATTGTCGACCGGTATGCTCGTTAAGGGAAATGCGTGGGGTCGAGGGGATGACGGTGTCGGTATATCGATGGCGCGTAACACCTTGTCTGTCGATAGGCGCAATTTTCTGGCCGCTGGCGGCACCTCCTATTTTATTGGCGATGGCAAACTGACTTATCGTCCTGAAGTGATTTTTGAAGGCTATTACAGTTTGGGACTCACCAAAAATACCTGGCTGACCGCCGACTATCAGCGGATACAAAATCCCGCTTATAATGCCGAGCGCGGGCCGATGCAGGTCTACGCGCTGCGCCTGCACGCAGAACTCTAAACGGTTTTATATTTTTCTGTAACCTGCGCTGCGGATACGTGGCGCGGGGATATTCGTATGGAAATTAGAAGTCATGCGGACTCTCAATAATTACAGTAGAATTGGTAAGGTTATTCTGACCGAATATATAATGTTTGAGATTTTAAAGGCACACACCCGATGATGGAATTGACGCTGGCTGACATCATGAACCGGCAGGTGCGACATGTGTTGCCCGAGTGCACACTAGGCGATGCGGCAAGACAGATGAATGACGCGCGCATGTCCTCATTGCTGGTCATGTCAGATAGCACGCCGCTAGGGATTATTACCGAGCGTGACTTATTGCGCCACTTGAGCTGCCATACCAGTCGTCAGACCCTTGTTTCAGAAATTATGAGTCATCCTGTGTTGACGGCCGCGCCCGATACCGGATTTACCGCAGCCTATTCTCAGGTCCTCAATCATCACGTTCGTCATCTCGTTGTCGTTGATAGTAAAGGTGGCGTGATCGGTCTTGCCAGTGAAACTGATTTTCGCAATCATCTGGGCAGCGATTTGCTGCGTAAACTTGATGATTTGCAGTCGGTGATGGATCACAAACTTCCCCAGTTTCGCCCGGAAGACATGTTAAGTGATGCGGTTGCTATGATGTTGCGGGATCATACCTCCTATGCGCTGGTGGTCGAAAATGGCTTGCCGGTGGGTATTTTGACCGAGCGTGATATGGCGGGCTTGTTTGTCGATGGCATCCCTGTCGAGGGCTTGACCTTGCGCGAGGTGATGCACTCGCCTGTGCTCACCGTGTCGCACCAAACCCCGGTATTTGAAATGGCAGGACTGATGCAGGCGCGTCGCTATCGCCATCTGGTCGTTGTCGATGATGCGGGGCACGTGCTGGGAATGGTGACGCTGCATAAGTTGATGGAGCGTATCGCGGCGACCGTGATGAATGAGGAGACTTTGCGCCGTCAGGAATCACTTGAGTACAGCATGCATCATGCTGAATCGCAATTGAGAATGATCGTTAAGACCATTCCTGATCTGATCTGGCTCAAGGACGTAGAGGGCGTATATTTGAGTTGCAACCCGATGTTTGAGCGTTTTTTCGGTGCGACAGAGGCGGATATTGTCGGTAAAACGGATTACGATTTCGTTAGTCGTGAGCAGGTAGATTTCTTCAGGGCGCATGACCGCGCGGCGATGCTGGCTGATAAGCCCAGCATCAATGAGGAGTGGGTCACCTTCGCTGATGACGGGCATCGTGCGTGCTTGGAGACCACCAAATCGCCGATGTTTAATGCGGTGGGTCAACTGATCGGTGTGCTGGGTATTGCACATGACATCACAGAGCGTTTAGCGGCAGCCCAGAAAATTGAGCGTTTGACGCAGCTTTATAATGCACTGAGCCAGTGCAATCAGTCGATCGTTCATTCAAATTCCGAGGCGGAACTATTTGCCCAGATTTGTCACGATGCCGTGCAGTTCGGTGGTTTTAAAATGGCCTGGGTGGGGGTTGCGGATCGAGAGACCGGGTGGATACGTCCAGTCGCAAGTTATGGCGATGGTGTGGAATACCTGCAGGGTTTAAAGATGTCGGTTGATGCATCAAATCCGCTGGGCAGGGGGCCGACAGGGACGGTGATACGTGAAAATCGCCCTGTCTGGTGTCAGGATTATCAGAATGATCCTGATACAGCGCCCTGGCATCAGATTGGTGCGTCCTACGGTTGGGGCGCTTCGGCAGCACTGCCTTTGTGTCGCAACGGGGTGGCGGTGGGGGCCTTTGGTCTGTATGCAGCACAAGTAAACGGTTTTGATGAAGAATCCCGTCATTTGCTCACCGAGATGGCGATGGATATCAGTTTTGCAATGGACAATTTCGAGCGCAAGGACGCGCGAAAACGATTGGAGTTGCAGATCGAGAGTGAACGCTTCGTGCTTGAACTTTTAGCGCGCGGTGAGTCCTTACCTGTTTTGCTCAAACAACTGGTTTTGAGCTTTGAAGTTATTTATCCGGGTATGTTTTGTTCTGTATTGTTGTTAAGCAATGATGGGAAATATCTGATACACGGCGCCTCCGGTAGTTTGCCGGACGCTTATTGCGACGCAATTAACGGCGTTCTTATCGGTGAGCAGGTCGGTTCGTGCGGGACGGCCGCATTTACTCGAAAAACGACGGTGGTTTCTGATATAAAAAACGATCCGCTTTGGCGGGATTTTCAGTCGCTGGCACTGGCGCATGATTTGGCCTCTTGCTGGTCGGTACCTATCCTGTCAACCAAAGGGCAGGTGTTGGGGACTTTTGCGCTTTATTATTCGAAGCCGCGTAGTCCTCTGGCGGACGAATTGGCGGCGCAGGAGCGCGGTGCGCATCTGGCAAGTCTTGCCATCGAACGCGCTCAGACCGGTGCTTGGTTGAGCAAGCTGTCGCAGGCCGTAGAGCAAAGTCCGAATAGTATTGTCATCACGGACTTGAAGGGCAATATCGAATATGCCAATGATGCGTTTGTGAAAGCGACAGGCTACAGTTTGGCAGAGGTGATGGGCAAGAATCCGCGCATTCTGCATTCTGGAAAAACCTCCGTTGAGACATACGAAGAAATGTGGACTCAATTAAATTCCGGACAGATGTGGCGGGGTGAGCTGATTAATCGTCGCAAGGACGGCAGTGAATACGTTGAGATGGCGCGAATTTCACCGTTGCGCCACACCGATGGGCAGGTGACGAATTATCTGTCCATCAAGGAAGACATCACCGAGCAAAAGCAGGTCGAGGCGCGCATCAGGCAGCTCGCACATTTTGATACATTGACCGGCTTGCCAAATCAGACGCTGTTGAAGGATCGTGCAGGATTTGCGATGCAAATCGCTCAACGCAGCGCGCATCATCTGGCGGTGCTGTTCCTGGATATCGATCATTTTAAAAATATAAATGACACGCTGGGGCATCGCATCGGCGACGAGTTGTTGGTTCACTTGGCAAAACGGATGAAGCTGCTGCTGCGCGAGGAAGATACCCTGTCACGCTTTGGCGGGGATGAATTTATTTTGGTGTTACCGGACACGGATGCGGATGGTGCGGCGCGTGTGGCCGAGAAAATCCTCGTGACTGTCGCGAAGGCCTGTTGTATCGAACAGCATGAACTGGTCGTGAC
>JBAXJT010000083.1:0-6861 GCA_037137715.1 Nitrosomonadales bacterium
CTGGGGATGAAGGTTAGAGATTTAAGCCAGTGGATGGGGTGCATCCAGACATGTTTTTTTACGTATAATGTGCGAGCATATTATCTGGATTTTTAGCGGTCGGGACGTAACTGGCCCGCACGAAAGGCAAACAAATGAAAATGAATGTAATCATTGTCGATGACACGCCGATCAATGTGACACTGATATCACATCTGATTGCTCGTCTGGACGACTGCGAAGCGAAAGGGTTTACGGTTCCGCAGGAAGGATTGAAGTGGTGCCTTGAAAATGTGCCGGATCTGGTGATTGTCGATTACATGATGCCTGAGCTCGATGGTATAGAGTTTGTACGGCAGTTTCGGGCAAGTGAAGGGCGTGCGGACATTCCGGTGTTGATGGTGACGGCGAACGATCAAGTTGCTGTCAGGCATCACGCGTTGGAGGCGGGCGCCAATGATTTTCTGACTAAGCCTATCGATAAGGCCGAATTCATGGCACGCACGCGCAACATGCTGTCTTTGCGCCGCAGCCAGCGCAAGCTGGAAGATCGTGCCGCGTGGCTCAATGAAGAAGTCAAAAAGGCGACGGCAGAAATTCTGGCCCGTGAACGTGAAACCGTCATACGATTGTCCAAGGCTGCCGACTCGCGCGATCCTGAGACGGGGGCGCATATTTTGCGCATGTCACATTTTTCAAAACTCATCGCGAAGAATATGGGCCTGTCTGAAGCCCAGCAGGAGATGATCCTGGAAGCGTCGCCGATGCACGATATCGGCAAGGTCGGTATCCCTGACAACATTCTGCTCAAACCTGGCCGTCTGGATGTCGCTGAATTTGAAATCATGAAACGACATTCAATTCTGGGCTATGACATTCTCAATGGCAGTCAGTCTGAGATGTTGCAGGCGGCCGCGCAAATTGCGCTGGGTCATCATGAAAAATTTGACGGCAGCGGTTATCCGCAAGGTCTGATCGGTGAAGCGATTCCTTTGTTTGCACGTATTTGTGCGGTAGGCGATGTATTCGATGCGCTGACGTCCGAGCGGCCCTATAAAAAAGCCTGGGAGGATGACCGCGCGATAGCATTGCTGCGCGAGGGCATGGGGAGCCATTTTGATCCTGCCTGTGTGGACGCATTTTTGTTGGATTGGGATAGTGTGATGGCTATCCGCAACCGTTTTCAGGATGATAGAGCCGAACACGTATCGCACCAATTAGGCGAGTATTGATGCGTAAGGGAGCGATGTTTGTGAGCGTTTCTCACCCTTGCTGTCATGGCCAAAAGAGGGTGTAGCTTATGAGTTTTCGACTCCGTTTTTTGTCTCTCCTCGCGATCTTCGCGACGGTCGCATCAGTCTACTGGTATTTATCGCGTGCAAGCCATACCCCTGTTGAAGACAACGGGGCGATGTCAGTGGAGACGAGTGAGGGCGACGAGCCCATCACTCCGCTGCCATTAACGTTGGATCTCGATCCTGCTAAAGTTGCCTTGGGCAAGCGATTGTTTAACGAACCTTTGCTTTCTGCTGATAACACGATTTCATGTGCGAATTGTCATGATTTGGCGCACGGCGGTCACGACGGGCGTGCGCGTGCGTTCGGCATCGGCGGTGCGGTGGGGGGGATCAACGTCCCCTCCGTGTTCAATAGCGGATTTAACTTTCGCCAGTTTTGGGACGGGCGGGCAGCCTCATTGGAGGATCAGATCGACGGGCCGGTACAACATCCCAAAGAAATGGGTTCTACCTGGCCGAAAGTTGTTGCGGACCTGAAAAGTTCTGCAGGCTATTCATCTGATTTCAATAAAATTTATCCGGCTGGCATCACGCCAGAAACGGTAAAAGATGCGATCGCCACGTTCGAGCGATCGCTCTATACACCCAATTCTAAATTCGACCGTTTTTTGCGCGGGGAAAAAAATTCTCTGGATGGCGAAGAGGAGGCCGGCTATAGATTGTTCAAAGAGCTGGGATGTATCACCTGCCACCAGGGCGTCAATGTAGGCGGCAATATGTACGAAAAAATTGGCCTGGTGGAAAATTATTTTGAGCACCGCGGTAATATAGAGCAGGCCGATTTGGGTAGATATAACCTCACCAAAGATGAAGAGCATCGCTACGAATTCCGTGTGCCCTCGTTGCGCAATGTGGCGCTGACGGCGCCCTATTTTCATGATGCATCCGCAGTCGATCTCGAGGGGGCGGTGGCCGTTATGGGTAAATACCAGTTGGGTGTCGATTTAAAACCCGATCAAATAGCCCGTATCGTCAAGTTTTTAAATACCCTGACAGGTGAATATGAGGGGCGCTCGCTGTCGGAGGCGACCATGCCGGAGCGTGCCAAATGAAACGCTGGCTCAAGAAAAATAGCTGGCAGATCCTGATTGCGCTTGCGGCAATCACTGCACTGCTGCTGTTGTTTATCAAAGCGCAGGCGGTCGATCCGTCGGCACACAATCAGGTGGTCCGTGACATCGCAGAGTTGCAAAAGCGGGATACCGAGTTGGGTGAAGCCGTGATGCAATTGCATTATCGGCTCGCGAATAACTATGATGCAGTGACCGCGTTGATGCAGCGGATTAAAATTCTGGCAAATCGGCTCGAACAGTATCAGAAAAACGGCTGGCTGCCTGATAGTCCTGAAGCGCGACGCGAGTTGGCCGAGCTGCGAGTGCAGATTGAACGGCGCAGCAATCAACTCGATGAGTTTAAATCGAACAATGCGGTGATGAAAAATTCACTGATTTATCTGCCTAGCATGGTCGACAATGTTCTGGCATTGTTGCCAAATGCGGCTGAGACCACACTCGAAAAATTTGAATTTCTGCTGCGGGATGCGCTGCTGGTCAGTGTTAAGGGAGATGAAGCCACAATTGCTCAGTTAGCTGCAGATATCGAACGGGCAGAACAGGCGATTCCGGGCTTGCCCGGCAAGGCTCAGCAGATGGCCGTGTATGTTGTACGACATGCCAAAACATTGCTCACCGTGGATCGGGTTATGCCGGAATTGTTAACCAATTTGAGCGCATATAAGTCTCAGCATCTGGGCGTCGGACTGGATCGGATGTATCAGACATACTATGAACAGCAGCAGCGCAGGGCGGATATTTACCGGCTGTTTCTGTTACTCGCGGCATTGTTGATGCTGGCGTATTCCATCTTCGTTTACTTCCGTTTAAAGGTTAAGGGGCAGCAACTGGAGCACGCGTTGGCCGAGATTACCAATCAGCAGCACGCCTTGAACGAGCACGCGATTGTCAGTATCACCGATGTTAAAGGCAATATTACCTACGTCAATGATAAGTTTATTGAGATCAGCGGTTATTCAGCGGATGAATTAATTGGTAAAAATCATCGCATGATCAAGTCGGGTCAGCATGACCAGGAATTTTTCCGTGAATTATGGCAGACGGTTGCGAATGGCAGGGTTTGGCACGGGCAGGTCAAAAATCGCACTAAGAAGGGTGGTTTCTATTGGGTGGAGGCGACGGTGGTGCCCGTCATGGACCATGAGGGTAAACCCTATCAGTATGTTTCCATGCGTACCGATATTACCGCGCAAAAGGCGATGGAATTGCAGGTTCAAAGTGAGCGTCGGTTACTCAAAAACGTCATGGATACGCTGGGTGAAGGCGTCTACATGCTCGATCAGCAGGGCCGCTGTACTTATATGAACAGCGAGGCTGAGGAGATTGTCGGCTGGACCATAGAAGAAGTGATGGGGCATAACCTGCATGATATTCTTCATTCGCAAAGGCCGGATGGCACACAGGTCTCTGCGGACAACTGTCCGATCCGGCAAAGTACGATGAAGAACGAAGAGTATCGATCAGAAACGGAATATTTCCAACACAAAAACGGCACACTGTTTCCGATTGCGATTGTGGCGTCCCCTATGATGGATGGCGATACCGTTACAGGCTCAGTTGCCGCTTTTCAGGATATTTCCGAACGCAAGTTTACCGAACGTGAATTGCTGCGGGCCAAGGAGTCGGCAGAGGCGGCCAGTCGTGCGAAGGGTGATTTTCTGGCGACGATGAGTCACGAGATTCGTACGCCGATGAACGGCATTATCGGCATGACTGAGCTCGCCCTCGATACTGAAATGAGTGCTGAGCAGCGCGAGTATTTGAACATGGTCAAATCCTCTGCCGATGCATTGCTCACCATCATCAACGACATTCTAGATTTTTCTAAGATTGAATCAGGGAAAATGGAGTTGGAGCTGGTTGATTTTGATGTGCGCAATTTGTTTGTCAGCGCTGAAAAAACACTGGCAATCCGCGCCGCCCAGAAAGGGCTGGAGCTGGTGTACGATGTGGACAGTGCGATTCCCGATCTACTCACGGGCGACCCGGGGCGCATGCGTCAGGTGCTCACGAATTTGCTGGGTAACGCCGTTAAGTTTAGCTCGCACGGTGCGATTACCCTGCGCATGAAATTGCTGATGCAGTCGACTGACGGGTTCTGTGTGCGTATCGAAGTAGCTGATCAGGGGATAGGCATCCCTGCCGATAAGCTGGCGCATATTTTTGAGGCGTTTACCCAGGCGGATACCTCGACGACGCGTAAATATGGCGGTACCGGGTTGGGGTTGGCGATTTCCGGCAAGCTGGTTGCGGCAATGGGCGGCGAATTGAGCGTGGAGAGCCAAGTCGGCATAGGCAGTGTGTTTGGCTTTACGGTCACGCTGCCGGTTGCTAAAAATCAGCTAACGGAGGCAATCTGCGATGAACTAGCGGGTTTGTCGGTTTTAATTGTCGACGACAATGCGACGAACTGCCAGTTGTTGTCCCAACTGATCAAAAAGTGGGGGATGCGGCCTATCGTGGCGGGTAGCGGTGCTGAAGGCATGGCGATGCTCATCGAAGCTCAGCAGGAAAATTCTCCGTTTGACTTGCTGCTGCTCGATGCGGTCATGGCAGACATCGACGGGTTTGATTTTGCCGCACAGGTTAAATTGTTGCCAGACATGCCGCGAGCACTGGTGATGCTGCTGTCCCCGGCAAATTTACGCGCTGATACAGAACGGTGCCGTCGGGCGGGGATTGCCAACTATTTGAGCAAGCCGATCGACCGTCGCGAGTTGCTCAATGTGCTCAAGGCCTCAATCGGATTGCAGGCTGATGAAATTGCTGTCGCGCAGCCGGCACTCACCGCGCAAACGAGTCTGAATGTGTTGCTGGCCGAAGATAATCGCGTCAATCAAAAGCTGGCGATCACGCTGCTCGAAAAGTGGGGGCATCGAGTCGTGCTGGCTAACAATGGTGTTGAGGCGGTGGAACACGCAGCGCGCGTCGAGTTTGACGTGATACTGATGGATCTGCAAATGCCTGAAATGAGTGGTCTTGAAGCGACACGTCTGATCCGTGAGCAGGATCAATTGCAGGGCCGTCACAGTCGTATCATCGCGATGACAGCGAATGCGATGAGCGAGGACCGGCAGCGCTGTCTGGATGCGGGGATGGACGATTACATCGCCAAGCCGCTCAACACGGAAAAGCTGCGCGATTTGCTGGCAGGGGTGGAGAGCTCCTCTGAAGTGATTAAGCCGGCGACTTATGGCTACATGTCGTCTTTAAAGGCCGCCGACCCTTGGGTTATTGAAACGATAGGTCAGGCATTTTTGGAAGAGTGTGATCCGCAGATGGTGGCCATTACTGAGGCTATCGCGTCGGGTGATAAAGTCTTGCTGATGCGCGGTGCACATACGTTGCGCGGCCTGATTGGTAATTTCCATGCGCGTAAAATTGAAGAAATCGCCAGTCAAATCGAGCAGTGTGCAGAACGCGATGATCTGCCGGGGGCGGCGGGGTGCTTTGCGGCGTTGCAATCTGAGATGAATCTATTCAAAATCGCGCTGATTGCCTATTTGGCATCATAATGATGTAAAGAATTGAACGCAGCCTCAAAAGACGAGTCCTATTGCCGTTGTGATTACTTAAAGGAGCAATGAAAATGAAAAAGAGTCTGTGTGCGTTGAGTTTACTGTCCCTTTGCAGTTCTGTTTACGCCTCCGAATTGGTTGATACGGCCAGAGTGATCTCTAGCACGCCCGTCTATGACCGGGTGAATGAGCCGCGTCGTGAATGCTGGAATGAGAACGTGCAAAGCGCCCCTAAGGAACGCACGCTAGGGGGTGCGGTGCTAGGCGGCATTGCCGGCGGTATTTTGGGTAATCAGGTGGGCGGTGGCAATGGTCAAACTGTCGCGACGGCTGCGGGTGCAATCGCCGGTGCGGTGATCGGTGATCGAATGGCCAATCCTGATCAGCCGGCACGCACTGAGCAGGGGCAGCGGTGTCGCGATGTCGACAACTATCGCGACGTCATTAAGGGCTATACCGTCAAGTACCGTTACAACGGTCAGGAAGCGACCACGAGCTTGCCCTATCAGCCTGGCGATACTCTGAGGGTCGGTATCAGCGTGATTGAGGATCAGACTCGCTCAGGGCGCAATCAGGAATCCCGTCAGGATGATCGTCGTTACCGTCAGGGTGAGCGTAATTAGTCGGTAGTTCAGCCTGGAAGAAGCGGATGTCCACGAAAGGCACGAAAAAACACGAACAAATTCAAATGCATATTGCGATTGCAGTTATTCCCCCGATTGAGTAGTCGCTAGTTTTAAGTAAGCAGTTGATCTATTTGCGAGCCGCTGCTGCCTTTACGCAGCTTTGCCTGCTTGACCCGTTTCGTGACTTTCGTGTTTTTCGTGGAGAAAATGTTTTTATGTTCAGTTGAGAAAAAGCCCGGCATGCCGGGCTTTTTCATGGCTGCTGAATGCTTAGCCGAAACGACCCGTAATATAGTACTTCAGCTTATGTCAGACTTTTGTTTCACTGTTACATTACGGGTAAATTAACCAAATCTACCCGTAATGT
>JBAXJT010000084.1:0-6760 GCA_037137715.1 Nitrosomonadales bacterium
GCTCACCACCTAAATTCACTTACAAAAGTTGCACTTCAGAGTTGAATCCGCCACAGATTAACGATACCTTGGGGCATCGTGTCGGCGACCTTCTGTTGTGTGAGGTGGCAAACCGTTTGAAGATCTGCGTCAGGGAATCTGACCTAGTCGCACGTTTCGGTGGCGACGAGTTCGTGATGCTGATTTCGGATGCTGCCACCGTCAATGATGTCGGGCAATTGGCTGCGAAAATCGTCGAATCCGTCGGACAGCCCTGCAAACTGGACGGGCATGACATCGAAGTTAGACCCAGTCTCGGCATCGCCCTCTACGGCCGCGATGGACAGGATATCGAAACATTGTTGAAGCATGCAGATGCCGCCATGTACGAGGCCAAAGCTGCTGGGCGCGGCACTTTCCGCTTCTACGACGAGACGTTGAACCGTATCGCTGTGTTGCAGAGTGAGTTGGCGCTGCATCTGCAGCGAGCCATAGTCGATGGCGAATTGCGCCTACATTTCCAGCCGCAGGCCGCCCTTGATAATTTTCGTGTGACAGGGCTAGAGGCGCTGGTGCGCTGGGAGCATCCCGAACACGGTTTAATTTTTCCCGACAATTTTTTATCTCTCGCGGAAGAAGATAGTTTGCTCATCCTTCCGCTCGGGTATTGGGTAATCGACGCGGCTTGCCATCAACTGGCGACATGGAAAGCGCAAGATGTGCCGCTGGTACCCATCTATATCAACGTCTCCACCAGACAGTTTCGTGATGCAAACCTCGTTAATCGAATATTTGCCGCTCTGGACAAATATTCGCTACCCGGCGAGTTGCTGGGAATCGAGATTACAGAAAACTGTATAACTGATGATCCCGATCAGGCGATGGCACAGATGATGGCGCTACGTGCGAGAGGTGTGCAGGTGACGATAGATGACTTTAAGAGCGGATTTTTAAATTTCGGACTTCTGAGTGAATTGCATATTAGGGCCATCATGATTGACCGCTCGCTGATCGGTAATATTCATAATCACCACAACGATGCCATCATCGTTGATTCCATCATCACGCTCGCGCACAAACTTGGCTTCCGCGTGCTTGCTGAGGGAGTAGAAACTCGCGAGCAGGTATTGCACCTCAAGCTCGCCGGTTGCGATGAAGTTCAGGGATATTTCTTTCAGCGCCCCGCACCGGCAAATGAGATCGAATCAATGTTGCATCAAGGAGAGTTTGAAAAATAATGAAGACATTCCGTTCAACTCGTACCTGTTCAAGCGTTTCCGGGAAAACTTTGGTTGCTCTCGCAGCGCTCATGTTTTCTTTAGTCGCAAGTGCATCGTCTTGCGACAATCCGGAGCGGCTGAAATTTTCCTTTATTCCGCAAGGCGATGTGCGCAGTGATACAGAGGCTTTTCAACCTTTGATTAATCGTGTTCAGGCAATGGTCGGAAAGCCGGTCTCCATCATCACGCCATCTTCATACGCTTCGGTTATAGAAGGGCTGCAATCCGGAAACATCGATTTTGCGCTGCTCGGCCCTGCTTCCTACGCAGCGGCGAAAAAAGCAGATCCTGACATTATGGTGTTCGCGACCTACTTCAAAAAAGGGGGCGCATTTGACAGCGATGGCACGTTCTACAGGTCAGTATTGGTTACCAAAGGCGGCGGGCGCTTCAAAGACATTGACTCTTTGCACGGCACAACGCTCGCGTTAACCGATCCCAATAGTACATCTGGCTATCTCGTGCCGCAAAAAACTTTTCCGAAAGTCAACGGGCAAACTTTTGAATCGTATTTCGGGAAGATCGTCTATGCCGGCGATCATGATCATGCTGCACTCGCCGTTCTGAGCGGCCAGGTTGATGCCGCCTTCGTTGCCTCCTTTCACCTGTCAGATTTAGTTCGTGCCGGAAAAGCAAAACCCATCGATTTTAATGTGGTCTGGCGTTCTGAACCCATACCCCGCGAGCCTTTTGTCTATCGAAACCGACTCTGCGCCACCATCAAGAAGAAGATCGTCGAGGTGTTCCTGAAAAGTAGCGATGAACAAAACAAAAATATTCTCGACAGATTTCAGGCACAGCGCTTCGTACCCATGAGCGACGCTGACTACAAGCTGATCCGTGATCTATATTAAATACTCGTGAAGTTTCTCGATGAGAAAGCTAACCGCATGTTGAAAAGTATTTAATAGCGCGCCAATTTTCTGTCATATTTATGTCACTTGACAGGACGAAAATACGATATCAATCAAGATCCGGAACACCCATGAGCCAGCAACATTCAAGTTCACACCAGCCTACTGAACCGCATGCCTATATCGGTTTGCTGCATGAGCTGGATGAATTGCGAAGCAATTTGGAAGAGTTTGAGTTGTTATCCGAAGCAACTCTGCAACATACCAATCCGCTCCATTTGGAAAGCGCGATTAATCTGGTTCACTATCTTGGCCTGAGGCGACGTGATATGCGCTCATTGCAGGAGAGACTGGCCGCTGTCGGGCTCTCTTCTCTAGGGCGCATGGAATCGCATGTCTTGTCCAATTTGAATGCGATCATTGAGCTGTTGAATTGCGCACTGGGGAAAAGTTTAGCCGAACAAACCCCACCCCCTTCCGAACAGACGGGTGCAGCACAGCTTGAATATAATACCAATAATCTGTTTGGCAAATCGCCCCTGCATCGCCGGGTGCGTATCATGGTCACAATCCCCAGCGAAGCAGCTGATGACTACTCACTGATCAAGGGCATGCTACTTCATGGTATGGATTGTGCTCGTATCAATTGTGCACATGACTCACCTGAAATATGGACACGCATGATCGAGCAAATCAATCTGGCGCGCCGTGAAACAGGTCGCCATTGCCGCATTTTGATGGATCTGGGTGGCCCTAAGTTGCGTACCGGAGAAATCGCGCAGGGTCCGGTTGTGCTCAAATGGAAGCCACAGCGGGACTGGTACGGCAATGTAACGGCAGCTGCGCGCATTTGGCTGCATCCTGATGTCGATGCTTCTCCGAGCCCAGCCCCTGCAGATGCCTGCCTACCTGTCTGCGGCGATTGGCTGGAAAAAGTCTCTCCTCGTGACATCATCGAATTTACCGATTCGAGAGGATCATCGCGCAGCCTGAAAATCGTCAGCCAAATCGGCAACTGTTTTTGGGCCGAATCCAGACAGACCACCTATGTTAAACCGGGTATAGAGTTAAAACTGCTGCGAACCCCGCTGTCGGGACACCCGCGCCGCTCAAGACACGTGGGTATTATCGGCATGCTGCCAGCACTGCCTGAGACAATCCGCCTGAACCTGGGCGACAGTTTGACGCTCACGCGTGAATTGTTGCCGGGCATGCCCGCCCAATTTGATGCAAAAGGACGTCTGGTGCGCAGCGCAAGTATCTCCTGTTCACTGCCGGATATGTTTACTTCCGTGCTGCCAGGCGAACGCATCCTGTTCGACGACGGCAGAATCGAAGGCATCATTCGTAATGTCAGCAAAAATAAGCTCGTTGTCGAAATCACACAGGCTCGTGAAGGCGGTGAAAAACTGCTGAGCAACAAAGGGATCAACCTGCCGGATTCCAATCTCAAACTGAATGGCCTGACGAAACAGGATATCGAGCATCTTGAATTTGTCGTGCAGAATGCCGACATGGTCGGGCTGTCATTTGTCAGACATCCTGCTGACATCAAATTATTGCAAAAACATCTGCAACGCCTCAATGCCGAAAAACTCGGCATCATACTGAAAATCGAAACGCGTGCCGCCTTTGAAAACTTGCCAGAACTATTGTTCACACTACTACACTCACCAAAAGTGGGCGTGATGATTGCACGCGGTGATCTGGCTGTTGAGTGTGGTTATGAACGAATGGCGGAATTGCAGGAAGAAATTCTCTGGCTCGCCGAATCCGCACATCTACCGGTCATATGGGCAACTCAGGTGCTGGAAGGACTATCTAAGAGCGGGAAACCCAGCAGGGCAGAAATCACCGATGCGGCCATGAGTGTGCGTGCCGAATGTGTCATGCTGAACAAGGGCGCGCATATCATCGAAGCTATTCAAACGCTGGATGACATCCTGCACCGCATGCAATCCCACCAACACAAGAAGAATTCCCTGCTACGACGTCTTCATTGGTAGTCGATCCTGAATTATTCGTTTAAATGCGAGTGTGTCTAACATTTTGTTTTTTCGTGAATGACCGGTATAGCGTCTAGTCACCAGTTGCGAGCATCAGCTTTATTCGGAGATATTCGTCAACTTGAACTTCAGACTATGTGGCGCTAGCCTGCCGCCTTCATCTTGCCACAAGGCGCTCGTCCATAATTAATTTCCGACGGGAGCGACCGTTCGGCAAGGTCAATACTTGATGGTCACGAATCGTTCGGCGAATATCCGCTGTGTCTCGGCAGCGGATATACCACCTGCTCCCCCATCCTCTCTACAACCCGCAAAAACTCTCTGCAACCTTTCAGCCGCTCGTTGAATATTTGAATCGTCAGGTGCCGACGGCAAATATTGAGCTGGAAACATCTCGCGACTATCAGTCTTTCGAGAAAAAATTTCGTGCTCGCGGGGCTGAGTTTCTGATGCCTAACCCATGGCAGACGTTGGAAGCCGTCAAGGTGGGTTATCACGTCATCTCGATGTGGGGCGACGCGGAAGATTTCAAGGGGATCTTCATCGTACGTAAGGATAGCGGCATCAAAGTGCCCGCTGACCTCAAGGGTCGGGTGGTGAGCTATCCATCACCTACGGCGCTGGCTGCCGCCATTTTGCCCCAGTATTTTCTATACAAGAATGGCATAGACATCAATAAGGATATCCAGAACAACTATGTAGGTTCACAGGAATCATCCTTGATGAACGTTTATCTTGGTCAGTCAGTGGCTGGCGCGACCTGGCCTCCACCATGGCGTCAGTTTCAGAAGGACCACCCTGTGGAAGCGGCCCAACTCAAGATAATATGGGAAACCCAGCCGTTAATTAACAACTCAGTCATGGCGCGTGACGATGTGCCGGACGCTATTCGTCAGGCCGTCCAGCAGGCTTTGTTCGATCTGCCTAATACGGAGGAGGGGAGGAGAATTCTTGCGGGTATGGAGACGTCTCGCTTTCATGCCGCCGATGATGCCAGCTATGCCATCGTGAGTGAATACATCAAGCGATTCGAGAAGGAGGTGCGCCCGGTAGAGCGCAAGTGATGTTCGATAAACTGAAATACATGCTGTTCGGCAGCCTGCGCCGTCAATTAATTGTTGGCATGTCTTTGGTCATCGCCTCGGTGATGATCTTGTTCGTGTGGACTTTGACCCGTCAGCAACAGGCCAGTGAGATAGAGCACCATTCCGAGCAAGTGACAGCACTCGCAGAAAGTGTCGCGACATCATCAGCGGTATGGGTTGCATCACGCGATTTCAGCGGTCTGCAGGAAATTGTTCAGGGTATCTCACGCTATCCCAATCTGCGTTATGTCATCGTGCTGGATCTTCGTGGCCAAGTGCTCGCTCACAACGATCCCGGCAAAATCGGACAATATCTAACCGACATGCCGCAGCAGCAGGCGCTTGTTCTGCATCGAACAAGAAGCATGATTGAAGTCATTAATCCCATTGCGCTTGCAGATAAGCGAATCGGCTGGGTGCGGATCGGCATAGACATGTCGTATTTCAACGATGAGCTGGCCAAAACAAGGCAGCAAGGGTTGGTGTTTGCGCTACTCGGTATTGTGTTTAGTATCTTAACGGGCGTACTGGCGGGCCGATATTTGACACGTCGTCTCTTTGTTATCCAGCAAGTGGCGGATGATATAAAGGCGGGGCAATCTGATGCCAGAGTTGTTCTGTCGGGCGATGATGAAGCGGCAAAACTGGCTAGGCAGTTCAATGATATGTTGGACAGTATGGCTGAGCAAGCAGCGCAGATTCGATCTTTCTACGAGTTTGACATCGTCGGGTTGGCGATCACCTCTCCTGTAAAAGGCTGGATTAAAGTCAATCAGTGCCTGTGCAATATGTTGGAATATTCAGAGCTGGAACTGCGCAGTATGACTTGGGCGGAGCTCACTCACCCGGATGATATGGCCGCTGATCTTGAGCAGTTTAATCGATTGCTGATCGGCGAGATTGATGGATATCATCTGGAAAAACGATTTATCTGCAAGTCGGGAAAAGCCATTCCAACTTTGTTAGTGGTACGTGGCATCCGCAAGAAAAATGGTGAAATTGATTATGTAACGGCCATGGTTCAAGATATTTCTGAACGCAAAACGGCGGAGAAAGCCATCGAAACCTTGGCCTATTTCGACACGCTGACCCAGTTGCCTAACAGACGCCTGCTCATAGACAGGCTGCACTCAGCACTCCTGAGTTCGGCTCGAAATCATCTGTTCGGTGCCGTGCTGTTCATCGACATGGACAAGTTCAAAACGCTTAACGATACGCTCGGGCATAATTATGGTGACCTGATGTTGATTCAGGTGGCACAGCGAATTCTCAACTGTGTCCGGGAGGTGGATACGGTTGCACGCTTCGGGGGGGATGAGTTTCTTGTGCTGCTCGAAGACGTAGATGAATCGGCGCGAATAACGTCTCAAAAAGTTTCACTTATTGCCGAAAAAATTCGTGCGGCACTGGCTGAGCCGTACCAACTCAAAGAAGCTGTATATATCAGCTCACCCAGTATTGGTATTTCCGTTTATTGTGGTATCGACGAATCAGCCGATACCTTGGCGGATTCAACTCTGAAGTGCAACTTTTGTAAGTGAATTTAGGTGGTGAGC
>JBAXJT010000085.1:0-6676 GCA_037137715.1 Nitrosomonadales bacterium
CTGCTGAAGGCAGTAACTCGCAAAAGCACGAAAGTCACGAAACGAATCAATAAGTTACATAAAGTCAGCGAGTCACCCATCAGTATATAGTTTAAATAACGGTATGTATTTGAATCTGTTCGTGTTTTTTGTGATTCGTGGACAACAGCTTTTTCTAGGTTGATTGATAACGGCGACCGTGGCATAAAAGCCCGGTCGCCGTTTTTCTTTTGTAGAACGACTTATGTCAGTCTGTTCTTCGGCCTTTTCAGCGTAGGCGGTCAACAGCTGCCTTAAGCCGAGACGGATGTCGGGTTATCAGGGCGTTGAGAAGCGGGAAGAGAATCTGGCGCTGCCGGTGACCTGGCATATCGCGCCAAAGTCGAACATCCGTTCCATGTTGTGAAGAACCTGTGTGTGCATCGCAAGGCACGCTACAAAGGATTGGCTAAAAATACCGCCCAGCTATTTTCGCTGTTTGGTTTCGCCAATTTGCTGTTGGCGCGCCGATGGTTATCGGGCGCTGACAGCCAAGTTGCGTACTGAAAACGAGAAATTAGGGAAATAATGCATAAAATGCCCCAATTCTGACAAAAAATAGCCTGACTTCACCCGAAAACTTGAAAATCCCGCTCCGTTTTTGACCGTACGCTGATTTGTTCGGCATATGCCTAACTTAAGCTTACCTCAACCGGTTGTGTGCAACCTTTGCATGAGTTTGGCTTGTAAATAGCCGTGCAACTGATCAAACGGTATCGGCTTTTCATACAGCGTAATGTCAGCAGGCAGGCCGCCGCGCTGTGCGATTTCATCGCGGCTAATCCCCGTGACAACGATAATATCCATATTTTTCAGGTCAGGATTCGCGCGGATTCTGTGTATCATTTCAAAACCATCAATGCCGGGCATCATGAGGTCAACGATCAGTAGATCTGGCGTGTGCCGGCCTATCATCATCAGGCCGTCGTAGCCGTTGCCGACGAGTTGCAGTGCAATCGGCATATCCCAGGAATGAATAGTCTGTGAGTACAGTTGCTGCAGGGTACTGTTGTCTTCAGCGATAATCAGGCTGATTGTATCGGTTGCTTTGCCGGGCATTGCGTTATTACGCAAATTCAGCTGCGCTTCAATTGAACTGACAAGAATGCGGCGGTGTCCGCCGCTGGTTTTCCAGCACGCGAGTATGCCATCTTCAACCATTTTTTGTATGGTGCCGGGGGAGAGTCCCAGTTGTTGTGAGGCTACGCGGGTGGTGCAGTAGTCACGGCTTGCGTGTTGATTCATGTCAGTAATTATCTATCCTCTTTTTCACCCGCTAAATGGTAGCACACCGAACCCTGCGCGTATGCAAATAGCGAATGCGCAATCTGCCAGTGTTAGCGGGTATCGTGACGACTGACGAGAGCAGGCTTATAAAGCTGCGACCTGCATATAGGCATGCACTGCGGCCTTAATATAATGCGCTGAGAAGTTGGCATCGGGTGTCGCTGTCAATGCCACGGCACCGTTGGCCGGTGCGGCGGCGGTGCGCAATGCGGAGGCTTCGTAGTTTTTTTCCGCTTGAGCGACGACGGAATTTTGTTGGTTAATGTTGTTTAGGTCAATGTTCAGACCCTTTGCAATATCAATCATCCTGGGGTTATTAAGTGCCCGCCGGAAGGTCGCTAATCTGTCCGAAATTTCTGCGGAAATGGGAGCGGTTTTCATGGCGATTCCTGTCTTTTTCTATCCTCTGTTTAGTTTTCTTGTTGTATCAGTTAGGTGAGAACTTCATCGGGGTATTTTTATCCTGCTCCTGCATCATCATCGCAAGCACCAGGGACAGCAGAATCTCATCCATTTTGTTCATGTCCTTGATGTTTTGACCGATCGCGTTATAGGACGGGTCAAACGTTGAGGCAGGGTTCGCACTTTCAGTTTGCGAAGTCGCCACAGGGATATTCGAAGAAACCTGTGGGTGCGCTTCATTGACGACGGAACTGTTTTGCGTTCCCGGATTGACAGGATCGGTGACGACCGCCTGACGTGCTGCCTGTGTAATTTTAACTTCACAACTAGGTTCAGCGGCATTGGGTGTGGATTCGATGGTATTACCCGCACTCTTCACGCCTGACATATTGCCCATGCCACTGACTGAAGCGGAACTGCTCATGCCTGCGCCCATGCCGGCCATTCCGCCCATCACGCCCATTCCACCTACGGCGCCAATTTCCCCGCTCATCACGCTCTCCTTAAGATCGAACTATGGTCGATTTTTTTGGATTGCTAACTTGACCATAAAAATTTGCAACCCGATTTTGGAGTCCGTAAAACTGATCTTCCAAAAGGTACGGTCGCTAATTTTAGGTGTTGTAAGGTGATGCGCTGGCGGCAGTACTTAGTTAAGACATTACCACAGATACGGATATAAATATATAGTTTTTGTTGAATTTATTGTTTTTAGTGTTTTAGAGGATGCGCGTTATGTTTGGACTTACTTGCATCGGGGTTTGCAGATAGAGGGTAATCGAGCGTCGCGTGTGTGCAGCAATGCGATCAAACAGTTGCTGGCTGTCATTACCCCAGCTAAGGTTAATTTTTTTACAGGCGTCTCCCGAGATATAACAAACCCGGTTGCTTTTGTGCTGGGGGAGGTTAAGTGCGCTGCTGAGCACTTCGGCGACATGGACGAGCGGCACCAGTGCCTTATGGTGCGCGCCTTCAGGTGTGTGATGGAATTTAATGGCGCTGCAAATGGCGGCAGGCAGCCCCCAATATTCAGCCAGCCAGGCCCCTATGGTGGCGTGATCTGCGTGAAGGATGGCCCGTTCGGCCGCTTCTTGCGTCAGCATATCATCCGCCGCGCGCAACGCCAGAAGATGAAATTCCTGATTACGAAACCGGTATAGCCAGAGCGTGCCAATTTCGTGCAAGAGACCTGCTATCCACGCTGTTTCAACCCAGATGGAAGGTGTGTTTATATGTATGGCCAATTCCTCGCAGCAGATTGCAACGGAGAGGCTGTGTTGCAAAAAGGGCTGGGCCATCTGGTCTGAAGCGATTTTTTTGACGAAGGCGGCATAACTGTCAGCTAAGACCATTTCACGGACATGTCGGGGGCCGATGAGCGAG
This sequence comes from Nitrosomonadales bacterium, assembly GCA_037137715.1. Lineage (GTDB taxonomy): Bacteria > Pseudomonadota > Gammaproteobacteria > Burkholderiales > Gallionellaceae > Gallionella. Next base: position 3,091 of record JBAXJT010000085.1, read on the forward strand.
ATCGCCGCGTTCAGGTCGTACACATCCGCAATGTGCCGGTGTCGTGCGTGGGTCGCATTGTTTATCAGTAACAGGATGCGAGCGGCGATTAACGCTTCGTGAGTGATGTGCTCGACCAGTACTTGGGTATTGCGGTACGGGTCGTTAAGCGTCGTGATGAGCTTGTTGATGACAGCGGGCAGCACCGGCAGCGAGTCGCTGCGCTGTAAGACTTCATCGCGGGTGATCAGATTCGCTGTCATCATAGACTCGTTATGCATTATTTTGGAAAAATCAGTTTTCCCTGCATGAATGAATAGCCGTTGTAAATCTTATCCGGATTGCTGGCAAATATGGCAGATGCGCTCCGATATTCGATCTACTTTTCTGACGATGTCAGGGTCGAAGTAGCTGCCGCTCAGTTGATGCAAACGTGCGTAAACGGTTTCGTAATTAAGTGGCTCGATATGATGTGAGCCACCCAGCAGACCTTCAATATAATCTGCCACTGCAACGATGCGTGATTCAAGGGGGATCAGGAGACCTGTTAAACCATCCGGATAGCCGCTGCCGTCAAATAACTCATGATGCGAGCGTGCCAGTCGTGCCGCCATGTCCAGCAGATGATCGCCCGATAATAAGATCGTCTCGCCCAGCACGCAGTGCGTTTTAAAGGTTTCAAGCTCATCGCGCTCTAAGATGGATTCAGCGTGGGTCGGCGTGCCGGTTGGCAACGCTGCGATACCAATATCATGCAAAGAGGTTATCAGTTCCAGTGACATACAATACTCATCACTCATGCCTGATTCCATGGCCAGTAAGCCGGCAATTCTTGCGACTCTTACGCTATGCAGATAGGCATCTGGATCGCGCAATTTAAGCAGCAGGCTCAAATGTTCATAGACTGCAAAAGAAGCCTCGGTTAACAGGCCATTGTTCTCCATGGTCAGCAGGCCGTTGCACTGCGCACGCATTTTGACCAGATCTTTGGCAATCAGCAAATTCTGCTGTTCGCTGCGTTTGAGTTTTTCGCTTTTGCTCTGGGAAATCTGCCGAGTCAAAAATAATTCAAATTTATTTAACATGATAATTCTCCTTGTTAAAATACGCCGCCATATTCAGGTAGATTGCGATCGATCCGGATCAGGTTACATCTGAAACCCTTTTTTTTGTGGGTCGTGTATCGATCATGTCGAGTAAATCCATCGGCGAAAAGGGTTTGACGACATAGGCGTCGGCGTGGGCCGAAAATCCTGCATCCCGGTTTTCTTTCCGACCCAACGCACTCAATAAAATCACATAGGTGTTCTGCAACAGCGGGTTTTCCTTGATCTGACGACAGACCTCAAAGCCGCTCAAGCCGCCGGGCATCATCACGTCGAGTACGATGATTTCCGGTTTTAGTCTGAGTGCCATTTCGAGTGCCTCGACGCCATTTTCTGCCTGAAAAAGTTGATAGCGACCGTCATTTAACGTCACCATCAGTAGTCGGCGCAGGTTGTCTTCATCGTCGACGATCAGTATTTTGGGTAGAGGTGCGAGTGCTTGATTAAACATGATGGCTCCTTTTCGTTGTGTGGCAGCAGGGTGTGCGTTTGCTAGCCGCGCTCATGCCCGCCGGGTTATCTCGTGATCGTCTGCAAAGCTGAGGCAAATCAGCGGGATGAAATTTTCAACCAGTTTCATGATGTCAGTGTCAAAGTGTCGACCTTGCCACTGAATAGGGCGCAAGGGATCCGGCTTTGCTGCAAGGATCACACGGCCGTCTGCATCGGGCATCAGTCGCCCTTCTAAATGGTGTGCAATGGCAAAGACCCTAGCTTCCAGCGGGATGGACTGACCACGCAGACCATCCGGATACCCGTTGCCGTCAAACCGCTCATTTTGTGAACGGGCGATATTGGCCGCCATCGAGAGCTGTTGGTGTGTGCCTGATAGCAGCGTGTCGCCTAATACACATTGCTGTGCCTCGACGGCGTCAGCGCCTGAGGTCGACTTCATGCCGGGCAGGAACACCGTCCCGATTTTATGGAGTTGGGCGGCCATGCCGATGAGGAGTGCATAGTCCTCACCCAGTGCAAGTTCACGCGCGAGCAGCGCTGAAATTTTAGCCACTCGCAGGCTGTGTTGAAAACTTGCCGGGTCATGCCGCTTTAAGATCTCGACAAAATGTTCGAAGACGGCGTGGGCCGCTTGAAATAAATTTCCTTCGCGATGCAAGGCGGTCAGGGTGTTATATCGTGTTTTTTCAGCCAAAAAATCCTGCACCAGGCGCTCTGTTTGTGCCTCGCTTCGTTTTAAACGATTCGCATTTAACAAAGTCCATCGCCGGAGGTTTGTTTGCTTGATCTGCTTTAACATGGTCTATCCTTTACGCATCGATAGCTTGTCAGCGACGACACGCTTATGAAAAAAGTGCATTGGCATGAAGCGCGCGTGCCCTGATTCTGCCGAACAAAGAAATAAAATCCGGACGTGCCTCACAGCCCCAGATGAGCCCCAGTTTTTCACATGCGGCCGTTGAAATGTAGGTCACCCGATTTTCCTTGTCGCCGCCCAGATCCAGCGCATTGGTCATCACTTCGCCGATATGTAATAAGGCGACCAGTGGGTCATCGCACGCCTGCCCGGGTGCATGGTGATATTTGATGGCACGGCTAATGCCCTCCGGCATTCCCCAGTGCTGCGTGATCCAGGCGCCGATGAGAGCGTGATCGACGCCGAAAGCGGCTTGCTCGGCCTCTTCTATGCCGACCTGGCGCGCTCGTGCATCAAGCCAGACCTCGCGGTATTCATCGGGTCTGAAGCTGTATAGCCAGAGCTTGCCGATGTCGTGCAACAGTCCTGCGACCAGCGCGGCTTCCGAGGTGATTCGGGTCGTATCACACTGGCGGGCCAGTTCTTGTGTGCAGACTGAAACGGCCACACAGTGATGCCAGTAACTCTCAGGAATTTGCACGCGCAGGTTGCCGGTGGCAAAGCCCGTGATGCAGCTGACCAGCGCCATTTCACGGATGTTTCCCATGCCGATCAATGAAATGGCGGTGTACAGATCCAAAATTTCGGGACGGTAGCGCGTTCGGCTGCCCGACCGGTTGGCAAGTGACAAGACGCGTGCTGCGATGACCGGATCCTGCTCAATGTAGCCTGCCAGCTGATTTAAATTTCCATTCGTATCATTGACGGCCGCCAGTATCTTGTTAATGAGTAAGGGGAAGCTGGGCAGCTGAGCGCACAGCTTGACGACCTCTGCTTGATTGATTGGGGCGGGATTCATTTGCTGTGGAAAATCAAAATTTGATTGAAAAGGGTCGCCATGGCGGGATCTGTTAAATCAGCGCCGGCAAAAATCTCCATCACGCGGTGCGCCGCCTCGGCCGCTTCTGTGGCAATCTGTTCACTCGGGCGGGTATCCGGTTCCACAATAAACATAAATTCGGCCTTGTGGGCATGAAGTTGTTGCAGGCTCTCAGGCGTCAGGATATGACCTGCCGGAAGGGTGAGGCTTAAAATGCCATGGCTGACCGTGTTTAAGGGCGCTGCCAGCTCCATGCCGGCTTCAGCTTCGATCAGGGTGATATAGCGCGGGCGGGTTTTCATCGCTTAT
>JBAXJT010000086.1:0-6626 GCA_037137715.1 Nitrosomonadales bacterium
GCCATTTCGTAGCAATCAGGGCAAATTCCATGACTGAATAATGCTTCAGAATGCTCGCTAATGTATGTTTCCAATTGTTTCCAACTTTGTTGATCGTCCCTGATCTTTTTACAGTATGCGCAGATTGGAATTGTTCCTTCCAACCTCTTGATTCGCGCCAATGCTGCCTCCAATTCTTCTTTTTGCTTGATCAGGAGGTCCCTCTGTTCCCTTAAAAGATCATTACGTTCCTTCGATTCAATATGGTTTTTTACACGCAGTCTGAGAAGATCCAAATCTACCGGCTTTGTCAGATAGTCAATTCCACCGGCTTCCAGCCCTTGATGTGCTCCCTCCCGGGTGTCCAGAGCGGTCAGGAAAATTACCGGAATATCTTTAAAAGATGGATCAGCCTTGATGGACGAACAAACATCATAACCGCTTAAGCCAGGCATCATAACGTCCAGAATAACAAGACCCGGTTTTTGCTCTTTAATCAGTCTGATAGCATCGAATCCGTTCTGAGCCTGGATAATTTCATAGTCGTCCTTTAACGCGGACGATAGAACCTGAATGTTGATTAGCTCATCATCCACAAGTAATATTCTGTAATGTCTTGCCATTATTATCCTCCAAAGCGAAACAGATTCAAATTAAAACAACAACCCTTTTTATTTCATCAATGACTTCCAATAATTCCAAAGGTTTAGATATATACCCGTCAAAACCCTCTGCCAGGAAGCGTTCTTTATCTCCACGCAGCGCATAGGCAGTAAGTGCAATAACCGGCTGATGACGTGGTGTGCCTTGCTCTTTTCTGCGAATTTCAATAATCGCCTCTTCACCATTCATAACTGGCAAATTGATATCCATCAAAACTAAGTCAAATTTTTCTCGTTCCAATGCAGAAAGGCATTCCATGCCATTCCCTGCCACTACAACCTCATGCCCTTGCACACCAAGAAGTGCGACTCCTACTTTCACGTTAATTGAATGATCTTCTACCAAAAGTATCCGCAATGGAGGACCCCTCCAGATTGGAATAGGCATACTGGAAGTTTGATCTGGAGGAACGTCCTTCTGAACGATAGTAAACGGTAGGATGACTTTGAAACAACTGCCAACCCCTGGCGCACTTTCCACATTGACTTTTCCATTCATAAGCTCTGCCAAACGGCGACAAATAGTCAGCCCTAAACCGGTACCGCCAAATCTTCGGGTAATGGTGCCATCTTCCTGAGCAAAGGGATTAAAGATGCTTTCAATGGCGCTACCCGATATGCCATTGCCAGTATCTGTTACCGAAATTTGAACAACTACGGTAGTATCAAATAGCTTCTGCACCTGTGCTGAAATAGTTATACCTCCCTGCTGCGTAAACTTGACAGCATTGGTCAGCAGATTGAGAAGGATTTGCTTAACCCGCAGTTGGTCGCCCAAAATAATATTCGGGAGATTCTCATCAATGACCACATCCAAAGTAAGCTTTTTGTTAAATATGATCGATTTCTGAGTCAGAACAACATCATTTATGCATTGTTTCAGAACAAACTCCTCCGGTACGGTCATTATCTTACCGGCTTCAATCTTTGAGAGATCAAGGATATCGTTGATGAGAGTCAACAGGTTTTTTCCCGACAGTTCAAGAGCATTAACATACTCTTTCTGTTCTGTGCTCAGATCCGTCATTTCAAGAAGCTGAGTCATCCCAATGACACCGTTCATTGGAGTACGGATTTCATGACTCATGTTGGCCAGAAACTCGCTCTTGGCAATGTTGGCGGCCTCTGCGACGGCTTTTGCCAAGTGTAATTCCTCTTCCACCCGTTTGTGCTCGGACAGGTCAATTAACTGCATCAGCAGAATATCGGCGCCATTAGAGTACGTCGGCAGAATTCGACACTCAATCAAAACCTTCTTGCCGAAAGAGGTGACTATGTCAATTTCAAGCAGCTTTGGATGTCTTTCCTGTAAGACGGCCAGGCAAACATCGAGCAATCCGGATTGTCGCCATGAGGTAATATTGTGGAAGTTCTGCGCCATCAGTGCTTCCCTTGTTGCGCCAACGAGGGTGATATATGCATCATTCACCAGAATACATTGGCCGCTTGCGGCGTACACTCCCATCGGCAAGGGTGAGTTAAGCAGAATCGTCTTGTTGAAATCGAGTGCATCGGAAAGAGCATGAGTACGCTCGGAGACCTTGCGTTCGAGGGATTGATAGAGCCTGACATTCTCGATGGAGATCGCCAGTTGTCCGCAAAGCATGGAGATACTCTCTACCTGGGCGGCCGTGAATGCGGCCCGAAACAGCCGATTCTCAAGCGTAAGGAAAGCGCTGACGCGACCGCGTACCAGGACAGGCAAAGCCAGCAGGGAACACATCGGCATGTCTGCAAAATGGCGTTCGGTAGAAAAACGGCTATCGATCACCGCATCATCAGATACCAGCGGTTTGAGCATTTTCAGACCCAGTCGCACAACGCCGGCGGGAATGATCAGCCGCTCCTCAGCCTCGTGCATTGTCATGCGTTCCAACGCCTTGCCGTTACACATCCCGCCCTCCAGATTCCAGCACCCGGTCTCGTCGCAAAGGAGAAGGTGCGTGTCTGTCGCACCAATCAACTGGCCCAGCAGTTCCACTACCCGGGTCACCAATCGTGGTTGGGAGGTTTCAGAGGCCAGCGCCTGCGAGGCACGCAGGAGGGCTTCATGGTCAAGAGCGTCGCCATGCCTTCCGCTGGAATTGTTTTTACGGCCGGCATCCACAAATGGAAGCTCGTCCTGCATTGCATGTGCTTTGCCAATGGCGCCCCATTCCCAATAGAGATCGTGGGCGCGTGTCAACAACGGGCGACCGGCGTGCTCCATTTCGCGGCGCATACAGAATTGTCCGGCCAGCTCGGAAATCAGTGCATTTTGCCAGGGTCGTTGGTGTGCCTGTGCTTTTCGCAGAGCCTGTTCGAAGGCCTGGAAAGCCGCCCATGGATCGTCGAGAATATCAAGTCGCTCCGCTTCAATCAAGTCGTGGAGGTGGCTGAAATTCATGGGCGCATCAGCGGCCCGTGCTGCCAGCCATGCCTGGTTTTCGACGATTTGTTCCATCAAAGCGGGGCGTTCGGTAATCGTAGCATCCCGATATTGCCTGATGAGCGCCAACGAATGCAGAAGGTTGGCCAGGGCGATCGCATAAAAACCGTTGATATGGGGCGTGAGTTTAACACCCGCCTCGGCATGAGTGATCAATGCGGCTTTTTCACCAAACATGCAGGCGGTCAGCGCCCTGTAGATGTGGAAATGGCACAGCGCCATCGGATTTCCCCGGGCGGCGAGCAGATGAGCCTGTTCATTGAAATCGGCATCGTCAAAGCTGCCTGGTCGTATGGTCCTGCCTTCCAGTGCGCGTACCAGTTGTCTGTATGTGAGATAAGTCTGCTCGCCATGCTGGTTCCCGGTTTTTCGACTGAAGGTGAGCGCGGCCGCAACCTCCGCGTTCATCTCCGTTAGATGTGCGCAGGTGTCCAGAAGCGCGGTCTGCGAAGTGAGGAATGTAAAACAGCACATTTCCAGTTCCCCGGAACGCAACAGCCCATCGAACGCGGCATGGGCATGCACCAGATCTTCCTCCAGCGGTTGAAACCAATGGCTGTTGAACAGACCGAACACATGCTGCGTTCGAGCTGTTTCTGTGCCGTGATCGCGTGCCAATCCGGTTGCCAGCGAAGCGCAGGCGGTGCGGTAACCGGTCGCGTAGTCGTTGCGTTGCGTTATTGTGGAGTAAATCAAATATCCCGCAGGAAAAAGCACAGAAGGACAGAAACCATTCTCGATCCACAAGCGAACGAGTCGCATCTGCAACCAGTGCGACAATGTTGGCAGGCAAAAAAAAGTAGCCGGTCCCAGGCCATTCATGAGTTTTGCGGCGCCAAGAAGACCTTCGTCCACCAGAGTCGGGCTGTTTGGCAGTCGCTCCAGAGCACCGTTGTCGATTTGATTGTAGAACAAATTCATCTCGTGCTCTAGCTCGTCGGCCAAATCTCCGGACGGCGCAGCCATGCCAAGACGTTCAAGTAATACGCAACCAAGCCTGACGGCATCATCGTAACGGGTTCGATTGGACAGACTGATAATCTGCAGGCAGGCAGAATCAACCAGGCGCAAAGGTGATTCGGTACGGGTCGCAAGCAGGTTATAGACCTCATCTGTTTCGACGTTGCGGGATTGGCTGAAAAGCGCCAAATGCGTTCGACATGGAAGGCGAACGCTGCCGGGTGATCGTTCCGCCATGGATCCGGTGGAAGCAGCTCAATCCCCAGGTGCAGGAAACGTTCTGCGGTTGCAAATGAACCTGCAAGGCGGGCCTTCACAGCTGCGCCGAAAAACAATCGGCGTGCATCTTTGCGCTCTTCGGCTGAGACGATCAATGGCGTGGCGGCGGCATAATGTTCAGCAGCGCTGGATTGAAAAGTCGGATTATCACCGGCCTGGGCGAACCGACGGGCCATTGCCAGATGTAATCGACATAACCAGGGGTCATCGCGCAGGCGGTAAACCGCCTGTTGCATTCGGTCGTGGCAAAATCGGAGTGGGGTTCCGGGGTCGGCATTATGAAATGCAAGCGAGGAAAGCGTGACGAGAATTCCGCGTTCCAGAACAGGCACAAGCCGATCGGCGAGTTGCCTCAGATTGTCGCCGGTGGCAAGCGCCAGAAGACCAAGTGTGAAGGCGTTGCCCATGCATGCGGCTGAGACCATAACCTCGGTGGTGGCGTTTTCCCATTCAGCGAGGCGTTCGACGAGAAAATCCACAACATTGGCGCTGGCAGACTGTTTTGAAATTGCGGCTGCGTCCCATTGCCATTGTCCTCGCTCTGTGTCGGGCCACAGGCTTTTTTCACGAAAGAGGGCATTGAGAAACTGGATCGTAAAAAACGGATTTCCGCCGGTCCTGGCAAACAAAGCGGCGGCTAACTCCCGCACCGCGTCCGGCGGATTATGCAACATGTCAGCGAGCAATGAGTTGAGATCGCCGACCGTCAGGCTCGACAAAGTCAAAACCTGAACCGGTTTTCCCGTAGAAGCAGGCCTACGCAACAACCGCAACAGGGGATGTGCATCATCGACCTCGTTATCACGATAGGCGCCAATCAATAGCAGACCATCGGCTGTGGTTTCCTCCAGCAGAGCGCTGATGAAGTCAAGCGATGGCTGATCAGCCCATTGAAGGTCGTCGAGAAACAGAACCAGCGGATGGGTCGGTGTAGCGACCTGCCGCAGGAGAGCTACGAGCAGAGTTCGCAAGCGGATGAGCGCTTCGATGGGCCCGAGTTCTGGTGCGGGCGCCTGGGGGCCAAGCAGCGCCGCCAGTTCGGGGATGATCTCAAATAACGCGCCGACATCAGGACCGATTCCGGACAGGATTTTTTGACGCCATCGCTCAACCACCGCCTCGGGTTCGGCGAGAAGTAACTGGCACAATTGGTGCATGCTTTGCATCGGGGCCAGGAAGGGGCGATTGTGCTGGAATTGTTCAAATTTGCCGCTTATGAACAGGCCCCGGCTAAGGGTAACGGGACGATGGATTTTGTGAATCAGGGCCGTCTTGCCGACTCCGGAATATCCGGCTACGAAAAGCCCTCGAACGCAGCCTTCGGCCACGCTTGCAAACGCTGCCAGCAACGTTGCCAGTTCATTGTCGCGGCCATATAAGCGGCGAGGCGGTCGAGGCGAAAGGGGAAGATCGCGTTCTTTCAACCGCACCTGATCGAGCGGTTCATTCACGGTCAGGGCTTTACGCAATTGTCGCAGATCATAGGCAAGGCTTGCCGCGCTCTGGTAGCGATCATCTGGTGTCTTGGCCAGGAGCATCAGAATCAGTTCGGATACACGGAGCGGCAACCACGGCGCCCGTTCTCGTGGCGGAATCGGAGAGCGAGCCAGATGGGCGTGGATAAGACTGAGGGTATCAGTCTCGTCGAATGGCGGGGCGCCGGTCGCAAGCGCGTAAAGAGTTGCACCAAGAGAATAGAGATCGGTGCGGTAATCGACCGAACGATTCATTCGGCCGGTCTGTTCGGGCGAAAAATAGGACGGATTGCCGGGGAGGCGACTGTGGTGGGCGAATTCAGGGTGTTCCTCGGCAAATGTGGTGGCCAGACCGAAGCCGATGATCTGAACCTGTTGATTATCTGGTAGAATCAGGATATTGGGGGGATTGATGTTTTTGTGGATGATACTTCGTTCATGGATCGCCGCAATGATTCGCGCCAGTTCCTCGGACAACGCGAGGAAGTGCTCCAGGTCGTGACCGCCAAAGAAACCCGATTGACTCAACGGAACCCCGCCGAAATCTTCCAGGACGAGTTTCTGGTGGGAAAAGTCGAATCGCGTCAGGCGCGGACATCCGGCCACGTCCTGCAACCGCTCCAGTATCCTCTGTTCGTTGTGTAGAACAGCAGGAAAGATGCTCATATCATTGCTACTCATGCCTGGTCCTCTACAATCTGTCTGTTCGCTGTAATACGTCTAATGCTCCATACTACCACATAGTAACCGTTACGAAATAACCTTTACAACTTTATTAGGACTAATATTATAGTTCCATTCACCATGAAACTTATATCTTTTTAAGTTGATTTTATTGTACTC
>JBAXJT010000087.1:0-6594 GCA_037137715.1 Nitrosomonadales bacterium
AATAAATATTTTTAACAAGCAAAACTAATGCCAAATACTAACATATTGATTTTACATATATCTATTTTTTCGGAAATTATAAAAGTAATAATAGCCACTAAAAACCACTAAATCCACGTTTTTAAAATCAAACGCTATGTCATTTATTATCAAATAGTTAGATGTTTCAGTTCAGATACTAATTACCATCAAAGTGGAGTATATAAATCAATTTTGGCTGAAAAAAATGAGCGAAATGTAAGTTGTAAAGAACTTAATCCCTTTAAAAATCCACCGTTTGGAGGCTGCCGATGAAAATCATGATGATAACCAACGAGTACCCACCTCACACATATGGAGGCGCAGGTGTCCATGTGGACTATCTCTGCCGCGAACTGGTACGGCTGGACGATGCCCGGCATCGACTGAAGGTGCTGTGTTTCGGCGATCAGCAAGAGTCCGGCGCAAATTTTGATGTGACAGGGATTGCCGGTATGCCGGATCTTTTCCGCCAGGGGGAGGCAAATGAAAAGGTTATTGATGTTCTGAGACGCAATATCGCTATTACCGGCCTGGCAGGAAATGCCGACATTGTACACTGCCACACCTGGTACGCCTTTCTGGCGGGCTGCCTGGTCAAACAGTTCATGGAAATTCCCCTGGTCATTACCGTCCACTCTTTGGAGCCGAAGCGCCCATGGAAGCGGGAGCAGATAGGAACCGGCTACAATGTCAGCGGTTGGCTGGAGAAAACCGCCATGGAGAATGCCGACGGGATCATTGCTGTGTCGCAGGGCATGAAAAGCGACATTATGAACTGCTATCAGCCTGATGCTGAAAAGATCAGGGTGATTTATAACGGCATTGATACCGGGCAATACCAAAAGACGCTGAACCCCGACATACTTGTTGCCTACGGGATTGATCCGCTCAAACCGTATGTGCTTTTTGTCGGCCGCCTAACTCGGCAAAAGGGGATCATTCATCTGGTACATGCGCTGCCTTACATCAATGAAGGGGTGCAGATCGTTTTGTGCGCCGGCGCACCAGATACGGAAGCGATTGCGCGTGAAATGCGCGTTGAAGTCGAACGCGCTCGGGTCGGCGCCCCCAACGACATCATCTGGATTCCCGATATGGTGCCCGTGGAACAAATTATCGTACTCTATAGCCATGCGACATTGTTTGTCTGCCCATCGGTTTACGAACCCTTCGGCATCATCAACCTGGAAGCCATGGCCTGCGGCACCCCGGTGGTTGCAGCGGCCGTGGGGGGCATCCCCGAAGTTGTGGTTCACGGTCAAACCGGAATCTTGGTCCCCTTCGATCCGGTAAGTAGCGCCGATCCGGAGCCATTAAGGCCGGAACAGTATGCCAGAGATCTGGCGGCAGCCATCAATGAGCTGTTGCGTGCACCGGAGAGGCGACAAATCATGGGAGCCGAATCCCGCCGGCGGGTTGAATCGCACTTCCGCTGGGAAGCCATTGCGCAGCAGACGCTGGAATACTATGAAGAATTATGTGAAAATTTGAAAGGTGTCAAGCGATGAATTTGAGTTTCGTGTCAGTTTAGGTTGTCGCCCAGTAGTTGACAGATCCCGCGCAGCGGGATTCCAACCCAGTCCGGGCGATTATTCAGTTCGTAGGACAGCTCATAGACCGCCTTTTCAATGAGCAGCGTTTCCAGAAGGACGCGCAGCTCATTGCGGGTGGCAGGAATAAACCGGCTCTCGCCAGCTTCCTGAAGATAACTTTTTAGAAACTCAGCGCTCACCCAGCGATACCAGAACTCCGCCCAGTGCTCCAACTTCGCAATGGCCTCGGGTGGAGTTACGTTTTCATGCCGATGCAGCAGAACGGCATGGGCGGCGTAGTGGAACGAGCGCAACATTCCGGCCACATCGCGCAGAGCGGAGCGCTTGATGCGCCGTTCCGTGATGGGCCGGGCCGGTTCGCCCTCGAAATCGATGATGACAAAATCGCTTCCCGTGAAAAGCACCTGCCCGAGATGGTAATCGCCGTGACAGCGGATGCGCATGGTGACGATTTTGATGTCAAGCAACTCCTTGAAGCGGTTCATCAGATATTTTTCGTGTTTCATGATAGTAACCGCCAGCGGTCGCAGACCCTCTGACAGCCGGTTGAACTGCCGCCGCAGCAGTAGCAGGGTTTTGCCAACCTGAGTGCGCATGGACTGGTACAAAGCACGCTGGTAGAGCTTGGAAAACGCTTCAGGCTTGAATTCCGGCAAGCTCTGTTCCGATGCCAGGCAGACATGCATTTCAGCGGTGCGTCGGCCCAACAACCGGGCTGATTCCAAATAATATCCAATAAGTTCAGCCGCCTCGCCGGATGGGGATACGTCCAGCAAATCGACGGGGAAAGCGGCCGGCAATGTTCCAGGGGGTTGTTCCATGGCCATATCGAAGTAACGGCCCAGGCAATCCAGGGTGTAACTCCACGCATCGCCCTGATTGGTCACAAACCCTTGCAGGATGGCCAGGGTCATCGGTTCGTCCTGGTTTAGCCGAAGCTCGATTCCACCTGCGGTCGGTGCGCAGTGCGGAAATCGTTTTTCGGTGAGCAGCCTACCGATTTCAAAGTCCGGATTGATCCCTGGTGAGAGCTTGCGGATGAGTTTGAGAATCAGAATATCGCCGAACCGGATTGATGTGTTGCTCTGCTCTATATGCATCTTGGTCGGTGAGGGCAGGGGGTGGCCGTTTGCAAGCAGAGTCTGGAATGCAGGCGTTGTGGAACCGCGCATCTGTCCGTGGCGCCCGCTAATGGATTTTTTATTGGTCATAACATCCAGCATCGCTTCGCCAAAGGCGGCATCCACCATTGCATCATACAGCAAAAAGGTCGATTGCCTGCATTTGAACTTGAGTTTTGCAATGACTGCCTCGGGATGTTCCCGCCACAGGTGATCGGATTGGTTCTCATCCGCCAGCGCCATGGGAACGGCGTACACTTCCATATTGCCGGAGAGGTAGTCCACCTGCACCAGGGCGATAGCCCACCGCCGGGATTCTTTCGTCAATAAAAACATGTCCAGGATGCCGACCTGTTTGAGCGGTCGCGCTTTGCCGCTGAACCACCGGCTGCGGGTAATAAAACCTGGCAGAACCGCCTCCAGTTGCGCAGTGGCCTTGCTGTTGAAAAAATTTTCTTCTTCACAATCTGACTCCACCACTGGAACTCCTGTTTCTCCGGCCCGAGGTATGGTCCCATCAACAACCGTTTGGGCCGGCGTGAGGTAGAACCAATAAAAACTGTGGGGACCGAGCGACAGGAAATAAGGCGTTGTTTGGATGATCGGAAAAGGGGTCCGTCCGAAAAGCTCCACCGGAATCATCCCAAGATATGCGGAAAGGTCAAACTGAACATGTTGGACAAACCGTGACAGATTGCAGACAATCAGCAGCTTTTCCTTTTCATAGCTGCGAGTGAAGGCCAAAATACGATGATTGTCGGGTGTGAGAAATTCGATGGAGCCGCGGCAGAAGGCTTTGAATCGTTTCCGCAGGGCGATCAGGCGTTTCATCCACCACAAAGTGGAATGTGGATTGGCTAATTGCACCTCTACATTGACAACTTCGTAGTGGTATTCCGGAGAGATGATCACCGGCAGAAAAAGCTTTTGAGGGTTGGCGCGTGAAAACCCGGCGTTGCGATCCGGACTCCATTGCATCGGCGTGCGCACGCCATCACGGTCTCCGAGATAGACGTTATCGCCCATGCCGATTTCATCGCCATAGTAAATTACCGGTGAACCCGGCAGGGAGAAGAGCAGCGCGTTTGCAAGCTCCGCGAGACGGCGGTGATTTCCGAGCAGGGGAAGAAGTCTCCGCCGGATCCCGAGATTGATCCGCATGCGGGGGTCCTGGGCATAGAACCGGTACATATAGTCTCGTTCTTCATCGGTGACCATTTCCAGCGTCAGTTCATCATGGTTGCGCAGGAAGATCGCCCACTGACAGCTATCCGGTATGGCAGGGGTTTGATCCAGAATATCCAGAACCGGAAACCGGTCCTCCATGTGCAGCGCCATGAAAAGCCGCGGCATGAGCGGGAAGTGGAAGGCCATGTGACATTCGTCGCCGTCGCCGAAATAGGCCACGGCATCTTCGGGCCATTGATTCGCTTCACCCAGGAGCATGCGGTTTTTGAACTTGGCATCTACATGCGCCCGCATTTCCTTCAGGAACTGGTGCGTGTCCGGGAGGTTTTCACAGTTGGTGCCCTCGCGCTCGAAGAGATAGGGGATGGCATCTAATCGCAGTCCGTCAACACCCATTCCGTACCAGAAATCCAGAGTGGCGAGGATCGCCTTGCGCACATGGGGATTATCGTAGTTGAGATCGGGCTGATGGTAATAAAAGCGGTGCCAATAATAGGCCCCGGCCATGGGATCCCATGTCCAATTGGATGTTTCAAAGTCCTGGAAAATGATTCGGGCATCCATATAGCGTTGCGGGGTGTCGCTCCAGACATACCAGTCCCGCCAGGCGCTGCCTGGCTTGGCGCGGCGGGCGCGCTGGAACCAGGCGTGCTGGTCGGATGTGTGATTGACTACCAGTTCCGTTATCACCCGCAGGCCCCGGCGGTGAGCCTCAGTCAGAAATTTCCTGAAGTCACGCAGGGTGCCGTAAGCGGGATGGATATTGCGGTAATCGGCGATATCGTAACCGTCATCACGAAGGGGGCTAGGGCAAAAAGGCATCAGCCAGATGGCGGAGACTCCCAGATCCTGCAGGTAGTCGAGTTTTTGGGTAAGGCCTTGAAAATCGCCGATGCCGTCATCGGCGCTGTCGAAAAAACTTTTGACATGCAGTTGATATATAACGATGTCTTTAAACCAGAGGGGATCGTCGTTCATCCCTGCAATACCCCGGGAGATATTGTCCATAGCCATTCCTTTACAAAAAGAGTTCAGACTCAGACTCGCTGAGAAGCTTCAGATGGTACTGTCCATCATCAATTCTTGGTAAAGCGACAAATAGTTCTGTGCTGCTTTTCCCCAGGAAAAATCCATGTACATGTCGTTGGACTGAATGCGCTTCCAGATCAGTGGCATCCGGTAAACGTCAACAGCCTTTTTAATAGCAGAAAAACAGTCGGTGGAATTAGCGTGCTTGAATGTAAAACCTGTTCCCTCGCCGGTACGCTCGTTCACCTCGGATACCGTATCATTCAGGCCGCCGGTGGCGCGAACCACAGGAATTGTCCCATATTTCATGGCATAAAGTTGGGTCAAGCCGCAGGGTTCATAGCGGGATGGAATCAGAAGCATATCGGCCCCGGCCAGAATCCGTCTGGCCCATTCTTCGTCAAAGCGCTGAATGAATGCGAACGCGCCCGCGTAGGGTTCACCGGCCTGTTGAAGGCGCTGTTGCAATGCGCTATCGCCGGTTCCCAGAATGACCAAGCCGACATTCAGGGATTCAAGCAGTTCTCTCAGTATCGGAATGATCAAATCGATCCCTTTTTGGATATCCAGCCGGGATACAATGCCTATGACCGGACGTTCCATCAGGGCCTCGTCCAGTTGACATGTCCGAATCAGGGCGGTTTTGCAGATGCGTTTGCCAGATAAGTCGCCAGGCGTGTACCGAGCGGGAATCAAAGAATCCGTCTCTGGGCTCCACTGTTGATAATTGACACCGTTCAGAAGCCCGAACACGGAAGCCCGCCTGTTGCGAAGAACGCCTTCCAGGCCCTTTCCATATTCCGGTGTTTGGATCTCCTGCGCATAGGTCGGACTGACTGTGGAGACAGCCCGGCTATAAACCAGCCCAGCTTTCAACATGCTCCACCGCCCGTAAAATTCCAGTCCGTTCGGCTGATAATGCGATGAATCCAAACCGGTCAACATGAATTTGTCACTTGAAAACAATCCGGAATATCCCATATTATGTACGGTAAAAAGGGTTTTGAATCGACGAAACGCCGGTTCAGATTGCATGTACAAAGGAATCAGACCGGTATGCCAGTCGTTGCAGTGGATCACATGGGGGGTAAAATCCCAGGAATGAATCAGCGAGGCAACGGCTCGACAGAAAAAAATGAATCTTTCGGCATTGTCGTAATAGTCACCATCGCCATTGCCGTAAAGGTTGGGCCGGTCAAACATATCTTCCCGGTCGATGACATACAGCGGGGCGGCATTCTCAACCAACAGTTTGCGTACCTGAAACGTTAATCGTTGAGAACCAAACCATGTATGCAGGTTGGGACAGACCAGCTCATGACGCAAACCGTGTTCTAAAATCTGTCGATAACCTGGAAGAACCACGCGAATATCCACGTTCAATTGACGCAGCGCATCGGGAAGACTGCCTGCGACATCGGCCAAGCCCCCGGTTTTGGCAAAGGGAACTGCTTCCGATGCGATGAAGACGACGCGAATCGGTGACATTTTTGCTCCATAAACGTTGTTATGTTTGTTCCATGTCTGAATCAGATGGTACTTCTGAACTTCAAACTTCTGTGCCTGCTCTTTAAAAAAGGGTGTCGTCTTCGATAACGTGGGCAGGTTGTTGACAATTATTCAGGTAATGGCCTCCATTACATATATCTGTGACTCAGATATAAACGACGATGGATTCCTTC
>JBAXJT010000088.1:0-6437 GCA_037137715.1 Nitrosomonadales bacterium
CGCCAATGATAGTGTGGATTACCCATGTGAAAGTAGGTCATCGTCAGACTCCTTACAAACACTAAGCCCTCGAAAGAGGGCTTTTGTGTAAAGCAGTACATAGTTGCAACCGATTTTGATGCTTCATTAAGTCAAAACGGGTCGTTAGCTCAGCTGGTAGAGCAGTGGACTCTTAATCCATTTGTCGCAGGTTCGATCCCCGCACGACCCACCAAATAATCAAGCCCTTACAGAAATGTAAGGGTTTTTTTGTTTTCTGAAGTAAGCAAAAGTATGCATCCCATTTACAACGGGCATAAATACCATTCGACGGTCTTCAGCTCAGTTGGCTTACATTTCCCCCTTTGTTTGAAAAGTGCCTAGGCCATCTGGTCTATAGGAATATTTTTGCCGCCATTTATAATGCGCCTGCGTAAAATAGCTTCAACCATAAGCCATAAAATCGTATCAATTCGAACAGCACGCACCGGGGGGTGTCTGAATGACTCATATTATTAAGTTGAACGAATGTTCAACGCAGCCTGTTGAACCCATTAGCCGTAGTTGTCCAAATTGCAAGTCCACTTATATTCATCGTATGCAACGACGCTTGGTTGATCGTATCATCAGCATTTATAGGCCAATTAAGCGCTATTCTTGCGGGTCATGTGGTTGGGTAGGTAATCTGAAATCAGATCGAAAGTAACATTTATGTCGTGATTTGTATCAGTCCTTTGTTATATGGACGCGGG
Source organism: Nitrosomonadales bacterium (assembly GCA_037137715.1). Taxonomy (GTDB): domain Bacteria; phylum Pseudomonadota; class Gammaproteobacteria; order Burkholderiales; family Gallionellaceae; genus Gallionella. The sequence continues at coordinate 732 of JBAXJT010000088.1, forward strand.
CGTGGCACAATTGCGTTCCACACACGATCTATTCCGTCCTATGTTGAGTTACCGTCACGCCTTCCACGCCGGCAATCATGCCGATGTACTCAAACACTTTGTCGAGGTGCAATTACTGCGCTATCTGACCCAAAAAGACAAGCCGTTCTGGTATATCGATACGCATGCGGGGGCAGGGTGCTATTCATTGGATCGCGGCTATGCGGTGCAGAATGCAGAGTATGAAAGCGGCATCGCCAGACTTTGGGATCGCAAGGATCTGCCAGAAGCGCTCGCTGACTATGTGAAATTGGTTAAAGGCATCAATCCGGACGGTCAGATGACGCTCTATCCGGGCTCGCCACTGGTTGCCGCCGAGTTGATGCGGGACGGCGACAAGATGCGGCTGTTTGAATTGCATCCGTCCGATACCGAGCTTCTGAAAGATAATTTTGCAGATTACCGATCCGATGTGCTGGTGCAGACATCGGATGGTTTTGCTGCGCTTAAAGCCTTGCTCCCGCCCCCGCCGCGCCGTGCGCTGGTGTTGATCGACCCTCCCTATGAAGACAAGCAGGACTATCAGCGTGTGGTGACGGCGCTCAATGAAGGGCTCAAGCGATTTGCCGGCGGTGTGTATGCGGTATGGTATCCCCAGTTGCAGCGCAACGATGCGCGTGATTTACCTGAACAGCTCAAAAAGCTCCCCGTGAAGAGTTGGCTGAATGTCGCCCTGAGTGTAAAAGGTCCCGGTGAAGATGGTTTCGGTATGCATGGCAGCGGTATGTTCGTGCTCAATCCGCCTTGGAATCTGCACGGCACCCTTCAGCAGGTGATGCCGTATCTGGTTGACGTGCTGGGGCAAGACAAGCTGGCATCCTATACGCTGGAATACCGGGAAAATTAGCGCTATCCGGTTTGTATAACCAAAAATTAACGATGGAATAAACATGACTAAAGCTCATACATGGAATTTTTTTCGCGCAGGCGGTTTCGATCAGGTCAGGTTGGATACGGGTGCTGACCTGATCGCACTCAAGGATCTGGATCAAAAGCTTTGGGTGGCATTGAGTTGTCCGACGCGCGGCATCGAGTTCGATACCCGCACGCTTGATTTGATTGACAGCGATGCGGACGGCCGTGTGCGAGCGAACGAAGTGCTGGCCGCGATCGAATGGGCAGCAGCCTTACTGAAAAATCCGGATTTGCTGGTGTCAGGCACCGATGAGTTAGCGCTCGCGGATATCGACGACAGCCGCGAAGAGGGGCAGCAGATTTTGCGTTCCGCGCAGCATATTCTGAAAAATATGGGCCGACTGGAATCAGGCATCATTTGCATGTCGGATATGACCGATATCGCCCAACTGGTCGCAGGCTTGCAGTTTAACGGCGACGGCGTCATTACCCCCGCGCAAATCAGCGATGAAGGATTGTGCGCGACGATCGAAGATATCAGCAAATGTGCCGGGACGGTGGCTGACTTGAGCGGCGAGGCCGGTATCAATCAGGAAATTACCGAGCGGTTTTTTGCAGATGCGACCGCTTATTCGCTTTGGTATGCCAGAGGCGAGTCGGATGCAGAGATTTTGCCGCTGGGTGAGCAGACTCAGGCGGCGGCGTATGCTTTTCATGCGCTGCGCGACAAGATAGACGATTACTTTACCCGCTGTCAGTTAGCCGCTTTTGATCCGCGTGCCGCGATGGCTTTGAATCGTTCAATAGAGGATTATCAGCAGATTTCCGTGCAGAGTCTGTCCTCACAAAGCGCGGATGTAGCGAGTTTCCCTTTGTCCGGTATTGCTGCGGGCAAGCCTTTGTCGCTGGGCGCTGGCATTAATCCGGCGTGGCAATCCCGTGTGGCTGAACTGACTGCCCGGGTTGTGACCCCGATTCTGGGCGAGCGGGGGGTGCTGGATGCGGCTGAATGGTTGCAGCTTTGCGTAAAGTTCGCCGCATTCGATGCCTGGCAGGCGGAAAAGCCGCTGTGCTGTGCCGAATCGTTGGGTATGGCACGCCTGCGCGAACTGATCGCGGGCGTACACAAGGCTCAGATTGATGCGCTAATTGTCGAGGATAGTGCGGTTGAAGCCGAGGTGAAAGCGATTCATTCTGTAGAGCGCCTGTTGCGTTACAAGCGCGACTTGTTCGTTCTGGTGAATAATTTTGTCTCTTTCCGCAATTTTTATACCGGCCGCGAAAAAGCGATTTTTCAGGTCGGTACGCTGTATCTTGACGGACGTAGTTGCGAGTTGACCGTAAAGGTCGACGATGTGGGCAAACACGCCGTATCGGCGACCCTGAGCGGCGTATGTCTGGTGTATTGCGATTGTGTGCGCGGATCTGAAAAAATGAGCATTGCCGCTGCCTTCACGGCCGGTGATTCGGACTTTTTGACCGTCGGCCGCAACGGTATTTTCTATGACAGGAAAGGGCGTGACTGGGATGCGACCATCGTGCGCATCATCGATCACCCCATCGGTATCCGGCAGGCCTTCTGGTCTCCCTACAAGAAGCTGTCCAAGTCGATCAGCGAACAGTTGCAGAAAATTGCCAGTGCGAAGGCCAGCACCGCCGAGTCCGGCATGATCAAGACTGTGGTCGAGAGCGGTAAGGCGGTCGCGGGCCCTGTTGTACCGAAACCTGCTTTCGATGTCGGTAAGTTCGCCGGTATTTTTGCGGCCATCGGTCTTGCGATCGGTGCGATCGGCGGCATACTCGCGCATATCGTCGGCGGCGTATTGGGTTTGAAGCTCTGGCAAATTCCACTGGCGATGGCGGGCTTGATGCTGGCGATCTCGGGACCTGCGATGGTGCTGGCCTGGTTTAAACTCAAGCGTCGCAATCTGGCGCCCATTTTGGACGCGAATGGCTGGGCCGTGAATGCGCGCGCAAGGATCAATATTCCTTTCGGCACGTCGCTGACGGGCGTGGCGAGTCTGCCATCGGGCGCAAACCGTTCGCTGTTTGATCCCTTCGCCGAGAAAAAGACCGTCTGGCCGTATTATGTGTTGCTGATCGCGCTAGTGGCAACGCTTGCCGCCTTATGGTATTTCGGCTTCTTCGGACACAGCTAAGCGTCCTTTGGCTACGGAAAAGTTTGATCCCAAGCCCATCCTGGCCAGCCTGCCGCTGCTGCCGGGCGTCTATCGCTATTACGATGATAAGGGCGCGCTGCTCTATGTTGGCAAGGCTGTCCAGCTGAAAAAACGCGTCTCATCGTACTTTCAGAAGACCAATGTGTCGCCGCGCATCCGCTTGATGGTCTCGCACATTGCGCGCATCGAAACCACGGTGACGCGCTCTGAAGCCGAGGCCTTGCTGCTTGAAAACAATCTGATCAAATCCCTAAAGCCGCGTTACAACATCCTGTTTCGCGATGACAAGTCCTATCCGTATATCGTTCTGACGGGGGATGAATTTCCCCGCCTGACCTATTATCGCGGCACGCCGAACAAGCAGCACCAGTATTTCGGCCCGTATCCGAATTCCTATGCCGCGCGCGAGACGATACAGTTACTGCAACGGATATTTCGCATCCGCACCTGCGAGGACAGTGTGTATAACAACCGCACGCGCCCCTGTTTGCAGCATCAGATCAATCGCTGTACCGCGCCCTGCGTGAATCTGATTTCAGCACAGGGCTATCAGGCGGATATACACCGCGCCGTGCTGCTGTTGCAGGGTAAGCATCAGGAGGTCGAGCGCACTTTGCGCGATGCGATGGATCAGGCGGCTGAAAATCAGCATTACGAGCAGGCCGCCGTGCTGCGCGACCAGTTGCGTGCGCTGCACACAGTTCAGCAAAAACAATTCGTGGAGTCAACCGGCGGGACAACGGATGCCGATATCATCGCATTGGTGCAGCACAACGGCATTGTCTGCCTGAATCTTGCGATGGTGCGCGGCGGGCGTCATCTGGGGGATAAGAGTTTTTTCCCCGAGCACGCCGAGGACATGAGCGCAGATGAGATCGTGCCCGCCTTCATTGCTCAGCATTATTTGAATCGAGCCGTGCCACCGATGCTGGTACTCGCGTCTGAATGCACCGATAAAACCCTGGCGCAGCTGTTGGGCGAGCAGGCAGGACATGCGGTGAAGATCAGTACGGCAGCAAGTGGCGAGCGTCGGCAATGGCTGGAGATGGCGCAGCGCAATGCCGAGTTGGCGCTGGGACAGCGCGTGATGCAGCAAGGCGGGCAGCAACAGCGTCTTGAAAGGCTGCGTGAGTGGCTGGAAATGCCCTCTGTGCGGCGCATCGAGTGTTTTGATATCAGTCATACCATGGGTGAGGCAACGGTCGCTTCCTGTGTGGTGTACGAGAATCTGGATATGCGTTCATCGCAATACCGGCGCTACAACATCCCTGTCCTGAGCGCGGTCGAAGGAAGTGGCATCACACCGGGGGATGACTATGCGGCGATGCGTCAGGCATTGACCCGTCGCTACCAGAAGCTCAAGGAGGGGGAGGGCGTGCGGCCGGATCTGGTTTTGATCGACGGCGGTCTGGGGCAGCTGCATGTCGCGATGGAAGTCATGCAGGAGCTGGCGCTTGATCTGGCGCTGGTGGGGGTGGCGAAAGGCGTTGAGCGTAAGCCTGGCATGGAGCAGCTGATTTTTCCCGATGGTAAGGCACGGCAGTTGCCTGCCGATGATCCGGCGCTGCATTTAATACAGCAGATTCGGGATGAGGCACACCGTTTTGCAATTGCCGGACACCGCGCACGGCGCGGCAAAACGCGTACCGCATCAAGCTTAGAGGAAATAGCGGGGGTCGGGGACAAGCGCCGCCGCAGTTTGCTGACGCACTTTGGCGGGCTGCGGGAAGTGGCGCTGGCCTCTGTCGAACAGCTCTGTCAGGTGGAAGGAATCAGTAAATCGCTTGCCCAAGTGATTTACCAGCGGCTACACTAACGACCATGAATATAAACATCCCAAATCTGCTCACTTGGCTGAGGATTTTGCTCATCCCGGTGTTTGTTACGGCTTTTTATCTGTCCGATACCACGCTGAGTCCGCATCTGAAAAATTTGATTGCGACCAGTGTGTTTTTGTTAGCTGCGGTGACAGACTGGCTGGACGGCTATCTCGCGCGGCGTCTGAATCAATCCTCTGCATTTGGTGCCTTCCTCGATCCTGTCGCTGACAAGCTGATGGTCGCCGCCGCCCTGATTTTATTGGTGAAGCTGGGACGCGCCGATGCGATTATCGCGTTTATCATCATCGGCCGCGAAATTACCATTTCGGCCTTACGTGAGTGGATGGCGAAAGTCGGCGAAAGTAAAAGTATGGCAGTTTCTCTGCTGGGTAAAATAAAGACGTCTTTTCAGATGCTGTCGATTGCCTTGCTACTCTACAACGAGCGCTTGTTGGGGGTGGATTGTCAGTTGGTGGGTTACTGGCTGCTTTATATGGCCGCTCTGCTGACATTGTGGTCTATGGGCTATTACCTGATGATGGCGATGCAAAGATTGAAAGAAATATGAAAATCGGCGTTGCATTATCGGGGTGCGTCTGTATAATGCGCAGCCTTCGGGGTGTAGCGTAGCCTGGTAGCGCGCCTGGTTTGGGACCAGGATGTCGGGAGTTCGAATCTCTCCACCCCGACCAAGTTTTATATGTTTTTGCCAGATATTAGTGGCTGTTTTAAAGATTTATCTGTATAATGCACGATCTTCGGGGTGTAGCGTAGCCTGGTAGCGCGCCTGGTTTGGGACCAGGATGTCGGGA
>JBAXJT010000089.1:0-6017 GCA_037137715.1 Nitrosomonadales bacterium
TTGACGGTGGTCTGCTCGTTGGTGGACACACGGCAGTAGGCAAAGACTCTGGACATGGCTGACTCCGGTTTGTACTAAAGGGGAGTCCGAATTATATCAACATCCAAAACCCCGTCAAGGCTATCTTTCGTACGCACGTTTGCAGGGTGTACTAAAGCGGTCGGTTACGGACAGCTTACATCGACCGTACAGACGCTGACCGGAAGAAACCGGCCTTATGTATTCCTTAGGGCTGGCGCTGGTGCTCAATGCCAGTTATGCACCTCACCTGAGCGGATCGCCCCAGCGTAGTGCGCAAGACCTACAAACCCTTCTAGTAGCTCATCAATTCCCGCCTTCAGGTCTGAGCCTGTCCGGTCTTCTTCCTTCCGGTTGGCCTTGGTGATGCAATAGGTCTTGATCGTGTCGAAGTCCTCAAGGGATTTCTTGACCAGCGCGGACAGGATCGCTTCAAAATCCGCCCGTTGGTAGTCCTCTGTGCGTTGTGCTGATTCGAGTGCTGCGGTGTGTGCCTGTGTCATGTTCCGGTGCTCCGTTGTGGTTAAAGAGGGCGCACTGTATCGGATATAGAAGGGCTGCGCAAGCGGTAAGCTGTTGATTTCATTCTCATATATAAAACTCATTGACTCTTGCTAACACCCTGACAATTGAGAAGGTTCACCCCGCTCGGTACTCCAAAGCTACCGAAGGATCACATGAGGAAACCGGCGGGGATTCTCACACCGCACTATAGGCTCATCGACGGGGCACAGGGGGTAGAACGGTGCGGTAGACCTTGAGGACACCGCTGAGAAATTTACTGCAAATTTAATCTTGCTTACTCCCTCTAGTACCTTTTGTCACGTTGAGTATTACCGAAGAAAATTCCCCCGTAAGCAATAGCAACTAACGTCAGGTAACGGTAGAAGAAATCTGGGGTAGTGCTAAATTCCGAGTCAGCGTAAATTACACTCATCAGGAACGCCACCCCCATTGAAGCGGTAAGGTAACTTTTGGTTAGGCTTGTAATGCAGCCCCTCGCCAGATGATAGCTGTAATAACCTATTACACCAAATCCGGTTAGCGCCCAAAAACTGAAAGACTGTTCCGTAAATCCGTCAATTCTGATCTCAACGCCTTTCCCTTTTATCAAAAATACATAAGTTAATGACAGAGCCGCGCCTATTAATATAGCAAGGAACCCATGTTCATCTTTACGTATTGATGTTAAATAGGCTGCGCCCGAAAAAATTCCAGTTATCCCACCTCCAATCATGCCGAAAACGCCAAACATCCTAATCGTTAAAAAAATAAATCCTATCGCTTTAACCCCAGCCAATGCGGAGCCAAGCGCAGTTGCGATAGAGTACGCAAGGAACCCAAACGCAAACATTTTCAAGCCAACTTTAAACTGATCGAGTTCCCTTTTTGCTGTAGCGGCGATTCCTTCATTTTCCTTACTCATGTTATTTCTCATTGCTGATCCTCGGTTTTCCACAGCAAACTATGCCGGTGAGCTAATAGGTGATTGTAGATTATATTCCGTGGATTGTCTGTCTCGCATGGCTGATATTACAGTCTATGCAGCCATTCAATTTCAATCCCCTTCAGCTCACACTGAGTCGCAATGTAAAAGCGATAAGAAAAGCGCGGGGACTGTCTCAAGAAAGGTTAGCGTTAGAGGCTGAGGTTGACCGCACGTACGTCAGTCAGATTGAAAGAGCTGTAAGCAATCCGTCACTTCTCGTATTGGCGAAGATTGCTGATGTATTGGGTACAGAGGTAAACGCTTTGTTATCTGAATCTGCTACACGGTAGACTCCGGTGGTACTTGTGTGGTACTTTTAAATCTAGCTCACGTGCAAGCCCAGTATTTATGCGGGTTGTAGAGGGTAGTATGATTGCCTGAATCCGGTTCTGGGCACCAATATATTTTTTAAGAAGTCTTATGATGTACTTCAAGCCCTTATTGTATATCGCTTTAAGGGTTTTTTTACGTCCGTAGCATTTCTGACAATTTCTACTACAATCGCAAAAAAATGCAGTAACTATTGAAGTAACTTGATTTTATTCATATACGAGATCTCGATATTTAAAGTCTACTGCCCGCTGCGACAACTTTTTAATTGACCAAAATTTGGTCTGATGGTTTATTATTCCAAAACATAGGGTTTTTCTGAGTGCTATTCAGAATTTTGATAGGCAGTTTGTACATTCAGAAAATCAATACCGACGATGAATGTTAGTCTGGAGTGCGCGGAGCGATGAGAATAAAGTTTTTTATTTGGATATTCCTGTTCAATACATCCTTTGCCTATGCGCAGATCGCACCTGATGTGGGGCGTGTGCTAGAAGAGCAGAAACAGCTGAATCAATTACCCGATTTTCCCTCACGCGCGCCGCTGGTTTTGCCGGAAGAAAAGGTCAAGCCGGCAATTAGTGCGGATGAACTCCGCGTTACAGTCAAAGCGTTTCGTTTTAGCGGAGAAATTAAATCCTTTCCCGTGGCGGCGTTGCAAGAATTGCTGGCTGATTTTACCGGTAAGTCATTGACGATCGGTGAACTGCAGGAGGCGGCCGAACGCGTCACAGTCTATTATCGTCAGCGAGGTTATTTCCTGGCGACCGTGTTGTTGCCCAAACAGGATGTCACTGACGGTATTGTCACGCTGCATATTTTCGAAGGGGTTCTGGATCGAAAAAATGGCGTGAAAATCCAAGGCTCTAAGTTACGTGTCAAACCGCAGGTTTTGTTAAAAACCGTGCAGGCTAGCATTCCCGCTGAAGAGGCGATGCACAAAGAGTCTCTGGAGCGTGCATTGTTGCTGATCGGCGATCTGCCCGGCATGACGGCAACGTCGCGACTGGAGGCGGGTGATGAGGTAGGCGGCACGCGCGTAGCAGTACAGGCTGCAGAAGGCGATCTGCTGGTACCCAATCTTGCATTGAATAACCACGGCAATATTTACACTGGCGCCCATCAACTCGTTGCCGGCGTGAGCGTGAATGATCCTTCCGGTATCGGCGATCAGTTTTCCGTCAATTTGTCCCGCTCACTTGCAGGATTGCTTAGTTCCGCAAAATACAGCTACAGCCTGCCGATAGGCAGCGATGGCTTGCGTGCGGGCCTCAGTTACACTGATGTGGCGTTTAAATTAGCGGGGCTGCAACCTGATCCGCAAAGCACTGGAAGCGCACAAAACTGGACGCTCAATGCGCGCTATCCCGTGATTCGTTCACTACAGCGCAATCTGGCTATCACGGCCAGCTATGATTGGAAGCGGCTGTATACCGATGCGTTTCAAACGCCCGTCAGCGACAAACGTGTCGATGTCGTGGCACTGGGCTTGAACTGGGACCATCAGGACACACTGGGCGGCGGTGCATTTACATCGGCATCCCTGACCGGTGTGACAGGTAGTCTGGATTTGACGCGAGTAAAATCGGCGGCGCAGGCGGATGCAAATTCAGCTCAAACATCCGGTCGTTATAACAAGTGGTTGTGGTCACTGTCGCGTATGCAACGACTGAGCGAAGACGTGAGCCTGTTGTTGCAGGCATCGGGTCAGCAAGCCGGGAAAAATCTGGACGGTGGTGAGAAATTTTCTTTAGGCGGTCCTACCGGTGTGCGAGCCTATCCGGGTGGTGAAGGTGCGGGCGATGAGGGCTACAAATTCACTATCGAGCCGCGCTGGAATGTCGGGCGTCTGGGGGAGTCCGTCGAATTTCAGTTGTCTGCTTTCTACGATATGGGATATGTCGTACAAAACCGTACCTTGTGGCCGACGGCCAATTTGCCGACGCCGAATGCCTACAGCTTGTTCGGTCAGGGTGTCAGTGTTGCACTGACCCGTCCCGGGTGGGCTGATTTTAGGATTACTTATGCGCACAAACTGGGCATCAATCCAGGCGCGAATGTCAGCACGGGTGCGGATGCGGATGGTCGTAAAGACCCCGGTCGTGTCTGGTTGACGCTGACAATGATGCTGTAGGAGATAAGAATATGAAACGTCACGGATCAATGAATCGTGTTTTTCGCCTGGTATGGAGTGAAGTTCTGGGTGCATATATTCCTGTTGCAGAAATCACTAAGCGCCAGGGTAAGCGCTGCGGTAGCGGTGTGGCGGCCACAGTCTCTTTAGCCGGGATATTGCTCGCGGCATCAGCGCAGGCACAACCCCCGGCCGTCGATGCCCTGCCGGTCGGCGCTCAGGTTGTGGCGGGGACGGCAGTGATCAATCAGACGCTCAATACGCTGACCATCAATCAAAGTACGCAGCGCCTGATTACGCAGTGGAGCAGTTTTGATATTGGCCAGAATGCGACGGTGCGGTTCAATCAGCCCAATGCAGGCAGCATTGCGCTCAACCGTGTTTTGTCGGCTGATCCGACGCGCATCATGGGGAATCTCTCGGCGAACGGTCAGGTCTGGCTGATCAATCCGAGCGGCGTAATGTTTGGAGGCACGGCGCGAGTTGACGTGAATGGCCTTGTGGCATCCGCGCTGGATATCCGAAATTCCGACTTTTTGGCCAGTAAATACAGCTTCGATCGAAATTTGAATCCGGCGGGTGTGGCAGGCTCGATTACGCAGGATGGCCGTATTCAAACAGGGACGGGCGGCTATATTGCCTTCATCGCTCCGACCATCGATAACAACGGGGTGCTTTTAGCGCCTCAGGGGACCGTTGCACTGGGTGCTGCGGATAGCGTCAGCCTGTCTTTTGGCGGCGACCGACTGATCGGCTTTACGCTTGATCGCGGCAGTATCGGCGCGATGGTCAGCAATCGCCAGTTGATACAGGCGGATGACGGCGTCGTGTTGTTGAGCGCGAAGGCCGCGGATCAGATGACGCGTGCTGTGGTAAATGTGTCTGGCGTGATCGAGGCGCGTGCGATTCAGAATACGGCAGGCGGTCGCATTGTGCTTGATTCGGGCAGTTTCGGTACGACCACGGTCAGCGGACAGGCGAGACTCGACGTTAGCGGCGGGGTCGGGCAGCAGGGTGGGCGTATCGCCGTACTGGGCGATCAGGTCGCGCTGCTAGACAACGCACAGCTTTTGGCAACCGGTGATGCGGGCGGCGGGCAGGTGCTGGCAGGCGGCGACTGGCAGGGGAAAAATGCGCTGATTCCGTCTTCAACGGCTGTGTACATTGGTCGGAATGCATTGCTGGACGCTTCAGCGACCGGCTATGGAAATGGCGGCACGATCGTTGCTTGGTCTGATGTTGCAAACAATCTGAGTGCCACACGCGTGTATGGCACGTTGCGCGCGCAAGGCGGAATAAATGGCGGCAATGGCGGGCGCATCGAGACGTCCGGTCACTGGCTGGATGTAGCGGGTATACGCGTTAATGCGAACGCAACCTACGGGGCAGCAGGAAACTGGCTGCTGGATCCTCTTAATATCAATGTGGTCGCCTCTGGTTTCGACGCGTCGACCCTGGCGGGTGTCAACGGGGTTGACCTGTTTGCGACGGTCGGTGTGACCGCCGGCACCTCAAATCTTGACGTTGCCCTGCTCAACGGGGCCGCTGCCAATGTGACGCTGCAAGCGGGCGATACTATTACGTTTGCAACGGCGGTGAATATTGCCGGTGCGGGTGTTGGTCTGAGCGCTCAGGCTGGCAATAACATTCTTTTGACCTCCGGCATCACCACTAACGGCGGGGCGATAACGCTCACCGCGAATGATGCCGCAAGTGGCGTGGCGACAGGTACGGGCAGTATTTCCGGGGTGGGTGCGCTGGTGTCGGGCGCAGGGGTGATTACGCTGAGCGCAGCAACGATGACGCTGCCTACGATTACAACTTCAGGGGCGTTGTTTACAACGACCACCGGGGTGGGTGCTTTGGGGACGACCAGTTTTGGTCTGACAAGTGCAGGTTCGTTATCAGCAATTTCAGGCGGGGCGGTGACTCAGACCGGCGCATTGTCGGTGACCGGCACGTCGAACCTGATGGCAACGGGTAACGCGATCACGCTGGGTCTGGCAAATGCGCTGACCGGTACAGTCACGGCGGCCGGCACGGGCA
>JBAXJT010000090.1:0-5866 GCA_037137715.1 Nitrosomonadales bacterium
CGAACTTGTCTATCAGAACGAAGAGAAGGAAAAACGCGCCGCAGAACTTGTCATTGCCAACGTCGAACTTGTCTATCAGAACGAAGAGAAGGAAAAACGCGCCGCAGAACTTGTCATTGCCAACGTCGAACTTGTCTATCAGAACGAAGAGAAGGAAAAACGCGCCGCAGAACTTGTCATTGCCAACGTCGAACTTGTCTATCAGAACGAAGAGAAGGAAAAACGCGCCGCAGAACTTGTCATTACCAACGTCGAGCTCATCTTCCAGAATCAGGAAAAGGAAAAACGCGCCGCAGAACTTGTCATCGCCAACGTCGAACTTGTCTTTCAAAACAAAGAGAAGGGAAAAAGAGCCGCTGAATTAGTGATTGCATTAAATTCAGTTCAGGAAGATGATGAAGATAAAAATGCGCTCTTCGTTATGAACCCCAATGCCATTGTCGTTATAGATAATAATGGCAAAATCTCAGGTATCAATCCGGCATTTGGACAAATTTTTAATGTTGACGAATCTACGCTAATTGGCGTCACTCAACTCGAATTTGATTGTTTTATTCATGAAAAATGCACTCATCAAGATCGTTATCTAGCCACATCCAGCCTGCCCCTCAATGCAAACTTGAAAGCCAAGCAAAGTGTGTCAGCCGCTAAAACCGATAAATTAGATTTTGAAATCAATCTGGATGGCATTAAGTTTATTTCACGCAGCTATATTGATTGCAATATCACCCGCATCAGCCGCATCATTCACTTTCAGGACATCACGGAAAGAACACTGATCGATCGAATGAAGTCCGAATTCATTGCAACGGCAGCCCATGAACTCAGAACACCGATGACCACAATTTTCGGCTACGCCGAATTATTAAAAGAGATGCCCCTGCTGGCAGATGCTAAAAATGAAATGATCAGCACGATTCATGATCAATCTATTCTCATGATTAACCTGCTCAATGAGATTTTAGATATGGCTAAAATGGAGGCGAACGCGGCCAATCTCTATCAAATTAAACGTCAGCCCATAGGCCCGATCTTAGCATTGCTCACCAATACCTTTATTACGCCGGGCAATCATAATAAAGTCGTTTTTGACCTCAGCCCTAACCTGCCTGATATCAATATCGATAAAACTAAAGTTGAGCAGGTCGTGCGAAATATACTGAGTAACGCCTATAAGTTTTCGCCGAACAATGATGTGATTACTATGCGTGTATCTGAAATTATGCACGATGAAAGGGCTATGATTTTAATCACTATTCAAGACCGTGGCATAGGCATGAAGCCTGCTGAACAGAAACGCATTTTTGAGAAATTTTACCGTGCAGATCAATCTGGCAAGGTCCCAGGTACAGGCCTCGGCATGGCGATTGTGAACGACATCATCAAATACCATGACGGTTCGATAGAGATAGAAAGCGAATATGGCGTGGGGACGAAGGTGAAGATCTATTTACCTATCGCTCAATAGATCTCACCGAACACCCACGAGCCTTGGCCTATTTGAGCCAATTACAGCAAATCTGCCGCATAGGGCGGTGCAGGATAGTGGAAGGCGACCGGGCCGTCAGGCTCCGCATGAATGAACTGGTACACGATCGGATCGTTTGACGCGAGCATATCCGCCGGCTCCCCTTCTGCGACCACCACGCCATCGTGAATAAAATACACATAGTCGGCAATCTTCAAGGATTCCGACATATCGTAGGTCACCACGACCGAGGTAATTCCCAGCGCATCGTTGAGTTTACGGATCAAATTGGCGATGGTGCTGAGTGAAATCGGATCAAGCCCCGCAAAAGGCTCATCGTAGATAATCAACGTCGGATCGAGTGCAATCGCCCGTGCCAGCGCCACACGCCGCGCCATACCGCCGGACAGATCACCCGGCATCAGGCTGTGCGCATTGCGCAAACCAACGGCCTGCAACTTCATCAACACCAGATCGTGGATCATTTCTTCCGGCAAATCGGTATGCTCGCGCATCGGAAAGGCCAGATTATCGTATACCGTCAAATCGCTAAACAGGCCGCTGACCTGAAACATCATGCCCATTTCGCGGCGCACCGCATACAGGTCGCTCGTATCCAGTTCGTGAATGACACGCCCTTGAAACTTGACGCTGCCGCTGTCAGGTTTAAGCTGTCCGCCAAAATGATGCAATAGCGTGCTCTTGCCGCAGCCGCTCACGCCTAAGATTGCCACCACCTTGCCGCGATGAATATTCAGATTGATGCCTTTGAGCACCTTGTTGCTGCCGAAAGCGAAATGCAGATTGCTGACTTCGACCAGATTTTCCGATGTGTGCTTCAATCTCTACCCTTCATTAAACACGTCCGGCGCGCAACGGGCCAAACCTGCCTCAAGGGTACTACAAGCTGCCGTGATTTGGCTAGCTGTTGTTCGTCGCGTGCGCTACTGCAGCAAAAACTGTATCAGCGATCTGAGCTTGGCGGGTTTGACAGGTTTGAGCATCACCGTGGCGTCGCGCGTCTGCACAAAGCTATCCGCACTGATCAGGATACACGGCGTCGCCGCCCCCTGATAACGTCGCACCGTTTGAATGACGTTAAGTCCCCCCGTCTTGTGATCCACCTGATCATCGGTAATCACCAGATCCCAGCGCAACCCTGCCATCAAATGCCGCTGCACGGCCTTGAGCGAGGACGCGGCTGTTACCTTACATCCCCAGGCGCCCAGCATCATCTCGGTACTCCCCAGCACCCGCACATCGCGATCGACGATCAGCAATCGCTTGCCAGCCAATTGCCCCATCACAGGCTCTGCCAGACAGGCAGGTCGACTGGCACGCTCCAGCAACACGCTAAAATTCGCCCCCCGATTGCGCGCCGAACGCAAGCTCAAGGGGTGCCCCAGCAAATCGGCCAGCCGCTTAACGATCGCCAACCCCAGACCTAGCCCCTGCTTAGAGACTTCAGAAGTATGATTTAATTGTATGAATTCACTGAATATTTTTTTCTGAAAGGCTTTGTCGATACCGATGCCGTTGTCCCGCACCTCGACTAGAATCTGCTCGCCGCGACGCCTGCAGGCCAGCAGCACGGAGCCGTATTCGGGCGTATAACGCAGCGCGTTGCTGAGCAGATTGGTGAAAATGCGCTCGAGCAGTACAGGGTCGCTGTTGACATACCCGTCGGTGGCATGCACCACCAGGCGAATGTTGCGGCAGGCCGCCTCCTGTTGAAAACCCGCGGCGATGCGCTCGAGCATCTCCGATAAGTCACAGGGCTGTTTTTGTGCGATGACGACACCGGCATCCAGCCGTGAGATATCGAGCAAGGCGTTAACCAGTTGTGTAATGGAATCGATGGAGCGTTCAACCTTGCCTAACAATTGCTGCTGCTCCTGACCGGAAACCTTGCGACGTAACTCGTCGATATACAGGCCGAGGGCATGGATGGGCTGGCGCAAGTCGTGGCTGGCCACCGCTAAAAAGCGACTTTTGTCATGATTGGCGCGCTCGGCCTGCGCTTTTTCCTCGCGCAGTTCAAGTAGTGCGCCATCCGTTCTGCGCCTGACGAGCGCACGTTCTTGTCGTTCTATCATGATAGGGATAGCCCCCTGCATGGGACAGGGGACATCAGTATGTCATCAATGAACGATTTGAATGTTGGAGGCTTGCCGTCCCTTTGGGCCTTGAGCGACATCAAAACTGATTTTCTGTCCTTCTTTGAGCGACTTGAAACCATTGATATTGATTGCAGAAAAGTGTGCGAACAGATCATCGCCGCCATCATCAGGAGAAATAAAACCAAAGCCCTTTTCATCGTTAAACCACTTCACTGTACCTGTTGCCATTTGCTTCTCCTCTTGCGGTTAAAAAATTGATATTGCTACGACTCATTCACCTTGGGATCCCCCTTCTAAAGCCCCCCGGCAGTAGAAAGGGGCAAGGTACCGCTACGCGATACTGACATCGATAGAACGATTGGCGGCTTGTTTGGATTTAGGCAGCGTAACGTTCAGCATGCCGTTTTTAAACTCGGCGCTGACGGTGCTGCCATCGGTATCCGGTGGCAGACGGAAGCTGCGTGAAAAACTGCCGTACGCGCGTTCAATACGATGAAACGTCTTGTTGTTCTCTTCTTTTTCCTGATGCCGTTCACCGGACAGCGTGAGCATGTCGTCATGCACGGACACTTTGACATCCTTTTTTTCAACATCAGGGATTTCCGCCTTAATCAGATAGGCTTGGTCGGTTTCACTGATGTCAACAACGGGCTGCCAGTCGGCCAGCGTCAACTGCCCCTGCTCCGCCGGCATCCTGCCAAACAGGGTATTGAGCCGGTTGCTGACATCTTCAAGTTCCCTGAACGGATTCCATTTAACGAGATTCATCTTCATTCTCCTTATTTAGCTGCGTTGAAAAAACAGTCGTCACGCCACAGGCAAGCCAGCTGATCGCACTGGCCGCCGGTGGCGGTGGTGTAGCAGGGAAAATTGCCTTCGGCCGATTGTATGGATTGAATCAAATCTAACTTTGATCGTCTTGCCGTGGCGAGCCCCTGTGCTTTGGCGATCGTGCGAATTTCATCGAGTTTCATCATGCCTCCTTTAAAATGCGCCTCAGGCGACCTGCTGCACGTCGTTTTTTAACAAATGGAGTTTGACCGGACTGTCGGCGGGATTTTTTTCAATCGCAGCGCTCAGCGCCTTTTTGCTCGCGGCCAGTTTTCCGCACAAGGTGGTATTGCAAGACTCGAGTAAATCGATACGCCGCGTCAGATGCTCAGTTTTGCGCGCGACGTTGCGCTCTAAATAATAACGGTGTTCATCAAGCTCAGATTGCATCTGTTTCATGCGTCGCATGACCTTCAGTACAAACAGTGTCGTACTTGTTTTGCGATATTTCGTCATCATCCCCCCGGATTTTTTCTAGCGATATTTAACTTTTCCAACAGGGCTGATTATGCACAGAGTCGCTATCGCGTCGCTATCGGGCGATGCTGATTTTTGACTACGATGAACTTGAGGCTGAAACGGAAAATCCCTAGCAGAAAGTGGGATGAACGAGGTCAATGAGCGGAAAAAAGATCGCTGGACGCACTGCCGTCTGGCAGGCCATCCAGCTAGCGTTGTGGGTTACTGGGTAAACAGTTGATGTTCGACGGCATAATGAACCAGATCGGCCGTGCTGCGCAGCTTCATTTTCGTCGACAGGTTCAGTTTGTGGGTGCTAACCGTTTTATTGCTGATGTTCAGGATCTCGGCTATGTCGTTGACCCTTTTTCCGGCAACCAGCAGTGCAAAAATTTCAAACTCTCGATTAGACAACATCGCATGGGGGGCGCGCTGTGACGGCATCAGCGCATCGAAGGCCATCTGTTCTGCCAGTGCCGGATCAATGAAATTGCCGCCGTTAGCCACCCTGCGTATTGCTTCGAGCAGAATTTCAGGATCGCTGTCCTTGGCAATAAAACCCGAGGCGCCCGCCTTGATCACGCGCGATGCCACCTGTGCTTCATTGTGCATACTAAAGATCAGGATCGGCAAGGCGGGGTAACTTACCTTGATCTGAGTAATCAATGAGGTGCCCGCAACGCCCGGCATGGACAAATCGAGCAGCAGCAAATCATAGTCGTGCCGACGCTCGAGTTGTTCCATCACTTCCAGGGCATCGACCGCCTCCGCATTGACTTTGATGTCACGGGCCAGTGCCAGTATTTTTTTGATGCCTTCGCGTACGATGGCGTGATCGTCAGCAATTAACAGCTTGATCATTCACTCTTCTCCCTGTGTGTTTTTGTAATAGTGGAATCTGCACCGATACAACGGTACCTAATCCTGCTTGACTGCCCCCGGTGTCAGACTAGTTGTCGCCTCAAAAAATTTAACTTTGAGGTGTGGA
>JBAXJT010000091.1:0-5418 GCA_037137715.1 Nitrosomonadales bacterium
AGCTCACCACCTAAATTCACTTACAAAAGTTGCACTTCAGAGTTGAATCCGCCGCCTTAACTACTTGTAGCCAGTGCGTGATAGCATTCAAGCCTGTCTTCACTTGGGTTAATACCATGGATGCGCTGCCGATTTTCACCCCCCTCGAAGCCCGCGTACTGGGCGTACTAATCGAAAAAGAAAAAACTGTACCGGACACCTATCCCCTCTCGCTCAACACGCTCACGTTGGGATGTAATCAGAAAACAGCACGAGATCCCGTGATATCAGCGACCGAAACTGACGTTCTGGCGGCAATCGACCGCCTTAAAGACTATTCGCTGGTCATCGAGTCGAGCGGCGGACGCGTGATGCGCTATGCCCACAACACACGACGCGCATTCAAATTGCCCGAACAGTCCGTCGCCTTACTGGCCGTGTTAATGCTGCGCGGCCCTCAGACGGCAGGTGAGCTGCGCACCAACTGCGACCGACTGCACCCGTTCGGCGATATCTCATCTGTGGAGGCTTTTCTGGAAGAACTCAGTGAAACCGAGCCACCCTGGGTCGTTAAACTCCCCAAGCTACCCGGCTCTCGCGAGCACCGCTGGACTCACCTGCTGTGCGGCGAGGTGGAGATGACTATTTTCAGCACCCCGCCTGCGCATCGAAATTCCGATGAACTAGCTCAGTTGCAAACGGACGTCGCAAGGCTTAACGAAGAAGTCGCAGCATTGCGTGAAACGGTAGAAAAAATACAGCGGTCGTTAGTCGTTAGTCAAAATCATGCCGCGTAGCGGACAACACCAGCTAACAGCTTGCGTCTGAAAGACTAGCGACTGTTATTCCAGCCAGATGAAGCTGGCCTGACGTCCTGTCACGCCGTCCCGCCGATAGGAAAAAAACTGCTCAGGCTCGCTGTAGGTACAGTGATCGCCGCCGTAAATTTGCGTAATGCCCAGCGTATTCAGACGCAAACGCGCCAGCGCATAGATGTCAGCCAGATATTTACCGGACGTACCCGCAATGAATGCGGCAGATGCCATCGGATCAGCGGCAACGAATTCCGCCCGCACCTCATCGCCTACCTCGAAGCCTATCTGGCTGATCGCAGGCCCCAGCCACGCCATTAGTTTGTCAGGTGCCACCCCCATCTTCACGACCGCAGCCTCAATCACACCTGCCGATAAACCGCGCCAACCCGCATGCACGGCTGCAACCACACGACCCTCCACATCACACAACAACACCGGCAGACAATCGGCGGTCATCACCCCGCACACTGTACCTGCACGCCTCGTGATGCTCGCGTCCGCCACGGGGATACCGACAGCGCTATCCGCATCCGCAACATCGGTGCCGTGCACTTGTTCAAGCCAGACAGGCGCTGAGGGCAAGTGCGCCGCCAGCAACCTTCGGTTGTGCGCCACCACCAGCGATTCATCACCGACATGCATACCGAGATTGAGCGTGCCATAAGGCGCGACGCTCCCGCCCCCTAGCCTTGTGGTCTGTATCGCGCGCACATGGGCGGGCGCGGGCCAGGCCGGAATAATCACAGTATCAATCAGCTTCAGGCTCATTCAAAGCCGCTTTAATTTGGCGGAGCAACTGCTGCATATCGTCCGGCAGCGGCACATACCACTCCATCATCTCACCGCTGATCGGATGTTCAAGTGCAAGACGCGTGGCGTGCAGCGCTTGCCTCGGGAAACGGGTCAGCACATCACGCAATGGCAACACGCATTTTTGCGGCCCCTTCAAGTAAACGCTGTCGCCGACCAAAGGATGCTTCAGATACGTCATATGCACACGAATCTGGTGCGTGCGACCGGTCTCCAGCGTGCAGCGCAACAGGGTGCAACTGGGGAAGGCGCGTTCGACTTTGTAATGCGTCACCGCATCCTTGCCCGATTCGACTACCGCCATTTTCACTCTGTTCGATGGATGACGGCCGATGGGTTGATCGACATAGCCCCCGTGAGACAATTCACCGTGCACCAATGCGAGATACTCGCGTTTAACGCTGCGCTCTTGCAACTGGCGAACCAGATTAGTCTGAGAAATCAAGGTTTTGGCAACCACCAGCAAGCCGCTAGTATCCTTATCGAGCCTGTGAACAATACCGGCGCGCGGCACGGACGCCAACTGAGGCGAATGATGCAGCAAGGCATTGAGCAATGTACCCTGCCAGTTCCCGCTGCCCGGATGCACGACAAGCCCGACTGGTTTATTGATCACCAAAAGATCATCATCTTCATAAACGATGTCCAGCGGAATATCCTCCGCCTGATAGGGCTGCTCGGATTGTGTCACCTGAGGCAACACGGCAAGCGTTTCGCCCCCCCACACTTTTTGTTTCGAAATGGCAGGTTTTCCATCGAGCAGCACCTGATTGAGGGTCACCCACTCTTGAAGCCTGCTGCGCGAATACTCAGGCAGGAGGCTTGCCAATGCCTGATCAAGACGAAGTCCGGCAC
Source organism: Nitrosomonadales bacterium (assembly GCA_037137715.1). Taxonomy (GTDB): domain Bacteria; phylum Pseudomonadota; class Gammaproteobacteria; order Burkholderiales; family Gallionellaceae; genus Gallionella. Next base: position 2,460 of record JBAXJT010000091.1, read on the forward strand.
TACTGGTTGGGATAACAAAATGGATTACGTCGTCGCCGGCTGGGTTTGCGTTATAATTACTCATATTTTTTTCGGATTCAGTCATGCGCCATAGTTTAGCTGTATTTTTGTTACTTACGTTAACTGCTTGCGGCATCCTCAGTCCGTTGCCAACCGGTGATGCAGCAGATACGTCTAAAAACCTGTCCGCCGAAGAGCTCTATCGCCAGGCAAAAACCGAACTTGATGACGGCAGTTACAACACAGCCATTAAACTATACGAAACGCTGCAATCGCGCTACCCCTATGGCAAATACGCGCAGCAGTCGATGCTGGAAATGGCGTATGCGTATTACCGCCAGAACGAACCGGATCCCGCCATTGCCACGGCGGATCGCTTCATCAAACAATTTCCTAACAATGCACACGTCGATTACGCCTATTACGTGAAGGGACTGGCAACCTTCAACGGTGAGCTGAGTCTACTGAGCTCCGTTGCGGGACAGGATCCGTCCGAACGCGACCCGCAAGCCGCACTCGACTCCTTCAACGCTTTCAAAGAGCTGGTGGTGCGTTTTCCAAACAGCAAGTACACGCCGGATGCGAATCTGCGTTTGCAATATCTGGTCAATGCCTTGTCCCGCCACGAAGTGCATGTCGCACAATATTACTTAAGACGCGGCGCCTATATTGCCGCTGTTAACCGCGCACAAGGCATTATCAAACAGTATCCGAACAGCCCCTCGACGCGCGACGCCTTACAGGTCATGATAGATGCATACGACGCGCTGGGTATGACCCAGTTGCGCGATGATACCAAACGCGTGCTGGCAGGCAATACAGCAGGCAGCGGCAAATCGGGCGCCCCTGAAACATCCTGGTGGCAGTTTTGGAAATGAAGTACTGCTCCGCCTGCGGCCAAAAAGTCGAGTTGCGCATACCGGCCGATGACACCCGGCCGCGCAGCATCTGTACCGCATGTGGCATCATTCACTACCAAAACCCCAGAATGGTAATCGGCTCTATCCCAGAATGGCAGGACAAGGTCTTGCTGTGCCGCCGCGCCATCGAGCCGCGTTACGGATTATGGACGCTGCCGGGCGGATTTATGGAAAATGGCGAAAGCACGGGCGCAGCCGCTGTGCGTGAAACACTCGAAGAGGCCTGCGCACGCATCGAAATTATCGATCTGTACTCCATGTACAGCCTGCCTTATATCGATCAGGTTCATATGCACTTCCGCGCCCGACTGCTTGATCTTGATTTCGCACCGGGTCAGGAGAGCCTTGAAGTTAAATTATTTTCTGAAGCAGAAATCCCATGGGGCGAGCTTGCGTTCCGCCCTGTTCGCTACACGCTCGAACATTATTTTCGCGAACGAAACAAGGGTACATTCAGCTTGCATGTAGACGAACTGGGGCCACCTAGCAACTCATCGGCTTGCAAGCTGGATATCATCAAAACTCATTGAATTGACAAAGGCAACATCATGACATTTAAACCCCTGCTCATCGCGCTGACGGTCGCCTCCCTCACAGGCTGCGCTACACATCCGCAGACACCGACCGACCCGTTCGAGCCTTTCAACCGCAGCATGTACGGCTTCAACAACGCCATCGACAAGGCCGTCCTCAAGCCGGTCGCGCAGGGCTATAGCAAAGCCATGCCTGAAACGGGGAAGACACTGGTGAGCAATTTCTTCTCCAATCTGGATGATGTGATTGTCACCGCCAACGACCTGCTGCAATTTAAGTTTAAGCAGGCGTTTTCTGACGGCATGCGAGTCCTGGTCAATTCTACTGTCGGGATAGGCGGACTGGTCGATGTGGCCTCGATGAATCTCGACAAGCACAACGAAGACTTCGGTCAGACGCTGGGCTACTGGGGCGTTAAAAACGGTCCCTATCTGGTCTTACCCTTTCTGGGATCAAGTACAGTCCGTGACGGACTGGGCGACCTGGGCGATGGTCAGATCAGCATTATTTCAAACACCAAAAATGTCCCGACACGCAACACGCTGTACGTGACTAAAGGCATCAAACGACGCGCACAACTGCTGGAGAGTGAAAGCCTGTTAGATGGCGCGGTAATAGATCGTTACGCTTTCATCCGCGATGCTTACCTGCAGCGCCGCGAAAGCCTAGTTTATGATGGCAATCCGCCGGAAGACATCTCTGAGGATGCTGTCGAGCCCGCATCAAACACAACGCCCGAAGCACAACAACCTTGAATTTTATGCCTATCACAGAAAAATAATTAATCAGTTGCAGATAAATAAAGGCCAGATTAAATCTGGCCTTTATTATTTCGCTACCGCTAACTTACTTTGCTGCTTTAACCTTCGCATCCATGCGTGCTTTTAACTTAGCAATTCTGGCTTCTGCTGCCGCACGCTCAGCATCATCAGTGCTCACTGAAACTTCTGCCGCGGGAGCTTGAACAGTTACCGGATTAGAAGATTCTAACGGTATCGTCTTAACTGACTGAGATTGGACTGCCGCTTTAGCCTCAGCTTCTACCTTCGCCCGTTCGGCTGCTGCATCTTGATCAGCCTTAAATTTTGCAGCCTTAGCATCTGCCGCTTCCTGACGAGCACGCGCTTGATCCGCCTTCTTTTCATCTGCTTGAGCTGCAGCCTTGGCCTTTTGCTCAGCTTTCACACGAGCAGCTTCACCCTTGGCATCTTGAGCGGCTTTGAGCTTAGCAACTTTTGCCTCAGCGATTTCACGGTCACGCGCCTCAGTTGCGGCCTTAGCTTCAGATGCTTGAAGCACTGCGGCATCAACTGACGCTTGATTGTCACTCGTAGCCTTCGCATCCTGCTCAGACTTCAGACGATTAGCCTCAGCTTTGGCATCCAGATCTGCTTTCACTTGCACAGCCTTAGCATCTGCTGCTTCCTGACGAGCACGGGCTTGAGCCGCCTTCTTTTCATCTGCTTGAGCTGCAGCCTTGGCCTTTTGCTCAGCTTTCACACGAG
>JBAXJT010000092.1:0-5405 GCA_037137715.1 Nitrosomonadales bacterium
TACACCAAGCAACCAGCGGCTGTTGCACTTCGAACTTGAATGCGCGGAATCAAAAGTCCGAGTAAATCAAAAAAACGATTTATTTTGAGGGGGTATCGGACTCGCATGATCAGTCACGGGACACGTAAGAGTGATGCAGAGTTACTTTTAAAGGGTTTTCAGAAACCGGATTTCACGAAAACGATCTTTGGTGATCCATTGAAAGTCACTTTAAAGCCGTCAAACGAAAGTCCTGAGCAACGAAAGAGGAAGCAAAACGCCTCACACGGGATTTTGCAGAAGACAACCAGTAATTTTTTAGTGATCACGAGCAACCCGTAAGCCATCATCCGCAGAGCAGGAGCAATCATTAGTAAGGTTTCAGGATGAAAAAGTGGCTGAAAAATCTGCATTTACAACCAATAATCTGTTCATTAATTTGTAAAATTTTAATTTAATCAAAGGAGTATTCTTCATGCCAAAAACCGCTTTCATGCCTCACGACGATACTGGCAAAGCCAAATTGCTGGTGCACTTTGCCATCACCCTACCCAAGTACCAGGGCACTTTTGAAATCAGCAATGAGGATATGAATACCCTCAAAAGTGATGCGACCAGCTTTCCCTTTGCAAATGACATGCAGAATCAGGTGCAAAGTTTCGCGCATAACTGGACCTCTTTCAAGAACCAGCTCAGGGATGGCGGCAGCGGCGACATCAACTGGCCTGTTGCACCTGATTTCAGCGCAAACTTGCCTCCGGTAAGTGCACCCGGTGTAATTCAACGACTGTCCACACTAATAGCTGGCATCAAGGCGCATAAAAATTACACCGATGCCATCGGTCAGGATTTACAGATTGTCGGTGCACAAATCGTGCTTGATCCTGTCAGCTGGAAACCGGTCTTAACCGTTCAGTACAATGCCGGTCATCTTGTTATCGGCTGGAAAAAAGGTCAGGCCGCTGCGATTGAAATCCATGCGGACAGAGGCGATGGAAACGGTTTTACTTTTTTTGTCATTAACATCGAACCCGATACCATCGACAACACCCCGCTGCCCGTTTCAGGTGCCGGCGTTAACTGGCAATACAAGGCAATTTACCTGTTGCACGACGAGCGGGTAGGCCAATGGAGCGATGTAGTGAGCATCAAGGCCGTCAGCTAACGCTTGCATCTATTCGCCGGATTTGCGTGCAATCATAGCAAGTGGAGTCAGCGTAGTTTGGATGGCACGTACCTGCCTGGATTCCCGCCTGCGCGGGAATGACAAACATAAAATTATTGGGCGACGGTCATGCCCCCCGGATTCGATTACATTTCATCCGGGCTACTGAAATCATTGCGGCTTCAGGCAGGGCGCAATCCGGGAGTGTCAATCAAGACAGCAGATCCTGCATTTTCTCTGCTTTGTGAAATCCGCGGTAAGATACACCCCGGTTATTAACTTGCAGAGTCATTATGTCCTGGTTTTTCACCAACCTTATCAGCGCTTTTTTGCTGCCACCGCTCAGCCTGCTGCTGATCCTGCTCGTCGGGATACTGCTACTTTCCCGCCACCCGAGGCTGGCTCGTACGCTATGCATAGGCTCGCTGGCACTACTCTGGGTCGCAGCCACCCCTTACTTTGCGGAAGGCGCCCTGCACCTGCTGGAAAACCAGACGCACGCACTGACAGGCGGCAGTCCAAAAGCATCAGCCATCATCATTCTCGGTGGCGGCACTTACTTCCATGCTCCCGAATACGGCAATCAAGATACGGTCAGCGAAACCACCCTGCCTCGCCTGCGTTACGGCGCAAAACTACAGCGCGAGTTCAACCTCCCTATTCTGGTCACTGGCGGCAAGCCACTGGGCAACAGCACTTCAGAAGCTCAGCAAATGCGCACTACACTGGAAGAAGATTTTCTGGTAACCGTCAACTGGACCGAAGACGCATCCGACAACACCTTTGAAAATGCGCGAAATTCTTTCCTAACCTTGCAAAAGACGGACATACGGCGAATCTATCTGGTCACGCATGCCTGGCACATGCCGCGTTCGGCTGCCGCGTTTCGCACGGCTGGATTTGAGGTCATCGAAGCCCCCACGTCCTTTACCACACGGCACCAGATTGACCTGTTAGCCTTCATACCCCGCGCAGAAGCACTGCGCGACAGTAAAATATTTGTGCATGAAGTGATCGGATTGCTCTGGTATCAGGCAAAATTACGCATTCACGGATAAACATAGAGGACAATCAAATGAAAGCACGCGTCAAATGGGTAGAAAATGTCGCCTTCCTGGGCGAGACCGAAAGCAATCATGCGGTATTGATGGATGGCGCACCTGCTGCCGGCGGTCGTAATTTGGGCCCGCGCCCGATGGAGATGCTGCTGCTGGGCGCTGGCGGTTGCACCAGTTTTGATGTGATGTCGATCCTGAAAAAGAGCCGCCAGGCAGTGACCGACTGTTATGTGGAACTGGACGCCGAACGCGCCGAGACCGATCCTAAGGTTTTCACTAAGATTCACATGCATTTCGTCGTCAAGGGTCGCAACATCAAACCTGAAGTCGTCGAAAAGGCCATCAAGCTGTCGGCAGAAAAATATTGCTCCGCGTCTATCATGCTGGGTGCCACAGCACTTGTAACGCACGATTTTGAAGTGATACAGGAACAGGACTAAAACCCCCGACTCACGCGAAGGCGCGGAGAAATTCAAAAACAAAATATGATTCAAAATCAATTAAGTAAGTAGATTTCCATTTTACAATTGGATTTTTTAAGTATTTAGTTTTTCTCCGCGTCCTCCGCGCCTCCGCGTGAGATGATTTTTTAAGTTTCAATCATTTAAGCCAGATACCATGAGCCAAGTTTTCCTCTATGACACCACCTTGCGCGACGGCACACAGCGCGAAGATATTTCCCTGTCCGTTGACGATAAGCTGATCATCGCCAAGCGTCTGGCCGATTTTGGCTTCCACTACATCGAAGGCGGCTGGCCCGGCTCCAACCCCAAAGATGCGGAATTTTTCGCACGGGCCGCCAAGCTCGACCTGGGTGGTGCTAAGCTTGCCGCATTCGGTCGCACGCGGCAAAAAAATAAAGGCTGCGAGGAAGACAGCAACCTTACCGCCTTGTTAGCGGCGAAAACGCCTGTCGTCACCATGGTGGGCAAAAGTTCCGACTACCACGTGAAACTGGTGCTGGCCGCCTCCCTCGAGGAAAATCTCGCAATGATACGGGACAGCGTTGCCTACATGAAGCACCAAGGGCGCGAAGTGATGTTCGATGCCGAACATTTTTTCGACGGGTTTCTCGCCAACAAAGATTATGCGCTGGCCACATTGCAAGCCGCGACTGAGGCGGGCGCCGACTGGCTGGTGCTGTGTGAGACCAACGGCGGCAAGCTGCCCTGGGAAGTCGAGGAAATTGTCCGCGAAGTGCGCCGGCATATACCAACTCCGCTGGGGGTCCATTGCCACAACGATACCGGTTGCGGCGTTGCCAACTCTCTGGCGGCCGTGCGCGGCGGTTGCACGCAGGTGCAGGGCACCATCAACGGCTATGGCGAACGCGTCGGCAATGCCAATCTGACCACTATCATTCCCAATCTGCAACTCAAGATGGACAGGCGGGTGGTCAATCCTGAGCAACTGCGCGAACTCACCTCACTCGCCCAGTACGTCGCCGAAGTAGTCAATTTAAAGCACTACAATCACGCGCCCTACATCGGTCGCAGCGCATTCGCCCATAAGGGCGGCATCCATGTTGCGGCGATGCTCAAGGCGGCGGACACCTATCAGCACATTGATCCGGAGCTGGTAGGCAACGAGACGCGCTCGGTCGTCTCTGAACTGTCTGGACGCGGCAATATTCAGTTTCACGCAAAGTCGCTCGGGATAGATCTTAACAACGAAGACGCGCAGCACGTACTGAGCCACATCAAGCATCTGGAGCACGAAGGATTCACCTTTGAGGCGGCGGAGGCCAGCGTGGAACTGATGCTGCACCGCCTGCGCGCCGATTACGTTCAACCGTTCGAGCTGATCGACTATTTCGTGATCACGGAAAAACGTCAGAGCCGCGGCCTGTTGTCGGAAGCCACGGTCAAAGTCAAAGTCAATGGAGAAATTAAATTCGTCGCAGCGGAAGGTAACGGCCCGGTCAATGCGCTCTCGACCGCGCTACGCAGCGCGCTGGCCGGCGTTTATCCGGTACTCACCACGGTGCGTCTAATCGACTACAAGGTGCGCATACTGGATAGCGCCAACGGCACTTCTGCACAGATCCGCGTACTGATCACGTTTCAAGGCGGCGGGCATGTGTGGACGACGGTGGGTGCGAGCGCCAACATCATTGAAGCGAGCTGGCGCGCGCTCTCGGACAGCCTGGAATATGCGCTGGTAAAACTTCAGCCCGCTGACGGCCGCGTGTAATGTTAATTGCGGGCAGCCTGTTGCCCGCACCAGTCTTTTGCAAACTGGCCGGCCACACGACCACTACGCGATCCCCGTGACAGCGACCATTGCAGCGCGGCACGGCGAACTTCATCGCTCATACCCTGCATCCCGCCGTGATACTGCACCCAGCGCGCACAAATCGCCAGATACTCATCCTGGCTGAACGGATAGAAGGAAATCCACAAGCCAAAGCGTTCAGATAACGAGACTTTCTCCTCGACGCTTTCGGCGGGGTGAATCTCGTCGCCGTCATAGCGCGTCGCGAGATTATCGCTCATGTAATCGGGCATCAGATGACGGCGGTTCGAAGTCGCGTAGATCAGCAGATTGTCGGAAAAAGCCACCAGATCGCCATCAAGCGCCGCTTTGAGCGTCTGATAACCGTCTTCATCGGCATTGAAAGACAAGTCGTCGCAATACAGAATAAAACGCTCACGCCGCCCCTCGACCAAACCCACAATGACAGGTAAATCCGTCAAACCCTGCTTGTCGATTTGGATCACGCGCAAACCGGCATCGGCATATTCATTGAGCAAGGCTTTAACCAGAGATGATTTTCCGGTGCCGCGCGCACCCGACAGCAGCACATTGTTGGCGGTCCCCCCTGCGACGAATTGCCTCGTATTTTGCTGTATGCGTTGCTTCTGGTCGTCGATACCGAGCAGATCGGCTAAGCGTATGCGCTGAAAATTAGCCACCGGCAACAAAATGCGCTGCCGGTGATCCCAGCGAAAAGCGGCTGCCGCAGCCCAATCGGGCGCCTGCACAGCCGCTCCCGGCACGATGCCCTCGAGTCGCGCGAGCAACCCGTCTGCGCGTGTCAAGAATTGATTGAGTTTATCTATCATTTAAGTCATACAAGCAAAAACCGTCTCACGCGGAGGCGCGGAGAACGCGGAGAAAAACAAAAAAAACAAAAACAAATTTAATTAAACGCGCATTCAAGTTCGAAGTGCAACAGCCGCTGGTTGCTTGGTGTAGCGTAT
>JBAXJT010000093.1:0-5102 GCA_037137715.1 Nitrosomonadales bacterium
GTGGGTGAATGAGGTTTGCAATCATGGCGTTCGCATCGCGCCAAGCACGGGGCCGCCGGTGGAGAAATCGGTGGCGGTGTCGGGCAACTTCGAGCGCGGTCAACTCGTCATCGAGCCGTGGCTTGACGATCCGATGCCGGACGATGACTGCGGGCTCTGATTTCGGATTCGGAGTGCGCTCGAGCGCACTGCAGCAGTTGTGACGCACGCGATTTGAAAGATTTCAAAGATTTCAAAGTCGCCGTGGATGTCGCATGGAATTGTCGCGCGATATGAACACCGTCGGGGGCACGGGAACGAGCGGAAACTGCTCCGCCGCGAGTGCGAAGGTTGCCAACGAGCCTGCCATTTGTGTTTCAGGAGCGCGTGTTACATTAAACGCATGGAACCGCCGCTTCACAGTGGACTTGTCGGGCGCTCGCCCGCGACACTGGAAAAGCGAGTTCCTATCAATCAGATGCCGATCACGATCTCCCTCGACCCCGGCCGCCAAGACCTCGATGCCATCCATGGCATCCTGACCACCACCTACTGGTCGCCAAACATCCGCCGCGAAGTTATTGCCGAGGCACTCCGCAACAGCATCACGGCGGTTGCGATCGATGACGCCACGGGCGCGACGATCGGCCTTGCGCGCGTCGTCACCGATCGCGCGACCTTCGCCTGGCTCTGCGATGTCTTCGTCGATGAACGCTTCCGCGGCCAGGGCCTCTCGCGGCGCATGATCGAGGAACTCGAGCGTCACCCGTCGCTGCAGACCGTCCGGCGCTGGGCGCTGGCCACGCTCGACGCCGAAGGCCTGTACGAGAAGTTCGGCTACCGTCGGCTGCCACCCGAGCGAAAGTGGATGGAGAAGCCGTGCCCGAAGGAGCGTTGGCAGGCCGGCAACGCATGAAGCAACCAGCCAAACGGAGCAACCGATGGACATCCTCTTCCTGCTCACTCCCGGATTCACCGACAGCGCCCGCGACAACGAGGGCAAGCGGTACTACTGCCCTGACTGCGCATTCCTGGAAGGCGTGCTCAACTGCTGCCCCGAGCTTCGGAAACAACTCGACATCCGGCACGTCGACTTCCCGCGACCGCGGCGAGAGATCGTGCAGCTGGTGGGCGACATGCACCAGGGCTGCCCCAATCTCGTGCTGGATCAATCGAACCATCCGTTCGTCGACGCGAGCCGGTTCCACAAGGCCGGTGATCGGCTGCACTCCACCGACACGCGGGTGATCGTGGAGTACCTGGCCGCGAGATACGGCGTGCTGATCCCGCACTACTGATCGAGGGCGATCTGGACGACCGACGATTCGCGGGCCGATCAAAGTGCGCGCGTGATTGCGTTCTTGGTCGAAGCCGGATTGCTGCCGCTGGATCGAGCGCGCATGTTGCGCGGTTGGGTGCATTCTGGATTTCAAGTGCATCAGAGTCGGCGCATCGCGCCGAATGAGTGTCAGGACATGCAGCGACTCGCGCAATACATTGTTCGCAATCCATTTTCGATTGCAAAGATGCAGGTGAATCGTTCAGGCGATTCGATTCTCTATCGCTCGGGAATGAACGCGAAGATCAAGCGCAACTTTCAGGTGTTCAGCGCGTGCGATTTCATCGCGGCGATCACGCAGCATATTCCGGATAAGCGCTTTCAGATGGTGCGTTACTACGGCTGGTATTCCAACAAGATGCGCGGTCAGCGCAGGAAGCGTGCAGAGGAGGCCGCGTGCGAGTCCGCGGCAGCAGCGCAGCAGGGGTGTGGTGCGCTCGCAAGCGCGGCAGTGGAAATCATCGAGCATCGTGCGCTCAAGCCGCGGCGCATTCCGTCGCGATCGTGGCGCGAGCTGATCAAGAAAGTCTGGGAAGTTGATCCGCTGCTGTGTCCCCAATGTCACCACGAGATGCGCATCGTGTCACTGATCAATGACGCGCAGATCATCGAGCGCATCTTGCGGCATGTTGGCTCCGGGGGCATAGACCAGTGGGTGAATGAGGTTTGCAATCATGGCGTTCGCATCGCGCCAAGCACGGGGCCGCCGGTGGAGGAATCGGTGGCGGTGTCGGGCATCTTCGACCGCGGCCAACTCGTCATCGAGCCGTGGCTTGACGATCCGATGCCAGACGATGACTGCAATCCACCGCTCTGGCAGGTGTGACAAACGCGACATGAAAAGTCGCCGTGGATGTCGCATGGAACCTTTCCGCTCTCTCCCGCCACACGACCACCGCCGACAGCAGGGGAACGAGCGGAAACCACTCCGCAGCGAGGGCGAAGGTCGCTAATGTGCCACAATGTCGCCAGACATTCGTATTGCAGCACCGCATTGTTACACTTATCGCACGGAATCGCCGCTTCACAGTGGATTTGTCGGGCACCCGCTCGCGACGTTGGAAAAGCGAGTTCCTATCAACGAAACTCTACTTTTACATGGGAAAATCGACAACGCCGCTGGCAGTTTGTAAAATTTCTCGCAACTGAACGGTTTCTATCCATCAATCCATACACGAGTAATACGGCGAGTGTCACTCCGCGGGTTTGATTTCCCATTCAGTACCATCAGGAGCATCGTGGAGTAAGGATTTCTTTGGCACTTTGATTTTCCAATCAAAGTTCTTGGGTACCTCGGGTAGCAAACTGATGTCATAGGTTCGAATACGTTGCACACCCGGCTCAAATGTATCCCAACGTACAACTAAAAATGTCTGTTTGTTGATATACAAAACATGCCTAATGGCACCGACATCTATCGAAAACTCGTTGTAGAAAACATAGCAATCATGTCCATGTTCCACGGTATCGGCCTGCTGCACGCCTTGCTCTATTTGCGTGCGCAACCAAAGACCGTTGTTTATCTCTGCGGGACCGGATGACACTCCCACCCAACTATTAGAAATCGCGGTTCCTACCAAACAGTCTTCAGCCTCATGAAGAACACAATCATCAATTCCATTGATATGAGGTGCGTCATATTCAAAAAGTGGGCGATGTTTTTGGCGTGGACGGTATTCTTGCGTACGACCATCAACAAGTGAATATGCTGCGATCAGTTTGTCGGCCTTAAAAACTTCTGACCTAAATGCATTCTTCGCCATGACCGACTTGCACATCACCGGATCCGTACCGGATGCCAATTTGATGCCGTCCTTCAATGCGATCTGATGCACATTGACGATGAATTCAATGCATACGGCATTACGAAGCACGGTTTCAACATGCCCACCGATTTCATTTTGGGTCAATCGCTCAGATTTTGCAGCACATCCGAATGTCAAAAGAAGAAGGCACCCCCAAACAAGCCAGCGAGAGATGTCTGTCTGCATTATGACACTTCCTAGTCGATAAACAGCAATGAATGGCAAGTACAGGAGAAAGACAAAGTTATTTCGCAGCCTAATCAAGTCACTAGGCCAATGGGATATGGTGCGCGGATTAATCGATCTCCCACCACAGACACAGTGATTTTGCAGCGCCGTCTTCGGTATTGCATTTGTGCGTCGCTAGGTCACATTGGGCCGGTGTACAAGCCTGCGTCTGATGTGTTCCTTTCCCAATACAAGTGCAGGAAAGCAGAAGCGCTGATCCATTCTCGGGATTAACGATAATCCGCTGTGCATCGCGACCGGGAATATCGGAGGTTTGCACTACAAGTTGGCCCTCCGTGTTAAGCGACAGCACAGATGTAAATGATTCACTGGATTCACCAGGAGCAATACCCGTGGTTTCAATATGACCATCAATATAAACGATGGATGTGTTCAAAACCGGATCGCCATTGAAAGAAAATTGCACAATGTGATTCTGCCAAATAACCGACATCTGATCGTTTGTAGTCGTGCCATCAAATATGGTGGGACCAAGATGATCCAGAGCATCGAGTACGGTGGGAACACCGATGAATGCGCTCCAACTCGATCCAATATCATCGGTGTCATCCGCCTTGCAGGGGAAATTAGGCATGATGATTGCGAGTATGCAAATAAACACAGTTGGAAAACACAGGGTGAATTGTGAAAAAAAACTTCATAGGAACTCCTTTAGCAAGTTGACTCAGTTTCGTCTGCACCGAGCGAAGTTCGCTCTACGAGAACTGTAGCATGTTAACACAGCGGGCGGAGGGATCCACGCACGGCGCGAGTATCATGCCGCGATGCTCAACTTCCGGCAAACAGCATTCATTCTTGGCGGCTTCGGCGTCGGCGTTGCGTTCGCCCGGCTCGTGCTTCCCACCGAGGCACTCTGGATTCGCGCGGTGGTGGTGGCAGCGAGCGTGGGTGCGTGCGTCCTCGCGTCGATCGAGGTACCGCCCCGTGTTTTTCCCGTCATTTTCCTCCTCAACGAAGGGAGTAGGTAGTAGCGACGATCGCGTTGCATCGGCTTTCGCCTTTGCAACCGATGCCTGAACGGCTATCGCTTCTCGCGAGGGCGCGCGATCTCGACGGTCGGCGTGATCCTGATGTGTTCCTGGATGGTTCGCCTTCGCGCCGCCACGACCCAAACCGCCCTGTCTTGGTCAGAGGAACCCCGGCCGTTGAAAGTCTAATATCTCTCAATTCAACTTGACAGACTCAGGTCAACAACAATAGCTTCTTAAGAGCATCGGACCTAATGTCAGGCCCATTGCCTTTTTCTCCTCTTCCTGGGATCCCTAAAATGTGCACTAAAATATTCAAAGTTCTAATTCTCATAGCCGTGGCTCTCCTGCCTGTCACCATTATTTCCCCACGCTGTTACGCTGACCACTCTGACTACCCAACCGATTTCATACCCGCCGACGGAAACGCCCAATCCCAAGGTATTCTCGGCTATTTGACATTCATCGATCCAGAGGACAACACCCGCTCCGTACTCGTGGTGGCTTCGTCTCTTTTCAGTTCGATTGAACAAAACTCGGGCTCCGGATGTGCGTCGGTGTTTTCGGCGACCAGCAATGTGAATGGCGAACAACTTACTCTTTCGATTGACTTGGCTGGTACGGCATCATTCATCCAAGATGATGTTGTTGTGAGCACATTGGCGTCGGATCATCAAGGTGGTTTCACGTACACGGGAAGTACGGCACAGGTGAATCGTTCAGGCGATTCGATTCTCTATCGCTCGGGAATGAACGCGAAGA
>JBAXJT010000094.1:0-4749 GCA_037137715.1 Nitrosomonadales bacterium
AGCAACTGCTGGCAGTAAGCAAATATTAGGGTAGCTGAATGGCTCCGTCCGGCCAGGAAAAGACAGACGCCGGTTTCCAATATATGTCTGGTTAACCTAGCAAAGCAGTCATTCAGAACTCCACTTTGATCAGCAGACGTCCTCTCAAAGCCGACGGTTGAAGAAATTAAACCAGTTTGTTTTTTAAGATGCCTGCTGCCACGATGATGGTTGAAAGTACCGGGCTAAACGGTGGTGAATAAGCCAGATCAGCATTTTCCATATCTGCGCACGTTAACTTACCGAGTAGCGCGGTTGCTGCAATATCAATCATTTTATCGACGTTACCGGAGCCAACGACTTGAGCTCCCAGCAGACGGCCATCCTGTCGATCAGCAATAAGTTTTAAAGTATATTCTTGTCGGTCAGGATAGTAACGAGCGCGGTCTGTTCCTGTCATCACAATGGATACTGGATCAAAACCGGATTCTTGTGCCGCTTGTTCCGATAACCCCGTTATCGCTACCGCCAGTTTAAAAGTCTTGAATATTGCCGTTCCGAATACACCTGGAAAATGGACGTTTCCGCCTGCAACATTTTCACCGGCAACACGTCCTTGTAAATTGGCAATATCGCCCAAGGGCATCCAAATCGGCTTGCCAGTTATTCGATTGACTGTCTCACAACAATCACCGGCAGCAAAAATTCCAGAGGTTCTAGTCTCCATTCTCGAATCAACAGCAATTGCACCTGTTTTTCCGAGTTCAATGCCGGCCGCTCTTGCCAGCTCGACATTAGGTTTAACACCGATAGCAATAACAACCAGATCGGCAGATATCATTTCGCCAGACTCTGTTTCGATAACTGTGACCCGGCCATTTTCACCATGCAGTTGGGCAAGACCATCGCCCAGTATTAATTTAATCTGGTTTTCAAGCAAATGCTCATGAACAGGCTGGGCTATTTCAGGATCGAACCTGGGTAAAATACGCAACGCTTTCTCTACAATCGTGGTTTTAATATTGAGTTCACGAAAAGATTCAGCTAGTTCCAGCCCGATATAACCGGCACCTATAATCACCGCACATTTAGGCTGCACCGTATTTAACTGCGTTTTAAATCGGGCTAGATCGCTGATATTACGCAAGGTAAGAACGCCTTCCAGCGATATACCCTCAACGTTTGGAACTATCGGTTGTGCGCCTGTTGCCAGAATCAAACGATCATAATCAACTACCTCATCGGCATGTGTTGCTAAATTTTTTACTGTGAGTTGTCGCCTAGTTTTATCGATACTCGTGACACGGTGCTGAGTAAAAACCTTGATACCTTCTTTTGTAAAATCTTCAGGCTGACGAATAACAACTTTACGACCGTCATCAATGACACCACTGATGACATAAGGCAGTCCGCAGGCGGAATAAGACACTTCAGCTTCGTCCTGATAAATGATGATTTCGTGATTTTGATCAACCCGGTGAGCTTTTGCTGCGGCTTTAGTGCCTGCGGCGACACCACCTATGATAATGATTCGCATGATTTTTCTCTGATTATCGATTACTTAAACCGCGATGAGGTCAGTATTTAACCAATCGCCATTACCTGCAAAAAAAGCCGGTTCGCCGCCGGTATGCACAAAAACTATTCTTTGGTAATCAGCATATTGTTTGTTTCGTAGTCCGTACAGAAAGCCGGCCATCGCTTTACCGGTATAAACAGGATCCAGTAATATGCCTTCTGTGCGGCCCACTAGCCTTATCGCTTCGGCAGCTTCCGGACTGGGAATACCATAGCCTTGACCAATAAATCCACCCTGCACGGGCGCATCAGCGGCGCTAAAAGTCCAGTCCAGCTTCAATAGTGCAGCCGCTTCGGTAGCCAAAGCAACGACTTGTTGACTCACCTGTTCCGGTTCACGGCTGACTGTGTAGCACTGCATTTTCCAGGGCAGATTTAACAACCTCAGACCCAGCAACCAGCCTGCGTAGGTGCCTCCAGAACCCACTGCAAGCACAATAACATCGGGCTCAAAGCCTTGGGCAAGACATTGTTGATAAAGCTCGAAAACAGCCAACACATGACCTAATACACCCATAGCACAAGCGCCTCCTCGCGGAATTGCATAAGGTCGATAGCCTTGATCACACAACTCTGCTGCAACCTGATGAATATAGGTATCGACCGATACCCTGTCATCGTCACCGGTAAAACGAATTCCGGCGTTCAGCATTTTGGTCACGCGATAATTCCCGTCAACCGTTGCAGGGGATTTCCCCCAATAAACGGCTGTGCAACCCATGCCTGCATATACTGCTACGGCTGCCGTCGCGCGCACATGATTGGACTGCACACCGGCCCCGGTTATCAGGCAATTTGCATTTTGGGACCAGGCATCGGCCAGTATCACTTCCAATCCGCGTATTTTATTGCCGCCCAACCCAAAGCTGATCAGGTCATCGCGCTTAAACCAGAGTTCAGTATCCTCAAGCGTTTCTGTCAACCGAGTCGCCCGTATCAGCGGGGTTGGATAGTGCGCGAGAATGTGCCGGGGAATTTGCTTTGTAATGAGTTCGATGACTGCGATGCGATGAAAACTTTCACTTTCCGGGATCATGGCAGTCATTACCTCAAGTTAAATGAATTTCTGCGATAACTTGATCAACCATGTCAGCACAAACGCCTGTGCTTTGTTCAAGATCGAATAACGCCTCTATCTCATCGTTAGTCAGGATGGCGCTGATTTGCCGGTTATTGATGAGCGCCTGTTTAAAATGCAGTCCTACGCTCTGGGCTTGCAGAGTCACTTCGTAGACGAGCTGATGTGCGCTTTGTTTACCTAATGTCTTCGCCAGGGCCAGCATCACAGCTTCGGCATGGATAAAACCGTTCGTCGCCATGATATTAGCACGCATACGCTGCTGATTAACCTGCAAGTCCTTGAGTAGCAGCTCAAGCAAGTCCAGTGATTTGCCGGTAGCCAGTGTCGCATCGGGAATAATAATCCATTCACCCTTCCATGAACGTCCATCCCGTTCATGGCTATGGACGAGATTTTCAGCCATGTGTGCGGCGTGATGCCTGACCACTCTCGATAAGGTACCGAGATGTTCTGAAATTTCCGGATTACGTTTCTGCGGCATGGTAATACTGCCGACCGCCCCGCTGACCAAGCCTTCACTCAGCTCGCCGATTTCAGGCCGTTGCAGATTAACTATTTCCTGGCCGATACGATCACCTAAGGAAGTTATCATCGCCAACGTATTCAGCCATTCAGCAAAGCGATCACGGGTGCTGGTCCAGGAAATTGCCGGAACATTTAATCCCAAACGTTGCATAACGTCTTTTTGTAGGGCCAGTGCCTGCGGCCCAAGAGAGGACAGGCTACCGACACCGCCGCCTAGCTGTCCTACGCCAAGGCGCGATTTAAGTTCGGATAAACGCTGGCGATGACGTTCCAGTTCATCCAGCCAAGTGGCAGCTTTAAAGCCAAACGTTATCGGCAAGCCAGGTTGACCATGCGTCCGGCCACACATGACGGTATGGCGATGCAAACGGGCTAAATCGACCAGTATCTGTTCTATTGCAGTGATTTGAGCCAAAAAGTGTCCATGTACTTTCAATAAAGTGCGGACAGTATGGGTATCGGTAATATCCTGAACGGTTACGCCATAGCAGAGCCATTCACCGCCTGTTGCACCGCAGCGATGCTTTAGCGCAGTGATCAATCCCATCAGGGAATGATTGGTTTTGGCAAAACCCTCGCCGACTTCTGTTAGAAAAGCTTCATCTATTTCCAGATTTTCGTAAGCGGTTTTAATCTCTAGCGCTGCTTGCAGTGGAATCAAACCAAACTCGGCCTGTATTTCTGCCAGGACAGTCATGACGTCAAGCCAGCCTTTGACGCTGTTTTGCTCGGCAAATAAGGGGCGCAATTCAGGGTCGACCCATGAGGGGCCATAAATCGTAGAATCATTTAAATGGACTGAATCGATCATTTGTTGACTTCCTGTTATGCTGCTAGCCTTTTCGAATTAAATCGGCCGCCTTTTCCGCGATCATGATGGTCGGCGCGTTGGTGTTGCCGCTGACGATAGTCGGCATGATGGATGCATCGACCACCCGCAAGCCGGTAACGCCATTGACCCGCAAAGCCGGATCAACGACTGCGCTTGCATCTGTCCCCATTCGGCAGGTTGAGGTTGGGTGCCAAGTGGTCGATGCCGTACGCCTGACAAAATCTTCCAAACCGGCATCATCACGGATATTTACGCCCGGTGACAGTTCAACGCCTCTTATATCGTCAAAGGCCTGTCCGTAAAGAATGTTAAGATTCCAGCGCACACCCGCCACCAAACATCGTAGATCGTCAGGATCGCTGAAATAGCACGGATCGATACGCGGACGGTCTAAGGGATCAGCCGATGACAGCGTTACCTGACCGGTGCTGCGGGGCCTGTTGACATAAGCGGTTAGCGCTATGCCGTGACGACTAGCCTGCCCGGCTTCAGGGTATTCGGGCGTTAAATTACCGAATAAAAACAATTGCAAGTCGGGATAAGCCACATCAGGACGGCTTTTGACAAAGCCGCCCGCTTCCAGGAAATTTGAGGCCAAAGGTCCCGTTCCAGCGAACTCGTAGGTGCTTGCAGCTGCGGCTTTGTCGTCGCTGGACAGCGGCGCAAAGGTCAAAGGCTGTGTCAGCTCGCAGCGCACACGGGCATGAATGTGATCTTGCAGGTTTTTGCCGACTTCCGGTAAATCCAGGCGCAC
>JBAXJT010000095.1:0-4639 GCA_037137715.1 Nitrosomonadales bacterium
ACGCGCGCCGGCAGTAATCCTGCCGGCACGTCACCCGGAAACCCGCGTCCCGCAAGGGTTTCCGGGTGATGGCGTCAAGCGGCCTTTGCCTTCCAGCCGCGCGCGGTATCCTCAAAAATTAGCCGGGCATCTTCGCGCGTGTCCATGTCGTTAAGCGTTTCAATCAGCTTCGACATCTTCACGTTGCCTTTTTTTACTTCCAGCGAATAGACACGGATGAAGCGGTCGGCGATGACCGGGACGCGGCCGCGCTTTTCCCACAGCGCGATTGCCTGGGATTCATAACCCCACAGCTTGGCCAGCTTGGCTTGGGACAAGCCGAGTTCCTTGCGCAAAAAACGGAACTCCGCACCAGTCAGCCGTGGTTTGCGCTCGGCAAGGTCCAGGCCGATTGCCTTGTGCAGGCCTTCGACATCGTCAATCGACACGCCCTCGCCGTACTCCGTCTTGTGTACGGTGAAGCCGTTCGCCAGCCAGATATTGGGCAGGCCCGATTCCAGATAGTGGTAAGCCTTAGTCTTCATACATCACCGTGATCACAATTACCCTTCGTCCACTGCGGCGCTCGTACTTGACAGCCGCCGCGACCTTCAAAAAATCGCCCGCATAACGCCAACGCACGGTGCACACCCAGTTGCCATGTGTGTCCTGCGCCGGATCCTCGGCGATCTGCCCCTTTTTTAAGCAATTGAGCACCTGCAGCAGGCTGATTCGCCTCTGGTGCATGCGGACTCGCGCGTGCTTGGTGACGATTACGTGCGAGGAGTCCTCGGCGATCTCCCGGATGATCCGCAGGATCATCGGCCCGGAAAGTTTAAACGGGAGAGGTTCATCAACCATACCTATAAAAATTATAGGTTGGCTGGTTGCCTTTAGCAAGTGCTAAGAGGCCTTCCCTGCGGCGATTGTTGCCGCGCCAGTGGCGGTTTAGCCCCTACATTCCAGGCATTAATGGCCGGAAAGGCACGCCAGACGGGCGTTTCCAGTCGATTGGCTTGTCAAATCCGGTAATTCCCTGCGTACCGGCGTATGCCCCAAGCCCCGCAAGTCTTAGCGTCGGAGGTCCTTGGCGGCGAGTGCGGTGATGACCTCCGCAACCGCCTGCTGCTGGCGGTCGCTGAGCTTGCGGTAGCGTTTGACCAGTTCCTGGTCGCTTAGCGCGTGGCGGTAGCGGACTGAGGCCGCATCAGCTGCACCAGCTGCCCCCACCTCCTTGCCGGTGCCGAAGCGCAGCCAGTCTGGTGACTTTTGCAGCCACTCTGCAAGTGCGCGCACTTTGTCCTGCGTCGGGATCGATTCGCCGTTCAGCCATTTCTGTGCGGCCTGATGGGTGACCACGCTGCCTGAATAGGCCTTGAACTCCTGGGCCAGCCGCACGGCGCCCGGCACACCCACGCCTGCCTCGCGCAGCGCCTGCTTCAGCCGCTTGCTGAATTCCTCGCGTTCGTGACTGTTTGCCATGGCGCGACCGTAGCACCACGTCATTCAACTATCAGTTGAAGTTATATTCAACTATAAGTAGGATGTCAGGCTCGGCGCCAGCCGGCTGGCTCTCATCGTCGGCTAAGCTGATCCTGTCAGGCGTGACTACAAAACCAACTATGAGCGATGACGTCAAACTGCCCGATCCAGCGCGTGAGCGCCGAAAGCAGCTTCAGGCGCTCATTCCCGATGCGTTTTCCGAAGGACGCCTCGATGTCGCCGCGCTGAAGCGTGCACTGGGCGAGGCGTCGGTCATCGATGGCGGCGAGCGCTATGCGCTCACCTGGGCCGGTAAGTCCAATGCCTACAAAGTGCTGCAAACCCCGTCCACTGCCACGCTGCGGCCGGAGCGCGATAAGTCAATCAACTTCGACCAGGCGCAGCATGTGTTCCTCGAGGGAGAAAACCTCGAAGTACTGAAGGTTCTGCAGAAGGCCTACTTCGGCAAGGTCAAGCTGATCTACATTGACCCGCCCTATAACACCGGTTCAGACAGTTTCATCTACCCCGACCGCTTTCAGGAAAGCAAGGAAGACTATCTGCGCCGCATCAACGAGCTTGCGGACGACGGTACGCTGATGCGCGAAGGATTATTTCGCACAAACAGCAAGGAAGGCGGCCACTATCACAGCAACTGGCTGTCGATGATGCTGCCACGTCTGTATATCGCACGCAATTTGTTGCGTAACGATGGGGTAATTTTTGTGTCGTGCGACGACAATGAGGTTCACAATCTGCGGTGCTTGATGAATGAAGTGTTTGGGGAAAGCAACTTCGTCGGTACAGTGGTCTGGAAGAATGTGACTGATAACAACCCAACCAATGTGACCACCGAACACGAGTATCTATTGGTGGTGGCGAGGAGCAAGGACGCCATTGAGCGCGAATGGAAATCGTCAATTTCTGATGTGAAAAACCTTCTCATAAAGACAGGGCGAGATCTTACGACGAAATTCAAGGGTGCCGAATTAGATGCTGCGTATCAAGACTGGTTTAGAGAAAATAAGAGCCAGCTTTGGCCGCTTGATCGCTACAAATATATTGATCGTGACGGCGTGTACACAGGCAGTCAAAGCGTGCATAACCCGGGGCGAGAAGGATACCGATATGACGTACTTCATCCGATTACGGGGAAGCCATGCAAGCAGCCGCTAATGGGCTATCGTTTTCCTAGGGAAACCATGGATGGGCTGCTCGCTGATAAACGCATCCTATTTGGTGAGGATGAATCTAAAATTATAGAGTTAAAAATTTACGCTAATGAGTTTCAGGAGAAATTTTCTAGCGTTTTTGAACTCGACGGTAGATTGGGTACCTATGATCTTCGCGAAGACTTTCCGGAGATCACGAAGGCTTTTACAAATCCCAAGCCAATTAAGCTGCTTACTGGTTTCTTCCCATTTTTACTGAAAAACGAAGGAGATATAGTCGTTGATTTTTTTGCGGGATCAGCAACAACTGCGGCAGCAGTTATTTCGTTGAACCGCAAAGACAGTGTGCAGCGAAAATTTGTTTTGGTTCAACTGCCCGAACCTTGTGACGAACAATCAGAGGTCTTTCGCTCTGGCTATTCGAATATTGCTCAAATCAGCCGACAGCGTATTGGGAATTTCATCAAACGCAAGATAGATCAGGAAGATTTGGCAACTGTTTCTCCAGTGCCGGTTGGTTTCAAGTCGTTTATCCTCGCGCCGTCCAATTTCAAGCAGTGGCGTGGCGATGGAATCGAAACACCTGAACAACTGACTCAGCAAATGCAGATTTTCACAAAATCCGAAAAGGACGGTGCCGATGTCGAGCACATGTTCTATGAGTTGCTGCTGAGATTCGGCCAAGAGTTAACCACTCCCGCCGAGTTGCTGGATGTTGCGGGTGGCAAGGTGTTTGCGATCCAAGATCGCCAGATGCTGTTCGTACTGGAGTCATTTACCGAAGCCATGATCCAGCCGTTGGTAGTATTGAGGCCGCGCGAACTCATCGCTATCGACGGTGTGTTCGACGACTCCGACACACTGAAGACCAATCTCGACCTACAGTGTCGCGACGCCGGCATCAAATTCACCTGTCTGTGAGTTTACGCGGATGAAGCTGCAATTCGACGCAAATCAGGACTATCAACTCGAAGCCATTCGAGCCGTGGTGGCGCTTTTCGAGGGGCAGCCGGACGCTTCGCAGAACGTCATACCGATGGCGGACGAAGGATTATCGAGTCTGAGGCTTTCCGAGAAAGGAATCGCCAACCAGAGGGTGATTACCGATGAGCAATGGCTGTCCAACCTGGGTGCAGTCCAGAAGGCACACGGCATCGAGCCATCGACTAAGCTTGAACAGATGATGCTGGATGACGGAAAGCCCGTAGGGGCCTTCCCCAACTTCACCGTGGAAATGGAAACAGGTACCGGCAAGACCTACGTCTACTTGCGCACGGTGTATGAGTTGTCTAAGACCTACGGTTTCAAGAAATTCGTCATCGTAGTGCCGTCGGTCGCCATCCGCGAGGGTGTGCTGAGTAGCCTGAAAAGCACGAGGGAGCATTTTCAGACTTTGTACGACTATGAGCGTGTCGAGTTCATGATCTACGATTCGGCCAGAGTCAACCAGTTGCGCAATTTCGCGCTATCGGATGCCATCCAGATACTGGTGATCAACATCGACGCTTTTGCCAAGGATTCGGCGGAGGCCGAGGCCGAGCCGGGCGCCAGAAAAAAGGCCAAGGGCAACGTTATTAACCAGATGCGCGAAACCGGTGTGAAGCCCATCGAGTTTATTCAGGCAGCGCAGCCGGTGGTGATCCTGGACGAACCGCAGCACCTTGAAACTGATATTCGCAAACGAGCCATCGCGCGACTGGCGCCCATGTGCACGCTGCGCTACTCGGCTACGCATCGCAATGTCTATAACCTCATTTACTCGCTGGATCCGGTGCGCGCCTACGAGCTGGGATTGGTCAAGCAGATTGGTGTCGACTCGGTAATTGAGTTGAAAGACGCGAACCAGACCTATGTCGAAGTAGAGAGCTTCAAGGCCAGCAAGCGCAGCGTTACGGCGAAGCTGTCTATCTGGGTGAACCAGGCAAGCGGGCCGGCAAGAAAGAGCGTTACCGCTAGAAATGGCGAAGACCTGTATGTATTGTCAAATCAACGGGAGATATATCGTG
>JBAXJT010000096.1:0-4006 GCA_037137715.1 Nitrosomonadales bacterium
TCGCTGTTTTTCAAGTTGTTTCAGACCATTTTAATTTTTTTACCGGACGCTACTGAGCTAATGTAAAGGACGCCTCCGACCTTGAGCTTACGGCGGACGAAGTCCACGATCACCCTACGGTTCTCGTCGGAAATCCAACTCCAGATTCCGTGCAGGCCGATACTGTCAAATTCTGGAAGATCAGTGCGGTAGCAAAAATCGGTAAAAGCTTCATCGGTGAGATGGGCGCTCGCACCCGAGGCCCGGGCGAGAGATTGGGCAAAGCCGGCTTGAGTCGGGTTGAAGTCGGTGGCATACCACGTACTATTGGACGCTGCTGCATGGAAATTGACGCTCAGGCCTTGCCCGAAGCCAAGTTCGCAATGGATACCGTTCTCTGGTGGTACAAGCGCGGCATCAAGGAAGGCCATTCGCGCGCGAAGGGGATTCAGCTCTTGATAGTAGCCGTAGGTGTAGTCGATGTCGG
Source organism: Nitrosomonadales bacterium (assembly GCA_037137715.1). Classification (GTDB taxonomy): domain Bacteria; phylum Pseudomonadota; class Gammaproteobacteria; order Burkholderiales; family Gallionellaceae; genus Gallionella. Next base: position 467 of record JBAXJT010000096.1, read on the forward strand.
CGACGTAGCCAGCAGTCCAGTCGGTCATACGATTCCTTTGTGATGGGGTTTTTCTATAAAGACGATGAATAGCAAAAGGACAAAATTCATCTCTATAGAAAAACCCCGGCTCCTTGTGAGAGACGGGGTTTCGTGGGGTAGTTCACCCTCGGTGAATTGAGGGGCAAGGGGTTTGGCCTGGGATTCTCAAGCCATCCCCCTTAGATTAATTAAGCGATATCGATGTAACCCGCTGTAATGGCATCAATACCCAGCAGAGTCACGCCAACGAGCTTGACCAGCGAATTTCCACCGGCATTTACTTCAAACACGTAGGAATCAACGGTCGCATCAGCGTTGGTTTGCGTATACGCAACAGCCTTGTCAACCGTTGTGATCACCGTCTGCGCGAGGGTCGCCTTCGTGGCGGCAGTCAGTGCAGCAGCCGATGTTCCGGCAAACGCCAGTAGGCCATTGGTAACCGTGTAGGTCAATTCACCTGCGGTATAACCGGTAACGGAAGAAGCTGCAACGTTGGCGTTTGCTGCGGCAGCACCATCAAAGTCGATCTTTGTACCTTGATCGGTACCGTCCGACAGCTTGGCGCCTGTGATGCTGTCAGCTGCAGCCAACGTCGAGTGTCCGGCATTGACGGTGTACACTTGGTTGGCAGCAGCAGCTGCAGTCAGAGCATCACCTGTAATGGTAATCGTATCCTGACCAGCGCCGGCGTTGATGGTGATGCTGCCTGTTGTCAGGCCACCCACCGTGATTTTGATGGTGTCGTTGCCAGCACCAGTATTAACAACACCCGTACCCGTCGTCGTTCCAGCCATCAGCAGGGTAACGGTATCTGCGCCGGAACCTGTTGAAATGGTTTGTGCGACAGTCGTAGCAGCGGTAGCCGTCAGTGAAACTGTTGCGGCACCGCTGAAGGGCGTCAAGTCTACCGAATTGATTTGAGCATTGGTCGCGTCGCCAAGCGTCAGCGTTGCGCCCGTAGCTGCAAAGTTGGAGTTGAAGAATCCAGCGCCAGCGATGGTGATCGCTTTGTTAGCCACGGTATAAGAAATCGTTTCAACACCCGTGACAAACTGGAAATTACCATCAGCCAAGGTCAAACTACCTGCATCGGTGAACGTCAGCGTATCTGTACCCAATCCGCCTTCAATTTTGACCGATCCGTTAGCACCTGCAATGTTGTTCAGCGCAGCTGCAGTTGCCGAGATCGCATCGTTTCCAGCGCCAGCATTATAGGTTACGAAGTCACCTGTGGTACCTGCGATTGCAACAGTTGCTGTGATGCTATCAGCGGCGGCACTACCCGTTACGGCCGAACCCTTAACCAATGCACCGGTAATGGTCAGCGCGTAATCAGTAGCCGTCGAACCGGCATAGGTCACGCCGGATGCATTGATTGCTGCTGCCTTGGTGATGTTGGCGGTATTAACGCTGATCGGGAATGCGCCGGAAAGGTTCAGGGCAGTAAGATCACCAGCAGCTGCGAACGACACAACACTGATGTCAGCGGACGAACCTGAAGACGAAACAACATTCAGAGTTTCAAACCCGGTTACCGTCGCTGTCGTCAAGTCAGCAGAAGTCGTTGCTGTGCTGTTCTTCAGTGTTACGGTAAGAACGTCAGAAGTCCCCGTTGCGGTAGCGAGAGCCAAAGTCAACGTGTCGTCATTCGCAATGTTCGTAACGGCAAGAGCTTGAGCCACAGTCAGCTTCGTTGCGCCTTGCCCCGTCGCGCCAAGTTCAATGGATGTGATGCCAGCAACTGTGGATACGTCCAATGTAGCGCCACCGGCCGTGTTTCGCAACACTTCAAAATTGGTGACCAACGCAGCAGGGGTTGCGCCAATATCAGTAGTATTACTGACGATCACGCGGTCACCCGTTCCTGCACCACCATCAACAGCGCCGGTTTGAACGCCATTCAACGTGACGGTGTCGTTGCCGCTGCCGCCGGTGAACTTCGTTGACAGGGTGTTACCCAAAATCACTGAAACGCCGCCAGTATTCGCTGATGCATTGACTACTGTAATGTCAGCGTCAAGTGCTGTGCCGGTATCAACCTTGCCTGCGCCGGTTACGGTCAGCGTTGCAGTTGCACCTGTTGTCGCGATTGAGGCAACGGTCAAGTCAGAGGTTGCATTGATAGTAATCGTTTTGGCTGCTACCAGATTAACCGCACCAGTCGTGCTTGCCACTGCGCCGGTAGTATTGATCGTTGCCGATGTAATGCCCGCGCCAACCAGGGTAAGGGTGCCAAGAGTTGCACCACCAAGATTGGTTACAGCACTAGTGGCGGCTGCGACATAACCTTGCGAGATAACTGGTGAGCCAGTGGCCCCATTTGCGGAGAAGGCTTTGCCGGTGGCAAGGTTGGTCACCGTAATGTCACCAACACCCGTTGCATTAACGCCCTCAAGCCCAGTAGCGCTGACGCTAGCGAGGCCTGTGGTTGTTGCCGCGGTATTGCGAATGCTAATATATTCAACGTTGGAAATCAGAGCACCATCGGTAACGTCGGTGTTGACTCCGGTAACCGTAATGTTAAGCGTGTCGGTACCAGCGCCACCGTTGATGACATCAACTACAGTCAGTGTGTCAGTAGCAGTTGCAATGGTCGTTGCAGAAAGACCATTGATCGTGTCGTTACCAGTGGTGCCAACAATGTTGTCCGCACCAGTAGTGAGCGTGAACGTCTGACCTGGATTTGTAACAGATACAATCTCCGACGCTGGCACAACCGTAACAGCAATTTTCTCAGCTACACCAAATTGCTCATAATGCCCGAGCGCAGTCAAACCTGCAGCTTTAAAATATGCTTGAAGGTCAACAACGGTTTTTCCAGCCCAAGCGGTTTTTGTAGCATCAGATGCCTGCAACGAAGCGAGTTTTGAGGCATAGTAAGAAGACTCATCAAATGCATTCGATGGATTGATACCCTCGCTCGAACCAAACTGAAGATAGTGCTGGTACATATCACCAGTCCATGCCGCCTTGAAAGTAGCCTCTGCAGCATCAACTGATGCGTATTTGTTAGTAAGGAGACCATCATTATAAAGCGCTGTGGCTTTAGCACGAGAGTATTCCGCAGCATTAAAATACTGGTTAGGGGCCAAACTCTCCTTATAACCATAAGTCATATAATGCTGTTCCGCAGTAAACCCTGCTTTCGTAAGTGCCGTTGTGAGATCAGCCGTAGTCTTACCCTCCCAAGCACTTGACTTTGACTTCAAATCAGCCAGTTTAACGACAAGGTAAGCGGCTTCGTTAAATCCTTGTAAACTCATGGTAATTGACTCCTTTATTGTGTTGAATTGTTTTCTGCGACTTATATACTTATAACTTACTAATGACCTATTCTATGGAATTATACTTTTTTTTCAAAAAAAAAAAAACTGTTTTCTTCTGTTTGTTGACTTTGGCAATGATGTATCTGATATTGATTTCTATAGAGTCGTATAGAATCGCGAATAACTAACAACTATATCAATAACTGCAATATGCTTTTTTGCGTTAATAGTCAGGAGTTTAGCAACAAGCATC
>JBAXJT010000097.1:0-3936 GCA_037137715.1 Nitrosomonadales bacterium
TCCACACCTCAAAGTTAAATTTTTTGAGGCGACAACTAGTCTGACACCGGGGGGGGGCTGGGTTCGGCACGAGTGCGGACACTACCGAACATTCTAGCAAGGATGACACAGCTCGCCTTGCAACCAGCTTGATGGCAATGTAACCCAGCAACGTGTGAATGGCAATTATGATTGTGACAGGCAAGGGCTTGACCGGAGAGTCGCCCAACTCTCATTCAATCCGCTGATAGCGAACCCGCAGAAGGCGAAATTTCTGACGTTCAGTCAAGCAGTGACAATTTACCCCACCATCGAGCAGAAGGCAATCAATGCTGGCGCAGTGTGAGGCGACCAACTGCCTGCGCCAGCTAATTTGCCAAACAGATCCCGCTTGAACTGGTGACAGTCGGGCGGTTTTGCATTTCATGCCAGAATTTAGGCTGCTGGTATCATGTAAAATACAAAAAAGATCAGAACGCGGTACACCGTCCTTTTGCGTGTACCAAGGCGTGTACCAAGCCAAAAGCAACATTAACAAATTATCAAATAAATCAAGTTACTACGGATTGAATGCAGATTCAAATCCAACCCGCAATTTGAAATTTACTGTTTGGAGTTTTTATGTCAGGAAGTTTATTCGTCATCAGCGCGCCATCGGGTGCCGGCAAGACCAGCCTGGTGCATGCCTTGCTCGCTACCAACCCGCAGATTGATCTGTCGATCTCCTACACCACCCGCGCGCCACGCCCGGGCGAAGTGGACGGCGTGGCCTACCACTTTGTCAGCCGCGAAACATTTCTCGAGATGTCAGGACGCGGTGAGTTTTTGGAAAGCGCCGAAGTCTACGGCAATTTTTACGGCACCTCGCAGAGCTGGATCGCACAGGAAAACGCTAAAGACCGCGATATTCTGCTGGAAATCGACTGGCAGGGCGCCAATCAGGTCAGATGCCAATTCCCGGAATGCGTGAGCATTTTCATCCTGCCGCCTTCTATCGCAGCGCTGGAACAGCGCCTGACCGGACGCGGCACCGATCACAGCGACATCATAAAACGACGCATGGCTGCTGCAAGTGAAGATGTCGCACATGTTGCCGAATTCGATTATGTTATCATCAACGACGATCTGAACGAGGCGCTCAAGGAATTCAACGCGATCGTTCTGGCCGCCAGACTGCGCGGCACCAAGCAGTTGGCTCGCCATCAAAATTTAATTAACCAGTTACAAAATCCGGAGTAAATCATGGCTCGTATTACCGTAGAAGAATGTTTGGCACATATCCCTAACCGTTTTGACATGACGCTGGCCGCCGCTTTTCGCGCACGTCAGATCGCCAACGGCGCATCGCACCTGGTTCCTGAAAGCCGCGACAAACCGACTGTGGTTGCCTTGCGCGAAATCAGCAAAGGCAAAGTCGGCGTAGAAATCCTCAACCGGGGTCACGCTTAACTGTTGCAATAGCAAACAATGGCTGACGCAGAATTTCTGATTGAGGAAGTATCGGCCTACCTGAAGCCCCAGGATGTAGAACACATCCAGGCGGCGATCGAATTCAGCCGCATCGCCCATCAAGGTCAAACCCGCCAGTCGGGCGACCCGTATGTCACGCATCCGATTGCCGTGGCACGCATCCTCACGCCGCTGCATCTGGACGCCCAATCCATCATCGCAGCCTTGCTGCACGATGTGGTGGAAGATACCGAAATCACCACCGAGCAAATCGCTGAACAATTCGGCAAGCCTGTCGCCGAACTGGTAGACGGCCTGAGCAAGCTGGAAAAAATTCATTTTGAGACGCGCGAGGATGCGCAGGCTGAAAATTTCCGCAAGATGCTGCTCGCGATGGCACGCGATGTGCGGGTCATTCTGATCAAACTGGCCGACCGTCTGCACAATATGCGCACGCTCGAGTCGATGAGGCAGGATAAGTGCGAACGCATCGCGCGCGAGACGATGGAAATCTACGCGCCGATTGCCAACCGGCTGGGTCTCAATGAGATCTATCTCGAACTGCAGGATTTAAGCTTCAAGCATCTGCACCCTAATCGCTATACGGTGCTTGCCAAAGCGCTCAAAGTCGCACGCGGCAATCGCCGGGAAGTGGTCGGAAAAATACTCGACGCGATCCGCGGACAGCTTGAGAAAAAGCAAATTCAGGCGGAAGTCACCGGACGCGAGAAGAACATCTACAGCATCTACAAAAAAATGCAGCTCAAATCGCTGGCGTTTTCCGAGGTGCTGGACATCTACGGTTTTCGCGTGCTGGTGGAAGACACCAATGCCTGTTATCTGGCGCTGGGCGCGCTGCATGCGCTATACAAACCGATCCCCGGCAAAATCAAGGACTATATCGCCATCCCGAAATCCAATGGCTATCAGTCTCTGCACAGCACGCTGTTCGGGCCATTTGGCACGCCGATAGAAGTTCAGATCCGCACCCGCGAGATGCACAAAATTGCCGATGCGGGCGTTGCCTCGCACTGGCTTTACAAAAGCGGCCACGCAACCATCAATGAGTTGCACAAGAAGACTCACCAGTGGCTGCAGGAGTTGCTCGAAAGCCTCAACGACAGCAGCACCTCTGCCGAATTCATGGAACATTTGAAGGTCGACCTGTTCCCCGATGCAGTTTATATTTTCACCCCCAAAGGCAAGATTCTGTCCTTGCCGCGCGGTGCCACGGCGGTGGATTTCGCCTACAGCGTACACACCGACATCGGCAACCGCTGCATTGCGGTCAAGATCAACCACGAACTGGTGCCGCTGCGCAGCGAACTCAAAAATGGCGACCGGGTGGAAATTATTACTGCGGCTCACGCAAAACCTAATCCTGCCTGGCTGACCTATGTCACCACCAACAAGGCGCGCAGCCATATCCGCCATTTCCTCAAGACCATGCAGTCGGGTGAATCCGCACAACTGGGCGAGCGCCTGCTGGGTCAGGCATTGACGGCGCTAGGCTGCAAATCTGCTGAAATTTCAGAAGTCTGCTGGAACAAACTGCTGCGCGACACCGGGGTGAAAACGCGTCAGGAAATATTGGCCGATATCGGTTTAGGCCGTCGCCTCAACATGGTGGTCGCACGCCAACTCGCCTGCAATGGCGAACCCGTATCCGGGGAAATTGTCGCCAATCCAGTCATCACCATACTGGGCACAGAAGGCATGGCGGTACAATTCGCGACCTGCTGCCGCCCTATCCCGGGCGACCCGATCATCGGGGTCATTAAGAGCGGACAGGGGCTGGTCGTCCATACCCACGACTGCCCGCTGCTGCGCAAAGGCCATAGCGGACAATGGCTGGACGTCGTGTGGGACAAGCACATCACGCGCACTTTTGCCGTCAATCTGAAACTGCTGGTTGCCAATCAGCGCGGCGTGCTGGCCAAAGTGGCCGCCGCTATCGCAGAAGCTGAATCCAACATTGAAAACGTCAGCTTTGCCAACGAGGGCGAATACACCGCGCTGCACTTCACACTGGAAGTCAACAACCGTCTGCATCTGGCCACTATTATGCGCAGCATGCGCATGATCCCCGAAGTTATCCGCATCTTCCGCGTTCAGAACGCAGGCTAAATTTACCCCCTGCCGAGACTCTCCGCCAAAATACCTATGCATTCAGGCCTATTGTGCTTGCCTGATTACGTGGATAAAGTGGCGCAAATAATCCTTGATGCCTGACGATTAAATTGTGGGGTCAATATCATGCTGGAGAGACTCAAAGAGTACAAAGAACTGATTGCAATCATTGCATTTTTTCTCGGCGGTTTTTTCTGGCTGCAAAGTCAGTATCCGAACAAGAGTGAGGTAAAGGATGAATTTAATTCCATCCGCTGCCAGTTGAACAGCTATATGAAATTGACCCAACTGCAAATCCGTAGCCAGGAATTGGATAAACAGTTAAATGTGGCGGATTCAACTCTGAAGTGCAACTTTTGTAAGTGAATTTAGGTGGTG
>JBAXJT010000098.1:0-3759 GCA_037137715.1 Nitrosomonadales bacterium
TCCTGGGTCAACCGAAAGTCGGCACGCTGGGTCAATATTCGGTCGGCCTCAACACCTGAGTCTTGAATTCAACCTGTGCTTGCAATGCATCGGTCAGTAAACTTGTCGCAACCGCATCTTGGGCAATATCGCTCTGTGCCTCCTGTTGCATGGATTCGATGATATAGAACGACATGATGCCGATGGCCAGCAAACAGAAAATGATGCTGCCTAATGCACCCATAAAGCGAGCGCTTAGCGAGACTTGCTCCCACCATGTCACTTTTCTTTTGATTTCAGTCTGTTTGCTTTTGACGCGCTGATAGAGTGATTCCGCATTGGATACCTGTTCGGGAGTCGGCTCGGTCCTGACAGACATATAGCCTGCGACTGCCCCTGATTTAAAAACAGGTACGACAAAGGCATGTACCCAGTAATATCGCCCGTCCTTGCAGCGATTTTTGACAACTCCTTTCCAGGGGAGTCCTTTTTTTACGGTGTCCCATAAATCCTCAAAGGCTTCCGGTGGCATATCAGGATGGCGAACAAGGTTATGGTTTTGGCCTACCAATTCTTCCTTTGAATAACCCGATAAGGCGATGAACGCGTCATTGGCATAAATGATGGTGCCTTTCAAATCCGTTTTGGAAACGAGCACTTGGCCTTTAGGGTAGGGACTGGGGATGTTTTGCACCGGTAAGTTAATTTTCATGTTCTGCTTTATTCTTGTCTTTTGATTCTAAAGGAATATTTATGAGTATTTCAGAAAATGCTAAAGCGGTTCAGACTGCCATCTTACGCACACCTTCATACTTACTCACAATTTAAGTATAGCTCACCTAGCTCAGGGTAGTAGGGATTTCCTTGCTTGGTAAAGGATTTTTCTTAAAGCGAGTGCATAGCCCCGTCATGTGCTTGGCTCGCTTTATATTAAAGTCGCTGCATGAGGGGGTTAGGCAATAAAAGTCGCCGCCTGGCCGTGACAGAGGCCGGCTTCATCAATTAAATTCCAGACGGTTGCGTTGCGGATCATGAAGCGTCGGCCACTGCCGCTAATGCGCATGCCGCAATAGTCGTCGATATAACCTTGCAGCGAGACCTTGTGCAGCAATATGGCGCGCGCCTCCTGTGCCAATGGCTCGGCGGAGAGCCGTGAGGGAAGTTGGACGAATTGCTCGAAACTCATCTCGAACTGTTGCAAGGCCAGTTTGTTGCCATAGAAAAAGATCGGGTCAGTTTCGGTGCCGTGCGCAACGATAGCAAAAGGGGCGTGCCACATACTTTGCGTATCGTCTAATAGCGCTTTCCCGGTTAAGCGCTGATAACTATCCAGTATCAGCGGCAGGCGCGGATCGGTCAGGGCTGCATCGGGCGGAGTTTCTGTCATAGCGCGGTGAGTTTCGCGTATTCCAGCGCCAGCCATTTGCTGCCGGCGTGTTTGAAATTGACCTGCACCCGTCCGTCGGGACCGCCTCCCTCGACGCCTGTGACTACGCCTTCACCGAATTTCAGGTGCATTACGCGCTGACCGGTGCGCCATCCTGTGCCGCTGACGGAACGTTGCACAGGGGCTGGCATTGCAGGTGCGCTATAGCCGAAGGCGGCAAACGGGTTACGCGGCGCTTCGCGCGCTGACAGCCATTGCAGCAATGCTTCTGGTAATTCTTTTAAGAAGCTAGAGGGGGCGCCGTAACTTACCTGACCGTTTAACATGCGGCGTTGTGCAAAACTCATATAGAGGCGGCGGCGTGCGCGGGTGATCGCGACATACATCAGGCGGCGCTCTTCATCCAGCCCCCCATCAACCCGCTGGCTGTTCTGATGTGGAAATAAGTTTTCCTCCAGTCCCGTGATAAACACAGTGTTAAATTCCAACCCCTTGGACGCATGCACGGTCATCAGATGCAGCGCATCGTCCTGATCGCCCGCCTGATGTTCTCCTGCTTCGAGCGAGGCATGGGTCAGGAACGAAGTTAGACTGTCGTCCTCGTTTTCATGCACGAACAACGTCGCTGCCGTGACCAGTTCTTTCAGATTTTCCAGTCGCTCTTCGGCTTCGCGCTTCTTGGCGCCTTTTTCGCTTTGATAGTGCTCGATAAGGCCGCTATGCGTCAGCACATGTTCCATGATTTCGGGGAGCGGCAAGCCATCTGTCGCGCTGCGCAGTGCTTCGATCAGACCGACGAAGGCCGAGACTTTGCCGCCTGTGCGGGCGGCGGCATCCCATAGTGTCGTGCCATGCATCTTCGCCGATTCCTGCACCTGTTCGATGCTGCGCGCGCCGATGCCCCGTGTCGGGTAGTTGATGATGCGCAATAGTGCATTGTCGTCATCGGTGTTTTGCATCAGGCGCAGATAGGCCAGCGCATGTTTGATTTCCTGTCGCTCGAAAAAGCGCAGGCCGCCATACACCCGGTACGACAATCCGGCCGAGACCAGCGCGTGCTCCAGCACACGCGACTGTGCATTGGAGCGATACAGCAGCGCCATCTCAGTGAGTTTCAGTCCTTCTGTTTTGAGCTGTCTGATTTCACCTACGATGAAGCTCGCTTCCTCCACATCGGTGGGCGCTTCATAGACGCGCAGCTTTTCGCCACCCTGCTCAGACGTCCACAGATTTTTACCAAGACGATTTTTATTATTGGAAATCAGCGCGTTGGCCGCATCGAGTATGTTGCCGTGGGAGCGGTAGTTTTGCTCCAGCTTGATGACCGCTTCAACCTTGAAATCCCGCAGCAGGTCTTTCATGTTGCCGACATTTGCGCCGCGAAACGCATAGATGGATTGATCGTCGTCACCCACGGCGAACAAGGCGTTGTGCTGCCCCGCTAAAAGCTTGAGCCATTGGTATTGCAGCGGATTGGTATCCTGAAATTCATCGACCAGAATGTGGTGGAAGCGCTCCTGATAGTGGGTGCGCAGACTTTCATTGCGGGAGAGCAACTCGAAACAGCGTAGCAGCAATTCGGAGAAATCCACCACGCCTTCACGTTGACACTGCGCATCGTATTCGGCGTACACATCGACCTTGCGCCGGGTGTACGGATCAAAGGCCTCAACATCATGCGCGCGCAGTCCCTGCTCCTTGCTGCCGCTGATGAAATTTTGCATCTCGCGCGGAGGATATTTTTCATCATCAATTTCCAGCGCTTTCATGACGCGCTTGATCGCCGAGAGCTGATCACCTGAGTCGAGAATCTGGAAGGTCTGCGGCAGGGCCGCCTCTCTGTAATGCGCGCGCAGCAAGCGATTGCATAGTCCGTGAAATGTACCGATCCACATGCCGCGCGTATTGATGGGCAGCATCGCCGACAGGCGGGTCACCATTTCTTTTGCGGCCTTGTTGGTGAAGGTCACCGCCAGTATGCCGTGCGGACTCACAGCCCCCGTGCTGATGAGGTAGGCGATACGCGTGGTCAGTACGCGGGTCTTGCCGCTGCCGGCACCGGCCAGAATCAGCGCTGACTGATGGGGGAGCGTCACCGCTTGCAGCTGAGGCGGATTGAGGCCGGATAATAGTGTCGTATTCATGGGCGGATTATCCCACAGTGGCGTAGACATGCCGATAGCGCTCTTTCAAAAGGCTGCCGCCGTGTATAAAACTGTGCAGGTGAGGCGCGCCTCGAAGCGCATACGAGGCCCCCGTAGATTTACCGCCTGCATTGGTTCTGCGACCGGGTGCTCCGGGGGTGAAAAATGAGGCGGAGCGGGAAATTAGTGAGGCGAAGCGCGAGATTAGTGAGGCAAAGCGCGAGATTAGTGAGGCAAAGCGCGAGATTA
>JBAXJT010000099.1:0-3685 GCA_037137715.1 Nitrosomonadales bacterium
ATCAAGCCGGGATGAGCGGATTCGTGGCCAAGCCAATCAATTCGACCGAGTTGATTAGCAAACTATTGGAATTTGTTTGATCCCTCAGCGCAAATTTTTTATTGATCATGCTCAGGCACGTTCGGATGATAGTTTGTAGTTGAACGTACACTCATCCCGCCTTCAATGGCAGAGAGCGATTATGTGTTGAGTGCGGCATGCGCCAGTGCGATGTCGCTAAGCTCCGTGGTATAGCGCGGTGATACGTTGCCGCGCTTCATCGCCCAGTTTTTTTTGATTCCCTCGCCCAATAATTGTATGGTGCCGCTCCCCATGCGGCGATTGATCAGGTCGAGTGTGGCCATCAGCGTGGCGGATTTTTGTTGCATCTCGATATCATCAAACAGGGAGCGGGGGCGGTCATTGATGATGCCGGACAGGGTGATGCCGGCCTTTTGATAGGCGTAGCCTGCGCGATACATCTGCCGCAATCCTGCTAGCGTTGCGTGACACAACACACGCGTGTCATCGCTAGGCTCTGCCAGCGCAAGTGTCAGGCTGGGCTGGTATTGCGGTGCTTTGATCTGATTCGGGTTGGTGCGGATGGCAACGTGCACGCAGCAGGCGACCGAGTGCTGGCGGCGCAATTTCTCGGCGGCACGGCTGGTGTAGGCGATCACCGCTTCTTCTAAGTCAGCTAGGTGTGTGACCGGGATGCCAAACGAGCGTGAGCAGATAATTTGCGCGCGCGGCGGGGTGTATTCTTCAAGCGACAGGCACGCGGTGCCGTTGAGCTCGGCCACGGTTCTGGCAAGGGGGAGGCCGAATTCTGCGCGGATGCGCTGGGCGGGTGCACATTTGAGTGCCAGTACGGTTGTGATGCCCATTTCTTGTAGCCGGCTGTGCGTGCGTCGGCCGACCCCCCATACTTCACTGACATCAATGCTGCCGAGCAGATGATTTAATTGTTCTTCGGATAATTCATTGAAATTGCAGACGCCAGACGATTGCTTTTTAGCAACATGATTGGCCAGTTTGCTCAGCGTCTTGCTGGGGGCAATGCCCACGCAGACCGGAATGCCGACACACTGTTTGACGGCCTGACGCATCGACTGGCCGTAGCGGGTGAGCGCCTCGATGCCTGTGATATCGAGGAAGCATTCATCAATTGAATAGACTTCCTGTTCGGGAGAGAACTGCGCTAACACGCGCATCACCCGGTTGGAGAGGTCGGCGTACAGCGTGTAATTGGATGACAGGGCGATAATGCCGTGTTGTTTGGCGAGGTCTTTTAATTTGAACCAGGGGGCTGCCATGGCAATCCCTAAATTTTTGACTTCCTGCGAGCGCGATACCACGCAGCCATCGTTGTTGCTCAGTATGACAACAGGTTTTCCCTCCAGCGCCGGCTGGAACAGGCGTTCGCAGGAGACGTAGAAGTTGTTGCAGTCAACCAGTGCGATCGCACGCTGCCTGTCAGGTTTGTTCACGCGGGTTAGCGGCATTTAAAAATACCAGGTGGTAATTGACGGTTAAAACTCAGTCAGAGGAAAATTCAAAATCATACTCACGCGGAGACGCGGAGAACCCGCTACAACCTTATTCTGCCGGATTAAACGACAGATTCCTCGTATGTTTATCCGGTAATTGCTTGTTCAAGAGTCGCTGTTTTAACAGCCAGCTAGGACAGAGTCTTTAAAAATGCCGGTTTAGTGCTTGTGGACATTCCAGCTCACCACGCCCCAGATGAAAAAATCCTGTTCAGGCTGGATGCGCATATCGTCATAGTCGGGGTGCGCGGCGCGCAGCACGGGGCCATCAGAGGTATGCAGCAATTGCTTGACGGTAAATTCACCATCGACCACGGCAATCACCACGCAGCCCGAGGTGGCGGGCAGCGCGCGGTCGACCACCAGCAGGTCGCCGTCGAAGATGCCTAAGCCGCGCATCGACTCCCCCGCGACACGCATGAAAAAGGTCGATTCTCGGCGTCCAATCAGGTGTTCATCCAGACTGATACGCTGTTCGACATAATCGTCGGCCGGCGACGGAAAGCCTGCCGGTACTGCGCGGCGCAGCAGGGCGCGCTGGCGATAAAATAATTCCTTGTTGGGCGAGGTCATAGAGAGCAGAACGGACGGGGCGGTGCGGCGCGATGTATGCAGTTGCATGATGGTTATCTCCGGTATTTGCGAACGAGACCGGTCAGTACGCCGAATATTTCCAGCGTGCCTTGCGGGCGGATGATGGGGAATGCAGGATTGGCCGGGCGTAGAATGAAGGCGCCATTTTCGCGATCGAGCGTTTTGAGGGTAAAGTCATCGTCGACGATTGCCACCACAATATCGCCGATATTCGCCGTCATACGCTTTTCGATCACGGCGATATCGCCATCGTGTATCCCTGCGTCTATCATTGAATCGCCCTTGACCGTGATCAGCGTGGTTTTTGAGGGCGTATCAATCAGCATCTCGTCGATCACGAAAAAATCACCCTGCGTGGCGGTGACAGAGACAGGCATCCCCGCCTGAACCGTTGATTCGGCCAGCGGGCGCGCGAAAAATTGTCGGGTTGGTATCCATGCGCCGTCCGGCGTGCGTTCGATGAAGTCGGCGTCTCCCAGTCGGGTCAGGATGGTTTTGACCCAGGATTTGGAGGCGATGCCAAAAATGTCACATAAACGGGCGTAGGATGGAATGCTTTTCCAGTCTGCGTAGTAGTCTTGAAGCTTGCTCAAATACTCAGTATCTTTAGCATTAAAGTCGGTCATGGTGATTTTCTTGAGAACGAACGTGCTGTGCAATATAAAGAACGTTCGTTCTGTTGTCAATGTGATTTATTCAGATGATTTTGGCCCAGGTGACAGGCGTCACGTGCTGTGTGCGTCTAAAATGTATTTTTCAATTCAAACATGAGCCTGCAATCAGTTAGAATGAAAACATGAATGAAAAAATAATTTTTGTCAGGACGGAAAGCGGGGAAGATGAGGCGCGTGGCCGTACCGCGCTTCTGTCCAAGGACATCAAACGCGCATTGCTGATGGTTGACGGTACCGCTTCGGTCGCTGAAATCATGAAGCGTTCCTCACCCAGTTTGCGCAGCATGTTGCAAGACATGTTCATTGAGTTGGCGCGAGGCAGTTATATTCAGGACAAGAGCCGGGTGGTGCGCTCGCCTCAGCTGGTTGCGCCGCAAGCTGCATCTCCTAAGAAACCCGATGTTGGCGTTGAAGAACTCGACTTTACCGCCGCTTTCCGTGTACCTACCTCTGCCATGATGGCTGAGGAAGCGGCCAGACTGGCGCGTGAAAAGGACCGTGTCGAGGCAGAGGCTCAAGCTGCCCGTCAGAAAGCCGGGGAAGAAGCTGCACGGTTGAAGGCTGAGCAGGCTGCCTTCGCTGCAGCACAGGTGGCAAGCGCGCAAGCGCGTGAGGAGGCACAAAAGGCGGCAGTGCGTGCTGGTATCGAAGCCGAACAGGAGCATGCTCGCATTCGTGCGGAAGAGCAGGCCAAAGCCGCGCGTGTGAAGGCGGAATCCGTGGCGCATGAACTGGCAGAACGCGTGAAGGTGGAACAAGAAACTGCACGGGTTGTGGCGCAGGCGCGTAGTCAGCTGGACGCGGAAGTGGCGCGGTTGAAGGCGGAAGCCGCGGCGCATGCGCGTCAGGAAATTGAGACGGCACAGCGACTGGCAGCGGAAGAAGCCG
>JBAXJT010000100.1:0-3613 GCA_037137715.1 Nitrosomonadales bacterium
CTATGACGTTTATGAGGCCGAGGGGGACCTGCCCGAACCCGAATGGCCGGCGCACGATATCGATGCCCTTGTTCAGGTGGCCTTTCGCGGCAAGATCATCACCGGCCTTGAACATCCCGTCGTGCAATCGCTACTGGGCTGCATCTGATGACTCTCGACGATTTCACCGACGGGGTTCGGTTTGTGGATTTTGAGTTTCATCCGGAGCACGGTCGTGAGGGTAATCTGCCGGTGCCGGTCTGCATGGTAGTTCGGGAATGGCCTTCGGGCCTGACCCATCGCTACTGGCAGGGTGAACTGCACCAGATGACTAGGGCGCCCTTCCCGACTGGCGACAAAGCTTTGTTTGTTGCCTATTTCGCCTCTGCCGAAATGGATTGTTTCCATGTGCTGGGCTGGACACCGCCGGCCAATGTGTTGGATCTTTACGTAGAGTTCCGCTGCCGTACAAACGGGCTGCGTTTGGCCCACGGCAATGGGCTGCTCGGTGCGCTGATGTACTACGGCCTGCCAACCATTGGAGGTGAGCAAAAGGACGCCATGCGGGATCTGATTCTTACCGGCGGCCCGTGGTCGCTGCAAGATCAGTTGGCCATCCTCGACTACTGCGAAACCGATGTGGTAGCACTGGCCGACTTGCTCACTGTAATGCAGGCCCAGCTCGATTGGCCCCGCGCCCTGCTTCGGGGCCGCAGCATGAAGGCGGTTTCGCGCATCCAGATGAATGGCGTTCCGCTGGACGTTGAAGCGCTGGCGCTGCTATCGGAACACTGGACGGCAATTCAGGATCAGTTAATTGCCGACATCGATCAGGACTTCGGTGTCTATGAGGGGAGGACTTTCAAGACCAGTCGCTGGGAAGCGTATCTTGTCGCCAACGACATTCCTTGGCCGCGGTTGGAAAGCGGCCGGCTCGACATGAGTGACGCCACCTTTCGTGAAATGGCACGCACTTACCTTCGGATCGCGCCAATCCGCGAACTTCGGTCAGCCTTGTCGGAAATGCGTTTGGCCAATCTGCACGTGGGTGGCGACGGGCGCAACCGCTGCCTGCTGTCGCCATTCCGGTCAAGAACGGGACGTAACCAGCCGTCGAACTCCAAGTTTATCTTCGGCCCCTCGGTCTGGCTGCGCGGTTTGATTCGGCCGCAGGCGGGATGGGGTTTAGCCTATGTAGATTGGAGTCAGCAGGAGTTCGGGATTGCCGCGGCGCTGTCTGGAGATCATGCAATGATGGAAGCCTATCGCAGCGGTGATCCCTACCTCGCATTTGCCAAGCAGGCTGGCGCAGCTCCGGCGGATGCCACCAAGCAGACCCACAAGGCGGTACGGGAGCAGTTCAAGGCGTGCGTACTGGCGGTGCAGTACGGGATGGGCGAGGCTAGTCTTGCCGCACGCATAAATACACCGGTCGCCCGTGCGCGGCAGCTCCTCGACCTGCATCGCCGCACCTACCGGACGTTCTGGAAGTGGTCTGACAGCGCTGTTGATGAAGCGGTGCTCGGCGGCCGGCTTTGGGCAGGCTTTGGGTGGCAGATTCATACCCGTGACGAACTCAACGATCGCAGCCTGCGCAATTTCCCGATGCAGGCCAATGGTGCCGAGATGTTACGCATCGCCTGCATCCTGCTGACAGAGGCAGGGATCAGGGTTTGTGCACCGGTGCATGATGCACTTCTGATCGAAGCCCCGCTCCATGAACTTGACGATGCCATCACCACCACGCAATCGCTTATGCAAGAAGCTAGCCGAATCGTTCTCGATGGCTTTGAACTTGGTAGCGACGCAAAAGTAGTTCGCTACCCTGACCGTTACATGGATGAGCGCGGGGTGACGATGTGGAACACCGTGATGAATTTGGTTGGTGAGCCGGGTCTTACCTGCGTCAGCTAGACGCACCTACCTGCGTCTTCCCACCGCACCCGTACATTCTCTTATAAATATGTTTACTAGTAGTACACCAGATGCCCAGATCCCTGTGAAACGATTGCAGCTTAATCGGACATCCGGAAAGTTTGTGGCAGCTCCCAAGAAGGATCTGTTTCTTCGGGGACCGATACCCCTTAACTGGCTGAGTAAAGCTGCCAGACTCCCCGGCAAGACGCTCAATGTTGGTCTAGCACTGTGGTGGCTAAATGGCATGACCACTACCCCATCCGTCAAACTTACCCGAAGGGCATTGGAATTGTTCGAGGTGGGTAGGGACGCCGCGAGCACAGCATTAAGTCGATTGGAACACGCTGGCCTTGTCCAAGTTGATCGGAGGATTGGTCGGCGCCCTCTCGTCGTGATTCTTCAACAGGAATCAGGATGACAGTATCGCCTGATGGCTTCCGCACCCTTGCAGGGGTGACATTCAGTTGATGCATTTACTGTTGTGACCAAGGAGCCATTTTTTACTCTGCGTCGACAGGTTTATTCCGTACCTTTTGCTTAAGAATATGGTGATTATCACGGACGCTCAGTACGATGGCATTAAAGAGTAAATTAATCAAACTCGGGCCGTAATCGCACCTAGAGTAAATTCCTCAGCACTGAGCGGCTACCACCAGCAGAACCGGCGCTGCGGTGTTACTGCCCCCGATCTAAATTTGCAGGCGATTGCAAAGCTTCGCTCACCGAAAGGCGTTGACATAGCTGCGAGGGGGGGTAGGTCCAGCTTTTGGGCTAGCGTAATGCGGCTCATCGTGCGCGCCCCATTTTGTTGCCTCTGATTCGTACCGTAATACCACCGTTTGTCAATACGCTAACGAGTACAGCACGGATGTACCGATAAACACGGTATTGACAAAAGAGTACAGTACCGATATAATAGTCCCCGTTTAATAGGACATTAGGGAGCAAATGGCTACCTTCGCTTACTTGAGGTGCAGCACGAGCGATCAATCGCTGGATCAGCAATTGGGGCAAATTCGCGCCGCCGGTTACCAAGTTGATGATGACAGGGTGTACAGTGAATTTGCGGTAGGTGGGGGGGTTCCCGCGTTACAGCGCCCACAGTTCAGCAAACTCAACGAGCGACTTGCTGATGGGGCGGTACTCGTTGTCGCAAATATTGACCGATTGGGGCGAGATGTTCTGGATTGCCTAACCACAATCGACAGTCTCGTTGCGCGGGGAATCTCCATCGCAGTATTGAATATTGGCGGAGTTATAGACAACAGCCCCGCGTCGAGGCTGATGCTGACTCTCTTAAGCGCGATTTCGGAATTTGAGAAAAGTTTAATCAGTCAGCGCACCAAGGCGAAGCTTGCCCAACTCAAAGCTGATGGTGTGAAACTTGGGCGGCCCGTGAAGTGCAATGATGTTGCTCTTAGGGCAAAAGCGGTTGAGCTTTTTGGAAACGGCCTAAGTTGGCGGCGGGTGGCGAAGGACTTGGGGATCGCACTCAGCACATTGCAAAGGGCGATGAAGCAAACAACCTCAAACAGGTCAGGGATTGCGGCGACGCCACCATGAACAAATCGGTCGACAGCGTGAAGGCGCTAAGCAACTTTCTGAAATCTCTGAACCACACTGGACCTATCTCAGGGGAAATCTTCAGGACGTTGCCGGTTCAGAATCTTGAAGCTAATGCTCCAGAGCCGACGCTCATAAACGCCGCTTCCGGCCA
>JBAXJT010000101.1:0-3594 GCA_037137715.1 Nitrosomonadales bacterium
AACGCAGATTCCCGTGCCTTCCGGTTTGCCTAACAGCCTTCGGTCTAAAATACTTCAGCCTTGGTCGCTCCATGCGCATACCATTACAGCACGAGAAATTTACGCCGAACCTCTTCTGGGACGTCGTGCCAGAGGAGATCGACTTTGCCGAACATCGGCGATGGGTTGTGCAGCGCGTATTGGAATATGGCCGGATTGAAGACTGGCAGGCCATCCTTGAGCTATACGGGCTTGAGAGCATTGTCGAAGCTGCACAACAGGCGCGCACGCTTGACCCCAAGGCGCATGCCTTTCTCTGCCTGATTTCCGGAAAGACGAAGGATTCATTCCGATGCTTCACTACGAAGTCTTACACCCGGCTGCACTGGGCCTATTGAAGCGCCTGACGGTTGATCCGCTTTTCGCCGACTATCGGTTGGTCGGCGGGACGGCCATGGGATCAAATCAAACTAGCCGTCGGGTATGCCGTCAAAACCGCGCGTTCTATCAAGTAGCGTCACACAACCCCTGAGTGCAAAAATCACCGCGGATTTCGCGGATTGAGACTTTGCCCACTGAATGTAGTCTCATCAGGAAAGCCTGAAGGGATTGCTTCCAGTCCGCAGCCAACCTGATTTCCTGAGTTCCTGATTCAAATCATTCTTTCGCGTGTTTCGCGTGTTTCGTGGGCAACGTTGTCCTCTGATCTCAATCTGCGTTAATCTGCGAAATCTGCGGACAGTATTCCCAATTCGTGTTTTCCGCAGATTGCGCAGATTCCCGTGCCGTACCGGTTTGCCTAACAGTCTCCAGCCTCGGCACCTTCCCAACCAGAACCCAAAATCCGCGAAAATCCGCGGCCATCCGTAGCTAAAAAGAATTGGGAAATTGCGTTTCTAAGCTACGGATTTACGCGGATTTCGCGGATTGAAATTCCTGCTACAAAGTCCTCCCGGTTTCTTGGACAGGATTAACAGGATTCAACAGGATTGCCAACTGCCCGGCATGCCTAGGTTTCAAAAATCCTGCAAAATCCTGTTAATCCCGTCTAACGAACGCAATTCACAGCATGCCACAGGCTTTGTCACGCCACCCCAGGAAACCAAAATCCGCGAAATTCCGCGGCCATCCGTAGCCACAAAACCCTCCCCCTCTGTGCCCTCATCTCGCTCTGTGCTCCTCTGTGTCCGTATTCATTCCTCGCCACCACCCCGGCATCCAGGCGTCCGAATCCAGAATCCAGCACGAATACACAATAACATCCATCCCCCTGGCGTTTTCCTCTGACCTCTGACCTCTGACCTCTGACCCCGTCCCGCCTAACCCCAATGATAACTGGTAACCGATCACCGTTCCGCCACACCCTTCGCCCCTTCCTGTCCGCATGAAAGTTTGCGATTGCCGCACCATTTTGCCCTACCGTATACTATGAACATGTCCTCTTTGCTTCAAGAAACGGAAAGCCTGCTGACACGGATGACGCGTGCCGAGAAGACGTGCATTCTGAAGTGGATCGTCAGTTCAATGGACGAGTTCTACCCAAGGATTGAGGCTCGACCGGGTATTTGCGGCGGCGAACCCTGCATCGTGAGGACGAGGATCCCGGTCTGGACGCTCGCGCGTGCCAGACAATTGGGGCTGTCTGACGCGGAGCTTCTGCAAGCATATCCAACCCTGAACGATGAAGATCTTGCCGAGGCCTGGGCGTATACAAACGCCAATCCGGGTGAGATTGAGAGACAAATCGATCTGCACGAAAAAGCCTGATCGCATGAGGCTCTATACAAATGAAAACTTTCCGCTTCCTGTTGCGGTACGTTTGCGGGATTTAGGTCACGATGTTCTGACCATCCAAGAAACCGGGCAAGCAGGTAGCGCGCAGTCCGACGAGGATGTTCTGAGCTTTGCTGCGCGCGGATCACGCATTCTCGTGACGCTCAACCGGCGGCACTTTGTCGCGCTGCATCTCGAAAAGAAGACCCACGCGGGAATTCTTGTCTGTTCATTCGATCCTGATTTTGCCCGGTTCGGCCGTCGTGTCCATGAACGGATACAACAAGGGGAGTCTTGGACAGGCCGCCTCGAAAGACTCAACCGTGAGCAACCTCAATCCGCGAAAATCCGCGGCCATCCGCAGCTAAAAAGAATTGAGAAACTGCGTTTCTAAGTTATGGTTTTCGCGGATTTCTGACGAGCGGGAGTTTGCTTCACGCCAGAGTTGTCAACAGCCGCGCCTGCGGGCTTGTGAAGGCCCGCCGGCACGGTTGTTGACAACTACTCCGACGTAACACGACGACCGGGTAACCGGGACAACCAATTCATCACCCTGAAGCGCATGAAGTCCCTAAGGCGGGCGTCAGCCCGCAACCCAACGAATGAACACGTCAAGGACACCGAGAGCACAGAGAGTAACAGAGACCACAGAGAAATGGCCGACTGCGGCCGGCGAGCCGGCTGCAGCAGCATGAATTGCTCTGTGCTCTCTTTCTTTCTCTGTGACCTCTGTGTCCTTCCACTTGGATGCTCCAAGATACACGCAAAAACGTGTATCTTGATCGGAAAGCCCCTAAAGGATTCCCGCAGGTTTCCGTGCCATGCCGGTTCACCTAACAGCCTTCCGCCTAAGGCGGGCTTCAGCCCGTAACCCAATCTTTGTCGCGAGCTTTGTCGCGAGCTTTGTCGACAAAGTTCGCGACAAAGCTCGCGACAAAGATGCGACGCAAATGCATCGCATGTTATAATGGAACGATCTCCCCTCGTCCCCCTTTCGATTATGATTACGATCAAGATCACAATGTCCGCCGACTGCTGACCGCTGATCTCTGGCCTCTCTTCTCTGCCACCCAGCCGCCAAAGAAACCAAGATCCGCGGCTAAAAATCTCCCAACCTTCCTTTCTTTCCTGGACGAAAAAAGCGATTGAACGCTTCACCGTTTAGGAGTCTAATAGCACCGTTACTGCACAATCGATACTGCCATGATCGAAAAGATAACCATAGATAATTTCGTTCGTGACCTTGTGGCGAACTTTCATCCGGTTCGAGTGACACTATTCGGTTCCTATTCGAACGGGAAAGCCACAGAAGACTCCGATGTTGATCTTCTGGTCGAGTTGCCTATGGTTCGGCCGGGACTTGCCGATGCCGCCAGTATGGTTTCGACACTCAAACCCGGGTTCATGGTTGATTTGATTGTCAGGACTCCCGAGCAGGTCAACTTGCGTATAGCGCAGGGAGATCATTTTCTAAAACAGGCGGTTCAGAACGGAAAACTTCTCTATGAAACCGCTGACGCGTGAATGGGTGGAGAAAGCGGAAGGTGATTTTACGTGTGTGCAACGCGAATGGCGTGCTCGCTGTCGCGCCCTTGTTGGAGCCCGTGCGCGATCATCTTCGCATTTTGAACGTGTATGCCGTAGCCTTTCGTTATCCCGGCCCCAGTGCGGAACGGACGGATGCCTTGGCCGCTCGCCAGCATTGCATGGCTGTTCGTGATGCGTGCCGATGCCAACTACAACTCCCACGGTAGATAATTGAAGAAATTGCGTTTCAGATCTACGGACTGCGCAAAAGTTTGGAGTGCGCGACCTTGGTCGCGCTTTGTCGGGCGGGGCTTG
>JBAXJT010000102.1:0-3422 GCA_037137715.1 Nitrosomonadales bacterium
CTCCACACCTCAAAGTTAAATTTTTTGAGGCGACAACTAGTCTGACACCGGGGGAAACTGTGGTACGCCGCTGTTGAGGGGAAAACTGCTTTTCATTTTTCTCTGAAAAAAATCGTTGAGATTCAAGATGATGCAGTCGTGGCGTCTGATCAAGGCGGACATCGCAGAGTGAATGAGGGCGATCGTCGCACTAAACATGATCGCAGGAATTTCTGAATATGGCGCATACAGGCAAAAATCCCGTCGTCTACGTGGTCGATGATGATGCTTCAGTCAGGCATAGCCTCGTCACGCTGCTCGATGTGTCGGGTTACACGGTTGAGGATTTTGATTCAGGTGAGGCCTTGCTTGCCCGTAATCCGGCAGGGTTAGGATGTATCGTGCTGGATATGCGTATGTGCGGGATGGATGGTCTGGCTGTGCAACAGGCGCTGCTCCGGCAGGGGAATCAAATGCCCATTATTTTTCAGACCGCTTTTGGCGATGTGCCTCGCGTCGTGCTTGCCGTGCAGGAAGGTGCCAAGGATTTTTTCATCAAGCCGGTAGATGGTGCATTGCTGGTTAATCGCGTGCAGCAAGTTTTGGACGATTATGCCGCTCACCTGGCGTGCGAACATGAACGCATCAATTTGGCACTCAGAATGGCGGAGCTGACTGAGCGTGAGCGGGAAGTGCTGGATCTGTCTGTCGAAGGACTTTCGTGTAAAGAAATCGGTATAAAACTCGGTGTGAGTTACCGCACGGTCGAGTTGCACCGCTCGCATATCTGCAACAAGTTCTCCACAGCTAACTTCAGCGAGCTATTCAAGCTGCTGGTCAGGCTGGATGCAGTTCCCTTTCAGTAAATAGCTTTTATCATCGAAGAGCGCAAACCATGCCTGCCAAGTACGATACCCCGACTCTAAAATCAGAACAAACCCGCAATCTGTTTGCAACGCATATCTCATCACTGATTTCAGGTATGTTGCTTGCGGTAATTCTTGTTTATATACAATGGGATGTGGTGTCTAATGATGTCGTGGTTGGGTGGTTTGCCATACTCGAAGCGGTGCAGTTGTTCAGAATTGCTCTGGTGGTGCGTTATAAACGTAATTCCTCTGTAGACGAGGCGATCCTGAGTGCCCGGCTGATGAAATTCCGCTTCGGCGTTTTGGTTTCAGGGGGGATTTGGGGGGCGGCTGCTTTTCTTTTATTTCCGCAGGATAATTTGCCGAACCAGATGTTCCTGATATTTATGCTCGCGGGGTTAACGACTGCCAGCGTTGTCTCTTATTCGGCCGATTTGGTCAGCGCGGTCATTTTCGCCTTGACGATCATAACCCCGCTTATTGTTCGTTTGCTGATTACCCATGATGAGTTGTCGATCGCAATGGCGATGGCAGTTGTGCTCTACCTCGGTTTTTTGATGATCAGTTTACGGCTGATCAACCGGAATTTGATTGAAAATATCCGCATGCGCCACGAAGGCGATCTGCGCGAGTCTGCGATGAAAGTCAGCAAGGAGCGCTATCGTTTATTACTGGCGCATTCACCGGTTGGTATTTTTCACTACGATTTAAACTTTGTTATCACCTACTGCAATGCGCGTTTTGCCGAAATTATCGACCGTCCCCTCGCGCAGGTGACAGGTTTGGATCTGTTCAACCTGCCGGGCAATGCAGTGCTTCCTGCACTGTCGGCGGCCCTTGCGGGCGAGAGAGGTTATTTTGAGGGCCAGTATCCGGCCGCTTTTAACGACGGCTGGATTGCGATGACCTGTGCCGCCTCTTGTGACGCCAGAGGCCATGTCACAGGCGGGATTGCGATTGTTGAGAGTATTGAGGAACGCAAAATTGCCGAAGAAAAACTTGCCCTGTCAAATCAAAAACACGATGAAGAGCGGCTGTTATTTCAAACTATACTTGATAACTTGCCCTTGGGAATGTGGATGCTGGGTGTGGACGGGAAAATAAAATTCGTCAATGAGACTTTTTGTCATTCGTTAGGGATTGCGGCAGAGGATTTTTTTGATGCCGGTCACTATTCTGATTTACTGCCCGCGTCCATCGCAGAAAACTGCCGGGAATCCGATCAGGCGTGTTTTTCGCAGGCCCTGCCGCATTGCTCGATTGAGTGGCTGCCCTTTGCTGACGGGCGTGCGCATTTGCTTGAAATGACCCGTGTAAGGCTGCACGACTCGGGCAATAACGTCACCGGTTTGATCGGGCTGGCAGCCGATATTACCGAGCGACAAAAAACCGAATCAGAACTGCGTATTTCGGCAGCCGCTTTCGAAGCACAGGAAGGAATGCTGATTACAGACAGCCACAATGTGATCATGCGGGTTAACCAGGCCTTTACCAGTATTACAGGTTATCTGGCGGAAGATGTGATAGGGAAGAATCCCGCCTTGCTCAGTTCGGGGCGTCAGGATGACGCTTTTTATCAGGCGATGTGGGAGAGTCTGAATGCGACGGGCAAGTGGGAGGGGGAAGTGTGGAACCGGCGCAAAGACGGTGAAATCTATCCTGAATATCTGCTGATTTCGGCTGTGAAGGATGTCAATAACGACGTTGCAAATTATGTCGCTACCTTTAAAGATATTACGGCGAACAAGGCGGCTGAAAGTGAGATCAAAAACCTGGCGTTTTATGATCCGCTCACTCAGTTGCCCAATCGCAGGCTGTTGGCTGACAGGTTGAATCATGCCTTGGCATCGAGTGCACGCAACAATTGCGTCGGTGCTTTGTTATTCATTGATTTGGATAACTTTAAAACACTGAATGACACACTGGGTCACGATATGGGGGATGCGCTGCTAAAACAGGTGGCGCTGCGTTTGAAGTCCTGTATACGGGAAGACGATACCCTGGCGCGTTTGGGCGGCGACGAATTCGTTGTGATACTCGAGAGCTTGAGCGAGCTTCCGATTGATGCGGCGGCTAAAGCGGAATACATCGGAGACAAAATACTCGCTGAGCTCAATCGGGTTTATCTGCTGGCATCAATGGAATACCATGGCGCTGCAAGTGTGGGTGTGACTTTGTTTTCCGGTCACGAATTATCTGTCGATGAACTGATGAAGCAGGCCGATATTGCAATGTATCAGGCTAAAAAATCAGGACGGAACACGCTGAGGTTCTTCGATCTGGAAACTCAAAAACTCATCAATGCGCGGGCTGCGCTTGAAATTGAATTGCGCAAGGCGCTCGAGAAGGAGCAGTTTCATTTGCATTACCAGATTCAATTGAACAGCATGGGTATGCCTTTAAGTGCCGAAGCGCTGATTCGCTGGGTGCATCCGGTGCGCGGTCTGATCTCACCCGTGCATTTCATCCCGTTGGCAGAAGATACCGGCCTGATACTGCCGATAGGGCAGTGGGTGCTCGCCCCCGGTGTCAGACTAGTTGTCGCCTCAAAAAATTTAACTTTGAGGTGTGGAG
>JBAXJT010000103.1:0-3421 GCA_037137715.1 Nitrosomonadales bacterium
ATCAGGTGCTCAGTACCCTGCATCGCACGGGCGCCAAACCGGATCGGCTCAAGCTGGAACTGACAGAGACTTCGCTGGTGGCCAACGTCGAGGACGTGATCGCCAAGATGAAGGCACTCAAGGGCAAAGGAGTGATGTTCTCGCTGGACGACTTCGGCACCGGCTATTCGTCACTCTCGTACTTGAAGCGATTGCCGCTTGATCAGCTCAAGATCGACCAGGGCTTTGTGCGCGACATCCTGATTGACCCCAATGATGCCGCCATTGCCAGGACAGTGGTGGTGCTGGCTGAGAGCCTGGGGCTGTCTGTGATCGCCGAAGGGGTGGAGACCGAGGCGCAGCGCGACTTGCTGACTGGCCTGGGCTGCCATGCCTATCAGGGATACCTGTTCAGTCGCCCGATTCCGACCCAGGAGTTTGAGGCGCTCGTGGCACGGGTGTGAGATCAAGTTTACAAAGCCTGGCACGGAAGGATTTGTAGGCCAGACCATGCTTTGAATGACTCCAATGGAGAAACGCGACCGTCGGGTATGTGTCTGTTCTTGCCGGTGGCAACTGTGTCCATCAGTTTTCACGTTCTACAGGAGCAAGGGGCTGCAATCGGTCTTTCACCAAGCCGGTCCAATCTGTTTTCGATTCTGTCCGTAACCCCACAATGAATCAGGACACACTCTTCGTACATGCTGCTTCGGGGCTCCGGTCGGCGTCAATGTGTCTACTAAAAAGGGAAGATCACCATCATCGACTGTCGGCAAATCAGGCGCGGATTTCCGATGCGACAAACCCACAAAAGCACCGCTCGCAGTCGGCGTATTCGCATGGATCTGCCAATTTTCTGAAAGTGGTTTTCCCACTGTCACTTTTAATCCATCCAGTTTTCCAGCTTGAGTCCCTTGACGCGCCCAAAATCTTTGACATTGTTGGTCACGATGACAGCGCTGATGCTCCTGGCGTGCGCTGCAATCAGCAAATCGTTTGCTCCGAGTTGTTGACCCTTCTTTTTCAAGTCAGCTCGAATCTCCGCATAGTGATCCGCTGCATCCAAAGTCCATTCAAGGACTTTGACATGCCTGGCCAATAGTTCAACAGCATCCCGGTTCGTCTTTTTCTTGGACGACAGCTGCACGCCGTAAAGCAATTCAGCCAATGTCACCACGGACATGCATTGCTGATGCAAGGGCACTTCCTGGATTCGTTCCAACAAAACAGGGGAAGACTTGCGAAGAATGAAGGCGCAAGTGTCCGTATCGAGCATGTACTCACTCATGTAAAGGAGCGCTCCTGGACCGGCAAGTCCTCAATGTCTTCCATGAAATCGTCTGTTACGCGCACATCCGACTTCAAAAATGAAAGCCAGTCTGTAGGCCGGGGAGAGAGGATCACATCGTCGCCAACCTTGCGGATATAGACGTCCTTCATTCCCTCCGGGAACCGGAACTCCATTGGGATCGTCACCACTTGGACGCGATTGTTTTTGCCTACACGGGCAGTTTGCAAAGTCACGAGCTTCTCCTGTTTGCCATGTATCTAAGTATATGGCAGTCACCAGTGTACGTCAAGGATGACCAGGGCCTCACTGAAATTGGTTGTTATTGCTTCACGGTTATTACTTCAGGAAGAAGATCCAGCTTTCATCAATCATGAGTGGAGTTCCAAGGCCAGCACAATTTCGGACACATCATGCCAAATCGACTGCCGGGGCCTCTTTGAACTTCACGTCTGGGTACCGAATGGAACAACGACGCGACGATGGGGCGACAGCGAACCAGCGCGCCCCTAGTTCTCGGCCTCGGCTCGGCGCTGTTCGGTCTGCTCGATCAGCACTTTCGGGTGATAGACTTTCCCAGCGGTCATCCGATCACCAATACACCTTAGCGCATCTGGCTGTCCGACGGCAAGGAGTTCAGAGGCCTCACTGACGTGTTTGCTCACACCGTGATTGTCAGTGCTGACCGGGTTCAAACCACAAAACTGGAGATCCCCTACCATGGCAACAACTCAAGCAGTGTTGACCCCTGAGAGCAACACGACACCTGCGATCGTTAGGGTCCCGGCTGGCGACCCCAGTGGCGCCGCCTGGGTCGCGCAGTACCCGACCAGTTCGTCAGTGCCCGATTGCGTGGAACCGTTCAAGGCGAATCTCACCGCCTTCATCGCGGCGCTGACTGCTGCGGGCGCTGCGGTCAGTGTGGCCGCTACGCTGCGGCCCGCGCAGCGTGCCTACCTGATGCACTGGTGCTGGTCCATCGTCAATGCTAATGCCGACCCCAGGACCACACCCGCGATGGCCGGTGTCAACATCGCCTGGGTTCACACCGACTCAAACGGGGTCTACGACGCCGCAGCTTCGATAGCGGGTGCGAAGGCAATGGTGAACGCCTACGGCATGCAAAACCTCAATACAGCGCCCGCATTGAACTCGAAGCATATTTCCGGTTTGGCGGTCGACATGTCGATCATTTGGGCAGGAGACCTGTCGATAAACAATAAAAGTGGCATGGCCGTCGTGATCACGAGTTCGCCACGCACCGGAATGAATGCAGACCTGCATGCTGTGGGCGCGACCTATGGTGTTATCAAGTACGTCGGCGGTTCGGCCGATGTGCCCCACTGGTCCGACAATGGGCATTAGTCTGCAAAGATCCGTGTTAAGTCAATGGCCACTGCTTGCCTTGTTGGCGCTGCTGTGGGGATGCGCTGCACTGCCAGTGCCAGTGCCGGACCTTGACGCGTTTATTCAACGCCGTGCCGCGTGCGACCATGCACGCGGCGAGTTCCCCGATCCGCCCGACCCGCAGCGCGTGCGCGAGGTGGTGATGCAGGTGGCGAAATACTGCACTGGCACAGACGCCCAACTCGCTGCTCTGAAGAACCACTATAGGTTCGACGCCGCGGTTTCGCATCGTCTGGCGGCATTCGAGCCGCAGATCGAAAAGACCGTGAAATGAGGGCGGTGATGTGTGCCGAACACCTCGACCCAGGTCCGTAGTTCTTTGCCAGAAGTCCAGCATGCGCCAAACTGGAGAGCTGAATTTTGCTTAGCCCGTGCCAGGATTGCTTCGGGAAGTATTGACCATGCAGACCGATCAACCAATTTTGCCTAGGCTAGTCAACACCCGTCGAATGCGGAAGGACAATATTGATCTTGTAGATATGATAGTTTCTGCCGTTGAATGACCGTTGCTGATTTTTTCGTCAAGTCTATGACCGCTGTCTGGGGCGAATTTCTACGACGGGTTGTGGTCGATAGCGGGTCTACGCTTTTGTGAATTGACTGCCCGTTAGCCGGCATAGGCATGTTGAACCCGTTTGATATTCCGGTGACCGGTTTGCAGCAGATCGATTTGATTTTTGAAATTCGGCTACCGACCATGAGCGGCTATAGATCAGCGACCGCTTTGGAGCATCTCAACTTGTCAAG
>JBAXJT010000104.1:0-3399 GCA_037137715.1 Nitrosomonadales bacterium
CCACAGATTTAAATAACCAGGTTGCTCCTGCCCCGGCGAAAACACCATGCCATCAAACTCGGCACGGCGCTCATGGTTCAGCCAGTAACTACCCAAACCGACTTCTTCACCCTTGTGATAAACCTTGCGGTTACAGTAACGGGTTTCAAAATCAGTCTTGGCTGAAAAGGTCAGCAACTGCCTGTCCATGACCGGATCGTAATCCCGGTTCATGATCACAATACGACCCCCAATCGGTAACATAGCGTGCTTCAGATTTAACTCGTCAACACGACCCTCATCACCGTCCCGTTTTTTGGTTTTTCCCTTGTCCCCATATTGATTGACAACCTCCATTAATGACCATTTGGGCACGCTGGCTTTTTTGGCGATCATGGAAGTCAAATGCTGTAGAGCTGGAGACGCTAATTCAGCCGCCGCCAGTCTGCCCAGCAATTCATCCGTCAAAAAATCAAAGTCATCAGACGCCTCAATCAGCACTTCAAACTCTTTAAGCACCTGCTTGGCAGGCTTTACTTCAGGTTTTATAGTCTCGACAGGCTGTTCCGGTGCATCGACCGCACCTTCAACCGCCTCCCGTACTGCTTCCAAACCGCGTAGCCGGTGTAAATCGTTAAAATCCGTCGGTACCTTGCCATCAATCACTTCATGCTTTAAAAATGTCGGTATTGAAACCAAACTCTCGCTCTGCTCCGCGGCTCCTTCCGCTTTAATCAGACCAATATTGCCCTCCCGAGATGAGTCATTATCTGCACAAATGATGATGGTAAAGTCCGGGAACTTATCCCGCATTACCTTGGCTACTGCGGCCAGATTACCCGCATTAAACGCCACCGCAACCCTGAAACCGGTTGCTTCAAAAATACTTGCACCGGTTGCAAAACCCTCGCAAATACACAACATCGATTGATGATTACCGATGGCAAAATAACTGCCGTTAATTTCGCCGCCGGTCAAAAACCGTTTACTGCCATCTTCCTGAATAAACTGCACACTGGTGATTGCCCCGGTTGCATTCCGTAGTGGCACCAATAGCATATTCTTCAGGCTCTTTACCCCGTAAGGCTTGACCTGCTTGACCAGCAGATAAGGATGCTCGCCGGCTTTCGCCAGTTGCGCAATCCCCTCTAAATAAGCCGCCTTCTCACGGGCTTTCTTTCTGACCACAAGCAGCTCAGCTTCGCGCAGTTGCTGGGCTTCTTGTTGCCGGCGTCGCCACAATTCGCGTTCTTGTGGTGACAGGGTTTGCTCGGACTTGGAGCACCAGGTTGTCTGATTCCCGGTTTTCCAACTGCCAAACGAACCGGCTGATAAATTGCCGTCGACAAACAGCACATACCAGCCATTAACAGAACCCGACTTGTCACCCTCGACACGATAACGATGGATTTTTCCATCGGGTTCTATATTTAGTGTACTGTGTGGCGCAATCCCTGAGCCGCGCAGTGCATTTAAAAAACTGTCCAGATCCATACTGGATAACAGGCTCATAGATTAAATCCGTATGCTAAACTAAGCGCTAAACTTAAATATCCGGGAGCGGCCATGACCACCATTACTTTTGATACTTTAAAATTTGCCAATACCCTTAAGGCTGCGGGTGTTCCACCTGCACAAGCTGAAGCAGAGGCAGTCGCTATCTCGGAAGTGCTTGAAGTCAACCTAAAAGACCTAGTTACAAAAGACGATATGACGCGTGAAATGCGCGACTTAGAGCAGCGCTTAATTATCAAACTGGGGGCGCTTATGGCGCTGTCTATAGGCATTGTTGCCGCACTGGTTAAACTACTGTGAATCCTCATGCGTGACTCACTTGATGCTGGGCACGATACTGCTGCCGGCCCTCAATAATCTTGTCTGCCCAAAAATCAGGCTTTTTATAGTGCCGCGCCGTACCCAGCTCAATTAACTGGTCCTTGGTTCTAGCCTTAATCAACTCACGACGCCTTTGTTGGCGGAGTTGCTCAATCATTTCTGGCGTCATTTCCACCAACTCACCATCAGCCGGTGCAAAATCCTTTTCCGCTGCAACCGCAGTATGAAATTCAAAACCGCAATCCGCGCACACCGTAGTTCTTAACGCCACCAAAGCACTGCAGCCATTACAGGTTTTAACCAAGGAACTGCCCTTGGCTTTTTTGCGTTGCAAGCCCTCCAGCGACCACTCCACCTCATCAGTGGGCAGACCGTGCTGACGCACATTGTCGGCATGATCTAAAATAATCGCCTTGTCTTTGCCCGGATAAGCCCGTAACGCCCGGCCAATCTGTTGCATGGCTAGCGCATACGACGCAGTGGGGCGCAATAAAATAGCCGCCGCCACCGCTGGAATATCCGTCCCTTCAGACACCACATTGCACGAGGACAAGACCTGCAAACTGCCATTGGCTAGGTCCTTAATCATCCGCGTGCGATCCTTATCCGAAGTCGTGCCACTCAGCGCCGCGGCCTGATAGCCGGCACGCTTGAATTGCGCCGCCACATGTTCGGCATGAGCCACAGTAATAGTAAAAGCAATGGCCGCCTGCTGATCACAATAACGCCGGTAATGCTCAACTGCATCACCGGTAATGCTACTGCGATCCATAGCAGCAGCCAGTTGTGCCGTCACATAATCGCCGCCGCGTTGCTTGATGCCGGACAGATCCACACCTTGAGCGGGTGCATACACCACCGGTCTGGCCAGATTGCCGCGGGTTATCAGTTCCGACACCGTCGGGCCCAGCACCATCGCGTCAAAAAAGCCCTGGGCATCTTTACCCAAACCCTTGCCATCCAGACGACAGGGTGTCGCAGTCACGCCCAATAACTTGGCGCGGCTGTTGTGCGTTAATACCGCGCCCCAGGTACTGTTTTGCGTGGCATGATGCGCCTCGTCGATAATCACCAGGTCAAACTTGAAGCGCCCGGTCTTGTCCAGTTTGACCCGGTTAGCCAGAGTTTGCACCATCGCCACCTGCACCGGTTGCGCCGTCGGTTTACTATCGCTACGGATAATGCCATGCGGACAACCCCAGGCTGTCAACGCTGCAGAGATCTGCAACACCAACTCGCGGCGATGCGCCAACAGCAGCACCCGTTTGCCTTTGCTGTACGCCTGCTCTGCCAAAAACGTAAAACATACCGTCTTGCCCGAACCCGTAGGCATCACCAACAACGGTGCTTTATACTTGGCCGCATAAGCCGCACGCAGCTGCTCCACAGCAATATCCTGATAATCAAACAGCGCAATCATGCTTAGTCCTCATCCAGACTGTTAAAAAGGCAGCGCATCACCGTGTAGCTGCAGACCGTATCGGCCCGCTTGAGTTGTGCCTCGGCGCAAAAGTGCGCATCCTTAAGCGCACCGGCTTGCAGCTCCATGCCCTGAATGCGCTCGCCATACTTATTAAAAAAATC
>JBAXJT010000105.1:0-3136 GCA_037137715.1 Nitrosomonadales bacterium
GCCTCTGGCAGAAATGACAAAATAGTTGAAAGGTGACTGGTACACTGAGCGCGAGTCCAGAGTGACGGCATATTGGTTACTCAAATAGGAGAAATCGGCAGAAACAGAGTCTGCCAGGACAACCCGCTCAAGTATTGCTTTCGGACCGTCTTCCGCAGCAGATTCTACAGCCAGCGTACTGGAATCCGTACCGACTGCAGTTTGGCTGTTGGCTCTGTCCGGCGCCAGAACAAGCCATTCCCTGAGCCCTGCCACCCGCGACGACTGGTAATCATGCACATCCTTGAGATCATCAGTAATTGGCGGGCCGTGTGTGATCAGGATAGTGCCGTCCTCCTGGCAGGTGATGATATCGGTAACGGTCACCTGACGTGCTGCTGGTGAAGCAAAAGCGTATTCCCATATTTCAAACTTTCTGCTGGTCTGCAGACCCCAGAATTCATAGATATCGTCTGTAAGGTCAGTTCCAGGCAGCTCCACCAGGGAGTACAGCGCCTCCCGCTGGGCGCAGGTGGGGCGTACCAGTGTGATCGGAATGTCATAATCAAAAGTTGTCTTGATTGCGCTGCGCTCAGCCTCCGACAGGGTGGATACGTCAACTCCGCTGATAATCAACGGAGCATTTGAATCTGTGCTTGCCTTGATGAACTCCTGATCCAGTTCATCTGCAAGGTCCGCCGGCATGGTACCGATGAACCGTGCTGAAAGCTTTAAGGATGAGAGTACCGTCGGTGTTGTGGCGCCGTCGGTGAAGAAGGGAACATTGTAGTATGCATTCACCTTGTTCATCAGCCATCCGCCATCCAACTGGTCCCCCCCTGGATAGGCGCCGATACTGGTGGATCGGGTGCCGGTTCCCCAAAGTACGGCAAAGACATTGGCATTGGCCGCCGTCGCAAGGTGCGGGATGCTCCAGTCGCAGGGGCTGGCGCCGCAGGTTGTGGTGAGAAACTTGCCGGCATCCAAATCATTTCCCGAGTATGATCGGTAGTAGGCACTGAGTTTGTCGGTCGGAATGTTGACCGTACTGAAGTTCTTGTCTCCGAAAAGGTACTGAGCTTCTGTTGACATGGTGGAAGTATTGGTAATGTCTGCGCCGACATGGCCTCCGGGTATCTGCCAGAGCATGGCCGGAACCCAGAGTGTGCTCGTAATGGCTTTGACAAAGGCGAAGTAACTGTTCATATCCTGCTGATTGAACAGATAGCCGTTTGAAAAAGTCGAAACGTAGCTGCTCAGCCCGTTGATCCCGTACTTGTCGAAAACGATGAAATCGGGTTTCCAGTCACCTGAAAAAACGCCCAAATTCTTCCAGAACGTGGATATCACGCTGGCGTATGCGGTGATTGCCGTGTTATCCGGCATGGTATGCGCCCACAATCCGTCATATATGCCGTTCCACGGAACATCGTAAGCAGCCCGGATGTTGGAATGCCAGCCGAAAGTCGCCTTGGGTGCATAATTTTTGACAATCCAGTTGATGCTCCGAATATAGCCGGCAAAGTCCTGTGTCACCGACGGCAGACTGACCGTTGCCGAATTGTTGTTGACTTTAGCCTGCGTAACATCGGTGTAGTTAGCCGTTGCAGTTGCAAAATCCGTTTGGGAAGTGCTGTCCGGATAATTATTGATGAAATAAACGGCGATTTTGAGGGCTTCGTTGATGGGCAGCGAACAGTTGCTTGCGCAGCCGCTCAACAGTTGGGTGGCATTGATATTCGCGTTGGCGCCGTTGATGACATTGGCGATGAAATTGGGGTTGGTCTGATTGGCGGCGCCGGCGTTGGTGAACAGTTGCTGTTCAATTTCTCCCAACAAATCCGGATTCAAGACGATGCTGGCGTTGGTGCTGTTCTTAGCGCCGATGGCATTGCAATCTTTCATCAAGTTGATAAAGTGCATCGCCATTTTGTCGCGTGTGAAATCGGCCTGCAGAATTGCGAGACTTTGACTGCCATTGGCCGTATATTCTACAAGAACCGGTCGCACCGAATAATAATTGTTTTGATGGCTCATCTGAAGTTTGCTCAATGTGCCGGCATCGTCGATGAGTTTCTGGATGACTGTCGGAGCCACGATCTGTCCAGGGGCGCCGTCCCCGGTCGCATACTTGTAAATGGCTTCCACAGTCGCGTTATAGGGGATATCGGCGATGGTATCCATTGCCGCTCCCATGGCGATATGGTTCGGCCAGTTGGATGGCGCCAAAGATGCCGGATAGGCGATCGGTGAGTTGACCGTGGCGGTCGGCACGACAGCCACCGGCTGACACGAGCCATTAGACATCATGGCATTGAAACTCGTTCCGTATCCGACGTAAATGATGGCGCCAGTAACGCTGGATAGATCCAGATTCTGTATCGGTTTGATGATGACGGGATCGGCCGGCGTTTTGGAAGTCGTAAAGGTCTGATACGCCGGAAAACTGTTGGTAAGGCTGGGACCAACCCATTGGGTCCATTGTCCTGATGGCTGCAGATATACCCACGCGTTGTTGATCGTCGCAACCACGAACAGGGACAGGGTCGTTCCTGAGGAGATCGAGATGTCGGGTTGAATTGTGACGGTCAATGTCGTTCCTGTCAGTTGACCCGATATGGCGCCTGAAATGGCATCGTTCAAGGCAAATACATTGCCGGCCTGAAAAACGGCGAGAACGATAAGTAGTAAACAACAGCCCATTGATTTTTTGAATTTACGCATAAATTCTCCTTTACAGTTTATGTGTCCATTTTCCAGAAAAACGCGGAGCTGTCCGGAACGTGAACAAGTTTGAACTCGTATTGCAGCGTCTGATATTCTACACAGAGTTTCATACTCAGATCACTTGCAACGGTAACGCAGCTCGTGCTTTCGCATGCGGAATAGACCGGATTGCCTGACAGCATCAAGGCCAAAATAACAACGACCATAAAAATGTTTCACTTCATCCTTGTGAAATCCAAACTCCTTACCTCAATTTTTGTCATTTTGCCTCCATTGATTAGTGATAATATGTTGATATACTTTGAACGGCCATAAATCTGAAAAATTATTAATTAGAAACAGTCCCGTAATTTTTCGCATTCCACCTGGGAGCACTCCTGGGATCGCCGCACCCCAGTGCGGCTCTTGTATTCATTGATGAACCGCGCCG
>JBAXJT010000106.1:0-3129 GCA_037137715.1 Nitrosomonadales bacterium
TTACGCGAAATATCCTATGGGATGTCAATCCGGAGACATTCGACATCCAGAAGGGGCGACGCCTGGTTGTGCAACGCGTTCTGATGTATGGGACGCTGGAAGATTTGCATCTCCTGAAGAAACTCTACTCACTATCCGAGATCCGGGATGAAGTCGTGAAGATTCAGGACTGGGACAGCAAAGTGTTGAACTTTATTTCCTTCTGGCTCGGTATTCCAAAGGAACGGTTCGTATGCTGCACTCACAGACACTCGCACCTCAAACATTGGGATTGATTCAATCCCTCCAGGAAGAGCCGTTGCTGCGAGGGTTTCATCTGGTGGGTGGTACAGCATTGGCGCTTCAGATCGGCCACCGCATGTCCATCGACATCGATTTATTCACGCGCGACGATTATGAAGTCGACGAAGCGTTGGCCCTCTTCATCAATAAGTATAATTTCCAACGGAGCTATCAACGCGGTAAAACCGTGAAGGGATTCATTGACGGGGTCATGATCGATTTGAATCGTCATGACTACGAGGAACTCCAGGTCATCGAGGAAGATCGTGTTCGTATGCTTTCCGCCGGGGATATTGCGGCGATGAAACTCAACGCCATCACCGGGAACGGAACGCGGGTAAAGGATTATGTTGATGTATTCTTCCTCCTGGAACTGTTCAGGCTGGAAGAGATGTTGGATTTTTACAAGACGAAGTATCGGCAGGATGACGCACTGATGATTCTGCGCAGTCTTGTTTTTTTCGATGATGTAGACCTTGCCGAGTGGCCACGACTGATACGGGAGCCTCTCCTGACCTTTGATCGGGTCAAAGAACGAATTGGTGATGCCGTCAAACCATTATTGTGACCCCAACCACAAACCCAAATCCGCGAAATTCCGCGGCCATCCGTAGCTAAAAAGAATTGGGAAATTGCGTTTTTAAGCTACGGATCACCGCGGATTTCGCGGATTGAGACTCTGCCTGCTGGATGTATTCTCATCATGAAATCCGGAAAGCCTGAAGGGATTGCTTCCAGTCCGCCGCCAACCTGATTTCCTGAGTTCCCGATTCAAAGCATTCTTTCGCCTGATTCGCATGTTTCGTGGGCAAAGTTGCGCTGTTCTCAATCTGCGTTAATCTGCGAAATCTGCGGACAGTATTCCCAATTTCATTTTCTCCGCAGATTCCGCAGATTCCGCAGATTAACGCAGATTCCCGTGTTGTGCCGACCCGCTTCCCAAACCCCAATCCGCGTCCATCCGTAGCCACAAAACTCTCCCCCTCTGTGCCCTCATCTCTCTCTGTGCTCCTCTGTGTCCATATTCATTCATTGATTCACCCCACAAACCCAAAATCCGCGAAATTCCGCAGCCATCCGTAGCTAAAAAGAACTGAGAAATTGCTTTTCTAAGCTACGGATCACCGCGGATTTCGCGGATTGAGACTCTGCCCACGAAACACGCGAAACACGCGAAAATGGGACAATGCCTGACCGCACCAATGATTTCGCGTGTTTCGTGGGCAAGGTTGCCCGCTGATCTCAATCTGCGTGAGTCCTCTCAATCTGCGGACCGTATTCCCAATTTCAGGCTCTCCGCAGATTGTGCAGATTAACGCAGATCCCCGTGCCTTACCGGTTCACCTAACAGCCTTCAGCCTAAACAGCTTCAGCCTCGCCACCTCCCCCAAACGGAATTCCGATGGACAACCTGAATCACGAGGTGTACCTTATGGATGTACACAAGAGGAGTCGGAGATGCAGACCTTGAACATCAAGGAGGCGCGGGCGTGTCTTGGCCAGTTGGTTGATAAGGCCGAACGCGGCGAAACCGTGGTCATTACCCGTTATGGAAAGCAGTCTGCCCGACTGGTTCCTATCCTGGCGCACGCTCGGGGATTGCCCAGTCTCCGCGCGTTTCGTGACGGCATTGCCGTTCCCAAGATAGGGCTTGCCGAGACCGTGATCGCCTCCCGGCTCGAGGAGCGCTTGTAATGGTCTATCTCGACACGAGTGTGCTGGCTGCCTATTACTGCCCGGAAGCGATGAGCGCAAAAGCGGAGAAAGCGATTCTTCGCTGCGAGCGCCCGACAATCAGCTCGCTGGTGGAGGTGGAGTTTCGCTCGGCTGTGGCGCGGAAAGTTCGCGAAGGCACATTATCCGCAACGGATGCCACGCGCATCATCACCCAATTGCATCTGCATGTTGAGTCTGGTTGTTACGAACGACTGGCCATCGAGGAGCTGCACTACGAAATGGCGCGCGATTGGATCGGAAGATTTCTTGCGCCGCTGCGGACGCTGGACGCACTGCACCTGGCCGTATGTTTTGCGGCGAGCGCAAACTTGCTTACGGCGGACGCCAACCTGGCCAATGCGGGGCATCGGTTTGGCGTGCTGACGGAACTCCTCACCGCGCCGTGAGAACGGGACGGATTGCAGACTGGGAAATGGCCAAACGGGAACTCAGGATGCGGTTTGAATGAGAATCAAGATGCTCGCTTCTGGATCTTCGTCGTAACCCAAAACAAGATCTGTAGAGCATTGACAACTGCCGCCTGCAGTCGATGTACGAGTACATGATCGACCTCAAGGTGAAGGAACTGCGGGGGAAATAAAGTTTGGAGTGCGCGACCTTGGTCGCGCTTTGTCGGGCGGGGCTTGCTCCGCCCGCAGGGATAGATAAAGAAACGGCGAGTCGTCCGCTCACGCCGCGTCAAGCCGGAAGAGAATGTATCGGTCCGCAGCCAACCCGATTTCCTGATTTATAGCATTCTTTCGCGTGTTTCGCATGTTTCGAGGGCAAAGTTGTTCGCTGTTCGTAATCTGCGGACAGTATTCTCAACTTCGTGTTGTCCGCAGATTGCGCAGATTAACGCAGATTTCCGTGCCTTGCCGGCTCTGCCCGGAAGCCATCGCGCCGCGTCGTGCTATCGACGCGCCATGGCAGTGATACAACACTTTTTTTGACAGGATTGACGGGATTCAACAGGATTGCCAACTGCCTGGCTGAACAAATCCTGCAAAATCCTGTCAATCCTGTCCGAAGAACGCAATTCATCCGCACGCTACTGTCTTAATAACGCCAACTCCCCAACCACAAACCAAAATCCGCGAAATTCCGCGGCCATCCGTAGCTAAAAAGATT
>JBAXJT010000107.1:0-3103 GCA_037137715.1 Nitrosomonadales bacterium
ATGCGTTCATATTGGCAAACTCGGCGATCGTGTTGGAAAATGCGGTGTCAGCGGCAGCATTTCGGAGGCGCTGGGAAGCGGCTGTCGTACCGGCGGCCAGTTTGGCAACGGCATCGACCACCAGCGCGACCGGCTCGGCTTCGGCGACGGCGGCGGATACTGCAGCGACCTGCTCGGCAACCGGCTGCACCTCAGCCGTTGCGACGGCAGCGGTTACTTTTTGAGTCAACGCGGGGAACTCTGCCAGTGGCTCCCACGTGTCCAAAGTGCCGAGCCACTTTTCGGCGGCTTGGCGATAATCAGGCGCGAACCGTTTGGAAATGGCGATGGTGGCTGATTTCCGGTTTCCGGCGATACGGTATGTGAACGGCGCGAATGTCCGTCTTTCTCCTATAGAGTACTCTCTCTTATAGGAGAAAGACGGACATTCGATTGCCTCAGAGAGCTTTTTGGCCTCCACAGGATTCTTGCGGAACCAACTTGTCAGCGTATCGGCCGGATCAGTAACGTCCTCAAGCATGTCGCCCACCACCCTCGCCCGACCAATCCAATCAGTCGGCACTACACCTCTCGCCAGCATCGTCTCGGCAAAAGTCGGAGCCTGCCACTGCCTGGTTTCGGCCACCGGCAATGGCAGTTCCAAATTATTCATGACTTCGATTAGCACCGGGTTTTCCGAAGTCCGATTGATTCCTCGCCCGCGACCGATCACCTGACCGATCTCGGCCTCGCACACCGACCAACGGCAATCCTCCGCCGTCTTATCAGGATGGTACTCGCTCCCGCCGTCAGCCTTTGGATACCAGCGACCAACCGGCGTAACGCTGCGGCCCGTGAGTGACTCGGCTATCGCTTCAATCACATCTGGCGTAGGCAAAGTTTGATGTATCACCAAGAAGTAATCAACGAACTTCCAACCATCAATTCCACGAACATTGTTGAAGTGATTTATGTCAACATTGCTTGGCAATCCAATCTTTTTCAATTCATCCTCAAGTTCAATCTGGCAGATAACCAAGCAAGTCTTGTGCTGCGATGCTTTTATTTCTATATATCTTGCTAAATCGGCTTGATGGTTCTTTGCAGTCTTTTGATACTTTGCGCCACGGCTTTCTTTTGCCGACAATTTGTTCTTTGATACCGGCGCACATAATATCTGAACCACCTTCTGAAACGGCGTTGCTGGATATGGCATTGACACAACTTCCACATTTGTAAAGAACGGTTCGACAACTTCTTTCCTGAACGTCGCATCAAGTATCAAAGTAGGAACATTCCAACCATCTTTAATTGTTTTCCGATATTTCATCTTTGCACCGCTAGTATTGCCATCGTCAGCTTTGATGTTTTGGCAATTTATCCAAGCAGTATGGTCGGCACCGTCTTTGAGCATATCTCTAACTATTGACCACAGCTTGGCGTATTTGGTCACTAGACTATTGTTTTCGCCAACAAGTTTTGCTCTTGAACTTCGCTCTGCGGCTTCCATCCCCGGCATGATCCCCGAAGGCTGCGCGGTTTTCCACACAAGCAAACCGGCCTCGGCAGCGAGCTGTGTGTTTATCCCGGCTTGCCCCAGTGCTTCGGCAGTCAGTGGGCCATCACATGACGCCATAGCGACGGCTAGCTGGCGGTTCCAATCCTCAAGCCTGAATGTGGCGGATATGTCAACGTGCTGAACTCCGTTGTCATCAGTCCCAAACACATCCCGCGACCGACCGAGAATATCACATAATACTATGCGCGGATTTTCAAGAAGTCCGGCATTCAAAAAGCTTTCATCTATAATGATGCACGATGGCTTTTTGATAAATACTTCTTTAGCCATGAACATAAACTGATGTGCCATGAAGATAACATCAACATCTTTTGCCTCACGTCGTTGTTTTTGGGTCAGGCATGACGCGAAGTTTTTGCATTGTGTCTTTGTAAATTTGTTTTCACAAACCGTTGACTGGATGGGTTCACCTGCGGTCATCGCGTCAGCCACGGCCTTGAGGTCCGAGCACATCGGCACACCGTCGGGGTTGCAGCGGTCACGTCCGCGATAAGTCATTGCGCTAAGCCCGCCTGCTATGGCTGATTCCGTGGCCTCGTCGGCCAGCTTTATTGTCGGCACCATCACAACCACCGGACGATCGTGGTACGCATCCCGCAACCTCCGGATTAGTTGGTCGCGAACCAGGGTCGATTTGCCAATCCCGGTTGGCGCGTCGATGGCCACGACAGGCACCTTGGGCGGGATCAATTCGGCCATGGCGTCACCTGTCGGAGTGATGCCCATCCGGCGGTCGGAAACATCGCCATCGTACCGCGCCAACGCCGCATGGTATTTCAGCGCCTGATCAGCGAAGCGGCATATCGCCACGGAAACCATCTCGCGCACCTCATCGACTGTCGGCGCGTTAGGGTCAGGTGCTGGGCTGATTGGCTTCGGCGTTTGTGGTGCAGCGACCAGAGGGGTGGCCTCGGGCGTTACCCACGGCGTCGCAGTGGCAAAGCATTTTTGAACGGCGGCGATACCATCTCGCCGGGCTAAATCATCCCAGTCAAATTTATTGCCATCAGCGGCCACCGGCGGACATGCCACCGACACCCGGCACCCACAGGCTACCAGGGCGTTGCAAGTAGCCTCAAACGCTTTGGCGGCTGGGCTGTCGGGTTTGTCTTGATCGCGGCTGAGCGTGACGCTGGTACCGTCTGGAACCTGCGATGCGACCTTGCTCAGGCTTCCGAGTGCAATCCACACCGGGCGGCCTGTAGCTGCCCATGCCACGATGCCCTTCTCTGGTCCTTCGATCAGGATCAACTCGCCGATGCCGGGCAACCGAACCGCCGCGCCGTTCAAAATGCCGTTTGACAACTTGGGCACCGGCCCGGCAAACTTTCTGCCGTTTGCCTGTAACCTAACCGCCTGGATGCCGCAACTCGAGTCGGCCGAGTCGGTAGCCAACGCGATCAGCGCAGGGTGGGTGCCGCGAGCTGTCGTTGATGCTCTATAGGCCGGATGGAACCGAACTCGCTGATCTAAATCGGCTATAAATTCGACCGGAACGCCTCGATTTTCAGTGAGGTAACGCTCGGCAATGGTCCCGGCCAATGG
>JBAXJT010000108.1:0-2859 GCA_037137715.1 Nitrosomonadales bacterium
CCAGATGCAGCCGGATCTGATGCGTGCGCCCCGTCAGCGGGCTCGCCTCAATGACCTCGGCCAGCCGCGCCTTCAACGTATTCAGGCGCATGCCTTCGAGGCGTTGCACCTCGGCCTGCGCGTCCTTCGGATTGATCGCGGTCTTGCGCTCGGGCAGCGCGCCCTGCTTCATCTGCATGCTTTCGCTGCGCGTGAGATCGCGCCCGCCCCCGGAAATCGGGCTGTTGCTGTTGCCGCTGCCGTCGCCGCCCATCATGGCGACCTTCAGCGGTGTCTGAAAATAATCGGAGATGCCCTTAAGATCGCCCTTGGTGGTGGAGCCGAGCAGCCACATCAGCAGAAAAAACGCCATCATCGCCGTGACGAAGTCGGCGTAGGCGATCTTCCACGCGCCGCCGTGGTGCCCGGCGGCGGTCTTCTTGATGCGCTTGATGACGATGGGGCGCTGGCTGTCGTCAGCCATGGCGCACCTGCGGCTGTTCGCCGTGTTGATTTTCCATGGCTACTTTCTTTTCACGTGCGCTTCGAGTTCGAGGAAGGACGGGCGCTCGGTCGAGTAGAGCACCTTGCGGCCGAATTCCACCGCCAGCGCCGGCGAATAACCGTTGAGACTGGCGAGCAGCGTGACCTTGATGCATTCGAGCATCTTGCTCGACTCGACGAGTTTCTGTTCGAGCAGGCTCGACAGCGGGCCGACGAAACCGTAGGCGAGCAGAATGCCGAGGAAGGTGCCGACCAGCGCGTGCGCGATCAGCATGCCGAGCTCGGAGGGCGGGATGCCGACCGATTCCATGGTGTGTACCACGCCCATGACCGCCGCAACGATACCGAAGGCGGGCATACCGTCGCCGAGCTTGGCAATGGTGTGCGAGGGAATCAAGGCTTCGTGATGATGGGTTTCGATTTCCACGTCCATTAAGTTTTCGATTTCCATCGCATTCAGGTTGCCGCTCACCATGATGCGCAAATAGTCGGTAATGAATTCGATGACATGTTGGTCTGCCAATATTTTTGGGTATTTGGCAAAAATCGGACTTTCAAGCGGGTTTTCGATATCACCCTCAATTGTCATCAACCCTTCCTTGCGTGCTTTTACGAGTAAGTCGTAGAGCAAGGCTAAGAGCTCCATGTAGCTTTCTTTGGTGTACTTGATGCCCTTCATTAATGAAGGTAATGCATGAAACGTGGCCTTGATAGTCGTACTGCTGTTCGACACAATGAACGAACCCAAAGCTGCACCAGATATCATCATTAGCTCAACAGGTTGGAGCAAAGCACCCATGCTGCCACCTGCAAGGGCAAAACCTCCAAACACAGAAAGTGCCACTATTACATATCCGACTATTACAAGCATGACCTAGTCTCCAACGAGTTTTACTATGAAATCTCTGAAGAAATTACCCAATAAATGAG
Organism: Nitrosomonadales bacterium; assembly: GCA_037137715.1. Taxonomy (GTDB): domain Bacteria; phylum Pseudomonadota; class Gammaproteobacteria; order Burkholderiales; family Gallionellaceae; genus Gallionella. Next base: position 1,414 of record JBAXJT010000108.1, read on the forward strand.
CGGTGAAAATACACTTTCCCAGAGTTATAGAGAGGCATCGGGTTGTGCGATTGTGGCTACCATAGCAGGTATGTCGCTGGTAGTCATTGCCCATCCTATTGCCAATGAGCCCAAGCTCCGCGATTGAAATCTATCGTATGAAATAGAAGCCCCGCCAGTCATGACATCCGTTAGAGTTGAGGTTATCGAGACACTCACCTAACAGGTGACACAAGGAGGCGGGGCGATGGGTACTTTGGCACAAACGGTGCTTCCGTTCAAGATTGAAGCGACAGAAGAGTTGCTCACGGCGAATGCGGGACTGGCGCTGTTCGGTGAGTTTACCCAAGGCTTGGGGTTGCATCGCTGGCTGTCACAAGAGATGCCCAAGCCGGGAAGTGGACGCGGCTATGAGGCGGTTTCATATGTCACACCGCTGATACTCATGCTCACCGCAGGAGGGCGTTCACTGGAAGATTTACGCACGCTCAAGAACGATGCTGCATTAGCTCAATTGCTCAAGTTGGCGACACAGCCGAGCACCGATGCGATGGGCGACTGGCTCCGCCGCGCAGGGGCAGGCACCGGCATGACAGGATTGGATCGAATCAAACAACGCACCGTCGCCACACGGCTTCGGCAAATGAAGATCACCCGTCACACGCTGGACTGCGATGCCTCTCAGATTGTGGCCGAGAAAGAGGCCGCAGAGATCACCTACAAGGGCGAACAGGGCTATATGCCCATGATCGGTCACCTAGCGGAAGCGGGAATTGTGATCCATGACGACTTCCGTGAAGGCAACATCGCCCCCGCCACACAGAATCTCGAATTCATCAAAGCCTGCGAGGCACGTATGCCCCAAGGGCATACCATCGCCCATGTCCGTCTGGATTCGGCGGGCTACCAATCCGGCCTCTTCAATTACTTGGAAAAAACCGGCAAGACATTCGCCATCGGGGGGCGCTTGGACAAGCCCACGCAACAGGCCATCGCTGAGATTCCAGAATCGGCATGGAAGCAATACCCGGATTGCGCGCTAGCCGAGACCCTGCACAGCATGGGCGAAACAAAGAAAGCATTTCGGCTCATCGTCATCAAATACAAACGCCAAACTGAACTCTTCGATGACGCGCCCAAATATCATGTCATCGCCAGTAATCGTGTTGAATCCACCGAGGCAACATTGGTCTGGTATCGCCAGCGCGGCGAGGTGTCTGAGAATGGCATCAAGGAGTTGAAGATCGGTTTTGGCATGGAACGCATGCCCTGCGGGCAATTCGCGGCCAATGCCGCCTTCTTCCGCATTGGCGTCATCGCCCACAATCTGTTCGTGCTGTTCAAGCATTCAGTGCTGGGCGGTGACTGGCAACGCCATAAGGTGGCAACAGTACGTTGGCGTCTGTTTCATTTGCCCGGCAAGGTGGTGCGTCATGCGGGTGCCTGGATACTGAAGATCGCGTCAGA
>JBAXJT010000109.1:0-2739 GCA_037137715.1 Nitrosomonadales bacterium
CCCGCCTGGCACTGCAGGCGGCGCTGACAGCGCAGCGGTCGAAGGCGGTTAAAAAACGCTCAGGAAAATCAAAACCCCGGAACGCGTCATAAGTCTATGCACACGAACTTGACGATTCCCGTGATAGCGCATCAATTCTCTTTAGCTCGCGGATGCAAAGTTTGGCACTCGCTGAGAGCATCGTCGACATGATCAACTTGTTGCATGCAATCGAAGAACCCGAGCCACCTCTTTGGGTTTGCGCGAGGGTCGAGTTAATCCGAGCCTGGCCAATTTTCCGCCTTTACCCCCTTTTCCTGCGGCCCCCTTACTCCCTTTATTCCTGAAAAAAGTAAACTTAACGAACGATAGAAAACACAAACCACTCCCGTTATTACACCGATGACCAGCGATAAGAATAATAGTATTGCTTCATCACTTCCCGGCGCCGGCCTCAACAAAACTATTAGACCTCCAGTAAGGACAGTCCACAGAAATGCAAAAAATGCAATCTTTAGACTCGTTGTAATAATTCTTCTCTTCATTATTTGCAACCTATCAGTGAAGGGCTTACATAGTCGGCCCTGCAAAACCCATGCAACCCGCATAAACACTAGCCTTTTTGTATAAATCGTGTGCACCGTTTCCCTCAAAAAACGTTAATGGTAGAGATACTTTCTGAGGGATTTTGGTATGCAAGCCGTTGACTTTTTCCGCAGCCGAATTGACGCCATGATCAACATGAACGATCCCTTGGCAGTGCTGGCAAGTCGGCTGCCCTGGAGCCAGATCGAAGCTGCAGTGGCTCAGAAGTTTGAGCACCAGAATCGCACCGGTGAAGTCCTCAAAGCCCAGGACCTGTTTGGCACCACCGAGGTTTTGGTGGGCGCCGGTCGCTCCAATGCCGGACGCCCCAAGTTACCCATTCGCCTGATGGCCAGCCTCCTGTACCTCAAACACAGCTTCAACCTCAGTGATGAAGAACTCGTTGTGCGCTGGAGCGAGAACGTCCTGTGGCAATACTTCAGTGGTCAGACCTACTACGAGCACCGCCTGCCCTGCGATGCCACACAAATTGGACGCTTCCGCCGTGACCTCGGTGAAGACGGCCTGGAGTTGCTGCTCAAAGCCACCATTGACACGGCAGTGGCCATTGAAGCAGTCAAACCGAAAGACCTGGAGCGGGTGATAGTTGATACAACGGTGCAGGAAAAAGCCATTGCCCACCCGGTGGACAGCCGCTTGCTGGAGATTGCCCGTCATAAAGTGGTGAGTGCTGCCAAGCGTGCTGGCATCCAGCTCAAACAAACCTTTGCCAAGGAAGGAAAGGTGTTGCGCTGGAAGGCTGGCGGCTACGCCCATGCCAAACAATTCCGGCGTCTGCGCCGCGTGCTCAAACGCCAGCGCACCATTCTTGGCATCGTCATGCGTGAAGTTCAGCGCAAGCTACTGTTGAACCCCACTGACAATGTCTTGGCACTGACATCGCTGAACACCTGGATGGAACGTGCCGAGCGCATCCGCACCCAGCAGCGAACTGACAAGAACAAACTCTACGCCTTGCATGCACCGGAGGTTGAGTGCATTGGCAAGGGCAAAGCTCGCAAGCCTTATGAGTTTGGCGTCAAGAGTGCCGTGGTGGTTTCACACAAACATGGCTTGATGCTCGGAGCTCGCACCTTCCCCGGCAACCCTTACGACGGCCACATCCTGAGCGCGGTGCTGGAACAGGCAACCAACCTGACACAAGACGTGGGTCTGACAATCAAACACATCGTGGTCGATCTGGGGTTTCGGGGTGTTGACGCCAGCAACCCCGACAAAGAGATCATTCACAGAGGCAAATTCAAGAGCTTGAGCAAACAGCAAAGGGGTTGGCTCAAGCGGCGAACAGCAGTAGAGCCAGCAATTGGACATTTGAAGTCAGACCACCGCATGGATCGCTGCTGGTTGCAGGGTTCGCTCGGGGACGCCTTGCACACCATTGGTTGTGCTGCGGGCTACAACCTGCGCTGGCTGCTGCGCGCCATTGCCCGTCTGGGCATTGGGGCAGTTTTTTTGCGTCTGTTGCAGGCAGCGCTGGTGCAGCGACGCACCATAGGGACGTCATACGGTACGCTTGGGCGCTCCTGGATGGCGAGCGCGAGCAATTGGATCGGAAACGTGGTGGTCAAAAATTCGATTTTTGGTCAAGCCGTGCGGAGCGCTTTTTGAAAATCGAATTTTGCACGGCCGACTACATAAGATTTTGAAACTGCCGCGCCGATTGACGCCATAGCGCCAACCCCAGCGCCTGCTTTCCCCAAATATCCGGGCGCGCCCTGAACCCCTGAACTTGCCCCGGTGCCGCTCCCAATTGCTTTCTGCACTGAAAATCCTGCCGAACTTCCGACGCCAACATTTGCATCCAATTGAACTACTGTGCTAGTGGCCCACGGCCCATCCCCTGTAGGGACGCTAGCACTATTGGAATAGCTCAATCCAGCTTGCGCTCCAGCACCCAAATAGGCTCCAGCACCAAGCGGTGATACCAGTCCTTGCATTTGAACAATGAAATTCCCATTGGTGGTGAAGCCGAACGAAATTCCCCCACCCAAAAATGCCGCTGGAAAGCCTATACCGAAACCACCTATTGCCCCAACTCCAAGGGTCACTTGGGCTTCATGTTCTTTTGAGCATAAAGATTTGAAAATTACCGTAACCGGCTTGAGCACCGCCACACCACCCCCAAACCCAACCTCATCCCACACCCTGTGCAGC
>JBAXJT010000110.1:0-2690 GCA_037137715.1 Nitrosomonadales bacterium
CGCGAAAATCCGCGATATCCGTAGCTAAAAACGAAGTTGGCGCAATTGCGTTTCTGAGCTACGGATTTGCGCGGATTGCGCGGATTGGTTTGTGGTGGATAAGAACAGAAACAAGATCCACGTGAATCCGCGGCTATCCGTAGCTAAAAATGATGCTGGCGCAATTGTGCTTTTCAGGTTTGGTTCACGGCGCGTTTGAATTTGACCCCCGCTCGCCCGAAATTGATCAGTAGTCCAACCTCCCGTTTCGTTGCGTGCAGTTCATTGATCAACTGCGCCTCATCGGCAGGATTCAAATCTTTCGAGATTTTCAGTTCGACTACGACTAGATCCTCTACGAGCAAGTCGGCGAAATATTCCCCGACCGGCACTTCCTTGAAGTAGACATTGGCTGGTGCTTCCGGGATAACCCGCAGGCCTCGCCTCTGCAGTTCCACCACCATGGCGCGTTGGTAGACCTTTTCAAGAAAACCATAACCCAGGACACGGTGCACCTCGTAAGCCGCTCCGATGATCTGCTCGGTGATCTCTTTGTGAAGCAGTTCCATAAAAACCTCGTAACTACGGATTGAATCGGTGGCGAACAATTGCGTTTCTGAGCTACAGATATAGTTGGTGCAGTTGCGTTTCTTAGCTACGGATTGACGCGGATTGCGCGGATTGGTTTGTGGTGGCAACCAGCCGAAACAAGATCCGCGAAAATCCGCGATATCCGTAGCTAAAAAGATGTTGGCGCAATTGCGTTTCTGAGCTACGGATTAACGCGGATCTCGCGGATTGGTTTGTGATGGCAGCAGCCGAAGCAAGATCCGCGAAATTCCGCGGCTATCCGTAGCTAAAAGATGTTGGCGCAATTGCGTTTCTTAGCTACGGATTTACGCGGATTGCGCGGATTGGTTTGTGATGGCAGCAACCGAAGCAAGATCCGCGATGTCCGTAGCGAAAATACGGTTGGTGCAATTGCAGGCGTCCGTAGTTACCTAAACGTCCAATTCGCCTGCGTCCCCATCGCCTCCATGGGCCGGGAGCGGATCTGGTCGTACCGGATGCGATGCAGGTCCAGCAGGAGCGCGCAGAAGCAGATGGTCCAGATGATGCCGCCGCCGCCGCTGGGGGAGAAAAAGATGGCCTCACCCATGTTGGTCAGAAGAAAGGCTGAGAACGTGCCAAGAAAACAGTAGCAATGCCGCTTCAGGAATGTCTGTACCACAGACACCAGAAAACAAACCATCACTAGCGCACCCAACAGTCCACCCTCCTCCAGAATCATAGTTGGCAGTACGCCTTTCTCCACTGGCGCCGATAACAGGTCAGCCAAAGTGCGAGTGCCGCGCAAACCAAGTTCTTCCGACACCTGAAACCCGGTTCCAATAAAAGGGTGTTTCCGAAAAGACTCCATCTGCTGGTTGACAATCCCCATCCTGCTGGCTGTTAAGGACTCTGCAATTTCCCCTGCAGTCCGTTTTTCTATATTGCCTTCTCTATTCTTTTCCAGAAAGGCAACTGCCGAACTACGAAATCCGGAACTCACCAGCAGGCCTGCTGTGGCCAGTAGAAACCCGGCGGCACACAAGCTATTCATGAACTGTTTCCTTCCTGCTGGCACGCGGCGACTGCGCGAAAGCAGCAACCAGACCACAAAGATTGACCCGAGGTAGGTCAACAGTGCTGTTCGACTTGATGTGAGATAGACCAGGATGGGTATACAGCACAGAAGCATTTGATGCAGTTTACCGCCGCGCTGGAGATTGAACAGGTAGTCAGACAGAAGAAAGGCATTCAGCACCGCGAGCAATGGCCCCAAGGTCTGCGAGTGATAGACAACACCATTATACAGACCATAGGTGTCGTTGATCAGGTTTGTAACCCCAGGGTCGCTTCGCATATACAACATGGAGCGCGAAATCGACGGCAATGGATAGACGGCAATCGAACCAAAAATAAAGATGCAGCAAATAGCCAGAACAACTGATCGAGCCCGCCCTGGGTGTATCTGGCCATGCAACATAACTGTGACCATGGCGATTAACGCGCCGAGAAAACTCAGGAAGAGCACTCCCTTTAATACACTGATCAATGGTGCCATACTGAATGGCGACAACACCAGCATCATAGCCACATACCCGATCAACCAGCCAAATGGGCGCAACACATTATACCTCTCGCGAACACTGGCTGCCTGCTGGATCAAAATCACGCAAAGTAAAAGCGTTAACGCTTTGGATGCGAGGTTATAGTTAAAGGTGGCGTGAAATAGGGCCCAATTCATGACATTCAGGCAGGGGACAATCAGCAACGCGTAGTAGCTAACTGTAATCTGCCGACTCAAAGCGGCAACCAGCACAAATATGGCGATTACAAATGCCAGTTGCGAGAACATCCGCATGGCAAACATCACACTGGCAAACGTCAGAATGAACGGCCAAATGTTTGCCAGAGTAATCTCGGCCAGTCGCTCCTGTTTGAATTCAAAAGCCAGCATAGGTTGGGTACCTTAGAGGGGGAACTACGGACAGGGGCGGTGGACGGCGGGAGTTTTTTAGCTACGGATTGACGCGGATTGCGCGGATTGGTTGTGATGGCAAACAGCAGAAATATGATCCGCGATATTACGTGATATCCGTGGCTAAATGATGCTGGCGCAATTGCGTTTCTTAGCTACGGATTGACGCGGATTGCGCGGATTGGTT
>JBAXJT010000111.1:0-2433 GCA_037137715.1 Nitrosomonadales bacterium
ATCAACTCGGTCGAATTGATTGGCTTGGCCACGAATCCGCTCATCCCGGCTTGATCGCAGGCGGATTTTTCGTCCAGTGTTACACCCGCACTCATCGCGACGATGGGCAGGTTGATAAATCGCGCATCCTGGCGAATCAGGCGCGTGGCTTCCAGTCCGTCCATCACCGGCATCTGAATGTCCATCAGCACAATGTCGTAGGTCTTTTCCTGCAAGCGTTGTATCGCCTCCTCGCCGTTATTGGCGATATCAACCAGCAAGCCTACTTTCTCGAGCATTTTAGAGGCGACCAGCTGATTGATCCGGTTGTCCTCAGTCAGTAAAACGTGTTTGCCGCGCAGTGCTTGGGCGATTTCACGCAATTCCGCTGGTGCCTTGTCAGACTGACGACGCTGCGGGTCGCCCACTTGCACTTTACTGAAGGTGAGCTCAAAGCTGAAGGTGCTGCCTTCTCCCGTCTGACTCTCAACCGTGATGTCGCCTCCCATCAGTTGCACCAGATTGCGACTGATGGTTAAACCCAGCCCTGTGCCGCCAAAGCGACGACTGATAGAGCTGTCGGCCTGAGAAAAAGGCTGAAACAGACTGCTGATTTGCACGGGTGACATGCCGATACCGCTGTCCTTCACACTAAAGTGCAGCGTGGTTGAATCGGCGCTGAATTTAACTTGCGATACATTTAACGAAACGCGCCCTTTGCTGGCGAATTTGAACGCATTTCCCAGCAGGTTGGTTAATATTTGTCTCAGTCTGAGCGGGTCACCTAGCAACAGTGGATGGATGCCTTCTTCGCGCACGATAGTGAATTCAATGCTATTTTCCAGTGCAGACAAGGTGAATATCCGCTGTGTGCTGTCGAGTAATTCATTGATATTAAATTGAATATTTTCAACCGACAGTTGGTGGGCTTCAATTTTTGAGAAATCCAGTATGTCGTTGAGTATGCCCATCAAGGATCGTGAGGACTCATTGATTTGTTGTAAGTGGCTTTGTTTTTCTGCCGGGTCTGAGCTATCAAGTGCCAACTCAGACAGGCCGATGACGGCGTTCATCGGCGTTCTGATTTCATGCGACATGTTCGCCAGAAAATCGGATTTGGATTGAGCCATGCTTTCTGCGACTTCTTTCGCATGTTGCAGCGCCAGTTGAGATTGTTTGAGCTCGGTGATATCCCAGTTGGTGCCTGTCATCCGCAGCGGGTTTCCTGCCGGATCAAATTTGACGCTGGCCAGCGCGCGTATCGTACGGATGGTGCCATCAGGCCAGCGCACGCGGAATTCGGTATCGTAGTTGTCTTTGTTCGCCAGCGCGATTTGCATGCAGGCATTAGCGTGTGCAGCATCATCAGGCAATATTGCCGAGGTCCAGGCCTCGAGTGCACCGGCAAACTGGTCGCGGTGCAGTCCATACAGCGCAAACATCTGATCATCCCAGGTCAGTATGTTATTGACCACATCCCAGTCCCACACGCCGACGCCGCCTGCCTGTGTGGCAAGGGCGAGCCGCTCGCTGACTTCGTGCAGCGCGTCTTCTGAGCGATGCCGTTCGGTGACATCGGTGAGGTAGCCGTGCCATATCACACTGCCATCGGATAATTTTTCCGGTCTGGACTGGCCTTCCAGCCAGCGCATGCCTCTTGTTGGCAATACGACACGGTATTCAAGCCGCCAGGGAAGTTGCGTGCGGGCGGATTCATGGATGGAGGTCATCAGCATGTCGTAATCGTCAGGATGTACGCGCGAAAATAGCAGCGATGCATCTTCTTCGATCTGATTAACAGACAACTCAAACAGCTCGCTGATCCCGTTGCTGACATAAGGCATGCGGGTCTGACCATCCGGGAACAGGCGAAATTGATAAAGCATCCCGGGCAGTTGGCGCGACAATTTGGCCAGCAAGTCTTGACTTGCTTGAAGCTGCGTATTTTTCAAATGGAGGCTGTCTACATGCTGGCGCGACATTCTGTGCGACAGGTTTAGATTCAGGTGAGCCATGATGTTGTTCGCCAGAATTTTGATGGCATTGAGCTGATCCGGATTTAATACGCGAGGCACGCTGTCGATCACACACAGCGTGCCGATGTGATGTCCTTCGGGTGCGGCGAGCGGTACGCCCGCGTAAAAACGGATTTCAGGTGCAGAAACGACTAGCGGATTATCAAAAAATCGCTCGTCCAGCAGGGCATCCTCGACGATCATGGTTTCATCCTGAAGGATGGCGTGGGCGCAGAACGCGACATCACGCGACGTCTCTTTTGCGTTGAGTCCTGTGATCGCCTTGAACCACTGGCGTTTTTCGTCGATCAGGCTGATGGCGGCGATCGGCGTCTGGCAAATATAGGAAGCCAGTTGCGCCATCGAATCGAGCGCGCGGTCAGGTTCCGTGTCCAGAACATCGTAATCGAGCAGCGCGGCCATGCGCGCTTGTTCATCT
>JBAXJT010000112.1:0-2334 GCA_037137715.1 Nitrosomonadales bacterium
AACTGGCGGAGTTTCTCGCTCGGCGAGGCGACCCCGATCACATTCAGGTTGATCTCGAACAGCTGTTCCGACGGGTGGCATTCAATGTCGCTGTCGGTAATCGTGATGACCATCTGCGAAACCATGGATTCATCCTGGGCAAACGTGGCTGGAGGTTGTCACCCGCGTTTGATGTGAATCCAAGTATCGATAAATCGACGCATGTGCTCAATATCGATGATGTCGACAACCGCCCTTCACTCGGGGCGGTGTTTGCAACGGCGGCGTTCTATCGCCTGACACCCCAACGTGCCAAGGAAATTATCGATGAGCTTGTCTCGGTAGTGACTGAATGGCATACCGTCGCCCGGCGAGCAAAGATTTCTGCCGCCGATATCGAACTATCGGCCAGTGCCTTTGCAGCTCTGAAGCATTAGCCTACTTGCGACGCCCGTGTAATCCGAATACTGTCCGGACAATACAAGGATTGACACCATGGGCGCTACTGTCAAGGAAGAACGTATCGAAATCCGTCTCGCGTCAACCGAGAAGGATCGCATTCGCCAGGCTGCCATCCTGGCGCACCAGAACGTAAGCGAATTCGTTCTTCGTGCGGTACCTTAGCCGACGAGACGATTGCGGCGCAGACGCGTTTCGTTCTGCCTGACGCTCAGATTAAGGCCTTCTATGCCGCCCTCGATCAACCGGCCAAGTCGATTCCGCGCATCAAGGAACTGCTCAAGAAAATGAGTGTGTTCGAGATTAACTGAAGAGGCCGTAGTGAGAGGGCGAGACGCAGTCGCAGAATAAGTCAGCACGTAATCAGTAAATGCGCATAATGGACGACAATATGTTGCATATTGGACGATAATATATTGCACTTCAGACGATCTATTTAACCCTGAGCCTTGTTCGGAACCTCTTTGGACCCTTCCGCCCCTACCAGTCAGCTGTTGATTCACCGCCACCTGCAAGGTTTACTGCAGGAAGCGCTTCTTGATACCCCCGCTGTGTTGATCAACGGCCCGCGTCAGTCAGGGAAGACCACACTGGCTCGTCAGTGCGGATCCGATATGCCCTACATCTCGTTGGATGATGCAACACAGCTCGGGTCAGCACGCAACGATCCCGTTGGATTCGTTCGTCGTATCGACCGTGCCGTGATCGACGAAATCCAGCGTGCGCCGGAGTTGCTGCTGGCAATTAAACTATCGATCGACAATGATCGTCGTCCGGGACGCTTCCTGCTGACTGGCTCGGCCAACATCATGAGTCTGCCGACCATTGCCGACAGCCTTGCCGGTCGCATCGAGGTGCATGCGCTTTTGCCTTTGTCGAACGCTGAAATTTCGGGGCGTCCGTCCGACTTTCTTGAGCGTGCTCTAGCTCAGAATTGGCCCAGCCGAACTCCCGGTAGTATTCTTGGCATCGGCAGCAAGTTGGTAGAGCATGTGCTGGCCGGTGGCTATCCGGAAATGCGCAGTCGCGCCACACCCCGGCGCCGTCAGGCATGGGCGCAGGCGTACCTGACCACCTTGGTGGAGCGCGACATTCAGGATGTGGCTCGAGTTGATGAAGCGACGCGTATTCCCCAACTCATGGCCATCCTGGCCATGATGTCGGGACAGATGCTCAACCTAAGCCAGGTCGGCGGACAACTGGGTCTCAATGTTCATACGGCTGAGAAATACATCGCAATCCTTGAAAAGTTGTTCTTGGTGAGGCGTCTTTCGGCGTGGCGCCGTAATGAACTTACACGTCTAGTTAAGACGCCGAAGATTCATTTTCTGGATGCTGGCCTGCATGCCGCCTTGGTCCGAGTCAGTCCGGAACTGCTTGAAGCAGATCGAGGCCGTTTGGGACCAATTCTCGAAAGCTGGGTGTACGGCGAGCTGTTGAAAATTATCAGCCTGACGCCGGAACAGTGGTTCCTTTCACATTACCGCGACAAGGATCAGGTCGAGGTCGACTTTGTCCTCGAATCGCCGCTGCGCGCCATTTTGGGTATCGAGGTCAAGTCAGCGGCTACGGTGACAAGCGCTGACTTCAAAGGTTTGCGACGCCTGCGCAATCAGTGTGGCGAATCGTTTGTGAGCGGTATCGTCCTCTATGACGGTATGGATGTCGTACCTTTTGGAGATGGGCTATGGGCGGTACCGCTGGGGTACCTGTGATGAGAAGAAATGGCTGCGAAATTCGTCAAATAATTATTTTTCAGGCAACGTCTGGCAACATCTGGCTCTGATAAGCAACAACATATTGATGGTAAACACGATGGTAAATTCCCATCTGAAAATCGTTTATCCTTTGAAAAACAACTGGATAAAAAGCTCGCTCACCATGGAGTGGGAGTGA
>JBAXJT010000113.1:0-2278 GCA_037137715.1 Nitrosomonadales bacterium
GGAGTGCTGCACTGTCGAAATTTCAGTCGCTGCGCTGAACGTCGGCATTGGGCACGAAGTTCATGTTCGCCAGTGACTGCAACCCGGCAACCTGATTTTTTGTGTCGGCTTTGTGGGTCGTCAAACAGGAATGGCAATCTCAGGAGTCGACCACAAGGGATATTGACCAACGCTCGCACTCGATCGACGTTTCAGTTGTCTATCATCAGCATCAAATCGTGAACGTCACCAAACCCAACGTCGGTGTGGCGGTACTGCGCTGTCCCACGATCAAGCCACTGGACGAAGCAGCAATCATCGAAGCTGTGCGCTACCAGCATGGCTGATGCACATGAAATGAACCGCACCAGCACAAAAAATACACGCCTTAAGTGGGCTGCTTACCACGGTTTTTTACCCCCACGCACGGGTGAATATGCAGGAGGTCTGCGTAATTAGCCTTACAGCAATGAACAGTTCAATTCAACAGAGTCAAGACGATTTGCCAACTGGATGTTAGCCAGTTTCATAGCTCACCACTGTTAGAGTGGGTCCAACGCCCGCGATGAACGAGAACCAACAATGAGGTCGAACCTGATGGACGACGATACAAAAGTATGTTCGGTCTGCGCCGAGACCATCAAGACGGCAGCACAGTAGTCTACGTTGATATCGAATCAGCCTGTCTTGAATGCAATTACGTTGGTCTTGCCTGGGCCATCAAGTAGTTTGATTAGCGTCATCAAAGCTTGACGTTTATCATCCATATATTCGTGACCGTCATAGTGCCGATCCTGCACTCCGCTGATGCCGTGACTTTGCAGACGACCGCGCATTTCCTTGCTGATACGCGCACTGGCAAGCAATGTTTCTACCCCTGAGCGGATGCGCTTTGTTTTGAAATTTGGGATGCCCTGCGATCCCGAATCAATGGTCATGCCCTTCACTGCTTCGACCGCCCACTTGCTCAAGGTTGTGGCGGCAAGGTGCGTGTCTCCCTTGTGGGTTTCGGTGCCGTCTTTTTTGAAACCATCAATATCCGTTGAAATGGCGTAGGTGCCCTGCAGCTTGCATTCAAACAGCGCAGCAGCCGCGAGAGGGATCAACGGTACTGTGTGTGGCCTAGGTGACTTGCCAGGCCTGCCTTTGCTGTCATACAACGTGATGCTATCGCTGTTAACGTCGCTGGTTTTTAGTTTCACCAGTTGCTCTATGCGTTGTCCGCCGGTCAATAGGTGCAGGCGTAGAACCGCTCCAATGAATCCCGGCATTGGCTTGATGGTCTGCCAGTAAAGGCGCATTTCGTCTGTGCTCAATGGGTTTTTGTCTGCCTTGTTTTCAGACTCATCAGGAACCGTATCAGCGCCGGGGTTGCTGGTAACGCGGTAGGGTTTGAAATGTAGCGGGATACTGGCCTTAGATCGTGCGGCCAGTGCCGTTTGATATGCCGCCCGAATGTAGCTGCGCAATTTGTTTGCCGTGCGGCCTTTGCCGTTTTCCACTACACCGCGCATCATATCGGCGACCTGTTCGCCAGTGACTTTATTTGCCGGTAATGCTGCGATCTTCGGCCATGCCTCATAAACGTGAAGCTTGAAAATTGAGCGGGCATCACCGTGCGACCGCCTGCTCAATGACTCAAGGTGGTCACAGTAATGGTTCAGTAGATTCTTCAGTGTGTAGGTTGACGCCTGAAGCTTGGCGGCTTCAGCTTCTTCGGCGGCTTCGGCTTCAGCTTTGGCGGCTTTGTGGATTGCTTCGACTTTGGCCGCGATAAGGGCAGGGCGCCCACCTATAGCTCGATTTGCATGGTGAACCTGCGCAAGTGCTTGCGCTGCATGGATAGCGGCCAGCACTGAAAAACCTTTTGCCGTTGGCTGTAGGCTTCGTGGCGGTGCATCTACGTCATAAACCCCGATTGATACCCTCTCACTCTTTGCCCCAATACTGTAGCGCCAGAACAGGGAAACCGTGCCGTTACTTTGTTTACGCGCCTGCAATGCGCCGATGGGGTTTGTCTTTTCCAGCGTCGTGAATACGCCTGTTGGCATTTCCTTGATGATTTGTCCGACCGTTTTCGTTGCCATTTGGAAATTCGTCCTCCAAGTTCCGTTGCCAGAATATTGCCAGAATTTTGGCGGATGGTATCGGACACTTACGGACTAGTTTAGACGGTTTCCCAATGAAATGCGAAGATTTAATATTTATTGATTGTCTGGCAACGTCCAATAAAGTCCACTATTTCGGACTTTTAATCCGTTTGTCGTGGGTTCGACCCCCGCACATCCCACCAACTAAG
>JBAXJT010000114.1:0-2239 GCA_037137715.1 Nitrosomonadales bacterium
TCAAGGCCAAAGGGATGTTTCGCCAGCGTAATCCCAAACGTGCAAGCGCCGGAGCCCTGGCCGCACGAGACCGTCTGGAACGGCTGGAAGTACGCAGCTTTGAGGTCGATCATGTCAACGCCTTGTGGCATCTGGATTTCCATCACGGGTCAATCAAGGTGCTCACTTCCAAGGGCCAGTGGGTTACACCGATGCTGATGTGCGTGATAGATGACCGCTCGCGTCTGGTGTGCCATTTGCAGTGGTATCTCGATGAGACTGCACACAGTCTGATTCATGCCCTGTGCCAGGCTTTCATGAAGCGCGGCCTGCCTCGAGCCTTGATGAGTGACAACGGTGCTGCCATGGTTGCAGAGGAAACTACCAACGGCCTGGCCGAGCTGGGCATCGTGCATCAGACCACCTTGCCATACTCACCTTATCAAAACGCCAAGCAGGAGTCCTTCTGGGGTCGTGTCGAGGGGCGGCTGATTGCCATGCTTGAAGGGGAGTCTGGCTTGAGTCTCGATTTGCTCAATCGCGCCACTCAAGCATGGGTTGAGCAGGAATATCACCGCACAAAGCATTCCGAGATTAATGCTACGCCGCTACAGCACTATCTGGCCGGCCCCAATGTGGCGCGTGTCTGTCCCAGCAGTGAGACGCTGCAAAACAGCTTTCGCGTCGAAGTGGTTCGTCGCCAGCGACGTTCTGACGGTACCGTCAGTCTTGATGGTGTGCGTTTTGAAATAGCATCGTCTTACCGCACACTAGAACAGGTTCACTTGCGCTATGCGCGTTGGGATTTATCACGGGTCGATTTGGTTGACGCACGCACCGGGGCCATTCTGTGCCAGGTCAAGCCGCTTGATAAGTCGGCCAATGCCAGCGGTCAGCGCCGTCGGTTGGCCCCGCTGCCAGTTGACCTGACCCCGCTGGAACCCAAGGGCTTGCCAGCTTTGTTGATCCAGCTCTTGAGTGACTACGCTGCCACCGGTTTACCTCCGGCTTATCTGCCTATGCCGACTGTAGATACTACCGCCAGCACGGCGAATCCAGACGCTCAATCTTCATCTGATGGGGTTTCGCCATGAACCAAAAGTTGCTCGCCCTGTATGGGCTCAAGTTCAATCCATTCTCGCCAGAGTTGCCTGTTGATGCGCTTTATGTACCCCAAAAGGTCGAGAGTTTTTGCTGGCGGATTGAACATTCGCAGATTCGCGAAGGTGGTTTTGCTATGGTCAGTGGGGACCCTGGTAGTGGCAAGAGTGTTGTTTTGCGGCTGTTGGCACAGCGTTTGAAGCGTCTGCCTGATGTGACGGTGGCTGCGATCAATCATCCGCAGAGTAACTTGACAGATTTTTACCGTGAACTGGGGGATATTTTTGGTGTGCCGCTTCGCCCCTCCAATCGCTGGGGTGGCTTTAAGGCATTGCGTGAGCGCTGGCTCCATCATCTGGAGTCAAGTTTGTGTCGGTCGGTATTGCTTATTGATGAAGCGCAGGAGATGACGGTGCAGGTGTTGTCTGAGTTGCGGCTGTTGGCCAGTGCGCGTTTTGATTCGCAGTCTCTTCTGTGTGTGGTGCTCTCGGGCGATGCCCGTTTGACGCAGGCGCTGCGCCTTGAAGAATTGATTCCTTTGGGTAGTCGAATTCGCACCCGCCTTGCCACCGAGTTTGCCAGCCGTGAGGAGTTGTTGGCTTGCCTGGATCACTTGCTGGTTTGTTCTGGTAATGCGAGTTTGATGACTACCGGATTGCGTCATGTGCTGTGTGACCATGCAGCAGGCAATTACCGCATTCTGACGACGATGGCCGCTGAGTTGTTGAGCGCAGCAGCGCAGAAAGATTTGCCTGTGCTTGATGAAAAACTTTATTTCGATGTGTTTGCCCAACCAACACAGCCCACCTCACGACGTACCACTGCCGGAAAGTGAATATGAGAAAATTCAAGAAAAAGTCAAAAAACAGGTGTACTTGCTTCCTGTGTGACTGCTCCCAAGCGCCTGAACTCTCCAATAGGGCCGCAGCCGAAATCAACACGTTTCTTGAGATTGTGCTGCTGAACTTCCAGAGTCACTATAGCCAGAGCATTCGTCGCTATTACGACAAACGCTCCAGGCAACACATCAATGAGGAAAAACCTTGGCTTAACGCTGATGATAATTCGTTCTGAAACGGCTTGTTGTGAACGGCTATCAATGAGTGCATAAATTTGGCTGCAAAGGTATCCGGCAGTTTTTTGTATTTGTGCGCCATGG
>JBAXJT010000115.1:0-2220 GCA_037137715.1 Nitrosomonadales bacterium
TCTACAGCACACTTGTTTTTGCGATTTATTCGGTATAAAGTAGCTAAAATCCTTTAACTTCAAGGAACAGCCATGTTTAAGCCATTTTCCAGCATTTTTCATTTCCTCAGTCCGGGCTGGACTGGGCAACGCTTTCAGCCACGAAAACCGATGGCCATTCCGGTTGCTACGGACGCCCATAACCTCCAGATGTGCAAAAAACTCTTCACACAAATGGACGAGGCGGAAGCCGAGATACTGAATGACATAACCGATCCTGAGAAGGCTTGGCAACTCTTGAGTAAAATTCGCCAGCTTAGACGGGAGAGCCAACACGAATTTGCCATCCTGTTACCGGCAGGTTCAATAGCAACCCTTGGCGACCATGAAATCGCACTAAGTCCCGTTCGCACAGTGATGACGCGAACAGGCGCTCAGTGGACGGTTTTCAATGGCGGACGCTCCCGTTAGATATCTCCACGTCTGCGTTGCCGCCCTTTAACGCCGCCCGTAACTGCTGCACCTGCTGTGATGGCGTGGAGGGCAGGGCGTCTAAAACCCCGGAAGGATCCTGTTTTGAGCGCCTGCGCTTTTTTCCTGCCTCAGGCGCTTGTAAAACCACGGCGGGTTTGATTTTGAGTAATTCATGTTCCAGTTTGGCGAGTTGAATATCGGCCTTGAACAGCTCCATGGTTTTTATTTTCACCTGTAACTCGGCATCCAGTTGCTCGGCTTTAAGGCTAAACGCTGTGTTGCGCCGATGAATTTCATGGCGAAGACTATCTGCCATCAGGTCCCAATCAACAGGGTGAGGCAGACAGGGGATGACCACAGGCGCTGAAAGCGCGGATAATCTTGCCGACCGCTTTGCCATGCGCTGTCTGAGAACCTGAAGTCCGGATTTGAAAAAAACGAGAGTTTGCAACACCGTTGCCCAAATCACCCTGACGGCGATGATGAACAACGCCAACACGATAATGCCAAAGATAAAGTTCATGGAAAGTCTCCTTAACAGTGCCACTTCGAATGAACAGTCCCCCAACGGGTCATGAACGCCCGAAGCGGGATTAAAAAATAATGCCAAAGGCATCTACAAATAACTGACGGGCTTGACGCACCCGACACGCGCAGGGTTTCCCCTGCTCGCCGCCTGAAGACGGAACGCCGGCCGAAACCGGATTCAGCAGTCCCGAAGGAACGCTTGAACAGTCTGTTTTACCATTGACCTCGGCTTGAACAAAGCCATTGGAAAAACCGCTGTGACTGATAAGCCATCAATAGCCGCAACCGCCCGGCTTGAGGCCAGGGGTTGGGCTACTGATCGCTGACCAGGCCTTAGGCCACCAGCAACAACGCTTTCGAGAGTTCGAACAATTGCGTTCGCAACGCCTGAAGATCGCTAATGGCAAGGGCGACCGGAAACAGATGACTGACATCGATGCCCAGGCCAATACCCACGGTTTCGATACCGCTGTCACGACAGCGCTGCAAAATATCCAGCGTACTCACGACATCGTCCGGTTGACCATCGGTCATTACCATCAGCACTTTGCGAGGTTCCCGGCACCGCAACAAAGCCGCAGCGCCGAACCAGACGGCTTCTGTCATCGGCGTACTGCCTTCCGCTGCCAACGAAAAGGCGCCCGTCCGTTGCCGGATGCGTTGACCATGATCCAGCAGTCGGTACACCGAGCCTTCTTCCTGGTTACCCGGAAAGGCGGTTATGCCCGGATTAACCCCGGCCATACCTTCAAATGCCAAGGCCAGCGCCAACGTCGCTTCCAGGGCAATCGGGATGCGCGAACCCAGGGGTTGTCCCAGTCTGTCCAACACCGGATAGCCCATACTTTCCGATTTGTCGAGCAACAAATGGATAGCCGTATTCGGTGACGGTTTGACGCTACTGCGCTGAAACACATGGGTATCACCCAAGCATAAACGGTGTAAACGCTTACCATTGAGTCGTCCCCGGCCGCCAGGCTGAGAGTGCTTCAAGCTATGCGACTGCACCAGTCCTTGCAACGCGGCGCGGATTTTTCCCGATTCACCTTGTACCTTTTGAAACAGCTGCAAACCGGCCCGATCATCCGTCGGCGGTTCATCGCCGACGGGCATGACGTACTCGGACACACTGTCAGGTTCCAACGCCAGTGCCGCTTTAACGGTTTCAAACACATCCTGTTCAATATCGCCCTCTTCAGCAGTCAATAACGCTGCCAAGACCGGGTTGTGATCAGGGCT
>JBAXJT010000116.1:0-2200 GCA_037137715.1 Nitrosomonadales bacterium
AAAGATACTGTTGGCGAACTGGGGACAGACAAATGGTGGATAATAGAGGTGGTTGAAACCAAGACCGTGGAGGTTGCAATGTGTTTGAAGCCGCACGTGCCGCGAATCATGCCGATCAAGATGCAGCGTCTGGGGAACATTCTTTTGGCTGCTGATAGTCCATACCGTTTGGTTGGAGATCGAATGTATGCTGAGTGCCGGGAAACGGATTTTGCTGACTTGTACCCGTCCGAAGGGCAACCGGCCTTGTCGCCGGTGGATTTGGCGTTTGTGACCATTTTCCAATACCTGGAAGATCTGTCGGATCGTCAGGCAGCCGAAGCGATGCGAGTGCGCTTAGATTGGAAATATGCATTACATCAAACAGTGGATTACGCTGGGTTCAATTTCAGTGTACTGAGTGAATATCGAGCGCGCTTGGTGGAACATAAAGCGGAACGGCGGGTATTTGAAACCGCGCTGGATCAACTCAAAGGTCTTGGGATGCTCAAGGCGCGCGGACGGCAGCGGACAGATAGTCTGGCGGTGTTGACCCGTGTGCGGACGTTGAACCGTATCGAGTTGGTGGTAGAGACGTTGCGCTTGGCGCTAGAAGCATTACTGGCGGTAGAAGTGGATTGGACACGCGCAACGCTACCGCCGACCTGGGAAGAGTTGTACGGGAAACGTTGCGTGGCGGAACGGTTGAGCAAGAAAGAACTGGCTCTGTTGCAGGATGGAACTGGGCAGGATGGGCAGTGGCTGTTGGATCGCTTGGACGCGCCGAGCACGCCAAAAGGGTTAAGCGAACTACCGGAAGTCAAGGTCTTGCGTACGGTCTGGGCACAACAGTACGAAGTACGAGATCAGACCGTTGTTTTTCAAACACCGGGAGCGTATGACGGAGAAACGCGCATCCAGAGTCCGCATGACCCGGAAGCGCGCTGGAGTAAGAAGCGCGATCAGGAATGGATCGGAGACAAACTGCAAGTCACCGAGACAGACGACGAGGGGTTTCCACATTTGATAACCGACATCGCGCTGACGAGCAGCGTGGAGAGTGATCAAATGGCTTTGGGTGAGATACAACAGCGGCAAGCCGAAAGTGATGTGGCTCCGGCGAGCCGCTTTGTGGATGCAGGTTATGTCAGTGGTCAAACCCTGGCGACGAGCCAGGAGTGCGGCGAAGACTTGGTGGGGCCGGCTGCGGCTGCGCATTCGCCTCAGTCGCGTTTGGTAGACGGGATCACGCTCGCGCAGTTCGAATTGGATCTGGAACAGGGCATAGCCCACTGTCCAGGATGTCAGCAGACAGCCGGTCGGCATCTAGCCGACGGGAGTTGGCATTTCAAGTTTGCAACGGACACCTGCGCTGAATGTCTGCTACGAGCTCGTTGTTGTACCGGACAAGGCGGACGCTCCCTCACCTTAGGAGCGTATTATGCCGAACTTGAGACTGCTCGCCTGCGTCAACAGACGGAAACCTTCAAAGCCGAGTATCGTCTGCACCGCGGCGGGGTCGAAGGCTGTCTGTCGGCTTTGGTGCGTGGTCTGGGTATACGCGTCAACCGTTACACCAAGCGCGCAAAGAACAACCTGCGAGTGCTGTTTGTGAGCGTCGCCGTCAATATCCGTCGGACGACACGCTGGATGGCTGGACTCCGCCCGCAGCAGCGACACACCGGATTAGGATTAGCCGTAGCACGGTAAATCGCTTATCAAGCAACCAAGAAAGTCGCCAACCGATGCATCATCCCGCTGTCGATCGGGTTACAAACCCAGAAACCAAATAAAAAAACGACACACTCGTTGGCTTAACGCTGCCTACTACCCAGTTAGCCAACAGTATCTTTGAAATAGGGTAAAACTGGCTATCTTGGAGGTAGCCATGCCGAAAAAGCCGTTGGAAGCAATCGAAGAACATTTCAGTAAAGTGACCGACCCACGCAAAGATAGGACAAAAGATCACAAATTAATAGATATCATAGCAATTGCGATTTGTGCCATCATCTGCGGAGCTGAAGGTTGGACAGACATGGAAAATTATGGAAACAGCAAGGTGCTTTGGCTGAAAAGTTTTCTAGCAGGTTGTCGGAGAAGTCGGTGAAAATGGAATAAACTTGAGACATGACCAGAAAATTCAAAACCCCTGACTACGAATCGACACTCAACCAAACCATAACCCTGCGAGACGCATTGCCACCTACCCACTTGGCGCGTT
>JBAXJT010000117.1:0-2178 GCA_037137715.1 Nitrosomonadales bacterium
CACACCTCAAAGTTAAATTTTTTGAGGCGACAACTAGTCTGACACCGGGGGTAGTCATACTTACCATCAGCTTTAATAAACGCATCATATTCGACTGAGCCAACATCCAATGCAAATGTCTGGAAATCCCCTTCGATGTAACCATATGAGCTTCTAATGTCTCTCACCAGCTCAACCATGTTATTTTCGCTGATATCAACAACATGAAGTTTCAGAGGATTACGTTTGAATATTTCTTTGCTTACCGCCTGTCCGATTGAACCTGCGCCACCAATCACGAGAAATCGTGATGATGCAACGATACGCACGAGTTCATTTTCATGCTCGCTCACATCCTGAATAAACAATTCATTTTCTCGGCCAATTAATGAAAGAATTAACATAGGTATTCTCCTCTAATTGCAAATATCTTAACTAACAGTGTTATCGTCATTTTTTTTAACTAATAAATTAACATGCATACAGACTGCAGCCGTTAGCACGACTTTAGTTGACCAAGATACTATTTTCACGTGTGTCTTCAGTGCAAATACAATCGGCGGAGTTTGACGCTAAAGTCCAGCGTCAGCCCTCAAGGCGGCAGCCTTATCAGTATTTTCCCAAGTAAATTCAGGCTCTTCGCGGCCGAAGTGGCCGTAGGCGGCGGTCTTCTCGTAGATCGGACGCAACAGGTCGAGCATGTTCACGATGCCTTTCGGACGCAAGTCAAAATGGCGCAACACCAGTTCAGTCAGCTTGTCGTCGGCGATTTTTCCGGTGCCGTAGGTATCCACCATCACGCTGGTCGGCTTGGCAACGCCGATTGCATAAGACACTTGTACCAGGCATTTGCTGGCCAGGCCCGCAGCGACGATGTTCTTCGCAACGTAACGGCCGGCGTAAGCTGCCGAACGATCGACTTTCGAAGGATCTTTGCCTGAGAATGCACCGCCGCCGTGAGGGGCCGCGCCACCATAGGTATCCACGATGATTTTACGGCCGGTCAGGCCGCAATCGCCTTGCGGGCCGCCAACAACGAAACGACCGGTCGGATTCACCAGGAAGTTGATGTTGCCCTTGATGAATTCCTTAGGCATCATCGGCATGATGATGTCTTCGATCGCCGCTTCACGGATCGCTTCCAGCGTCATATCCGGCGCGTGCTGAGTCGAGAGCACCACGGTGTCGATCGAATGCGGCTTGCCGTCCACGTAGCGGATGGTGACTTGTGACTTGGCATCCGGACGCAACCATGGCAGGCGACCGTCGTGGCGCAATTGCGCCTGACGTTGCACAACCTGATGCGCCAGATAAATCGCCAGCGGCATTAAAGTCGGTGTTTCATCGCAAGCGTAACCGAACATCAGGCCCTGATCGCCCGCGCCTTGATTCAAAAAGTCGTCGGATGCACGATCCACGCCTTGCGCGATGTCCGGGCTTTGCTTGTCGTAGGCGACCAAAACCGCACAGCCTTTGTAGTCGATGCCGTATTCGGTGTTGTCGTAGCCGATGCGTTTGATGGTGTTGCGCGCGACCTGAATGTAGTCAACATTGGCGGTGGTGGTGATTTCACCGGCCAGAACCACGAGTCCGGTGTTGGTCAATGTTTCTGCCGCTACCCGCGCATAGGGGTCTTGCGCTAGAATCGCATCTAAAATGGCATCGGAAATTTGGTCGGAAACCTTGTCAGGATGACCTTCGGATACAGATTCGGAAGTAAACAGAAATTCGCTCATGGTTGTCCGTTAGTGCGGCCTAATGTAAGGCCTTATTAAAAAAATGCTGGATTGCCGCGTCCCGCCACGTCTCTACGAGACTCGCGGCTAAAGGCCCCTTCTCGCAATGTTGCCGCGCCGCTGTGCGGCTCGCAATGACAGGCTGGATTGCCGCCCGCCACGTCTCTACGAGACTCGCGGCTAAAGGCCCCTTCTCGCAATGACAGGTGCCTTCTCGCAATGACAGGCTGGATTGCCACCCGCCACGTCTCTACGAGACTCCTGCCTCCCGCTACAATGTTGTCTCGCGGTCGCAGCTAGCGGCATTAGGCTAAAGGCCCCTTCTCGCAATGTTGCCGCGCCGCTGTGCGGCTCGCAATGACAGGCCACTCCTCGCAATGACAGGCCACTCCTCGCAATGACAGGCCACTCCTCGCAATGACAGGCCACGTCCCGCCACGTCTCTACGAGACTCGCGGCTAAA
>JBAXJT010000118.1:0-2164 GCA_037137715.1 Nitrosomonadales bacterium
AACCGCATCAAGTGTCTGAGGCGACCATATACCCAAAGTTTGTGGTGTATTGAAGACAGCAAGGCGAATGTTAATTTCGCATCGTGAGCTACCGCATGGTGCCATGCCCCTTCATTGAAGGTTGAGATTGACCTACTCGTAACCGGTCATTGCCGCTAAAAATCTTCATTGCTACAAAGCGGTTATTCGTAAGCGACCCAGCAACCCCAGGCTATTCAGCGAGGCGTGATGTCAGCTAAAGTCGCCGCATGGAAATTCCACGGCAACAACTTATCTATTTCATCCGCCGTTTGTGCAGCGGGCAGGTGTTCCAGCACATGGCGCAGCCATGTATACGGCTCTACGCCGTTTGCTTTGGCGGTTTCAACCAGCGAATAGATGATTGCACTCGCGTTGGCACCAGCCGGTGTATCGCTAAACAACCAAGCCTTGCGTCCAACCACGAAGGGGCGAATCGTATTTTCGCAGCGATTGTTATCGATTGGCAGGTCGCCACGCTCCGTATAACGAGTCAACTTGCTCCAGTAGTTTCGCATATACGACAGTGCGCCACCCAGTGCGCTCTTCGGTGGAACTTTGGGCAGCATCGTTTCCAGCCACTCGTGCAGTTCATTCAGCACCGAGTTGCTTTTCTCCTGGCGCGCGGCATAACGCACCTCAATGGGAGAATCCTTGTACTCCCGCTCAACAGCGTAAAGCTTGCCGATCATGGCGACCGCTTGGTCGGCGTGGCCGTGCGTGCCTTTCGGTTGCACCTTAACGGCTTCCACAAACTTGCGGCGAACATGCGCCCAGCAAACCAGATGCTCGATGCCTGTTGTTTTGACAAGCTTGTTGTAGCCCTCATAGCCGTCGGTCATCAGATAGCCTTGATAGCCCAACAACAGGCGCGCAGGTACTTCGCCGCTACGACTCGGGTCATAGTCGTAAATCACCACGGGCTGACCAGGTGGTCCGCCCGTTTGCACCCACATGTAACTGTTGGAGGCCGGATTCTTATTCTTTTCCTTGAGTACCTGTACCACCGTTTCATCCATGTGGATGAACGGCGCATCAAACAAGACGTCTCGCATCAGGTTGTGCAGCGGTTGCAGCGCGGCACTCGCGCCTATCACCCAGCGCGCCAAGGTCTGGCGCGGCACCGTCACATCGTGACGGGCCAGCACTTTCTCAAATCTGGCCAGTGGCAACCCATCGACGTACTTGGTCGTCAACAGCATGGCCAACAAACTCGGACTTGCATTGCTCTTGGGCAAGGGTTGCGGTGGCAGCATGGCAGTTACCGGCGCATGTTCGCTGGCACGGCATCCATACACCAGCCGGATATGTTGCAGCACTCGCACTTGCATCGGAACGATGTCGAGTTGTTCGCTGATCACACGGTTGATCACCACCATCGGGATGCCGCAATCGCAGGTGCGTTCGGATTCCGGCACGTCGTGAATGATCTCTACCCGTTTAAGTTCTGGCGGCAGCGGACTGCGTTTGCCGCGCGCGGCCTTTTGAGCTTTGACCTGTGCTGGCAACGGCGCGATATCCTGCGCCTCGGTAGAGGTTGCGGCCAGCACTTCGGCTTCGTTGAACAGATGGAGCTGACCTGCGCTCTCGGAGCTTGCCCCGAACATGCGGCGACGCATCAGGATGATTTGTTCGTAGAGTTCCCGCAGACGGGTTTCGTAAGCCGCTTCTGCGTACGCAATGTATTTTTCTGCGTGGGTGATGTGTTCGTCAGACGCGATCTTTGCATTGACACATGCAATCAGCAGCGCGGTTAGTGCTGTCGGATCGGTCGGTAAAACGTCGGGTAAAACAAACTCGGGAAGGTTGGATCTGGAACGATAATCAGGCGGTAAAACTGAAGATTTTTCATGTGTTTTAAGCATGAAGAATTCTATCAATTTACCCTATGAAATACAAGCATAATTCAACGTTTTGTGACGTTTATTGCTCCATAAATCAATACCTTCAAGCAACCACTCGAACTCTCTGATCGTGATCGTTTGTGTGTTCGTCTCGCTGTGTTTCGGCCAGTGGAATTTCTCCTCTTCCAAGCGCTTTTGCCACAGGCAAAACCCATTGCGATGCCAGTACAAAACCTTGATCTTGTTGCGCGAGCGATTGACGAATACATACAGCGCACTTCCAAACGGATTCAAACCCAGTT
>JBAXJT010000119.1:0-2147 GCA_037137715.1 Nitrosomonadales bacterium
CATTTCACGATGTTCCTGATGATCAATAATTCATTCACCACCACCCTGACCACTATCAAGGATCTTGAAAACCGGGAGTTGGTTACGGGGCTGGAGGCTGCGAATAAAGCGGCCGCAACAGGCGCCCTGTCAGCGGCGATCGCGCATGAACTCAATCAACCGCTGGGTGCGATGCGGCTTAATCTGCAGTTGCTACAGGATATATTGCCGCAACAGAATGCGGCCAATCCGCTGGTCAAAGAGATTGTCCACGACCTGATTCAGGATATCGGTCGCGCCTCCAACATCATCACCGGGCTGAGGGGTATTTTTTCCAAGGATGATGTCGGGTTCGAGACTCTGGATTTGACTCGGTTGATTGGATACGTTTGTGAAATTGCCGGTTTGCAGGCCGGAAGAACGGGCATTGCCATCAGGCTCGATCTGGTGCCGGCTGTGATGGTTGCTTTGCATCCGAATGAGTTCCAGCAGGTAATACTCAATTTGATTAACAACGCAGTCAACGCACTCAACAGGCTTGAGAAGCCCGGCCGGGAAATCACGGTGCAAACACGCGTGCAGGATAATAAATTGCAGCTCAGCGTTACAGACAACGGCCCAGGCATTGATGCCGCGTTGAAGGACCGCATTTTCGATATTTTCAAAAGCAACCGCCCTGAAGGCATGGGCCTGGGACTATGGCTGAGCAAGCATATCGTCGAGAGAAACAACGGCAGTCTGCGATGCGAAAACCTGCCTGCGGGCGGCGCCCGGTTTATTATCGAGCTACCGGTTTATAGGCCTTAGGGCGGTTGCTGCAGGCGCTGATGTTTCAGTTATGAAACAGCGCAAGCAACTCAGTGACGTTCGAAACCCCGAGCTTTGCCATGAGGTTGCCGCGATGCATTTTTACCGTGCGCAGGCCGATACCCAGGGCGTCGGCAATCGGCTGGCTGCGCATCCCCTTGGTCACCAGTTCCAGTATTTCGGTTTCGCGCCGGCTGAGCTTTTTGAGCAAGGCAGTTTTTGGATCCGTGTCAGCGGTGCCGGAGGCAAGAGCGTGGGAGATGGCGTTGAGCAGCTCATCGGTGTCCACCGGTTTCAATAAAAAATCAGCAGCACCATGTTTTAAAGCAGAGATGACCTCGGTCATCTCACTTTCGCCGGAGAGAAAAATAACCGGTAGCGGCACGCCGCGTTCAATGAGGGCGCGTTGCACATCCAGTCCGCGCAGACCCTGCATACGCATATCCAGGATCGCGCAGTGGGCGTATCCGTATGACGGGTCTATGGATTCGATAAAACGCGCCGGATCATCGAATGCCCTGACAACATAGCCATGATGATTCAAGACGCGTTCCAGCGCGATGCGGGTGCTGGCGTCATCGTCAACAATCAGTATGGTATTCTGGGGGGTCAACGATAGTCGCCGTTATGCGAGGGGTAATGAGTGGTTCTATTGCGTGCCGAACATCATGCGTCGACTCGCACGACTCCCGCAATCAGGGAACCGTTGGCGCCGACCGCAAGTCGATATGTTGGGTGCATGCAACATGCTTCTATGACGTATCGCACCTTGCAGTTACCGCATACCAAAGGCGGGCTGTGTCGCATTTTAGCGGCCAGCGATCGCAGCAATATGGACTTAAGTACGTATCGAGATCATCGACATGCACCCTAGAATGCCATCCCATACAGGATGCTAGTGCGTCACGGGTTTTTCGTCTACGTGTTTTATCTGCGGCGCCTATGTGGCAAATAATAAAGGGCCCTAGCATGGCGACGGTGAAGCAAGCGGAAATTCATGAATATCGGTTCGATATCAAAACGCGGGATCACGTGCCCTTGCGGGGTGTGTCAGTGCTCGCCATGAACAGAAGTGCCGCTTTGAACGAGTTACGTCATATACATCCCGGTAGCAGGGTGCTGACCGCCATTGCTGTGGAGTCGCGGCATATTCCACAGTTTCTTATCAAACGTCAGCCATAATTTAACATAATAAAAATTCTGTCACTTTTATTTCAATTATTTCGTAACTTTCAGTTTTTGGTTTCGGCAGTACTTCCCAGCGAATTCTCTGAATCACTTTGATCTGACCCTCTCCAGGAGGCAGCACCAAATGAATCCTATTTTGAGAAACTCAGTCGTCGCAGCGCTTGCGGCGATGT
>JBAXJT010000120.1:0-2102 GCA_037137715.1 Nitrosomonadales bacterium
TTCAGAACACCGCACGAGGTATTCTTCGGAGTGGAAATACGCTACACCAAGCAATCAGCGGCTGTTGCACTTCGAACTTGAATGCGCGTCTGGATAATTTCAAGATTTTAAACGATACGCTAGGACACGGAATTGGCGATTTGCTGCTGCAGCAGGTGGCACAGCGACTGATTTCATGTGTACGCGATGGCGATACGGTGGCGCGACTGGGGGGCGATGAGTTTGTTGTGATACTGGAAGACATGAACCCTCAGGCGATGGAGGCGGCCGAACAGACCGAGGTGATAGGCAGCAAAATTCTCGCCGTACTTGGCCGGACTTATCAGCTTAACCAGCATGAATTCAGGAGTACTTCCAGCATAGGCGCAACGCTGTTTATCGGGCATCAGTCTATCGAGAGTTTGTTGCAGCAGGCTGATATCGCGATGTATGAGGCCAAGAAAGCCGGGCGCAACACTATGCGTTTTTTCGATCCGGCGATGCAGGCGTTGATCAGCGAACGTGCCGCTTTAGAGAGTGAATTAAGAATTGCGCTCGAAAAACTGCAATTCCAGCTGTATTACCAGATTCAGGTGAATAGCCACAATCAAACTATCGGGGCTGAGGTCTTGCTGCGCTGGAATCATCCGGAACGAGGCCTGATTTCACCGGCGTTATTTATCCCGCTGGCCGAAGATAGCGGGGCGATACTGCCCATCGGACTCTGGGTTTTGGATACAGCGTGCGCGCAACTCAAAGTTTGGCAACAGAATCCATTGGCGTGCGATTTTGTTCTGGCGGTCAATGTGAGTGCGAAACAGTTACGTCAGCCTGATTTTGTTGCGCAGGTGCAGGCCATCGTTAATCAGCACGGCATACGGGCATCAAAGCTCAAGATAGAGTTGACTGAGAGTGTGGTATTGACGAATGTGGACGATACAATTGCAAAAATGATGGAATTAAAGGCGTTCGGTGTCAATTTCTCGATGGACGATTTTGGAACCGGCTATTCTTCGTTGCAATACTTAAAACGTCTGCCGCTTGATCAGCTCAAAATCGATCAGTCGTTTGTGCGCGACATTGCCACCGACAGCAACGATAAGTCGATTGTGACGACGATCATCGCCATGGCGCAAGGCTTGAATCTGGATGTGATTGCCGAGGGGGTCGAAACGGCAGAGCAGCTGGAATTTCTTGAAAAAAGCGGTTGCAAACACTTTCAGGGGTATCTGTTTAGCAAGCCGGTGCCGCTTGAGATTTTTGAGGCATTGTTAGTTCGCCGTTGAGCTTCAGATGACCGGCATTATTTATAAATAGGCCGTGCAGGATTCGTCCTGATTTCATTTGAGATGTGTCGCTGACGCGGTAAACTGTACGCGCTTGAGATTGATTCAAATCGCAGTTCCAATATCTCGAATTGTCTTGTACGCCAATAGAATAGTGACCTGAGTGATTTAAATGAGAAACATGACGCTGGCTGATATTGATGCCGTGCTGGCTGTTGAGCAGGATGTGCAAGCCTATCCTTGGACGCGGGGTAATTTCAGTGACGCACTGAACAGCGGCTATCTGTGTTTTGTGGATGAGTTAGCAGGCGACGTGCGCGGCTATGCGGTATTGATGCCGGGGGTGGGTGAGGCGGAATTGCTCACGATCGGGGTTTCCTCAGCGCATCAGCGCAAGGGTTTGGGTGGTTTGATGCTCGCTGGATTGCTAAGAATAGCGGGCGACAATCGGTGGTCGCGCGTCTTTCTCGAAGTGAGGGCGTCTAACAGGGCGGCGATTGCTTTATACGAGCGGGCAGGATTTGCGCAGGTCGGTTTGCGGCGCGGATATTACCGGAACGCGGCAGGCAGCGAGGATGCATTAGTGATGGCGTGGGATAATTTAACAGGTGAAAAAAATGGATAGGCGCGAAGCCATGCTGCGCGAATTGAATCTGTATCCCGTGTGGGTGCGTCGGGTTGTCGCGAGTGAGACGAAGGTAGTTGAGCCGGTTGCATCGGTTGAATTGGTCGCCCCTATTGAGGAAACGGCACAGGTTGAAGAATCAGCACCCGTTGAGCAGGCTGCACCGGTTGAGGAAGCTGCACCGGTTGAGGAAGCTGCACCGGTTGAGGAAG
>JBAXJT010000121.1:0-2095 GCA_037137715.1 Nitrosomonadales bacterium
GACTGCCGCGAAGCAGCCCCTCAATTTGAACGTTGAGCTTCCGCTTCGTCTCGATTGTTGAACCTCGCCCGCTTGAATGACGAACCCGAAAGCTGCCGGTCAGCATCGCTAGTCCGGCAGGCTGGAATAGGGCACGCGTGATTCCCTTCATAACAAGCTGGGGTTCATGCCTCACCCCAGCCTGCGGTTGTTATTTCCTGCGGAACACTAGATCCCATACGCCATGCCCCAGATTGAGGCCGCGCTTCTCGAACTTGGTGAGCGGGCGGTAGTCGGGGCGCGGGGCGTAGTCGGCGGCGGTATTTGCCAGCAGCGGTTCATCGCTCAATACCTGCAGCAGTTGTTGGGCGTAATTTTCCCAGTCGGTCGCAACGTGGATATAACCGCCCGGCTTTAATTTTTTCATCAGTTTTTCGATGAACGGCGTCTGAATCAACCGGCGCTTGTTGTGGCGTGCCTTGTGCCAGGGATCGGGGAAAAAGATATGCACGCCGTCCAGCGTTCCATCACCTATCATGTCGCGCAGCACTTCCACCGCGTCGTGCTGGATGATGCGGATATTGCTGATGTTTTGCTCGCCCATCACTTTGAACAGATTACCCACCCCCGGCGTATGCACTTCAAGGCACAGGTAGTCGTTTTGCGGATTTTCCTGCGCAATGCTCGCTGTGCTATCCCCCATGCCGAAACCGATCTCGAGAATCTTTGGTGCAATTCTGCCAAAAGAATCATTTAAATCAAGTGGTTGTGCTGCATAAGGAATGCCGAACACAGGTTGTAGCGTATCAACAGCGCGCTGTTGGGCGACCGTGACGCGGCCTTGCCTGAGTACGAAGCTGCGGATGTGGCGTTTAGTAAGATCGTCGGTGTTGGTCATGTTCGTAATATTTGATTGCCTTCCCCCTGGGATAAGGGGGAAGGGATAAGGGGGAAATCAGCTGCGCACAGATGCGATGATGCCGGCGGTAGGCGAACTGGGGCTCGCGCTGTAGAGTTTTTTCGGCATACGTCCTGCCAAAAATGCCTCGCGTCCGGCTTCGGTGGCTTTTTTCATTGCGGAGGCCATCAGCACCGGATTTTGTGCACCGGCAATTGCGGTGTTCATCAAGACCCCTGCACAGCCCAGTTCCATGGCAATCGCCGCATCCGAGGCTGTTCCTACGCCCGCATCGACAATCACCGGCACGCTGACTTTATCCATGATCAGTTGCAGATTCCACGGGTTCAAGATGCCCATGCCGGAGCCGATCAATGAGGCCAGCGGCATGATCGCCACGCAGCCGATGTCTTCGAGTTGTTTGGCGACAATCGGATCATCCGAGGTGTAGACCATGATCTGAAAACCTTCGGCAACCAGTATTTTTGCGGCGGCAATGGTCTCAATCACGTTCGGATATAAAGATTGCGGATCGCCCAGCACTTCGAGCTTAACCAGACTATGACCGTCCAGTAGTTCGCGCGCCAGACGCAGGGTGCGCACGGCGTCATCGGCGGTATAGCAACCGGCCGTGTTGGGCAGATAGGTGAATTTCGACATCGGCACGGCGTCGAGCAGTGACGGTTCATTGGGGTTCTGACCCAGATTGGTGCGGCGTATCGCCACCGTGACGATCTCGGCGCCTGAAGCATCCAGCGCCGCGCGGGTTTCGGTGAAATCTTTGTATTTTCCAGTGCCGACTAACAGTCTGGATGAGTAGCTTTTTCCTGCGATGATGAGCGAGTCATTCATTTTGTAATCCTTATGATTTAATAACGATCCTGAATCCTGAATCCTGAATCCTGAATCCTGATTTATCCCCCGCCGACCGCGACGACGATTTCCAGTTTGTCGCCTTCATTCAGCGTGCAATCGGTGTATTGGCTGCGTGGCACGATGTCGCCGTTTTTTTCCAGCGCGATGCGACGCCCGGTATAGCCGAGTGCCTCAATCAGCGCAGCAATGCTGCAATTATCGTTCAATTGGCGCTCAGCGCCGTTCACAAAGACAGTAATCACTTTCACTTTGTCCTTCAATTAAGCTAAAATGCGATGCTACCACGCGGGTGTAGTTCAATGGTAGAACGGCAGCTTCCCAAGCTGCATACGAGGGTTCGAT
>JBAXJT010000122.1:0-2057 GCA_037137715.1 Nitrosomonadales bacterium
CGATAATCGACCACTCCATAGACATTGGTACTAAAAAAGTCTTAGTAGTATTGAGCATCCCAACCCCGCAAGCGGGCCAGACGTTCCTAAAGAAACAAGGGCATAGGCTAGCGTTGCGCGCGAATTTGCGCTAAAAAGCGAATGGCAGCGCCGAAATGACCGAAAAAGCATTGGTGCGAACTCGCAGTGGTTACTGCCATTGTTGGGTGAGCCCGTCATTGAGCATGGTCCGGGAATCGTCGGCGACATTGGTGAGCGCAGCGATGCGCATCCCGTTTGTGAGAGTGAGTCAAATTCGACGCTTCCATGACGCTGCCATTCGTTAACCATTGTGGAGCACAACATGGCAGTTCGAGTGAAAGAGCAAGAGATTTTCCCCCATGCTGCGGGAATTGATGTGGGCGCATCGAGCCACTGGGTGGCCGTGCCAGCGGGCTCAAGCGATGAGCCGGTACGCGAGTTCGGTGCGATGACCGATGACCTCAACGCGATGGCGACCTGGCTGATTGCTTGCGGGGTGGATACGGTGGCACTGGAGTCCACCGGCGTGTATTGGATACCGGTATTTGAAGTGCTGGAGCAGCGCGGACTCAAAGTCTGGCTGGTCGATGCGCGCCAGATGAAGTATGTGCCCGGGCGCAAAAGCGACGTGCAAGACTGCCAGTGGCTGCAAAAGCTCATGAGCCTGGGCTTCTTGCGTGCGGCATTTCGCCCGGAAGCTGAGGTTCGCGAACTGCGCGCCGTGGCGCGCCAGCGCGACATATTGCTGACAGAGCAAGCCAGTTGGGTGCAGCGCATGCAAAAGGCCCTGGTGCAGATGAATATACAGCTCACTGAAGTGCTCAGCGACGTGATGGGCCTGACCGGGGGATTGATCATCCGTAGTATTGTGGCCGGCGAGCGCGACCCCAAGGCACTGGCGCGCCACCGCCACAGCCGCGTCAAGGCCAGCGAAGAAGAGATCATCAAGGCGTTAACGGGCAACTGGCGTGAGGAACACCTGTTCGTATTGCGCCAGTCACTGGGGATGTATGACGATATCGCACGCCATTTGGCCGAGTGCGATACCAAGCTCCAAGCGGAGCTGAAGAATTTGGGCGAAAAGAATATCGATATGGGCAAGCCGCCACGCTTTGGCAGCAAACAGCGCAAGGATTACGATGTGCGCCAGTTGCTGGCCAACTGGGCCGGCGTGGATCTCACCCGCATCAACGGACTGGGCGTAGCGGCAGTGACGAAGATACTGACGGAAATTGGCCCGGACTTGAGTCGATTTCCCACGGTCAAGCATTTTTGCTCATGGCTGGGGTTGAGTCCGGGCACCAAGATCAGCGGTGGCAAAGTGTTGTCAAGCAAGACCAAGCGCTCGGTCAATCGGGTGCGCCAAGTCCTGAAGATGGCGGCGATGAGCCTGGCACGCTGCGACTCTGCCCTGGGAGCGTTCTACCGGCGACTGTGCGCACGCATGGACAAACCCAGCGCCAACACGGCGGTGGCACACAAACTCGCACGCATGGTGTACTTCATGCTGACTCGGGGCGAAGAGTTCGTCGATCAAGGGCAGCAACGCTACGAAGAGCAGCAGCATGCGCGCAGCGTCGCGGCTCTCAAACGCCGGGCCTTGGCACTTGGGTTCGAAGTCACTCCAGTGGCAGCGCCAGCCTGAAAAGCCGGGTGCGTGACTTTATCTGTTAAATCAGCCAAAGCCCTTGTCCCGTCTGCACTTATAGCTATATTTAACATAGCTAAAAAAGTTTTGTTTCTTGTGAGTTATCAATCGGCTGGTTCATGTTTTTCCTCAATGATTTTGTATAAACAGCGCCCTTTCACTGGCGCAAAATACATGTATGGATACCAGCGTTTTTCGTCATCAAGCGAAATTTGCTTTCGGCGCGCGCAGTCGGTGCAACAAGTGGATGTGTCGCCCTTGCACCGGGACATATCAGCGGGTAGCGTCATTTCATCCCCATCATGCCGCGCAGAAAATCAACGGTTTCATCGTTTTGGACTTTGAACAAAGTTATCCCATCCAACTGTTTTCAGTTGGCGATCGGATA
>JBAXJT010000123.1:0-2021 GCA_037137715.1 Nitrosomonadales bacterium
CGTAAGTCACTGGTATTATTCATATTTGTAGTGCCATGTGGCAAAGTTGGGTTAGCGGCGCCGTCACACATCTGGCAGCCGAACAGCTTGAGAATGACTTGCTGCTGCTCAAGTCTTGTCGGTTTGGAAAGCGTTCTTATTTCGGCGATATCCCGCGCCGGAAAATAGCGATGTCGAATATATTCCAGGTCGTCAAGCACGACATCGCGTGCATAGATGAAGAACTGGCGCTTGGCCTTGAAATAGCCAAGTTGAAGAATCAGGTGAACCGCAACGGAGATCGTATACACGCCGCCGACCATCTCTTGCTCTACCGGGTTCAGATCGAAAAACAAGGCCCGGTCATTCTCCGTAAAGCGTGGCAAGCCGTAAAGATCGTCGATTTCCTGGGTGGTCAGGATTGACAGGCGGCGGGAGGCGGCGGTCATGCGCAATGACCTTTCAGAGAGTGCAAAAAGTACACCTTTCGCACGGGCTGCAGGGATGCCTTCCACAGGGCAGAACGCGCCGAATCATGGTGCGAAAAGCGTTGCCGAAAACATAATGCATTTACCTTCGATATGTGTTAGGTTTTGGCCCGATGGATACTGGAAACTTCGCTCATTTAACCACTTTACCGCATCGAATCGGCTACGCCCGTGTCAGCAGCGTGGGGCAAAATCTTGACTCGCAAATTGATGCGCTGAAGAAGGCCGACTGTGGGCGTATCTTTTCTGACAAGATGACCGGCTCCCGGATGGATCGGCCAGGCTGGGATCAGATGATGGGATACGTCAGAGCGGGCGATACACTGGTGGTCACCGAGTTGAGCCGTATGACACGCTCTCTGATCAACCTTCTTGAAACGGCTCAAGTGCTTGAGCGGCTGCAAATTAACTTGGCCTCATTGCGTGAAAACATTGATACAGGTACGGCAACTGGCCGTTGTTTCTTGTCAATGATGGGTGCCATCCACCAGATGGAACGGGAGTTACGAGCAGAGCGGGCAGCAGCTGGCCGCAGTTCTGCTAAGGCGCGCGGAAAAACTGGAGGGCGACCTCGGACCGATGCCACAAAATTGGCAAATGCGAAAATTCTGTATGAAAACTCCGACAAGACCGCCGATGAAGTCTGCCGGATTCTTGGTGTTGGGCGACGCACATTCTTCGCCTATCTCGCTGAGCTGAAAAACGCTCAGCCAGCGTTACCATCGACTGCCAGATGATTGCTGGGTGGTCCGAACGCGACTATGTTGAGGCACCCCTTCGGCCCCGAACGCTAATTTTACCCTTTCGAGGGGTTGGGCAATAATAGCCTAATGGCTAAGGTGTCTGCCGTGCTGGTGGCGTCCAGGCAGAGGCGCACATGGTGTCGGTGGTGGTGATTGAAAGAGAAATCGGTTGCGGAAATATTTCCACAAGCGATCATGGTTTTCGCGAAGTTGACGGGTTACAATGGACCAATGCCAGAAACATACAGAGCACGATATCTTGGGCAACTTCCAGTTGCCACCATCAACAAAACACTTAACACGGACCTTTCTCCTGGAGCGGTTAGACTAAGTGCTATGGCCCACGAACACGCAGCGAAAGACCACCAAAATGATTGGGTGCGTTTAAACAAAAGGCGGAAAAGTCCCATAGGGTTAATATTGTGGGCGTTGCCCGTTTTGGCGGTTTCCAGGGCTGTGGGCAGTCTGGTTATGACGCCAGTTTGCCTTTGGCGGCCTTCGTGCCGTGTTTTTTTTAGCCAGTTGAGAAGATTGGCTTGTGTCGTGTGGTAACGCTCCGCAACGAATTTCTGAGTTGAGCTGTTGGCCAGCAGGCTCTCGATTTCCGGGCGGAAGGCATCCAGTTTGCTTTTACCAGGCCCTTTGGGGCGGCCTCGCCCTTCCAAAAAATCCGCCCTTCGAAGAAGGCTGAAATTGGGAGATCAAAAACCGGCAAAATCATAGGATAAACAATGGTTTGTCAAAAATCCTGTGGGCCTTTTCCGCCTTTTGTTTAAATGCACCCGCTACTGTGCGCCGTTATCAAGCATGA
>JBAXJT010000124.1:0-2005 GCA_037137715.1 Nitrosomonadales bacterium
GTACGCAAAGATCGCGCCTTGGCGGAGGCGGCAGCCTTGCTGATTCTCCAAAAAAAGTTCCGCGCGCTCTGGGAGGACGAGGTCAAATGACTTCTCTTGCAGAGCGCGACCAGATCATCACCATGGTGCAAGAAGCGATGGATTCCGGCGCACGGCAGAAGTGTGCCTGTGCGGTTATTAGCCTGAGCGAGCGTACCTTGCAGCGCTGGCAGATTGATCAGTCACGAGGCGATCAACGTCCCTGCCGGATACACACGCCGCCCAACAAACTGAGCGCCTTGGAGCGTCAACACGTATTGACGGTGGCCAATTCAGACGAATTTGGCAGTCTGCCGCCAAGTCAGATCGTGCCGATACTGGCTGATCGCGGGGAGTACATCGCTTCTGAATCAACCTTCTATCGCATCCTGAGCGCCGAGAATCAGCTTCAACATCGAACTGGTGAGCGACCCGCGCAACGCCGTCACAAACCGCGTGCACTCTGCGCCACCGCACCCAATCAGCTCTTCAGTTGGGACATCACTTATCTCCCGACCTTGGTTAAAGGCAGCTATTTTTACCTCTATTTATTCATGGATATTTTTAGCCGAAAAATCGTTGGCTGGCAGATTTACGACACAGAAAGTAGCGAACTGGCGGGTGACGTCATGCGTGACATTTGCGAACGAGAGGGCATTCAGCCGGATCAAGTCGTCCTGCATTCTGACAATGGCAGTCCGATGAAAGGCGCCACGATGCTGGCCACCTTGCAAGCGTTAGGCGTCGCGCCGTCATTTAGTCGTCCGGCGGTGAGCAACGACAATCCTTACTCGGAATCGCTGTTCAAAACCTTAAAATACCGACCTGAGTATCCTTGTCGTGCCTTTGAAAATCTGCTCGCTGCGAGGCAATGGGTGGGGACATTTACGCAGTGGTACAACGAAGAACACCGGCACAGCGCCATCAACTTCGTCACCCCGGCAGAACGGCATGCCGGCCTCGATACCGCGTTATTGAAAAAGCGTGCCAGCGTCTATGAAGCAGCCAAAAATAAACACCCTGAACGCTGGAGCGGTGCCACTAGAAACTGGCAACCCGTCCTCGTGGTGCACTTAAATCCGGATCAACGTATTACCGATAATGACGAGAAAGTGGAGGGAAATTTAGCGCTAAAAATGGCAGCATAATCGTAGATGATCAGGCGACAACTAGGTTGACAAACTCCGATAAATGGTCTAAACGGACCGACATTCTTATCACCGTTTTGATTGACCTCACCACAAATGGCAACTTGTTGTGGAAGTCTAATAACGCCGTGGTCGGGGATCATTTCCGGGTAAAACCTTACATTCTGAAACTCGACAGAGTTGGGGGCATTCATCTTTGATGAAAGCATCTCCTTAAGCTCTTTGATAATGGATGCCTTATCTATGTTGCCTTCATGCTCCAGTACCCAGCGGGCTTGTTCTTGTTCACGCTTTTTCTCTTCCTGATAAATCTGATAGCCGATAGACAGTACCCCCCAGTGTCAGACTAGTTGTCGCCTCAAAAAATTAACATTGAGGCATGGAGACAACAATGAAAAATCGTTATTCAGAAGCATTTATTGAGCAGGCGTTAATCAAGGTATATTCGCGTGGTGACAGGACGATAAAGTCAGTCGCTGACGAATTAAATATTAACAATTACACAATCAAAAATTGGATGAAAAGAAAAAGCCTACCTGCTGACGCCCTTCAAAAGAAAGCGCGTCGGCCGCAAGATTGGACGCCTGAACAGCAACTGGTCGCCTTACATCAAACGCATGCACTATCGGGTGAAGCCTTGCAGGCCTGGTGTCGTGAAAACGGTTTATTTCCCCATCATTTATCCAGTTGGAAAACTGCTTTTTGTGCGGGTGCAAAAGCTGTCGATGGCGGTCAGGAACTCCGTGTATTGAAAGATGAGGTCAAGCAATTCAAGCGTGAAATGGTACGCAAAGATCGCGCCTTGGCGGAGGCGGCAGCCTTGCTGATTCTCCAAAAAA
>JBAXJT010000125.1:0-1993 GCA_037137715.1 Nitrosomonadales bacterium
GTTCCCCGCTCTCAATCTGCGTTAATCTTCTCAATCTGCGGACAGTATTCCCAACTTCGTGTTCTCCGCAGATTGCGCAGATTAACGCCGATTCCCGTGCTGTGCCGATCCTGCCCGGAATCCATTACGCCTATCTGCGTATCGACCCACCATTGCAGTGATACAACCACGTTATTTTTGACAGGATTGACAGGATTTAACAGGATTGCCCTATTTTCCTGCCGCAACAATTCCCAGAATCCTGAAAATCCTGTTCATCCTGTCCAAAGAACGCAATTCATCCGCACGCTACTGTCTTCATGTAGTCAATTCCCCAACCAGAAACCAATCCGCTGGAATCCGCGGCCAGCCCCACCCACAACATCATCCGTCCCCATGGCGTTTCTTGCCGACTGCCGCTTCCCGCTCTCCGCCTACCTCTTACCTCTTACCTCTTACCCCTTGCCGCTTCCCTAACAGCCTTCAGCCAAAAATTTTCAGCCGCACGACCCTTCATGGTAAATTGTGCGCAACGAATTCAGTGCACGTGATGCGCTCATAAGGGAGTTAGCCATGCTGACACGTGAAACTATCCTTGAAACACTACGGGTTTTGAAGCCGGAACTGGTAGCAAAGTACAAAATACGGTCGATCGGCCTGTTCGGATCGTATGCACGTGGAGAGCAGACAACCAAGAGCGATGTCGATGTATTGGTTGATGTAGATCCCGTCATCGGTCTTGGATTTGTTGATATCCTGGCAATCGAAATTATTTGTCTAGTCTCTATTTCACGCAGAATACGTTTTTTGCTACCCGCGGAATTCCGCGGATTTCACTTCGGCTAGTTGCCAACCCAAACCAATCCGCGCAATCCGCGAAAATCCGTAGCTAAGAAACGCAATTGCGCCAATTCATTTTAGCTACGGATTGTCGCGGATGACCGCGGATTTAACTTCTGTCAGTTTCCAGCACAAAGCAATCCGCGAGATCCGCGCAAATCCGTAGCCAAGAAACGCAATTGCGCACGCCTTACAAACTGCCTGACGTGAGAAAAGATGAAAGGGAAACGCGGCCATTTCTGTCACTTGTGCCAGGCCATCCTGCCGAACGAAAGGTTCTCTGGCAAGGGTCACGCGCGGCACGTCTGCACGGATTGCTCCCGGATGCCCAAGGGCGAGCGCGATGCAATTGAGCAGGCGGATGAAATCTCAGGGTTCATGAACCAGTCGCACATCTCAGACAAGAATGTCGCTCGCCTGAAGGTCTTGGTTTCCTCTACGGATGCGCAT
The DNA here is from genome assembly GCA_037137715.1 of Nitrosomonadales bacterium. Lineage (GTDB taxonomy): Bacteria > Pseudomonadota > Gammaproteobacteria > Burkholderiales > Gallionellaceae > Gallionella. Next base: position 1,270 of record JBAXJT010000125.1, read on the forward strand.
ATCTCCGACTTAGCCGACATCGTGCTCCAAATCGCAGAGCTCAAGCCACACAAGAAAAGAAGAATGCAGATCCTGGCAGAAAAGCGCCCGGACTTGCTGCAACGCGTTTATGACATGGGTTTGGCCCCATCGCACTATTCGTGGGACGAGGTACTTTGAAGCCAGCATCCGAGCGTACGCCTTCTCCCCTCAACACAAATACCCCCTCCCCAAAGCGCGGATCTTTTATTGGTTGGTTTCCAGCACAAATCAATCCGCGCAATCCGCGTCAATCCGTAGCTAAGGAAACTGAGAAATTGCGTTTTGCAGCTACTGATTGCGAATCAAGTTTGGAGTGCGCGACCTTGGTCGCGCTTTGTCGGGCGGGGCTTGCCACGCCCGCAGGGAAAGAAAAAGAAAAGCTGCAGAACCAGTCTGTACGCCGCGGCAAGCCGCGGCTGCAAAAAGCGGCGGCAAGCCGCCGCACTCCAAACTTTTTTGCCGCGGATTTCGCGGATTGAACTTCTGCAATGACCCCAATTTTTTTTGGACAGGATTAACAGGATTCAACAGGATTGCCAACTGCCCGGCTGAACAAATCCTGCAAAATCCTGTCAATCCTGTCCGAAGAACGCAAATTCATCCGCACGCTACTGTCTTAATAACGCCAACTCCCCAACCAGAAAACAATCCGCGAAAATCCGCGGCCATCCGTAGCTAAAATAGAATTGGGAAATTGCGTTTC
>JBAXJT010000126.1:0-1981 GCA_037137715.1 Nitrosomonadales bacterium
TTGGGATAATGCGTATGGCATATGGTATGGAACGACTTATCAGTAATGTCAGTTGATCTAAGAAGATATATTTCTTGATGTTTCTTTTTGGTATCGGTACGGTGTGAGCAGCGGCGTGAATATGCCATGAATCTAGCGACTTGAAAGTGCCATTGAGGGTTTAACTCTTTTGACACTTTTTCTGGGCATGGGCAGGCAGCACTACGGTTATGAGCCGTAATGTTACTGAGAGGTGGTGGTGACTATGTCTTCAGATTATCGATCTGGTCTTTCATCCGATAGCTTTTGCCTTCGATGAGCACGGTTTCGGCATGATGCAGGAGTCGGTCTAGCAGTGCCGAGGCGAGTACGCTGTCGTTGTTGAAGATTTCCGCCCAGTTTTTGAAGGCACGATTCGAGGTGATGACTGTAGAACTGCGCTCATATCGAGCACTGATGATCTGGAAGAGACAGTCGGCGCCGAATTTGTCGATGGGGAGGTAGCCTAGTTCATCGATGACCAGAAGCTGCGGCTTGAGGTATTTGTTCATCTCTCGCTTGATGCCGCCAGATGCCTGTGAAGCCGCGAGTGAATTGATGATGCCAACCGCCGTGGTAAACAGTGCCGAATGTCCTTTCATGCAGGCGGTATGCGCAATCGCCGTCGCAAGGTGACTTTTACCCAGACCGACGTTACCGATAAAAATGATGTTGCCCTTTTCCTTGAGGAAATCGAGACGAAACAAATGACGCACCTGTAACTGGTTGATGTTGGCAGGCCAACTCCAGTCGAATTGTTCCAGTGTTTTGAGTACCGGCAGACGAGCCGCCGCTATCCTCCGCTCGATGCTGCGATCATCGCGGCGACAGCTCTCGCCATCGATCAGTTTCGCCAGATAATCTACATGGGCGGACTGATCCAGCGCGGCTTTTTGTCCCATAGATTCAAAGTGCTGTTCCACATACGTCATATGCAGAGCGGCCAGTTGTTCACGCAGTAGCTCCGTACTGGATGGGCTATTTGCTTCATTTTTTGAGATTTTTGTTTTCATGATTTACCTCGTAGAGTGAGAGATCGGGTTTGGCGAGGTCAAGTTCGAGCAAATCCTGACGCCGCGTGAGTTGCAGGGGGCTGGATTCTGGCAGTGCACGCGCTCGCGCTTCGAGCAGATTGGTGATGTATTCGCAACTGAAGGCATCGAACGCCAAGCCATCTTCAATCGCCCGTCCCGTGGCCGGATCGCCGTAGATTTCCGCCAGTGCATTGATTTTGGCAACATGATTACGCCAGTTCAGACGCCGCACCACGAGCCCTGCGTGATACTCAGATGCTTTGGGGGTGAGCGACAGAAAGCGCAACAGAAGTCGCTGCTCATTGGCATTGCGGCGTTGCGTGACCAGTTCTTTGGGATGATTGGGGTCTTCAATATCTTGGTGGCGGTCATAACAGCGGTTATGCCGGGCAATCAGTTGCTCGGCGTGATAAATGCACAGGCGATCTGGATATGCTTTTAGAATCACGCGGATGCCGACGTAATTCACCGGCACGGAATAATGGTTCGCATCGAATGCGACGCGAAATTGCTTGTTTACGCGCACCGTGCTGATGCGACCAATGTCGTAGCTGGCTGGATTGAGCGGTAGTAAATGCGCTTTCTCCTGCTCGAACATATCTATTGGTCGTTGCCGGGTCTCGCTATGTAGGCGTACATTGGCGACAGTTTCCAGCCACAGCAGTGCTGCAGGATTGATGACGCTGAAATCGGTCAATTCCAGACCGTTGAGGAAATTCTTCTTAACATAGCCAACACCGTTTTCAACCAGTCCTTTCTCATTCCCCTTGGCAACATTACAGGCAGAAATCGTAAAGCCGCAGTGGCGCGCATAATCGAGGTAACGGGCGTTGAACACCGGTGCGCAACCTGCCAAATGTTCGGTGACACCCGTCTTCAGGTTGTCGATCATGATGCGCGAGGGCACCCCCTTGAATGCGATGAAGGCA
>JBAXJT010000127.1:0-1880 GCA_037137715.1 Nitrosomonadales bacterium
ACTCGCGCAGTGCCCGCGGTTCACTCAGTCGTCGTCGGCAACTCGTCACCGGGCATCGGGGGGCCATCAGGGCTAGCGGCCAGCCATACGTCAAAGCCCGCCAGATCGCCACGCGCCTGCCGCTCACGAAAATACGTTTCGGTTTTCAGCGCCGACACTTTTTCAGCAATGGCCGTCACAAAAAACTGGTTCATCGACACCTGTTCCTCCTCTGCCACCTTGCGGGCATAGGCAAAGAGCGACTCTGGAACACGCAGGGCATAGTTGGACATTACGATTTCTCCTTCAATAACTGCTGCAAAAACGTTGACGGGTTAATCACCGGCAGCGCAAATCGTCTCGCTGGGGCGAAGTCGTTGACATTGAACGTCACCAACGCATCGGCGCGGCCATTCAGTGCGGTCTCCAATACCATTTCATCGGCCGGGTCGCGTAATTGCGGTCGCCAGAGATAAAACAGATGAACCGGCTCGCACCGCAACGTCAATGCATCCAGAAACGCATCCACCTGCGCCGCGCTACGAACGGTGGCTGCCAGTTGCTCGGGGCGCTTCAACACCGCCTCGGATTCAAGAAACAGCGGCACCGAAGCCAGCAATCGAAAACGATCCGCTCGCAGTGCTTGCAACAGGGCGAACGAAGCGCCTTGGCGACTTCGTGCAGCCGCCACCAGCACATTGGTATCCAGCACTACTCGACCCATCCTCATATCGCCAATGATATGACCAATGAAGGGAATGTCAAGTCATGAATAAACCCTACCGTCTCCTCTGGAGTGACATCACGCGCACTTGGCTGACAGCGACCACAGCCAGTGCAGATCAGGCAGGCGCCAGTATCAAATGCCCTACAGGCTCCGCCGCTGGTCGCACTTTGATTTCAATGTCATAGCCCAAGCGGTTCAGGCAGTCCATCAGCTTGCGTTAGTCTGAAATTGAGCCTGGCCCCTTTTTACCTTTTTACGATGTCGTCGCATTGATACCCAGATCGGCAAAATTGCTGATCTTGACCACGCCATCCGGGAAGCGCGCCACGACCTCCAACTGCCCCCCCATCGCCTCGATGTGGCTGCGCAGGGTAGAAAGGTACATGTCTGTGCGCCTCTCCATCTTTGCGATGGAGGGCTGCTGGACGTGAAGCAGATCAGCCAGCATCTTTTGCGACAGGCCACGCGCTTGGCGCAATTCGTTGAGCGGCATTTCGGCAAGCATCGCCTGCGCCTTGACCCCGGCTCGTGCTTGCGCCTCTGGTGACATCTTTTGCCGTAGTACAGAAAATTTGTTAGCCATTGATCAGCCCTTCCTTTCGAAGTTGTTCCAGGTGTTCATCGTAAAGACCGTCGGCGATGGGGACATGGACGTCGTACCATCGGTCGTCTCCGGTCTTGTCTCCACCGATCAGCAAGATGGCTGATCGCCGAGGGTCGAACGCGAACAAGGTTCGAAACGGCCGACCGTTATGCTGAGTACGTAATTCACGCATGTGGCTGTGCCTCGATCCGTGGACCCCACTGCTGTGCGGGAAACCCAAATTGGGACCCCGATCCTCAAGCAGACGCACCGACGCATCTACCGACGCCTGCTCATCTTCGGACAAGCCTGCCCACCACTCGCCAAAATCATCGGTGTATTCAACATTCCATGTCATGTCGGCCAGTATAGCTTCTAAGGAATATTCCGTCAATGGAATGGCGAAAAAGGGGCCAGGCTCAATTTCCCGTAGTCTGAAATTGAGCCTGGCCCCTTTTCCCCCCTGCCTTTTCCCCCCCGCGCGAGCTGCACGGCTGACAGCGACCACAGCCAGTGCAGATCAGGTAGGCGCCAGTATCAAATGCCCTAAAGGCTCCGCCGCTGGTCGCACTTTGATTTCAATGTCATAGC
>JBAXJT010000128.1:0-1803 GCA_037137715.1 Nitrosomonadales bacterium
CTTGCCGATCAACGAATAACGCCGTTTTTGCGTTTCGTGTAGCCATACATTCATAAATATTTTGTTGACAGGCGTGAACGAAGTAAATATTATGTGGCCATTATGAATGCACCCCGTCCGTTGCATCTTGAAATACAGAAACATCGTCGGCATGTCTACGGTTTGATCCGCTCATCCTATCGAGAAGATGGACGCGTGAAACACACCACGCATGGAAGATTGACAGGGATGAGTTTTGAACAACTGAAGTTGGTCCAGGCGGCCTTTCGCGGTGAGGTCATTCCCAAGGATTCTCCCGATGCATTGCGTATCAGCGGGTCCAAAGAGTATGGTGCCAGTGCGGCAGCATTGGCCATCGCCCGCGAATTGGGGTTGGATCGGGCGATCTATTCACGTCGCGATCCTTGGGTGCTCGATGCGCTGGCGATGATCGTGGGGCGGTTGGTTTTTGCTGGCAGCAAACTGGCACTCAGCAACCAGTGGAAGAACACGGCGTTATGGGAACTTTGTGGGGTCATGGGACCTGTCGATGTGGATGTGCATTGCTATGCGTCCATGGACCGGCTGTTGGCACGGCAGGCGCAGATTGAAAAGACATTGGCACAACGACATCTGAAGGAAGGTCGCCTGGTGTTGTATGACATCACCAGCAGTTATTTTGAGGGATCGTACGACACGAGCGAATTGGTGCTGTTTGGCTATAATCGCGACGGCAAGCGCGGCCACGAACAGATGGTCGTGGCACTGGTGTGCAACGAGGATGGGTGCCCGGTGGGTGTCGAAGTTTTTCCCGGCAACACGCAGGATGCCAGCACGGTGCCGGAAAAGATCGCCCATATTCGAGAAGCCTATGGCGTGAAGGAAATCGTCTTTGTCGGGGACCGCGGCATGGTTACACAGGCCAGCGCGGAAAAGGTGCAAGGTCTGGAGGGGTTGAATCTGATCTCGGCACTGACGCATCGTCAGATTGTGGATTTGTTGGATCGCAAGGTGATTACGCCGGAACTCTTTGACGAAACGAAGATTGCCGAGGTGATCGACCCGCAAGATCCGCGTCGCCGGTATGCGCTGTGTCGCAACCCGCACAGTGCGCAACGCGAAACCACCACCCGCCAACGATTGCTCGATCTTACCCAATCGGGGTTGGAAAAAATTGCGCATGCCCAACGCGTCAGTACTGCCGAAAAAATTGGCTCTCGCGTAGGGCGAATCTTACAGCAGTACAAGATGGGGAAGTTCGTGACGTGGAATGTCCAGGATGGTCGATTACAATGGAAGTTCGATCAGGAACGCATCGCTGCCGAGATGTTGCTGGACGGTTGCTATGTGATCTGCTCGGACGTGAAAGCGGAAGCCATGAATGCCGCGAACGTGGTCGCATCCTACAAAAAATTGCAATTGGTCGAGACGGCCTTTCGCAATATCAAGACCGTGCAATTGGAACTACGCCCCGTTTTTCACAAAAACGACGACCGCATTCGGGCGCATGTGTTTCTCTGCATGCTGGCCTACTATCTGCAATGGCACATGAAGCAACGCCTGCGCCCGCTGTTTGATGCCGACGGCGAAGGCAAGAATCGCCAGTGGACCTTTGAAAACGTCGTCCAGCGACTGATGGCCATCCGTCGTGAAAAAGTCTCGCTTGCCGGAGCAGAATTTCTTCAGATCACAACGCCTGAACCCGATCAACAACACATCCTGGATTTGCTGAAGGTAAGGTTGTAGCCACAATCGTGAAATCGTTTTTCGTCGCAATCGGTTGCCGATCAAAGAGTTGCGAGCGGGATGCGAAAGGAATGTGCG
>JBAXJT010000129.1:0-1797 GCA_037137715.1 Nitrosomonadales bacterium
CCAGTCCCAGCCCCAGGCGCGCTCGCGCTTCTTGGACTTGCTGGTTTCGCTAGCCGCCGCCGTCGATCTTAATTTCACAGTAAGTACGATTTGAAAAACTCCATCGGCGGTCCCGTGACCGCCGATGTTTTATTTTTATACCGCCGAGAAATTTTTATGTATGAAACCGCGAATTTTGGCGGCGCTTCAAATGTTTATACTTATCCGCTCTTCGAGGACACGCGTGGCGGCCGTTGGAAAAAGTTGAAAATGAATATCAATTTAAACGCTTTAAACAGGCTATTTTGGAAATTATAAGACTATTTTCCAAAATCGTGAAAAAGCGTGATTGGCGACACCCATTTTTTACGTTTACTTATTGTAAACCAAACTTTTTGTTTATTTGCGTTTCTGCTGCTCGTCAACCCTTTGACGAATGCGGAATCTTCACTTGCCTTGTTCATCACAAATCCTTTTTGGAGAATTACTATGACTATTTCAAATCGTTTGAATAAGCACTTTGCGCTTGCTGCTGTTGCCACCGCCGCAGTCGCAGCAACGTCTAACGCCGCCATCGTCTATTCCGGCACCGTCAGTGTTGAAGTTCATCCAGCCCTTGCTGAAGGTGCTTATATTGCTGATTCCTTGTATGTATTTTTGATCTCGCCGGACGATGGTGCAGGTAGTTCTGCCATTATCACTGTCTTCTCTCAAAACACCGGCATATTTATTCCGCTTAGCCAAGCCGCGGACCCTATCAATCCCCGAAACTTCGCTCGAGGGGACACCATCGGTACGTTAACTGGCGTGCTCAAGATGAATTATCCCACCCTCATTATGTACGACTTCGCGACGGGCCAAGGACCATTCTTGCCCCAGCAAACCGGCTATGTCGGCATCGGCTTCGGTAGTGGCACCCAATTCAACTACGGTTGGATTGAGTTCACCGTGTACGAACAAGGTAGCCAAAAATCTATGGTCATGACTGGTTGGGCGTACAACGACGTAGTCAACGAGTCCATCACCGTTGGTCAGATCCCGGCTCCAGGAGCTTTTGCCCTGCTCGCGATGGGTGGTCTTGTCGCTCGTCGTCGACGACTGTCATAACTTCTGATTGAACTTCGGTAAGTCTTGGGACTTGCCTTATTCGGTCTGCAAAGTTTGTCTTCAAAGGGGGACGCCCAAGCGGCGTCCCCTTTTTCGTTTTGCCTTTTTTTCGATTAGAGCGTTCGCCGCAGCGCCCGCCCCTGGCGCGGCCGCACTTCTTGGATGCGCCATCTTCGGGCTGCGACGTCGGCGCAACTGAGTTTCCCCACGGTTACTGAGGCACGATCCGTTGGAGTGAATTTCGCTTTTAATCGTATCCGCCGAGGATGTTCTGGTTTCCAAACTCGACTAAGTGCGAAGGGCGTCATCCCAACGACAACTTTATGACGTCGCCGGAATCATCATTGAGCGGGGTGCGAGCTGGTACTGATCCAGGAATTTCTCCCGCACATGGACGCCGGGTCGAGCGGGCGTGGCGGAACATAGTCTGTGCTCCAGTGGAGTTGCAGGAAACTGCTCCGCGGCGAGTGCGAAGGTCGCCAATGTGCCACACTGTCGCCCGATATTTGCATTGAAGCACAGCGCAGTTACGATGAGTGCACGAAAACACGCTTCACAGTGGACTTGTCGGGCGCCCGCTCGCGACGCTGGAAAAGCGAAGTCCTATCAATTGCACGGGGCCGTACCGGTATCGACCGGACGATTCCAGACACTGATGGCGCGCCGTGGAGCATGCTGGCCACGTAAAAAGTATGCAAAAAGACGTCTGCC
>JBAXJT010000130.1:0-1763 GCA_037137715.1 Nitrosomonadales bacterium
CATCCTGCTTTAGCCGTTCAAAATAAAAATTCAGTCTGGACGTTTGACGGCACCTTACCGCCTAAACTGTTGATGGCGAAATACGGTGAAAGTTTAATTTTCCGCCATTACAATGCTTTGCCTATCGATGTCGCAGCCAACAACGGTTTTGGCCGGCACACCATTAGTACTCATGAGCATAACGGCCATAATCCAGCGGAAAGTGATGGCTTTATGCATGCTTACACGCATCCGGGTCAATTTTATGATTATCACTGGCCGATGGTGTTAGCGGGACATGACAGTATTAATATTGGTGCTACAGATGCCAAAACCGGCGCACCCGATGACAATGGCGGTATCACGCAAGTGCCTGGCGATTGGCATGAAACCATGAGTACGCATTGGTTTCACGACCACATGCTCGATTACACCGCGCAAAATGTCTATAAAGGCAACGCGGCGATGATGAACTATTACAGCGCGATAGACCGTGGTAGAGAACCGGTTAATCTGACAGAAGCTGCCAGCGGTATCAAGAGTGTCGGCAGTTCAGTTAATCCAGGGTATGCCTGCCATTATGCGAATCCAAACAGCGCCAACTTGTGTTTACCCAGTGGTTCCGGCCTCGATTGGGGTAATCGCGATTATGACGTCAATCTGGTGATTGCCGACAAAGCCTGGGATGCGGCTGGTCAGCTGAAATTCAATATTTTTAATACCGATGGTTTCCTCGGTGACCGTATGACCGTCAACTGGGAATACAAACCTTATATGGATGTCCGTCCCCGCCGTTATCGCTTCCGTATGCTGAATGGTGCGGTTTCGCGTAACATCAAGGTCGCTGTGGTTCAAGCGGTGACCGATGCGAAAAATGTTGTTACCGGTTACAAAAAAGTTCCGTTCCACATGATCGCCAATGACGGCAATATCATGCAACATGCGATACCATTCCCTAATGCGCAGTCTCCGGAATCGTTGCCTGAGCAAGCTATTGCGGAACGTTACGATATCATTGTTGATTTCAAAGGCTTGGCGGCAGGCACCAAACTGTATATGGTCAACATCCTTGAGCATCAAAACGGCACTGGTCCGGCTAGAATTCTGCCGCTGGCCGATGTATTGGGCGCTCCCGTCGATGGTGTTGCCAATAAAGCAACGTATGTCGCTGATGGTGTTAAAGGTGATCCCGTGGTCGGCAAGTTCCTGGAATTCAGAGTTGCAGCAGCGATTCCTGGTAGCGTCGATTACAGTATGAATCCGGCTGAGTATTTGGAAACGATTAATACTACAACGACTACAACTACTGGCATTGGTAAGAAAGCGGTAACCACAACTACAACTAAAGCAGTACCAGGCAAGCAGATGATTCCAAATAACAAGCCCACGACTGCAGAACTGCAAGCGGCTGTGCATAGAACCTTCGCCTTTGGCCGCTCTTCGGGTACCGATGCGTCGCCTTGGACCATTAAAACCGATGATCTGTCAGGCGGTGGCTTGTCAGCTGATGCACATAGGGTTTCTGCAGCTCCAGAGCTTCCAGTTAAAGGTGAATTAGGTAAAGTCGAAATCTGGCATATTACCGGTTCCGCAGGTTGGACCCATCCGGTGCATGTGCATTTTGAAGAAGGCCAAATCCTGAAACGCGGCGGTGTCGCGCCTCCAATCTGGGAAAAATATGCGCGTAAAGACGTGTATCGTGTAGGCCCTATTGCCGATAGCACCACCAGTGTTGATATCGCAATACGCTTTAGGGAGTTTGCCGGTACTTATGTTGAGCATTG
>JBAXJT010000131.1:0-1718 GCA_037137715.1 Nitrosomonadales bacterium
GATTACCTATGTAGGGGAGGTGAATGTGGATAAGTTCGGTTGCTATACTCCGGGGACATGGATACCTATCATTCCTGAAAAAGAGTTGCTTGCTCTGCAGCCTGACTACTTGCTGATTTTGCCTTGGCATTTTAGGAGCTTTTTTGAAAATAGCAAAATATTAAAGAATTTTGCTCTTGTCTTTCCGCTTCCCTTGTTGGAAGTAGTGAGAGTAGAGGGGGTATAGGCTTTTATATGTTTGAGCCTCTTGCAAAACTCCGTACATGAGAGGAATTAACCGCCGAATGGGGTGCAGAAAGAGGTAGAGATGGGCGGCCATTGCTGGCAAGATGGAGGTTCTAAAGACTACATCGACGCCCGATATGAATACTACGCAACGAAACGGAATAATGCAACGCTGGCAAACAATTCAGCATGAGCTGATGCCGGAATTACGAAATGCAGCAGGTGCGCTGACACCGAAGCTTGAGCAAGTTGTTCACACGCTGGAATGGGTGCGTATCGAAGAATTTGTCAGGTCAACATGGGGCGGCTGCGGGCGGCCAGAGCATGACCGGGGGATGCTGGCCAATGCCTTTGTTGCCAAAGCGGTGTTGGGGTTACCCACCACCGTTGGTTTGATCGAACGCCTGGCGATGGATCGCGCCTTGAGACGCATCTGCGGATTCCCGATGTGGAAGAAGCTGCCGGACGAGTCGACCTTCTCGCGAGCTTTTGCCGAATTTGCCGAGGCTGGTTTGGCGGAACGCACCCACGCGGCGCTGGTAAAGGATACGCTGTGGGATAGGCTGATAGGCCATATCAGCCGGGATGGCACGGCGATAGAAGCGCGCGAGAAACCGGCAAAGAAGGTGGGGATGCCCAAGCCAGCCCCAACCGAGAAGAAGAAACGCGGTCGCCCCCAGAAGGGTGAAATTCGCGAAGTGAAGCCGGGAAAACTTGAGCAGCAACAGGGCAAGCCCTTGGCGCAACTCTTGCGGGAACTGCCGCGAGACTGTGACCGGGGCAGCAAGTGCAACGCACAAGGCTACAAGAACAGTTGGAACGGCTACAAGCTGCATCTGGATACGGCGGACTGCGGCATACCGGTGAGCGCGCTGCTTTCCAGCGCTTCGATGCACGACAGTCTTGCGGCGATACCGCTGTCCCTGATGACGGCGGAACGAGTAACGAACTGTTACGACCTGATGGACGCGGCCTACTGCAGCAGCGTGTTACGCGAGAACAGCCGCAACCTTGGGCATGTGCCGTTGATCGACCATAACCCGCGCCGTGGCGAGAAGATCGAGTTTGCACCCGGCGAGGCGCAGCGTTACAAGGAGCGCACCCAGGCAGAACGGACAAATGGGCGGCTGAAGGATGATTTCGGTGGCAGACATATCCGGGTCAAGGGAAATGCGAAAGTGATGTCGCACCTGATGTTCGGGGTGCTGGCGTTGACGGCGAACCAGCTTCTCAGGTTGCTGACGTAAGTCAGACAGCAGCAGGTGTCGAGGCGAGACAAACCGGCTTGGCCGGGGAGGTCGCTCGCCTTCAATAGCGAAAAAATGTGGCAGATTTGAGAGATTGCCGCGAACAAAGGGAAGCGTGGTTACTTCGATGCTGAAATTCGTGCATCAGACATCATTGCGCTTCGTTTCAAAAATAGTTTTGCAAGAAGCTCGTATGTATTAATATCCAATTGTTATGTCAATCCCATATTAATTAATGTAGTATTC
>JBAXJT010000132.1:0-1678 GCA_037137715.1 Nitrosomonadales bacterium
GCGGCAGTGCGGCGTTTCACCCTGCGTTGCTGCTGTCGATTCTGATTTACGGTTATGCCACCGGCATATTCTCCAGTCGCAAGCTTGAAAACGCGACCTACGATTCCGTCGCGTTTCGCTTCTGTGCTGCAAATGAACATCCCGATCACGACACGCTGAACACGTTTCGCAAACGGTTCCTGAAGGAGATCGAGGTGTTGATGGTGCAGGTACTGATGATTGCGCGCACGCTGGGCGTGCTGAACCTGGGCAATATTGCCCTGGATGGCAGCAAGATCAAGGCGAATGCGTCGAAGCACAGCGCGTTGAGTTATGGGTACATCAAGAAACTGGAAGAGCAACTGCAAGGCGAAGTTAAAAAACTGATGGCATTGGCGGAAGCGGCAAATAATGAAAAAGTCCCTGATGGCATGAATTTGCCTGAGGAAATCGGGCGCCGCGAAGATCGCCTCAAGGCGATTGCAGAGGCCAAGGTCAAGATTGAGGCGCGTGCCAAGGAACGGTTCGAACAGGAACAAGCCGACTATCAGGCGAAGGTGAACAAGCGTGAGGCAAAGTCAAACGATAGCGGCAAGCCGCCGCGTGGCAGAGCGCCGGTCGCACCTGTCGAGGGCGCACAGGATAAAGATCAGATCAACCTGACTGACGAAGAATCCCGCATCATGAAAACGGCGGCGGGCGGATTTGATCAATGCTACAACAGCCAGATTGCGGTGGATATGAACAGCATGCTGATTGTGACGACCCATACCGTACAGGCGTGCAATGACAAGCAGCAAGTTGGCGCGATTCTGGAACAACTAAAGGCGCTTCCGGTTGAGCTGGGCAAGCCTGTGACTCTGGTCGCTGATACGGGTTATTTCTCGGAGAACAGCGTCAATCTATGCGGCAAACAGAATGTCACCCCGTTGATTGCAGTGAGCCGGGAAGCGCACCATTCCGAGCCGATGGCACGCTTCACCGAACCGCCGCCACTCAGGGAAAATGCAACTGAGATGGAAAGAATGCGCCATCAACTTCTGACGATGTCGGGACGAGCGCTGTATGCAAAACGCAAATGTACAGTGGAACCGGTGTTCGGCATCATCAAGGCAATACAGGGATTCCGGCAATTCTCATTACGAGGATTGAAAAATGTTGGCGGCGAGTTCAATCTCGTTGCACTGGCATGGAATTTGAAACGAATGTTCGTATTGGCAGGATAAAAAAGCAGGAAAACAGCCCGTTTAACAATAAAAAGCGACCGTTTTTGAAACTGAAACAGACTAAAATGCTATTCCACAATAAACGATGCATACCGTTTATGAAATTGCGGCTCAATTTCCCAGGCAAAATCGGGAAGGCGTGCGTTTCAACTTTAAGACCGACAGGCTCCTAGGAGCCTGTCGGACTTAAAGCCTTAAACAATCAACAGATTATCATCGGATTAATGTATAATTACACTTGTTATTTAACAAGTTAAATCAAATTTTATGAGCAACTTCAGGCCGATTAAAAGAGATGTGGACTATCTGTTTCCGCCGTCGATGAGGGATTGGCTGCCGGAACATCATTTGGCGCGATTCGTTGTTGAAATTGTCGAGCAACTGGAACTGAAGGAGATGGAGCGCGCCTATGGCAGCCGCGGCAGTGCGGCGTTTCACCCTGCGTTGCTGCTGTCGATTCTGATTTACGGTTA
>JBAXJT010000133.1:0-1666 GCA_037137715.1 Nitrosomonadales bacterium
TCTGGTGTCGCACAGCCAAGATGGCGACAACATCGCGCTCATAGCGATACAACACGATGTATCCGCTGTCGCCAAAGTTAATCATCCACTCTCGATATTCCGGCTCCATGTCTTCCATTGGCAGACCGATTTCCGGTTGCAGTGCAAGAACTTTCACGCCTTTTCTAATCTCTAAAGTGGACCCCTGAGTCAAGACAATTTTTAACTTAATTTAAGTTGCACTCGATTTCACACGCAGCTGGACGGCGCTGCCCCGGGTTTTGGGATTCGGTATTGCTTGCATTTCAATCGGTTCTTCATCGGACGGCATCCCTGTGGAGCGTAGCGCAACGGGGAGATTAGCTCCTTTGCCGAATTTATCCACGATCATTGCGCCACCGCCTGCGGCTGTTTCATAGACCGTGTTGGGTGTCTCATAACCCAAGCCTTGATGTGGTCGCTCTTCGTTGTAAAACGTGAAGTATTTGGTCAGTCCAACCAGCAGCTCACCCATCGTGGCGTAGCCATGCAGATACACGTCCTCGTATTTGACACTGCGCCACAGCCGCTCAACAAAGATGTTGTCAAACGCGCGTCCACGCCCATCCATACTGATGGTGATGCCATCGCGCTGGAGCACGCCCGTAAAGGCCTCGCTGCTGAACTGCGAGCCTTGGTCGCTGTTGAACATCTCGGGCGTGCCGTATAGGCGTAAAGCCTCTTCCAAGCAGTCCACGCAAAACTGTGCGTCCATGGTGTTGCTCAGGCGCCAACTCAGCACTTTGCGCGCGTACCAGTCGATGATGGCCACGAGGTACACGAATCCACCAATCAGCCTGATGTAGGTGATGTCAGTGCTCCAGACCTGGTTGGGGCGAACGACCTCCACCCCGCGCAGCAAGTACGGATACACCTTGTGCTGCGGGTGTGCTTTGCTGGTGTTGGGGCCAGGTGCCATGCCCATCAAACAGAGTTTGCGCATGATGCGTTGTACCCGTTTGCGGTTGACGTGGTGCCCATGCTTGCCCAGGTACACCACCATTTTTCGGCTACCGTAAAACGGATGGCGCGTGTATTCCTCATCCACTAACTGGCACAGTAGGATGTCTGTTTCATCCTCCTCTTTAGCCTTTTTGTGGGCATACACGGTGGCGCGTGACACGTTGGCAAGGTCGCATTGCGTTGTCAGTGCCAGCGTGTCGTTGCAGTCAATCCAGGATTGGCGCATCATGACAGGCTCACTCCAGACTTTTTTTTGAGCCAATCGAGTTCGACTTTAAGTCGGCCAATTTGACCGAACAGCACTTCAGGTGTTTCGTGGGTCGCCACTGCTGGCGGCTTGGGGCCGCGCTTGGCGTCAAACAGCGTCTTGGCCTGTTCCTGGATTTCTCGCTTCCATTGCCCTACTTGCACGGGATGCACTCCATAGGACTGTGCTATTTCGTTGATCGTCTTTTGTGCGCTGAGCGCCTCCAAGCCCAGCTTCGCTTTGAAGTCTGATGTGTGTACTTTGCGCGTTTTGATGACAGTCATGATTTTTCATTTTCCTTGGTTTCGTGTAGCTTAAATAACTGTCTTAAAACCTGGGTCCACTATAAATACGAACCCGAGATCACCAACGATGCCAAAGCTTGGGTAATCAGCATCGCATGCACCAAGCCCATAGACCACAATTTGGCGGCAGAGG
>JBAXJT010000134.1:0-1635 GCA_037137715.1 Nitrosomonadales bacterium
AGGGTGAGGCGATGAAATTTATGGCACGTCGCCGTAAGAATGGCCAATCTTAATCCCAGATTGTCCATTAGAGGAATTTAGTGAACAATGAGCGGGCCGTATTTCAGTGGAATCTCTAATGGATACCATTAGAGATTCCTATTGAAATCAGTGCATTAACCTCGCTACCCGGGAGTGCTCATGAGATCAGAAAGCGATTTTGAAGTCCGTTTCACCGGCCGCGAGATTACGGCTTGGGGCGGCATGGCGCTGATGCAGAAAATGCTTCAAAGCATCCGGTTTTCTGATGCCGCCAAGCAGTGGGATTTGCCTCAGCCCGGTTCCAATCGTGGCTACGAACCCGCGCAGATCATTGAGCAATTTATGGTCAGCATCTGGTGCGGAGCAAACCGCTTTGCACATGCTGAAATCACCCGCCTGGATACGACACTCACCAGGATGTTTGGTTGGAGCAAGGTAGCAGGGCACAAAGCCATCATACGATTCTTCAACCGCTTCGACATGGCGCGGAACGAACAGGTGCAAGAGCAAATCTATCGCTGGTTCTTTGATCGCCTGAGCATAGACCGGCTTACCCTGGATGTGGACTCCACCGTCATCACCCGCTGCGGCCAACAACAGGGTGCAGCCAAGGGCTACAACCCCAGCAAGCCGGGGCGCAACTCACATCACCCCTTGTTGGCCTTCATCGCGGAATCGCGCATGGTGGCGAACTTCTGGCTGCGTCCCGGCAATACCAGCAGCTCCAACAACATCCTGGAATTTCTCGAATCCACACTACGCCATCTGGGTAATAAAACGGTTGGATTGTTGCGTGCTGACAGTGGCTTCTTCGATGATGCCGTCATGAAATTTCTGGGCGGCAAAAGCATTACTTACATCATCAGCGCGCGACTGACACAGCCACTACAGCAAGCCATGGTAAGCCAATGCAAATTCTGGATAATCGAACCGGGATTGGAGCTTGGCGAGATCAGCTATCAGGCGCAGGGATGGGCGCAGGCACGACGGATCGTGGTGGTGCGCCAGAGCATCAAGGTACGCGCACAAGCACCTGGCAAGACCTTGCGCCTATTTGCCGACGATCCCGAGATACAAGGCTGGCGTTACGGGGCGATGGTGACTTCGCTGGAGTTGCCCGTGCTACAAGTGTGGCGGCTATATCGGGGACGCGCTGACTGCGAAAACCGCATCAAGGAACTCAAAGCCGACTTCGGTCTGGACAGCTTCAATATGACGCAGTTCTGGGCGACCGAGGCCGCGCTGGGTATGGCGATGCTGGCCTATAACTTGATGAGCTTGTTTCGTCAGGCGGTGATGAAATCCGGCATCCATCACACGCTGGCAACGCTGCATCACAAGGTGTTTGCCGTAGGGGCGTTCTGGGATTCAAATGCCGAGAAAAATGTATTGCGGTTGGCGGTGACTCGCCGACGGCGGCAATGGTTTGAAGGGCTTTGGGCTCAGGCCGCAATCGATCCGGGTCTGCATCGGTTCGGGCATGAATGATGGGCGAAAATCTCTAATGGACAATCTGGGTTTATCGCATCATTGATCGATTTTCCGAGGATGTGGATCTGACCTACGACATCCGCGAACTGGCGGCCGACCTTTTGCAGCAAGGAAACCCCATCC
>JBAXJT010000135.1:0-1625 GCA_037137715.1 Nitrosomonadales bacterium
AATTTAAATAAACTGGCCATCGTTCTGGCTCTCTGTTTGACCCTGTTGGGTTGTGCCCATCCGGTAATGACGAAAATTAAAATTGTTGCTTTCAACGACTTCCACGGTCAACTGGAATCACCGGGAACTTTCCGACAAACGCCTGCCAGTCCGGCTTCAACTAATGTTTCTGTTGGTGGCGTTGACTGGATGGCCGGCTATATCGCTCATCTGAAGCGTCAAAACCCGAATACAGTGGTTGTTTCTGCCGGCGACATTATCGGCGCAACCCCCCTGATTTCGGCGTTGTTTCATGACGAAGGCACCATTGAAACCATGAATCGTTTGGGCCTGGATTTTAATTCAGTCGGCAATCATGAGTTTGACGAAGGCAAAACCGAACTCAAGCGCATGCAACGTGGCGGTTGTCATCCCACCGATCCGAATACTTGTCGCGGCGCTGACGTAGGCACGCCATACCCTTTTGAAGGAGCCCGGTTCACGTTTTTGGCTGCCAACGTCATGGAATCTGCTACGGGAAATACGATTTTCCCCGCTTACGCCATTAAAAATGTGGGTGGCATCCGCGTAGGCTTTATCGGTATGACGTTAAAAGAAACCCCCACCGTTGTTACGCCAAGTGGCATCGCAGGTTTGTCATTTATGGATGAAGCCGCTACGGTCAATGCGCTGATACCCAAACTGCATGCGCTGGGTACTGAAGCCATTGTGGTGCTGATCCACCAAGGCGGGACAGTGCCAACGACACAAAGCGTTTCGACAATTAACCAGTGCGCTGGCAGTCTGAATGACTCCCCTATCAAAGCGATCGTTAATCAACTGGAGGGTGGCGTTGATCTGGTGGTCTCCGGCCACACCCATCAAGCCTACAATTGTCAAATCGCGAATCGGGAAGGCCGCCTAATTTCGGTTACCAGTGCCCATGCTCAAGGCAAGCTATTAACCGATATCGAGATGACGGTTAATCAAGCCACCGGCAAAGTCAGCGCAGTAACGGCCACCAATATCGTCGTGGATCGCAGTAATTCAGCCATAACGCCAAACAATAGGCTTAAAACGATCGTGAATAATTACAAAGCTATCGCTACGCCAATAGCCAATCGTGTTATTGGCGCCATTCATGCAACTATTACCCGCACGACTAATAGTGCCGGCGAATCTGCTTTGGGCGATGTTATTGCGGATGCTCAACTGTTAGAAACCCAAGCTGCCGGGTTTGGCGAAGCCGTGGTGGCCTTCATGAATCCGGACGGTATTCGCGCTGATTTAATCTATCCATCCAGTGCCGTGGACGAAGGCGATGGTAAGGTAACGTATGGCGAAGTGTTTACCGTACAGCCCTTTGGCAACACACTGGTTACACTGACGTTGACAGGCGCTCAAATTCACGTCTTGTTGGAGCAACAGTTCACCGGTTGTACCTTGGGTTATCCGGTCGGCGCTCCGGTTACGGGGCAACCTTTCAACCGCATCCTGCAAGTTTCTAAAGGCTTTACCTATGCCTGGAAGGAAAGGGGAACCGCTTGTAATAACGTTGCCCCCTCCAGCATCAAGATCAACGGGGTTCAAGTTGATCCTGCGGCAAGCTATCGGGTTTCGGTCAACAACTACATAGCGGATGGCGG
>JBAXJT010000136.1:0-1592 GCA_037137715.1 Nitrosomonadales bacterium
GAACGCCGGTAGAACAGTTGCTGTACTTTATCAAGCACTTTATCAAGCACGCCTCCGTTGTTTGATGGCCGCGCCGACTCCTCCAGTGGCGGCACTATCTTAACGTTGCCACCCCGCCTGGCCTTTGTTGATCTGGAAACCACCGGTGCCAACTCCTTGGTGGATCGCATTACCGAGATTGGCGTGGTGCTGGTCGATGAACATGGCGTGCGGGAGTGGCGCCGGTTGCTGCAGCCGCAAACCCGCATCCCGGCCTTCATCGAACAATTAACCGGCATAACCAACGCCATGGTGGCGGATGCCCCGCGTTTTGAGGCGGTTGCCGAAGAACTGGCCACGCTGTTACACGGCTATCTGTTTATTGCCCATAATGCCCGCTTTGATTACGGCTTTCTGAAGAACGAATTCAAACGCTAAGGGCTGACGTTTCGGCCGACGGTGTTGTGTACCGTCAAATTGTCCAGGGCGCTGTTTCCCCAGTACAAACATCACAATCTCGACAGCCTGATTGAACGCTACGGCCTGACCGTCACCGCCCGACACAGGGCGCTGGGCGATGCCCGACTTATTCATCAATTTTGGCAGCAGCTCCACTTAACACAGGCAGCTGCCCTTATCACCGATACCGTACAAAAACTGGTTGCACGCTCCAGCCTGCCGTCACATATTGATCGCAGGCTGATCGACGATCTGCCCGCGTCACCCGGCGTGTATCTGTTTTATGGTGAAAATGACTTACCCTTATATATCGGCAAAAGCACGAATATCAGACAGCGGGTATTATCACATTTCTCCGCCGATCACAGCCATGGCAAGGAAATGAGTTTATCGCAACAACTACGCCGTATCGACTGGATAGAAACGGCGGGTGAATGGGGTGCGCTGCTGAAAGAAGCCACCCTTATCAAGACCCTACAGCCGATACATAATCGGCGTTTGCGCCGCAACAATGCCTTGTGCGCATGGCAACTGCAACAACAAGCCGACCATCTGCGTCCCGTGCTGACGTGGGCCGACGACCTTGATTTTGGTGAGCAGGCCAACCTGCATGGCCTTTATCACAACCAACGCGATGCCCAAAAAGCGCTCCGCACCATGGCGGATCAACATCAGTTATGCTTAAGCGTAGTAGGCCTCGAAAAGACCTCAAAGGGACGCCCTTGTTTTGCTCGGCAGTTAAAAAAATGTCAAGGCGCCTGTATCGGTGAAGAAAAGCCGGTCGATCATGCCGCGCGACTGCTGATAGCGATGACTAAGCTTAAACTTGCCACGTGGCCCTATGCCGGTGTGGTGGGCCTTCAGGAAGGTGATGAGCTACATGTCCTTGATCACTGGTGTTACTTGGGCACCGCCAAAAATGAAGCAGAAGTACACGACTTGTTAAGCGCAAGTCGACCGGCCTTTGATCGGGATACTTATATGATTCTGATTAAAGCCCTGAAGAAACCTGTGCGCCTGATACACCTTGAGCGGGGCTATGCACATCTGTGATGGTCTGAGTAATCGTCACGGCTAATACGCGTGTTCGGCTGAGTAATCTAGGTTCTGTTGACGTTTCACCTCAACCATAAAAGCACCGAGGAAAATGACAG
>JBAXJT010000137.1:0-1567 GCA_037137715.1 Nitrosomonadales bacterium
GCGCGCGCGTGGTTTCGCGCAGTCCGCGGTGGCGTGCCTGTTGATAAGAATGTTACACTAGCATCCCATAGGCGAGCCGCGGACGGCATAGCACTACCGCATACCCCCAGATTTTAAGGGAATTTTGCATATCGAGGGAATCGTTGTGAAGGTGCGTGTGCTGGAATTTTAAGTATCGTTTTGCGAAAGGGACTGTTTTTTGGGCATGTATTAAACCGGCTGTCCCATAAGCGAATTAGAGAAAGCCTCAAAGCCAGGCAAATATGGCTCTTTTGCCGAGAGTATAGGTCGATGCGGGCCACCGGCTGTCCCATAGCAATGCAGGAGTTCGGTGAGATCGATTTTCATCCACAACGCGCTGCGCACGATGCCGACACAGCGCGAGAAACTGTGACTCCAGCGTGAGGTGTGCCGAAGAAATCGTAGCAATAAGTGCGTCAGCAATCCGGTCCAGACCTGCCACTTAACCGCATTTTCGTTCGTGCCGACAAAGTCGCGTAGCTGCAGAGTCTGTTTGATCTCCTTGAAGAACAGCTCGATGCTCCATCGTGCGCGATATAGTTCGGCTATGGTGCGTGCGCTCCAAGTCGTGTTGTTCGTAATGAACGACATTTCACGCTCCTTGCCATCCACTTCGACGAGGGCCGTGACTATGCGCAAGACGCCTGAATAGCTCTTGGCGGTGTTTACGCCAGTGGGGCGAACCAGTTCATCTCGCAGTATCTTCCCTTTGCAGGGCAACTCCTTAACGGTATCGAAAAGCATTTTGCGCTTGGGGCGCAAGACAAAGAACACGCCGCGCTCATTCAGCCCCGCTAGAAAATCGAGGTCAACATAGGCGCGATCTGCAAGTAGCACATCCCCCGCCACCATGCCTGCGCAAAGAACGTCAGCGCGTACGGAGTCGTGGTGGGCGGCATCTTCCACCACGGCAAATGTCGGCAGAAACGAGCCGATGTTCAATCGCATATGGCATTTGGCCGCCGCTTTGCGACGCCGATGCCGCGCCCAATCAATGCTAGCCAGCGTCAGTTGCAACGTAGTCGAATCGATGGCAAAAATATCGCGCTTGAGACGACCTATGAATCCCGCATGTCTGCCATATTGCCCAAACCCCGGACAAATCTTTTGCAGGTGCGCAAGCATGTGCCAATACAACGCCTCGGCCATTGCTGGATCACGTGTGCGGTTGGCGTTCGAGAACGTATTACGCTTTGGTGGTGTTGAACCGCGAACACGGAAGAACTCGGCGGCATGCAGCGATAACGAATCACAAATGTCGTTTAGGCTTAAGGCGTTCGAGGCATGACCGAAGATCAATCCCAGGACATGACCATTGGCATTGAAGCCGCGCGAATCAATCTTGTGTTCCCGTGCTAACGCCGGAATCATGTGCGTCGGAATCAGGTTGCCCATTTGATAAAAAACGGTATGCTTGCTTCTCGCTGGCTGGGGTGGTTGGCAGCGAGGCGCTTGGTCGCGTCCCGTTTGTTTGTTTTTTTTCATACGCCTGTAGGCTACAGGCGAACGACCACCCAGTCAGCTTTTTTTTGCATGCCCGCGGGGA
>JBAXJT010000138.1:0-1560 GCA_037137715.1 Nitrosomonadales bacterium
CCAGACTGCGGTATTTTTTATGCATCATGTACATCCGTAAAACTCATACCAACAATTCGTCCACGGGCGAACGCTATTACACTTATCGCTTGGTGACTAGCCAGCGTGTGGATGGCAAACCGCGTCAGATGACCCTGTTGAATCTGGGCAGGCACTTCGCTGTTGATCAAGATTTGTGGGCTTCGCTTTGTGTACGTATTGAGCAATTGCTGAGTCACCAAGTTGAGTTACTGCCTATCGAATTGCCGACAACCGTTGAAAAGGCGGCGCAACGTATTGCCGCCCAGCTTATAGAGCAACGGGCGGTCGTCATTAAACCACCGCTTGCGGATGAGGGTCATTCAACCCCGGCTGAGTCATCAATCGCGCCTGTAGAATCTGTAGCGACTGAAACTGCGCCAGCCGATCTGCAAACCGTGGATGTAGACTCCCTGGAATTAACCCGACCCAGAACCGTAGGCGTGGAACAGTTAGGACTTTGGGCCATGCAACAGTTGAATTTCCTCGACTTGCTGGCCCACCTGGGCATCAATGGCGCACAGATAGCGGCAATAGTGGGTTCCATTATCGGGCGTATGGCGGGTGTGGGTTCGGAGTTGGCCACCCACAACTGGTTAAGGAAGCAAAGCGCCCTGGGTGAGTTATTGGAGGTTGATTACGAAAGCCTGCCTTTGATGACGATGTACCGGGCGGCTGATGCCTTGTGGAAGCACAGCACCCCAATCGAGCAGACCTTATTTACCCGCCTTACCGATTTGTTTGGCTTTTCAACCACCATCACCCTGTATGATCTCACCAATACCTATTTCGAAGGCGAAGTACCGCACAATACCAAAGCCCAACGTGGACACTCCAAAGAAAAGCGAACCGATTGTCCGCTGGTGACGCTGGGTTTAGTCCTGGACGGCAGTGGTTTCGTGCGCCGTTCACAGACCTTTGCCGGTAATGTCAGCGAAGCGAACACGCTGGAAACCATGCTGCAGGATCTGGGTGCGCCGCCGGACGCCTTGGTGGTGATGGATGCCGGTATTGCCACAGAGGCCAATATTCAATGGCTACGCAAAACTGGTTATGGTTATCTGGTCGTCAGCCGCGAGCGCTCACGTCAATTCAATGCGGATGCGGCTGTCTCGCTGGAAACCGCTGCCCAGGAAACAGTACGCTGCCAAAAGGTGCTCGCCGAAGACGGACAAGAAGTTCGGCTCTATTGCCATTCATCCGGTCGTGAACAAAAGGAACAAGCCATGGCGGAGCGCTTCGCCAGTCGTTTTGAAGCCGGACTTGATGCCTTAAACGCAGGGCTGCAACGCCCCCGCACCGAAAAACGCCCGGCTAAAGTGTGGGAACGCATAGGCCGTCTGAAAGAAAAGCAGCACGGCATCGGCCAGCATTATCAAATCGACTTGCAAACCGATGACAGCGGCGAAAAAGCCGTCAGCATCACTTGGCAAAAACACCTTGTCCCGGGCTCTTATGTTGATCTTCCGGGTGTCTATTGCCTGCGCAGCAACCAATGCCAATGGACGGAAGAACAGCTATGGCGCACCTATATGATGCTCA
>JBAXJT010000139.1:0-1545 GCA_037137715.1 Nitrosomonadales bacterium
TACGTGTCTCATTAAAATTGCCTTACTTTATCTTAACGTGACGAACGTGAGGCACTTACTCCGCCCTCTTGCGCATGAGCCAAAAACGCCAGTATCCTGCAGCAATGATTCTAGACGACATTAAGACGTCATTTGCTCGCCTCTATCAGGTACAGCACGCGGCAGGCAAGACTCGAAAGGAATTTGTTGATGACATGCGCTCGGCCGGCTATGACGTCAGCGAGAGGCAGCTTGATCGCTGGGTAGCACGAATCAATGCAGGTGAGGTCGCCGTATCCACCACCAAGGCTACAGGCGCGACGGCGCAGCTCACGCGCGAGGAGCGCGATGTTATTGGCGGTTGGGTTCTGACGCAAAATTTGCATGGTGCTTCTGTTCATCTTGCTGACTACAGTGTCTTCTGCAAGAAACATTTCAACAAGCCGCTGAGTAAGCAGACCGCATTGCGCTATCTGCATGAGGATGGCTTCTCGTATCGCACGTTGCAAAGCAGGGCGAAGGGATTTGCCATCGACGTCGAGTCTCTGCGACGGATGACGTGGCAATGGGTGCAGAAGCATCGCGCCGCCGGCCTCTTTGATGCCAGTCGATACCTTCTCGCCTCGGTTGACTTCACATTCACGGGGCATCGCACAGAGCGGTGTTGCAGCTTTGCCAGCCTCGGAGGCTCCCAGCCAATGTCCGCAGCATCGATCTCAAACTACACAAACTGCATCATCACGTGCGTCCGGGCCGACGGTGTAGACAGGACGTCTGCGATGCTCTTCACCCTGATTGACTGACAAATCTATCATGCGTTTCCCTGAACTGTAGGTGGCGCAAGCGATAGGGAGCAGCATCTCCAGGGGATACCGTACATCCATCGTGATCGGTCTGGTTGACGCTTGGATGCGCGAGCCCTTTCGGGATCGTCGGCAGTGACGAGCATTAACTGTGGCATCAAAGCTTGCCCCCGCGCCAAGGCTCGCTGTATCCAGTCCCAGCCAATGCGTGCATAGCTGTGTCCACGGTACCAGTGCGGGTCAATGACACGCCGACAGCCTTCAGCGACCACGGCACTGCCTTGGCAAATCAGGGCCAATGTAGCCACTGCCATCACAAAACATAACCGTTGCAGGGCAAACCGATTACGCAGACGTGACGACTCCCACTGAAAACCGTTGGACTTTTGATCCAGGAAACCTTCCTCAATGTTGAAGCGCAAACCATATTCGCGAAGAGTCTCCGGACCTGTTGGCTCATCGCTTAAAATCACCCAAGGTTCCTTCGCGCCCCGATCCCAGCCCACTGCCAAATGGACTGCCTCGTGCTCACCGGTCACATACACATTGTGGTAATAAACGACCTGTCCCGGATTGACGTGCCAAACCAGTTTTCTGAACCGGCCCTTCCACCATTGATAGAGCCCTACACCCGTTTTGTAGCGAATGCGAAAATGCCAGCGAGGCGTCTTCTTGACCCAGCAGATCAATTCCCGATGGACGAAGCCACGATCTGCCAGCAGGTAAATATCGAATGTGGGTAACTGGCGCTGTAAGAATACCA
>JBAXJT010000140.1:0-1525 GCA_037137715.1 Nitrosomonadales bacterium
CCTTATGCGCGTGAGATCATGGATTGCCTGTCGGTAAGTGATCCAACAGAAACGGTGGTATTGCAGAAGGGCGGCCAACTCGGCGGATCGGAAATTGGACTGAACTTTCTTGGGTTCTGTATCCACCACGCTCCAGGCATGATGCTGCTGGTCATGCCGACCTTGGATGCGATCAAACGCAACACCACCGCGCGCATTGATCCAATTATTGCGGCGTGCCCGGCTCTGGCCGAACTGGTGGTCGAGCCACGCGCACGCGAACCCGGCAACAGCCAGTTAAGTAAAAAGTTTCCTGGCGGCCAGTTAGTGATGGTCGGTTGTAGTAGCGGTGTCGGACTGCGCGCATCGCGCCTATGGCGCGAAACTAATAGTCTAACCGGCCGAAGGCCGGATGGGGCCGGCTAGATTTTTAATGCTTGACGAAGTCAATGCTTATCAAGGCAATGTCGGGATTGATAGTGACCCGGTCGCATTGGCCATTCAACGGACCGTTACCTATCGTGGACGGCGCAAGATTTTTCTGTGTTCGACGCCGACACTCAAGAACTTCAGCCGGATCGAGAAAGCTTACCTGGAGTCCGACCAGCGTCGATACGAGGTGCGGTATCAGCGACACAAGCCTTCGGCTGCTAACTAAAACTACAGCATTACTAAAAGCTGTCAAGCCATAGTTCGCAAGCTTTTGTTTGATCGCGAGGAACTGTTATAGTTGATTAACTTACATCGTCATGTTAATTCAACGGTACACTCATGCTCATAACAGAATTTTCTAGCAAACAATAGCGCTAATACTTAATTGACTTTGCACTTCGCATTGACTTTGCACTTCGCATTGACTGAGATCGCCGAGATGCGGCTCTTGAGCTATCTAGCTATTATGATCACAATCAAAGGCTGGCGTTTGCGGCCCGGCTAGTATTGCGTGATCTTCGGTTGTTCATTTTGGAGATCGGTATAATTGCTTTCGGGGGAGCGTCATGACCGCCGCCCGCGCAGCCTGGTTACAAAGCGACCCCACCCGGAATCCGCAGTTTTCGCGCCGTTGGACCGAGACGCCGCGACAACGACCGCCGCGACGATACTCTTGCTTTCGAGACGAGGTTGAGGTAGTCAATTGTTCGCGCATCGTGCGCAAATCACAAAAGCACCCCAACCTGGCAGGGCGGGTGCTTTCGCGTAGACTAGCGACGTTACGAGCGTCGCGGATTATAGGATTTTACCCGAACGCCAAAACCGTTCAAGAAAAAATCCATTTTCCCCGCACTTTCTGACGATCGCTCCCACTTGGGAGCCGATATGACACAGAATTATAAATCCACCGAACCGCTACTGATCGCCAACGGCTTAGAGCCGACGGCGGTGGCACTATGAGCGACGCCACAATCATCAGAGGCCCGAGCCTAATTGATGCAATTGCTAGTCTTGGCCTTACAGCACCGCCGAAGTTATACCCAGGCCGGTGGCTAAAATTATCGACAAACGGACGCCCCAAGGACGACGCGGGGAGCGTCAAATTGCTCGCTGA
>JBAXJT010000141.1:0-1510 GCA_037137715.1 Nitrosomonadales bacterium
TGTTTTTAGAGTTTTGATTCAGCCGTTCCCGGGCTTCTTTAAGATCATTGAGTAATTCTACTTTGTCAGATTAACTGGCCTATACAGAAACCAGGATATCATGTATAATATGTCATTGTTTTATATAGGTTAATTACGATAATGACGTGAAAATACCAGAACCTCGCTTATTCATGCTCTTCAAGGGTTACCAGAGGCGCTTAACGCGCATTTGGCGTCTTTTTCATCTTTTTTTGTGTCTTCCACCCGCGATGCCACAGCGACATTTGAGGGCTATATGCGCGGATTATTCCAATCCGAAAGGGCCAACATGCTCCGCATGAGCGAAGTCAATGAGGTTGACCACCAATCCATGCAGCACATGTTGACAGAAGGCTGCGTTGATTGGCAAGGATTTGGTCGACAGATTGCTCAGGAAGCCAACGCGCTGTTGGGCGGCACCGACGCGGTATTGATTTTTGACGAAAGCGGCTTTGCCAAGAAAGGCGAGGCCTCTGCCGGCGTTGCCCGGCAGTGGAATGGCCGTCTGGGGAAAGTCGATAACTGTCAGGTGGGCGTCTTCGCGACTTTATGCCGGGGCGACATGGCCACGTTGATTGATGCGAGGCTCTATTTGCCGGAGGATTGGTGTAACGATGACGAGCGCTGCAAGAAAGCCGCGATACCGGAGGATAAACGGCAGTTTCACAGTAAAACGGAACTGGCGTTGGCGATGCTTAAAATCGCCCAGCAGCGTGGCATCCAATTCGGCTACGTCGGCATTGACGGAGGTTACGGCAAGGAACCGGCTTTTCTGCGTGGCGTCGATGAACAAGGCTGCCGATTTGTAGCGGATGTCCATTGCGATCAAACGATTTATCTGCAAGACCCGGAGCCATTGGTGCCCGAGTGGTCAGGTCGCGGCAGACAGCCACTCCATCGTAAACCTCAATCTGCCGCGCAACGCGTTGACCAATGGGCGGCCGCCCAGCCACCTGATGCTTGGCAACGACTAACCTTGCGTGAGGGCGAAAAAGGCTTGTTGGCCGCCGATTACCTGCACACTCAGGTTTGGGTGTGGGATGGCGAAGAAGAAAAGGCCCGCTGCTGGCATCTCTTGGTGCGTCGGGAAGTCGGCGCGGACAGTATTTCTCACTATTGTTTATCGAATGCGCCGCTGGATACGCCCTGGCAAGAGCTGGCTCGAGTACAGGCGCAACGTTTCTTCATTGAACACAGTTTTCGCGAGGCGAAAAGCGAATGTGGCATGGCCGATTACCAAGTCCGCCGCTGGGATGCCTGGCACAATCATATGGCTTTGGTGATGCTGGGAACGCTATTTCTGGTTAAACAGAAAATAGCGGGGCGTCAACAGTGGCCCATGCTGTCATTCAACGATTTGGTCACAGCGCTTGAGCATCTGCTCCCCCGCCGACAACTCACGGCGGAAGAACTGGCGGACATTATCTGCAAGCGGCACCATCTACGGCGAAAGGCCAAGGAATCACACGCCAGAAGATCCCAAGTGGCG
>JBAXJT010000142.1:0-1458 GCA_037137715.1 Nitrosomonadales bacterium
TCGCCGTCATTCATGCGCACGATTATGACAGACTCGGCACACGCCTTATCCGGCAAGTACATTCCAATCGAGGTATGAGTCTGAACGAAGCGGTATTTGAATTTGCTCAGGCAGCTGCTTTCGATCGGTTAAAAATGGTTTTAAACAGAATAGCGCGAGCATTATTCATGCGCCCGGCGGCCTCATTATCGGTTATTTCATGGGCTTGGGCATCGAGTTGCCTGAAGGTGATGCCGGGCTTGAGGAATTGTTTGGCATTGGGCAGGGACTTGAGCTTCTCGTAGGGCGTCATCATGAGTTTGTAAGGGTAGCGTTTGCGTTGACGCCCCTGAGCATCGGTTGTGGTTTCGGCGAACAGGCACGGTCGGTGGAAATTGATGTAAGGGTTCAGGTGCGCCTGGTCAAAGGCGTTGACCAAAGTGGCGAAGCGTTGCGGGATATGGCTGTAGCCCAAGTGCTTACGGACGATGGCGCCATTCTTTGACTCGGCCAGAGCGTTGTCGTTGCTGTGGCGGGAACGTGATTTGGTTTGTTCTTCGATCAGCAACTTGTTGAGTAATTTGACCACTTGATGATTGATATATTCCGAGCCGTTATCGCTGTGAAAGCCGAGGATCACGAAGGGAAAGCTTTGTAACAGGGCTTCGAGCGCCGGGATAAGGAAAGCCTCGCTGATGCGCTCGCAGGTGGCCACAGCTTCATACTGCGTGATGCAGTCCACGGCATTGATGTGATAGAGGCCCTTGATGCCGTCCTGATCGCCCTGATGAACGCTATCGATACGTAGATAGCCGGGGCGGTTGTTGGGGGCTGGCGCGCGTCGCTCGCCGATGGCGATGGTCACGGGGCGGGTCTTGGTCCACGCCTGGCGTTGGCGCTGATAGCCGCTCTGCTTGCGCAGATTGTAGAGATGTGCGACGGAGATCGTCGCCAGGCGCTTGTAGCGGGGCTCGTCAAACACCTTAAACGCGCGTTCCATGAGCTTCTTGGTGGCCGGTCCCGAGAGCGTGCCATGCAGGGCGTCGGTCGTGGCCAACAGTGTGATGTCGGCATCGGTGTAGGTGCGCGCGAAACTGGTTCGTGAGCAGCGGTATCGCTTGGTCAGTGCGCTGCGCTCGGTGCTGCGCTTGACCAACCGAGTGAGTTGTTGGCGCGAATAGCCGCTGACCCGTTCGAGAAAGCGCAGCACCACCGCCTTCTGGGATCGTTTCAGGCGGTGATACCCAAAGCGGCGCACGATTCGGGTGATGAACGCGTAGCGCTCGTCGGGAGCGACGGAAAAATCCAGCGCCGCGGTTCCGTCCAGAAAACCCTGCAACTGGGCCAGGGTCAGCAACTGCTTGTCGTTCATATCGATCACCATGCCTCGCATCATGATCGATCGCAGATACCTCCCCAGACTCAAACCCCGTTGGAATCACGTTCCCCGTTCAGACTCATACCCCGCTGGATAATGCT
>JBAXJT010000143.1:0-1454 GCA_037137715.1 Nitrosomonadales bacterium
GCATGCCCGTTATCAAACAATTTTCGTTCCAGTTGATAGGCGACATCTTTAGCGGTTGAACCGTTCAGGGCAATGGCTGTTGCTGTTTGACTAAATCGTACCGCGCGTTCTTCGGCGCTGACCGGTTGCAGATTTTCCTGTTCAATACCGCCGGTAATCATGCCCGCACCGACGGTGCTGTTGGTTAAGCGGTCTATGATAATGAACGAACCGGTGTGTTTATGGGTTTTATAGGCATCAAACACCACGGGCGCATTGACAGACACGGTACAGGAACCGATTTCGTTCAGGTGCAATTCCGTCGCGTCATGATGCTCCAGGGTATTAACATCGATGCGATGATGAATCATGGCAATAGAACCTGACACGCTGCGGGTTGCCAGTTTGATGACGTATTGCCGACCCGGTGCCAACGCATTTTCGGCCATCCATACGATGGTGGCTTTGAATTTGTCGGAAACGGTTGCTGAAGCTAGTTCGGTGCCAATCAGCATATCGCCGCGACTGACATCGATCTCGTCTTCCAGGGTTAAGGTCACTGCCATCGGTGCAAAAGCCTGTTCGAGTTCGCCATCATAGGTCACGATCGATTTGATTTTGCTGGATTTTCCGGAAGGCAAGGCGGTGATCTGATCGCCTTTTTTAAAGATGCCGGAGGCGACGGTGCCACAAAAACCTCTAAAATCGAGATTGGGACGGTTAACGTATTGTACCGGAAAACGGGCATCGCTGAAATTGCGGTCATTGGCTATTTCTATGCTGTTTAGCGCTTCCATCAAAGGCATGCCGGTATACCAGGGCATGAAGTCGCTGGGATTAACCACGTTATCACCGTCCAGGGCTGACATGGGGATAAAGGTAATATCCTGTAAATCCAGGGAGGCGGTGAAATTTAAATAATCCTGTTTGATTTTTTTAAAGGTGGTTTCGCTGTAGTCAACCAGATCCATTTTATTAACGGCAACGATAATATGATGAATTCCCAGTAACGAGGCGATAAAGCTGTGCCGTTTGGTTTGGGTTTGCACGCCGTAACGGGCGTCGATCAGGATAATTGCCAAATCGCAGGTGGACGCACCGGTCGCCATGTTGCGGGTGTATTGCTCATGCCCCGGGGTATCGGCAATGATGAACTTACGTGTTGCGGTTGAAAAATAGCGATACGCGACGTCGATGGTAATGCCCTGTTCGCGTTCGGCTTGCAGGCCATCGACCAGCAACGCCAGATCGATTTTACCGGCACCGGTAGTGCCGGATTTGACGCTGTCAGCCTGCACCGCGGCCAGTTGATCTTCGTAGATCATTTTGGAATCGTGCAGCAAGCGGCCGATCAGCGTGCTTTTGCCGTCATCGACATTGCCACAGGTTAAAAAGCGCAATAATTCCTTGCGTTCATGTTGCGCCAAATAGGCGTCTATGTCGGTACTGATTAAATCGGATTGGTGGGACATGGG
>JBAXJT010000144.1:0-1423 GCA_037137715.1 Nitrosomonadales bacterium
GCGATGAGAGCAAAGCGAGTGAGTCCGTAGTGCATCGTGATGGGGCCGGGTTTGCGCTCGCTGGCGTAGCCCTTCCAGCCGCCCATACGTGCGATCATCCAAGATGCCCAAGCTAAACTTCGAACAGGTTGCCAATTCTTCTGTTTCTCGGTCTTGCCTTCGAGGGTCGGTTGTATTTGGATCAGTATTTCTATTTCGCTTTCCGAAAAAACATCACTCGCCGGACTATCTGATTGGTCGTCACGCGCTAATGTTAGTTGCATTGTGCGCACCGCTACGCCCAAGGCAAGGCAGACTAGTTTCTTCAATCCGTCCGCCGTTTCTACCTGGCTCGATTCGATATTCATCCCCTGTTTTTTCAATGTGCGGAAGGTCTGCTCAATGTGCCAGCGCTGGCTGTACCAGCCGATGATTCGGCGGGCATCGCTCATTGTCTCGATGGTATGGGTCGTTAGCAGTCGCCAGTGAATTGGCTCTTCCGCGCCAACCACGCTACTCGCATCCTCAACAACATCGATAGCCGTCACTTCAATGCTTTCGGGTGCATTCGGATCGGAACAATGCAGAGGCCGCTTGATCTTCACCCGGCCATACCGCACATGCAGCAAGGCAACGTGGGCGCTGCGCTTCCCCGCACGGGCACGTACAGGATGTGTATAAGTGCCAGCTACATCCAGACCCGACAACCAAGTGAACAGCGAGCCGTGTTCCGTCTCTACCGCACGGTCGTGACAGGCTCGTAGCAACAGGTCAGTGCGCTCGTCTGGTAGACGTGCCCACATTTCGTAGATGTCGCTTTCCCGATCCGCAATGACTGTCAATCTTTGCGCATCGGCTAAGCACTCCTTGCCGGCTTGCGCCGTGGTCAGCCAACGATACGATTCCTTGTCTTCAATCGGCAGCTTATGGTATTTTGGATCCGCCGACTTGGTACGCAGCCACAGATGAATTGCGGCCAATCCCAAACACGCGCCATTTTCGGCATCGACCGCAAGCAGTGGATGCAGGAACAGCCCCAAGTCCTTACCATTGCCCACAGTTCCCAAGCCTTTGACGCGCCCAGCATGCGCTTGGTAGTTGATTTCAGTGGTGTCTTCGATCATCAGGACGTGTCGTCCGGCTGCGCTGAGCGCGGTGGGCGCACATATCCCTTCCGTCAGGCGTTCCGTCGTCACTTTTTTATTCGCCAAAAAACGTCCAAACCGGACTTCACCGGCTCGGTCTTCACCCAACTTTCGCAAACACACTGTGAGCTTCGAGAGCATTCGCTCAATCAGCAACTCCAGAGTTTTTTTTAAGCGCAAATCGCCAAAATTCCAAGTACATATTGCCAGCAACCACGGTGCATTCATTGCTCATACTCCCAGATCAATCAGAAAGTGCGGGATGATATCAGGCACGAAAAAATGTGTGCATACCTTAG
>JBAXJT010000145.1:0-1421 GCA_037137715.1 Nitrosomonadales bacterium
TCCCTGACAAAGGTGCCATTGCCGGCGGCATTTTGCAAGAGATACTCGCCACCGCTCTGCTGTTGGCCGATCCGGTTAAAACCCGGCGTCACGGCGAAGGCTTGTTGGCGGCTCAGGATGTGCCGAAGGCAGACAGTGTCGAGGATGACAATGCTGAGTTGACTGTCGAGGCACCGATAGCCGTGTTGGCAATGTCGACACCGGTGCCGGAAACGTCTGCGCCGGCTGATGAAATCCCGACTGGTTTTTCCGATCTGTTCGACGGCATTTTTGATGGCGATATTGAGAGTGAGGAGGAAGCCGGCAACGAGGCGATCGATACGCTGATCGCTCAACGTCAAAGCACTGCAGCGACTTTGACCCGGCCCAATGATGAAGCCGGGCTTGAAGTGGTAACGTCAGAGGAAAACACGAAGGAAAGCACGGCTCAGGACTACTGGTTCTGACCCTGCGTATTTTTTAACCCCTGGGGGCAAACCATTGTCCCAAGGGGGTCATGGTTTGCCCTCACCAACAGGAGCAACCCATGAAAAACAAAACATTACAACACGCATTTCCCATTGTTGCCGCCGCGATTGGCAATCGCTTTGGCATCAAGGTCAGTGTCGGCGGCGATCAGGCTTATACCACGGGCACGGCCATCCAGTTGCCGGCTTACGATGGCGATGATCCGGATTATCAGGAAGTTGCCTGGGGACTGCTGGCGCACGAGGCCGCCCATATTCGTTATTCGGACTTTACCCTTGCTTATGGCGACTCGGTATTACATCGGCGCTTATGCGGGGCTATTGAAGATGTCCGTATCGAACATGAACTGGCGAAAGATTTCCCCGGCACCCGGCTGACGCTCAGAGCGGTGATTGAAAAAATGATCGCCAACGGTGGTTTTACCGCCTGCAGCAGCGCTGAGCATCCGGCCAATATTCTTTATGGCTATGTGTTGAAAAGCCTGCGAGCAAGGGTACTTGGCCAAGCGGCCTTGAAGCCGTTGGTCGACTTGACTGAAACGGCGCTGAACGCCTGTTTTCCTAAAGGTGCCGTGATACGGCTTAAGGGTTTGTTGTCGGAAGTGCCCGATGGCCTGACCTCGGAAAGCGATTGTCTGCATCTGGCCGATCGCATACTGACGATGATTCAACAAGAATGCGAGCAGCCAAGACAAAGTAATCAGCCAGCCCCTGCGTTGGATAATCCATCGTCTGCTGACGCCGAGGCGAA
Source organism: Nitrosomonadales bacterium (assembly GCA_037137715.1). Lineage (GTDB taxonomy): Bacteria > Pseudomonadota > Gammaproteobacteria > Burkholderiales > Gallionellaceae > Gallionella. The sequence continues at coordinate 1,219 of JBAXJT010000145.1, forward strand.
GCAAGCGAATGACTCCACGACTGCCGATGAGTCCGGTCATGCTGACGCGGAGGATGACGACATCACTCAGGCTACGCAAGCTGACGATGAGCCAAGCCAGCCGGCAGAAGACCCTATCGCCAATCCTGACGGCGATGATGACGGCGACAGCCCTGATCACAACCCGGTCTTGGCAGCGTTATTGACTGCTGAAGAGGGCGATA
>JBAXJT010000146.1:0-1408 GCA_037137715.1 Nitrosomonadales bacterium
CAGCAGGCACATCCGGTAGCACGTCAGCGCGCCAGAAGGTCACCATCGCACTCGTAAACCAGCCGCAAAGCACCCTAATTTTCGTCGCCATGAAGAAGGGTTATTTTTCGGACGAAGGGCTCGATGTGCAGGCGCTGCCGCAGTCCAATGGCAAGCTGGCGCTTCAATCGATGGTCCAAGGCAAGGCAGACTTTGCCACGGTGGCGGAAACACCCGTCATGTTCAGCATTCTGCGCGACGAGCGAATCTTTGTGATTGCCAATATCGAGACCAGCACCGCCAATGACGCGGTGATTGCGCGGGTCGATGCGGGCATTGCCAAGCCCGCCGACTTGAAAGGCAAGCGCATCGGTTTTATGCCGGGGACGACGATCGATTTTTTTCTTGACTCGTTTTTAATCGCGCAGGGACTGACGCGCCTGGACATCACACCTATCCCTCTCAAACCCGATGAGATGCTGGACGTGCTGTTGACAAAAAAAGCGGACGCGGTGGCAGCCTGGAACTACCCACTGACTCAGATCAAACGACGGCTTGGCGCGCAAGCGGTGACCTTCTACGACCGGCAAATCTATACCGAACACTTCAACATCGCCGCCATGCAGGAATTTGTCCGGCAAAACCCGCAGACCGTCACCGCCCTGCTGCGCGGCCTGGTTCGGGCCGAGGATTTTGTGACCAGCCATGCGAATGAGGCGCAAGACATTGTTTCCGATGCCATCAAGGTCGACAGAGACCTGGTCAAGGAGGTGTGGGATGTGATGATCTATCGGGTGCGGCTCGACCAGAACCTGCCGATTACGCTGGAGGATGAAACGCGCTGGGCCATGAAGAACAAGCTGACAGATCAGGCGGTGATGCCAAACTACCTGAGCTATATCTACGTCGATGGACTCAAGGCCGTGAAGCCTGGCGCGGTCCGGATGGATCGCTAGAGCGCTTATGCGCATCGCAACACAACTTAAGCTCAGCGCCATGGCAACCCTCACCGCCTTGGTGATTTTGTTGCCGCTGGTGGTCATGACATGGCAGACCTTCGACCGCGCGCGAAGCAACAGCGATCTTGCCGAGGCGATCCATCGCAACTTCTTCGAGCGGCTTTCCTTTCGGGATCAGTATTTTCTCTACCGCGAAGACCGTATCCGACAGATATGGGACGAAAGCAAAGCGCAGGCAGACGCGCTGCTGGGGTTGGCCAAGACCGAGTTCGGCAGTGAAGTCGATCAACAGGCGTTGGAACGGGTGCGCGTGGCAGTTGACGACACGGTCACCATTTTTCATCGCATTGTGGACAACACGCAGGCACTGCAGTCGACTACCGGCAACCGCCCGGTCTATGAAGAATTCGACAAACGGCTGTACAGCCAAATGTTGATGAGGGATACCGAAGTTCGCAATGCCACCAATG
>JBAXJT010000147.1:0-1399 GCA_037137715.1 Nitrosomonadales bacterium
CCGGACACGCGCCAGCCGGTTCTATGCCTGCTGGCGTGGCCGTCGCCGCGTGCATCCTCGCCACGCATCGCCGCGCCAGCGTACAGGCGGTCCGGCCTGCGGCATGACGTGGAGGCCAGCCGCGCCACCGTCCCGGCCCTTGCGCAGGCCGATCACCACCACCACCAGCCGGAACACACCGGCCACGCGCCAGCCGGTTCTATGCCTGGTTGCGGCCGTTGCAGATTTTCATTGCGGTACGAATAACTATTATGATAGCTTGCTATCAAACGAGACAGAAAGGGCAACCTCATGAATGCAATTGTGTACATTCGCGTAAGCACAGAAGGACAGGCGCAGGATGGAATCAGCATGGAAGCACAGGAAAGTAAGGCCCTCGCGTGGGCAAACCTAAATGATTCAGAGAATGTGCATGTTTTCCGGGATGCTGGAATTTCCGGAAAGAGATCCGATAATCGTCCTGGCCTTCAGGCGGCCTTGAACGCAATCAGCAAGGGGGATGCTTTGATTGTCTATTCCCTATCGCGGTTGGCGCGTTCGACAAAAGACACGATTATGATTGCCGAAATGCTCGACAAGCGTGGTGCTGATCTTGTTAGTCTTTCGGAGAAAATTGACACGACATCCGCAGCCGGTAAAATGGTATTCCGTATGCTGGCGGTTTTGTCAGAGTTTGAGCGTGACCAAGTAAGCGAACGGACGCGCTTTGCGCTGGCACACAAGCGGGCGAACGGGCAAAAGACCGGTGGAGATGTACCATACGGCTATACGCTGAATGACGGTTTACTTGTCCCGGATGTTGGCGAACAGAAAGCACTAGCCTTGATACACAAACTTCACACGGCTGGTGTATCCCTTAGAATGATTGCAAAGAAACTGGAAGCGCGGGGGTATCTGACAAAGACTGGCCGAACGCATTGGCACCCGCAGAGCGTGAAACAGATCATCGAAAGAGAGGCAGCGTGAACAAGCTTTCTGTCATACATCGGTCGAAGCATGACAAAATTGTTCGTCGCAAAGCCTTAAATATTGCGGAATACCCCGCAATGAAAGAGCTTTCCCGAATGATTGCTGCTGGCGAAGTGGACAAGGATCGAACTATCGCACATCTTAGGCGAGGCCGGAATTCATGAACTTGAAACAAACCAAAATTGACGACAGGTCGAAACAGTTGAACATTCGACTATTGGAACAGACGCACCGAGAATTGAAAGCGAAGTGTGCGCTTGACGGCATCACCATTGTTGATGCGGTGGAAGAGCTTGTACGGTTTTACCTGGCGGGTAAGATTAAAATTGCGTCAAGATAGCGTGCAGGCGGTCCGGCCTGCGGCATGACGTGGTGGCCAGCCGCGCCACCGTCCCGGCCCTGGTGCAGTCCGATCACCACCACCACCTGC
>JBAXJT010000148.1:0-1380 GCA_037137715.1 Nitrosomonadales bacterium
ACTATGACGGGAAAACGGCCTTGATTGTCGCGGTACGGCATCAGCGCGAGGCTGGTTACTCATAGATGCGATGCCTACGGAACCGCCCACCCGTAGGTTTCTTTATCCGATGTCTGCCCAACAATGCAAACCCCCTTCTTAATGTGCCAACCGGGGCGGCTACAATTAGCCAAGGCATCTATATCCGTGCTTTTTGCCAGTTCGTAGGCTTGCTTTCCTTGTGGGGTGTTCGCCCAAGCAGCCGCCAGACAAGAACCCGCCAGCGTGAAAACCCCACAATCAGCGTCACGGGAAGGCAAGGCGGCTATCCCGTTTTGGGTTCCCGTATCCGCACGGCAGCAACTTAAACACCTTGCGACCGATCTACACGCGACCGCGCAGGACTGTTTGAGCGAAGCTCTCAACGACTTTTTCATCAAGCACGGCAAGCCGCCGATTGCATAGGAAGGCCGGAGCCTGTTAGCTGTTTTTCTCTCCCTGTTGCCACGGTTTTTGAAAGACCATTGAAACCGCGACCAGCAGGGAATAGGATTTCAGGAACGAAAAAGGCCGCACCCCCTAGCAAGAGAAGCGGCCTTTATTTATCACATCGAACGGCCAACGGGTTTTCACCCTGTACCGTTCGGCTAATTTACCCGAACCCGACGAAAAAGGGAATGCCGAAATGAGCGACACCCACAACAACAACGGAAAGCCCCCCAGCAAGCGGCAACAGCGGCAAGCGGTAGAGGCTGTCCAAATTTATAGTACGCCGCCGACCGCCGAGGACATTGTTTTTCTGGCGCGGGAATTGATTCTTTGCACCTTGCCGCACAGCGACCCCGGAAACATACCCGGATGGAGCCGCACAAACGGCAATTTGACTCTTAGTATTCAAGCCGGATTTAACAGCAAAATAGGCAGGAGCTACGGCATTCCTTACGGCATTATTCCGCGTCTGGTTATGGTGTGGATCGTGACCGAAATTGTACGCACCAAGAACCGCCGCCTTGAGCTTGGGCATTACCTAAGCGACTTTCTGGAAAAAATCGGGCTGAGCAGTTATACCGGACGCGGCCCGAGAGGCGATGCGCGGCGCGTTCGTGAACAGATCGAGAGGCTTTTCCGATCAACCGTTAGCTTTGAATATTCGCTTAAAGATGAAGGCCGCAGTGGTCAGGCGTGGATTGATATTAAAATTGCGCCAAAAGGGGTTTTATGGTGGAACGATAAAGACCCCGAACAAGCCGCGCTTTTTGGAAGCTGGATTGAGGTAAGCGATGAATTTTGGTTCTCTGGGAATTCGCATGGTGACCAGCGACGGGCTACATACATGCCATTGCTTGTATAGTGTACCGCAACCTGCCTAAAGCCGTTTACCATGCGAATTCCCAAAGAACC
>JBAXJT010000149.1:0-1359 GCA_037137715.1 Nitrosomonadales bacterium
AAAGAAAACCGCCTCGCAATTGGAGTATTACTCCGCGAAGCGGTTCGGTTCAACTACCTGTTTTCCGGCGATATGCGTTTGATTGCGAAAGGACTAACCGATTATGAGCGCGTCAGATCTCGTTGATCTGCAAGATGTTGCAGAGTATTGGAAGAAACGGAATCTCGTTCGTGAAGACCAAATTCCGTATTACGTGCGCTGGTTACAGCGGTTTTTGACAGGTCCAGGCGCCGATGCTCGATTGTCTCCCCAAGATGCGCAACGTGTGTTTGCCGAGCAATTGGAGCGGACCGGACAGGTTCAGGAGTGGCTGGTGCGGCAAGCAATCAGGGCGGTTGAATTGTATCAAAAGCATTATTTGCGTTATCGCCAGGAGCAAGCAGCGGGGGAGGGAAAGTCAGGCGAAACACGTTTGCCGGACACCACATCGCAACTAACAACGCTGGATGCTGCGGTTGCCGAGACTCGTCGGCTGATTCGTTTGCGGCACTATGCTTATCGAACCGAGCAGACCTATTTGGGCTGGCTCGCCCAATATGGGAAGTTCGTCAAGCAACAAGCCTTGCCGTGGGATATGCCAGACAGCGTGCGCTCCTTTTTAGGCGAACTGGCTGTCCGACGTTGCGTTTCCGCTTCGACTCAGAACCAGGCGTTTAGCGCGTTGCTATTCCTGATGCGGGATGTCCTGGGTAAAGATACGGCCGTGCTGAATTCGGTGCGCGCCAAACGCGGAACCCATCTGCCGGTAGTGTTAAGCGAGCAAGAAGTAATGCAAGTGTTGAGATTAGTCAATGGAACGGCCGGTTTAATGTTGCGGCTGATCTACGGCAGCGGAATGCGGGTTTCGGAATGTACGCGTCTGCGGGTGAAAGATTTGGATTTTGCATCCGGGCTGCTCATGGTTCGGCAAAGCAAAAACAATAATGACAGAAGCACCCTGCTGCCGAGTAGTTTAGTTGTGCAATTGAAGGCTCATCTGGAGCGGATCAAAGCCATTCATGATGAAGAACTGGCCGCCGGCGGCGGCGATGTGGAACTGCCGTACGCGTTGGCAACCAAATACCCTAGAGCGGCCTATGAATGGGGGTGGCAGTATGTGTTTCCTGCCAGACATAAATCCGTGGATCCACGCCCGGTGCCGTGCGGCGGCATCATGCTGATGAACAGATTTTGCAGCGAATCATGCGCGAGGCGGTAATGCGCGCCAAGATCGTGAAGCACGCCGGCGTGCATACCCTGCGCCACTCCTTTGCCACGCACCTGCTCATGCGCGGCGTGAATATCCGCGAGGTGCAGGAGTACCTCGGACACAAGAGCGTGGAGACGACCATGATCTACACCCATGTCATGCGCAGCCTG
>JBAXJT010000150.1:0-1351 GCA_037137715.1 Nitrosomonadales bacterium
CAGCTTTTCAGGCGCCACGCCACAATGGTATCCGGCAATCACCAGTTGATTGATCAGCGTGGTTCGAAGCACGCCAAGCCAAAGCCACCTTCGGCCCGATGTCATGGCAGTTGCATCCGCGATCGCAATGCGCCCTTTTCGCCTCAGCCTTTTAATAAATTCGTAGTCTTCCATGATCGGCATGGGTTTGTAGCCGCCCATATCAATAAAATCCTGCCTGCGAACGAAAATAGCCTGATCACCGTAAGGCATTAGAAAATGGCGCGCCCGGAAATTGGTCATCCATTCAACCAGCCTGCGACCCGAAAACGGCTGGGCTATGCCAAAACGAAACGCGCCGCCAACAGCCGAATCATTCAGTATTTTGCGAATGTGAACCGGATATCCGTCCGGAAGCCGGGTATCCGCATGCAGAAAAAGAAGATAGCAACCCCGGGAAACACCAGCTCCGGCATTCATCTGAACCGCCCTGCCCCGAGGCGACTGAATCACGGTTGCCCCTGCTTTGGAAGCCACTTGAGCAGTATCATCCCCACTGCCGCCATCGACAACGATAACCTCAAGCGGAAACCCTTTGCGGGCGCTTTGAATAGCTGCCTGAATCTGGGCGGACTCATTCAGCGCCGGAATGATGACGGAAAGGGAATTGTTTTTCCAATCTCCTTGAGTTTTCTCCCAGATATGCAGATCCTCCGGCGTGTCCACGTCGCTCAACTGCTCCAGCAGCGCATAGGAAATTTCAATGGATGAAAGCACCTTGCGTGTCTCTTCCAGAACGTTCTCCGTTCCCCACGGAATATCCTGAAAAACATTCGAAAGCCGCTTTTTCAGGCCGATGAGATAATAACCGCCGTCAGCAGCAGGTCCCAGCACAACGGGATGGTGATCCAGCGCCTTAAACGCCTCTTCAAGAATATCGGCTGTCAGCTCTGGACAGTCCGAACCTATAAGGACAATGCGATCGCATCCCAGGTCAAACCCGGCTTTAAAGGCATTGTCCATCCGTTCGCCAAGGTCCATGCCGACTTGCCCGGCATACTCCATGTCATTTCCAAGCCACTGCCGCATTCTGGAATCGTCACCGCCTGCAAACCGTATTTCTATGGCAATGCCGGTTGAAGCTTTCAACTCGCGCGCCACGCCAACTGCCGTTTCCGCCATCCGCCTGTGAAGTTCGGCTGCGCCATACGCACCAAGCGCGCCAATCAGCCGCGTCTTGGTGGTTCCGGGTTCCGGATAGCGGGTAAAAATGATCAGTTTTTTCTGATGCGTCATTGGGGTGTCCGTCCAGTCTTCAAGCTGAGCATGCGCTCTTCGTATTCAACACGAATGTCATGATAGATCGTTCAGG
>JBAXJT010000151.1:0-1350 GCA_037137715.1 Nitrosomonadales bacterium
CCGTGGGCTTGCTGATTGCTTTTATTGTCATGCAGGCGCTGGGTATGAATTCCAACATCATGAGCCTCGGCGGTATTGCCATTGCGATAGGTGCCATGGTGGACGCCGCCATTGTCATGATTGAAAATGTTCACAAGCATCTGGAACGCGATGCGGATCGTCTGCCGCGAGCTGAAATCTTGCTTAATGCCTGTCAGGAAGTCGGCCCACCACTATTTTTTAGCTTGTTAATCATTACCGTTTCCTTTCTGCCGGTGTTCGCGCTGGAAGCCCAGGAAGGCCGGTTGTTTCATCCGTTGGCTTTTACCAAAACTTTCGCGATGGCCGGTGCAGCGCTGTTGTCGGTAACGTTGGTGCCCGTGTTGATGTCATTGTTTGTTCGCGGAAAAATCCTGCCGGAACAACGTAATCCCATCAACCGGTTTTTGATTTGGGTTTATCGCCCGGTTATTGCCGCCGTCATGCGCTACAAAAAATTGACGCTTGTTTTTGCATTACTCATGCTGGTGGCATCCTGGTATCCGGCTTCGCAATTGGGTGGTGAATTTATGCCGACCTTGAATGAAGGTACTTTGCTGTTTATGCCGCAAACTTTGCCGGGGTTGTCACCTACCAAAGCCGCTGAATTGTTGCAAACCCAAGATCGAATCATCAAACAGTTTCCCGAAGTTGAATCGGTATTCGGTAAAGCGGGCAGGGCACTGACCGCCACCGATTCAGCACCGTTGGAAATGTCGGAAACTTTGGTTAACCTCAAGCCGGAATCAGCTTGGCGACCCGGCATGACGGTTGACAAGCTGATTGCAGAAATGGATTTGGCGCTGCAAATACCCGGTGTCAGCAACGCCTGGACTATGCCGATCAAAAATCGAATTGATATGCTGGCAACCGGTATTCGTACTCCCATCGGCATCAAACTGTTCGGTAAGGATCTGGCGGAAATGGAACGTTTGGCGCAACAGATAGAACAAGCGGTCAAGACGGTTCCCGGCACCACCAGCGCCTACGCAGAACGCATCACCGGCGGTTTTTATTTAAACATCACACCGGACTACGAAGCACTGGCGCGTTATGGTTTGTTGGTGGGCGATGTGCAAGATATTATTGCCACGGCGGTAGGCGGCGAAACCGTAACGACCATGGTAGAAGGGCGTGAACGGTTCGCCGTTATCATCCGTTACCCGCGTGAATTGCGTGACAGTCCGCAAGCCATCGCCACCCATGTGCTGGTTCCCGTCGCTGGCGGTGCCATGATTCCTTTGGGGCAACTGGCACATTTAAGCCTGAACAAAGGTCCACCGGCTATCCGTACCGAAAATGCCTTGTTGTCCGCGTATATTTACGTTGATA
>JBAXJT010000152.1:0-1338 GCA_037137715.1 Nitrosomonadales bacterium
CTTTCTCGATCCGACCCTGATGTATTCGGCGGCGATTTTCGAACGCACCGGGATGTCGCTCGAAAAAGCCTCGCTGGCTAAACTCGACCGTATCTGCCGCCGCCTCGAACTCAAGCCTGTTGATCATCTGCTGGAAATCGGCACCGGCTGGGGCGCGATGGCATTACATGCGGCGGGGCATTACGGCTGCCGCGTTACGACCACTACGATTTCACGGGAGCAATACGAACTGGCGCGCGAACGCATCGATGCTGCTGGCCTTGCCGACCGCATCACCCTGCTGCAGGAAGACTACCGCGACCTGCGCGGCCAGTATGACAAGCTGGTGTCGATCGAAATGATTGAGGCGGTGGGGTACCGGTACTACGACGCTTATTTCAGGCAATGTGGCGCGCTGCTTAAGCCTGACGGCATGATGCTGTTGCAGGCGATCACCATTGCCGACCAGCGTTACGAGTCGGCGCGCAATGCGGTCGATTTCATTCAACGTCACATTTTCCCGGGCAGCTGCATTCCCTCGGTGACGGTCATCACCGATGCTGTGACACGTGTCACCGACATGCGACTGGTTGACCTGCTCGACATCGGCGTGCATTACGCAACCACATTGCGTTGCTGGCGTGAAAACCTCTTCGCCAATCTCGAGCAGGTGCGCGCCCTCGGTTATCCCGAGGAGTTCATCCGCATGTGGGAGTTCTACTTCTGCTATTGCGAGGGCGGTTTCATTGAGCGTGTCATTGGCGACGCGCAGATGCTGTTCATCAAGCCGCTGGCGCGGCCGGCTCTGTAAGTAACTCGCAGGGCCTGTCTGCCGAGCGCACCATGCTTTGCCCGTCCTGTGTGAAAATGCAGGCGGGAGAAAATATAATCAAACGAAAACAACTTGTTATTGCAGTCGTCGGCTCGGGCCGCATTGGCCTCGAATACGATGATCAAATATAAAATTACATTTTTGTAGTAATTGCATATTTTTCCAACGGCAAACTAATACCATCAGACAGTCGCCCGTCACTTTTTAGGCTACGCTGGGGGGTTGCTTACCCCGGCGCCAATCTATTAATAGATAAATTAATATCCATGGTGTATATTATGGGTGGCGTAAGGTTTGGCGATAAACGCATAGGTGTGCAGGCGCTTACTGACTTTCTCGGCCTGTATTTTTGATTGAGCAGCTTTACGTATCCTAGGAGATAGATTATGAACTTTGTGAGATTGCATGCTGCTGCCTCTGCACTTGTTGTGGTCGGCTTGCTAACGACCCCAGCATTTGCTGCAGATAAGAGTCCATTAACCGGTTACACAATTCATGTGGTGGCCCCACACGTCATGGACGGAGAG
>JBAXJT010000153.1:0-1333 GCA_037137715.1 Nitrosomonadales bacterium
GTGCCCAATGCCGACGTTCAGCGCAGCGACTGAAATTTCGACAGGGCAGCGGTTGCAGTCGGTCAAGAACGACCGTTGCCGAGCATCTCCGTCTTCGATCACGTTGGGTAACGGTGTATCGTTCGTCTCAGTCTGAGAATTGCTTACGAATACGCCTAGGAGCCAAGAATGCTGCCACCATCACTATTACACCGCACCCTAAGATCGGTTTGCATAGGTGTTTTGGCGACTGCAGCCTTATTTTCCTTCGCGAAGGATTCTCAAGCGCAACCTATCGGTGGTGTCGCCGTTAGCTTCCCAACACAAGATGAAAGTGGAAACCGCCTTGCCTTACGCGCAATGCTTTGGCTACCCTTGGAAGTTGCAAGAGGCGCGGTCGTGCTTGTGCACGGCTCCGGTGGATGGAGTGATTACATCGAAGGCCATTACGGACGTGCGCTCAGTGCTGCCGGTTACGCTGCGCTCGCCATTGATACATTTGGACCGCGCGGAATTGGTAAGATCAGCGAAGATCAGGCACAGATAACCGCCATGCAAATGACACGCGATGCATTTTGGGCTCGCCGCTTCTTGCTTGAGCGAGGTTTCCCGGCCAACCATGTGGCTGTTATGGGCTTCTCTAAAGGGGGGATGGCCGCTCTATATGCCGCGGATCGAAACTTCCTGCCCTTGGAAGTGGATCGGTTCACAGCGGCACTTCCTTTTTACCCCGCTTGTAATTCCCGTCCGAGAATGCCAAAGCCGGCGAGCACCGTATTTATGGCACTCGGCGAAAAAGACGACTACACAGGGGTCAAACCCTGCCAAGACATTGCGGATGACTTCGCAAAAGCTGGTGGAAAAATCGCAGTCAAAATCTACCCTAATTCATCGCACGAATTCGACGGAAACCCGGCGAGAACGGGAATGATCAATTTGCGATTCATAGAGAACTACAAAGATTGCGTCGAATACATTGAAGAAGACGGAAATTCAACTTATGCGGGAAAGAGTTACAAGCCCGACGACAAGTCAATCTACTTGGATATGCGCAAATCGTGTGCTAGGAAAGGCGCATCAGTCTGGACCAATACTGAGCAAAAGGAGATTGCGACGCGGGACGCAATTAATTTCCTGAATCAATCGTTTGCCAAGTGAAATTTTCGTAACCGCCTCGGTTGCCGGAAGCGGGGGCAAATTTGGAGTCGGTAGTAGTGCGCGACTTACTTCCCTATCCTACTTCCCTTCGAAACCGACCGCCAAAGTTCAAAGTCAGGTCTGGAGAGAATCCTGGACCGGCGGTGCAGCGCAAGGTGCCATTGGCTATCGGGCAGCGGATGACTCTTAGGGGCTG
>JBAXJT010000154.1:0-1332 GCA_037137715.1 Nitrosomonadales bacterium
CCCTATTTGCCAGACGTTGCCAGATATTGCTCGTCGTTGCCAGTCACTCCCACTCGATTGGGCACGAGCTTTTCATGCGTTTGATTTTCAAAGGAAAAACAATTTTCAGTTGGAAATTCACCATCAGGTTTACCATCAAGATGTTGTTGCTTATCAACTCCAGAGGTTGCCAGACAGTGCCAGAAAAATAATTATTTGACGATTTTCGCACCCAATTTTTGGGGTATGCATTTTGAATGATGGTATACGCACCCCGAAAGGCTTGCAGGCACTGCATCGGCAGCGTTTTTTGATTGGCTAGACCAGGCACTCATGGATGTCCTTGGTCATCAGATACAGATGATACGGATCAAGTGGCGATGGTGCGAATCCGAAGTGCTGATAGAACTCGACGGCCCTGTCATCCTTGGCGTGGACCACAAGGGCTCGCGCGGCAATGATCGATTGCGCCTGGAGAAACCGCTTCAGCGCGTCCTTGAGCAGCCCGGCCCCGATGCCACTCCCCTGCTCCGCCTGATCCACGGCCAACCTGGCCAATAGGGTAAGTGGGATCGGATGCTTGGCCAGCCCTTTGGCGATGCGTGCCGGAACGGTTTCGTATTCCGCAGAGGCAGCGGCCAGCGAATAATAGCCAATGACCCGGAATTCGCCGCGCAGTGCAACGTAAGTTCGTGCGCTTTGGTTGCGCTGGTTCAGGAGTGCGTAGCGTTGTAGAAAGCGGTTCAGTGCTTCGTTGCCGCAGTCGAATCCCAATACGTCGTGGACCTCGGTCAGGAGTTCAGGACCTTGTAGCGGCAACTTCATTTGGCCTCGAAGACACTCGGTTTCTTGAGCAGTTCCCTGAGGCGCGGAATCGATTTGGCGGGTTGATCGAGAGCGGCATAGAACGCGTTCATCTGTGCTTCGGGCAGGACGAAGCGCGTCTGTGCCGCCAAAGTCTCGTCGGCTACGGTACGTACGGCACGAAGAACGAATTCGCTGACGTTCTGGTGCGACAGGATGGCGGCCTGACGAATACGCTCCTTCTCGGCGGACGCGAGACGGATTTCGATGCGTTCTTCTTTGACGGTGGCGCCCATGGTGTCACTCCTTGCAATGTCCGTACAGTATACGGGTTTTGCGGGTTTTACAACCAAAGAAATGATGGCATTGAAGGAAATCCAGAGGCTTTGGCCAACGCTGCATCGATGGAATCCACATGGTTTGATGAAAACAATTCACATGTTTTGCTTCCGATAACCATTTGATGCTATCGGAGAATGCCCGAACTCACAGCCAGCAGGAACCAGTTGAATGGCTGGTTTTTAAAAACTGAGCGCACCCTTTGTGCCC
>JBAXJT010000155.1:0-1305 GCA_037137715.1 Nitrosomonadales bacterium
CCCACGGGTGTCTGATCAGAACCCATTGATCTCCATTTGGATAGGTGTATCAAAGTGCTCATTTATTGTAACATATTTGGTAAATAGCTCTGCTAGAGGTACTTTCTCAAACGCGCTAATCGAGATAACTTGCAAAATTTGATACAAGCTTCCCGGCAACGCGTATTCGCGTTTTGCGATCGCTACAAGCAGGTGCGAACACAGCGCCGTCCAGACCTGTATCCGAACGCCGTTGTACGAGTTGGAGAAAAATCCCCGCAACCGCAGGTGCTGCTTGATCCACCGGAAGAACAACTCGATGCCCCAGCGACGACGATATATCATTGCGATCGTCAAGGCCGGCAGATCGAAACGGTTGGTCAGGAAGACGAATCGCTGGCCGCTTTCGAGATCCACATAGCTGACACGTCGCAAAACTGCGGGATAACTTTTGCGACCCTTGAACGAGTTCAACCGGATGGTCTGATCGCAGCGCAGTCCGGTGGTCTTGTCCACGCTGCGCGAGGCGACGACGTAATAGCGCATAGTGGTCTTGGCTCGGGTGACGAAGAAGGCGCCCGCAAGATGCAGACGATGCAACCGCAGGTAGTCCACATAAGCCCGATCGAACACGTAGTGACTCCCGGAAGACACTGGAATCTCGTCGAGCGAGGCCACCTCGTGGCAGTCGGCCTCGTGCACGCTTACAAACGCTGGAATATCCCCTTTCAGATCCAGGAGGACGTCGATTTTGACCGCAGCTTGGGTTCCTTGCCAGCGAGCCCAGGGGAACAGCGCCATGCTCAAGTCGATCACGGATGCATCCAGCGCAAACAAGTCGCCGTCCAAGTCCAACTCGGCGGGCTGATCGGCATAGAGTCGTCGCGCTCTGCGCATCAGCACCGCGGCAACCTCGGCAAAAACCTGCTGGTCGCGATGCTCGTTCGCATAGGCGAGATTGCACCGCTTCACCTCTCCGCGAATCCCAGAATGATAAAGTACGCTGCGTCGCGCAGCCAGGCAGGCCTCGATATCCCGCAGGCTTTCTCGGTGCGTCAGTTGAGCGAAGACCATCGCCACAAAATGATCGTACGCGGAAAGAGCCGGCGTGTCGCGCAACATCGGATACAGGCGGGCGCAACGCGCAAACTCTTCGCCCGTGAGTCCACCAAGAACTTGAGTCAATACCGTTTTGCCACAATTCATGCGCCAATTTGGCGCGACTCGTCGTCCAAAACTCAAATCGATCACATGCCATCAGCGTCGTTACCATTGGCGCTAAAGTCCGTTACGAAAGTTCAATATGTCGTTAGTCAGACAGCCGTG
>JBAXJT010000156.1:0-1289 GCA_037137715.1 Nitrosomonadales bacterium
GCCGGGCACTTTGGTTTGCTGCGTTGCCGTAGCATTTAAACCTCCGTTGGGCAATCTATCGGATGTTTTTGGAGAAAGGTTTAGCCCTATTTTTTGCCGCCCTCAGGGTGCGGCGCGCTATCGGCAATTGTCTGGAATACTGTAATTTGCAAGCGAGCGGTGCTGCTGATTGGCGTGTGTGCGGGCCTGAAAATAAATGTGGCGAGAAATCAAACGCGGCTAGAAGTGCTAGGGATTTGCATATTGCAGCCCATCGTGAAAGGTGTTTCAGGCTGATCGTGGACGCTATTTCAGAGCGATCGTGGATGGCAAGCCCAACGGTCCATCACGCCATTGCCAGTTCCACCTTGCGCCCCGCCCGCGCGGCCAACGTGATGAGCATATCGAGGCTGAATTTGTCCCATTTTCCGCGTAGCAAGTCGCTCACGCGCGACTGGGCAATGCCAAATCGCTCAGCCGCTTGCGCTTGCGTCCAACCTTCAGTCTCTACCAACAAGCGCAAGCGCGCGATCAAGTCAGCACGCATTCCCATCACGGCCGCTTCGCCCGCACCAAACCCCAAATCGATGAAGACATTGCCACTCGATGGGGTCACCACTGCATCGGCGTGCGAAATCGGGGAAACAGTTTTCTTGGTCATGGCTCAAGCTCCAATCAGTTTGTAACGTTTGGCCGCGAGATCAATATCGGTCTTGGCCGTTTTAGGCGTGGTCTTGTGAAAGCAATGCAGCACGTACACCGTATCATCATGTTTGGCCACGTAGATCACGCGCCAGTGCCCCTCGACCTTGATGCGTACCTCGTAGGCTCCAGCTCCCACCGTGGGCATGGGTTTGAAGTCACTTGGCATGGCACCCACCTGAACCTGCCACAACTCAAACCCGGCAAGCTTCTTGACCGCTTCAGGAAAGCTTGCCAAGTCGTCAAGGCTGCTGCCCATGAATTTGAGTGCTTTCATGCCTGTCAGTATATATCTACTTTGATATTTGAATTTATCTGAGGCGCATCTATCACCCTAGGCCACTGCTGCCCTCACCAGCTTTGGCGTGGTTTGCTATAGCTGTTAGATCAGGCCGCGTGCAACATTCACCGACGCCCAATCAATCGGTTGTTTTTGAAGGAAAGGTTGAGCCTTATTTTTTGCGCCGCACAGAGCGCGGCGCGCTATCGGCAATTGTCGGAAATACTGTAATTTGCAGTGTGCCTTCACTGGAGATTGGCTGCTAACTGGCTTGTTGTGTGACTGTGAAATTGGCGTGAAAATAAATGTGGGCGGGGATCGGATGCGG
>JBAXJT010000157.1:0-1283 GCA_037137715.1 Nitrosomonadales bacterium
GGCCGCCTCGTTAAGTATTGTCAAATTCGATATTCACGGGCCGATGCTGGAAATCCTGGGGGATCGCAATTATATGCCCGCTAACTTGCGCAATCGTGAGGGCACCTGATGCACGGAAAGATTATATTTAACGTAAATCCGGCTTCATGAATAAATACCTACTGGTCATCAACTCAGGTTCATCAAGCATCAAGTTTGCCATTTACCAAAAAGACACCTCGACAGTACAACTTGTTGCCGATGCTGCCGGACAAATTGAAGCAATCGGTAGCCAGGCCCGCTTCACGGTAAACACCCCCGATGCTGTCGTTTTGGTCGATCGCATCCTCTCTGTTGACGAAGCCAACAATCACACCGGCGCTATCGCCGTCATCCTCGACTGGCTAAAAGTCTATTTCGCCGATGGCGAACTGCTGGCAGTGGGTCATCGCGTTGTTCACGGCGGCCCACACTACTCGGTTCCCGTTCTGATTAACGAAACCGTTCTGGCAGAACTGGAAACCCTCATCCCGCTGGCACCTCTGCATCAGCCGCACAATCTCGCAGCAATCCGTGCGCTGCTGGACAGTATGCCCTCGTTACCCCAAGTAGCCTGCTTTGATACAGCGTTTCACCACACCCAGCCCGCTGTCGCACAACGCTTTGCCCTGCCCCAACGCTTTGTCGATGAAGGGATTCGACGTTACGGATTCCACGGTTTATCTTACGAATATATAGCCTCCGTATTGCCCACCCTTGACCCGACACTCGCCGAGGCTCGTATTATCGTCGCCCATTTGGGGAGCGGTGCGAGCCTTTGCGCACTTTACAAAGGCAACAGCATTGCCACTACCATGGGCTTTTCTCCGCTGGATGGCTTGGTTATGGGAACCCGTTGCGGCAACATCGACCCCGGTGTATTGCTTTATCTCATGGATCACTACCACATGGATGCCCGCGCCCTGGAGAATCTGCTCTACCATCAATCCGGCTTACTGGGCGTGTCCGGCATTTCCAACGATATGCGCACCTTGCTTGCCAGCGACGACCCGCAGGCACAGGAAGCCATTGAGTTGTTTGTGTATCGCACCGGACGAGAAATAGGTTCGTTAGCCGCCGCACTGGGCGGCCTTGACGCATTGGTATTTACCGGAGGCATTGGTGAACATTCTGCTACAATTCGTAGTAGAATCAGCCATCATGCAACGTGGCTGGGACTTGAGCTTAACAACTCCGCCAATGAAATCGATGCTTCGTGTATTTCAACCGTAGGCTCAACAGTATCAGCATGGATAGTAGCAACC
>JBAXJT010000158.1:0-1279 GCA_037137715.1 Nitrosomonadales bacterium
ATGGCAAAGAGTAAATTTGAACGTACAAAACCCCACGTAAACGTCGGTACAATTGGTCACGTGGATCATGGTAAAACTACCCTGACCGCAGCGATCACGATGGTGTTGTGTAAGAAGTTTGGTGGTGAAGCGAAGGCTTACGATCAGATCGATGCGGCGCCGGAAGAAAAAGCGCGCGGTATTACCATCAACACCGCTCACGTTGAATATGAAACAGCGAACCGTCACTACGCTCACGTAGATTGCCCGGGTCACGCCGACTATGTTAAGAACATGATCACGGGTGCTGCGCAGATGGACGGCGCGATCCTGGTGTGTTCAGCTGCTGACGGTCCTATGCCTCAGACTCGCGAACATATCTTGTTGGCACGTCAAGTTGGCGTGCCGTACATCGTTGTGTTCCTGAACAAGTGCGACATGGTCGACGACGAAGAGTTGCTCGAACTGGTTGAAATGGAAGTTCGCGAATTGCTATCTAAGTACGATTTCCCTGGCGATGATGTGCCTATCATCAAGGGTTCTGCGATGCTGGCGATCAAGGGCGATCAATCTGACATCGGCGAACCTGCGATTCTGCGTTTGGCTGATGCGTTGGATTCTTACATTCCTACACCAGAACGTGCTATCGACGGCGCATTCCTGATGCCAGTTGAAGACGTATTCTCGATCTCAGGTCGCGGTACTGTTGTAACCGGTCGTATCGAACGCGGTATCGTTAAAGTCGGCGAAGAAATCGAAATCGTTGGTATCAAGCCAACGCTGAAGACAACATGTACCGGCGTTGAAATGTTCCGTAAGCTGCTCGATCAAGGTCAGGCTGGCGATAACGTGGGTGTTCTGTTGCGTGGTACCAAGCGTGAAGAAGTTGAGCGCGGTCAAGTGTTGTGCAAGCCAGGTTCAATCAAGCCTCACACTAAGTTCACTGCGGAAATCTACGTATTGGGCAAAGATGAAGGTGGTCGTCATACACCATTCTTCCAAGGTTACCGTCCTCAGTTCTACTTCCGTACGACTGACGTAACGGGTGCTGTTGAATTGCCAGCAGGTACCGAAATGGTTATGCCAGGCGACAACGTTAGCATTACTGTTGCACTGATCAACCCGATCGCAATGGAAGAAGGTCTGCGTTTCGCGATTCGCGAAGGTGGCCGTACCGTTGGTGCAGGTGTCGTTGCAAAAGTTATCGAGTAAAAAAGAACCAGTTGTTAGACGTAAGTCGTGAGTTGTTAGTTTAAGCAGTGCCCGCGTAGCGGACAATGCAAACTAATAACTAGCGACT
>JBAXJT010000159.1:0-1253 GCA_037137715.1 Nitrosomonadales bacterium
CCTTCACTGGACATCGTCACGCCGGCAACGCCTTTAGGACGGAATGTATCGAGCGATTTAATCACAACATCATCGTGGCCGGCAAACCCGTCAGCCGATAAAATGAAGCTGCTGCTGCCGAACTGCATCAGCACACCGACTTCAGGCTCCTTGTCTGATGCATCCCAGCCGATCAATTGCGCCAGCGGCAATACCGGTAACACTTCACCACGTACCACCATGGTGGCGCGTCCGGAAATCTTTTGCAGTTGACCTGGCGTGACCGAGAGGATCTCGCGCACCATAGACAGCGGCACGGCGAACGACTGGTCGCCCAAACGCAGGATCAGCACAGGCAGAATCGCCAGCGTCAACGGCAATGAAATGGTGAACACGCTCCCCCTGCCCGGTATCGAGTCAATATTGATCGAGCCGTTGAGCTTATGAATATTGGTTTTCACCACGTCCATACCAACGCCGCGCCCTGACACACTGGAAATTTCGTCCTTGGTCGAGAAGCCCGGCAGGAAAATCAGTTCCAGACATTGATTTTCATCCAGCGTATTGGCGATTTCATGGGTGATAAGCCCCTTTTCGATTGCCTTGTTGCGGATGACTTCGGGACGCATGCCGCGACCGTCATCGGCGATCGTAATCAGGATATGGTCGCCCTCGTGACGTGCACTCAATTCAACCTGACTCAATTCCGGTTTGCCGGCCGCAATCCGGCCTTCGATGGTTTCCACACCGTGATCGACCGCGTTGCGAACCAAATGGACTAACGGATCGTTCAAATCCTCGATCATCGTCTTGTCCATTTCGGTGTCTTCACCGACCAACACCAGTTCAACATCCTTACCCAGCGAACGGGCCAGATCGCGCGCCAGACGCGGATATTTCTTGAACAACCGGCCGATCGGCTGCATGCGCGTCTTCATCACCGCATTTTGCAAATTCACCACCAGCATATCCAGTTGCGTGACCGACTGATCCAGTTCGCGCAAAGTATCCACATCGTGGCGCCCCTGCAAAATATCCGAACGCAAATGATTTAAGCGGTTTTTGGTCAAGCCGATTTCGCCCGACAGATTCAACACCTGATCCAAACGCTCGGTATCGACGCGTATGGTGGTCTCTTTCGCTTCCTTGACCATCACGTCGCCATCGCGGCGCCCTACCGTTGCACCCGGCACGTCATTGTTACGACGGCCAAAGGCCTTTTTAGTCGATTCCTCTTCAGAAATCGCCTCGGCAATTTTTTCTTCGTCGCGCGT
>JBAXJT010000160.1:0-1247 GCA_037137715.1 Nitrosomonadales bacterium
GTGGTCAGGGTGGTGGTGAATGAATTATTGATCATCAGGAACATCGTGAAATGAAAAACCACGGCAACGGTGCGGACCGTGCCCATCACGACCGGCTCATCGTAGAGGCTTAAAACCACCGTACCGCTGTTCCACGTCATCCAGGCCCGCAGCAACAGTGCAACGGCACAAACCAGTCCACAAGCGATGGCGATCGAAAACTGCGGAGTGCGCTCTGAACCGATGCGCCGGTATGTGATGAGGGTGACCAGTGCAAATGCGAGGGCAACCGAACACGCCACCATGCACACCCGCCAGACGTAGGTAACCGCCCCCTCTTCGCGCAGCAATTCAAATACGAAGGCCCAGAGCGCCATGCCCGCAAAGAACCACCACCAAACCTTGCGGTCTTGCAAAGGCCGGCGCGTATGGATCACCATCACCACCAGCATAAACGCGGAAGCCACATAGGCCGCGTTGGCAAGGGTAAGGAAGGGATCTGGAATATTCGGACTCAACCAAAACCCGTGCGCAGACAGCGCGAGAAAGATCAACGCAACGCGCCAGTAAGGCCCCGACAATTTGAGAAACGCCCGGCCATAGGGCGGCGCAAACTGCACCAATAACCCGCAGGACAGCAAGAGAAAAACGGAATAAAAGGTTTGAGTCGATATCAAAATATAGCCCTTGCTTTGTAACGGGTCGGCGTTGTAACGCGGTTGCACCTCGCTTATTTTGCCCTCTTTTTTTCCGCCAAGTCCAATTTGATCCGTTTCGGCAGGTTGTGCCGATCTGTAATTGACCACCGCCACCACTCAACAGACACTGGTCAATGCGCAATCGGTATGGGGGGCATTTGGGGTCGGCCGCAACAGGCTTTTAATACAATCGCTTCAATTGACGACCAGATTCGCATCCTTGATAACTTTAGTCCACTTCGCGATTTCGGACTTTAGATAGCCGGCCATCTCCTCCGGCGTGCCGCCTTGCGGATCTGCCGCCGCACTTACAATGGTTTTGGCTACCGACGGTTCTTTGAGAACCTCGACGATACCGATGTGAATTTTTTTAACTACTAAATTCGGCACGCCGGCAGGTGCGAGCATGGCGTAGCAGTTGGTGGCTTCATAACCAGGCAACGTCTCGGCAAATGTTTGCACCTCGGGCAAGTCGGCATGCCGTTGCTGCTTTCGCCACGCATAGCCTCGCGCCTACGCAGCACGCCCGTTCGAATAGGCCGGAGGGATTGCACCTCCAGCATCACTTCC
>JBAXJT010000161.1:0-1224 GCA_037137715.1 Nitrosomonadales bacterium
CCGGTCTGGCGGGTCAATATTCAAGCGGCGCGGACTTGTTGGGATCCAGGTTTTTTAAGAAGTCCTCACAGCCGAGGCATAAGACCTCGTTGATCATGAGCTTGTCTTGCCCCATGTACAACAGGCAGACGGTTGCCTCGGGATAGTCGTCCTTGAAAGCTCTAAGGGCGCGCAGGTCAGTGTGATGGATATTGCGGGATCGTTTGACTTCGATCGCGACAAATACGTCCTGACCATACAGAACAAAATCGACCTCGCTGCCTGACTTTGTACGCCAGTAGAAAAGCTCCGCCGGTACGCGCCGGTAACTGGCCCAGGCCCGAAGGTGCTGGGCAACAAGACCCTCCAGCGCCATTCCTTCGATTTCTTCAGGTCGATCCAACGGCCCGGTCGGTCTGATGGAGCGGTACACCCCGGCATCGAAAAAGAAGAATTTGTCATGCGCGACCAGGTGGCGCTGGGCTCGCTTGCTGAAAACAGGCACCCGAAAAGACAGCAGCAAGTCTTCAAGGATCACCAGATAGCCTTCGACTGTCTTGCGCCCTACTTGGCATTCCCGTGCGACCTCCGCGAGGTTCAGCAACGAACCATGCGAAAAGCTGATCGACTCCAAAAATCTTGCGAATGCCCCGACGTCCCGGACCAAAGCCTCGGCTTGCACCTCTTCGCGCAAATACAGCGAAGCGTACGCCCGCAACGTGTTGTCAGGTTCCACTGCGCTCCAGACCAGAGGCACGAGACCAATCTCAAGTGAGCGCTGCATATTGAACGCAGGCCCCAATTCCGCCGCCATGAACGGATGCATATGCAATTCGGTCAGCCTGCCGGCAAGCAGATTTGCAGCACCTCTGCGCAGTTTTCTGGCGCTTGATCCGGTCAAAATAAATCGCAATGGACGCTGGTCTTCGACCAGTTTGTGCACAACATCGAGCAGCGCAGGGACCTTCTGGACCTCATCGATCACAACGTCAATGGCTTGCGGCTGGGCTGCGATGCGTTCAAATAGCCGCTCGGGTCTTGCCTGGAACAGCCGCTGTGACTCAGGATCGAGCAGATCAATCCAAACCGCTTGATCTCGCAGACCGCGCAGCCAAGTCGACTTACCGGTTCCGCGAGGACCGAAAAGGAAGAAGCTTCCTGCATGAGGCTGAAGAAATCGTCCGCTTTGTTCCATTTGTGCTTCGTATTTAGAGTTGGCAATGGAATTATGATTGAATTTCGACA
>JBAXJT010000162.1:0-1202 GCA_037137715.1 Nitrosomonadales bacterium
GTGGATTGGTGATGAACATGGCTTGCTGCGACTCGAAGGCGACCGCAGCGATGCGTAAGGATTCTTCGGCCAGCTTGCGCTGCGTGACATCGCGTTGAATGCCCACGAATTGGGTCACATTGCCGGCTTCGTCAAACACGGGATTGATGGACAGATCGTTCCAGAACGGCGTGCCATCCTTGCGGTAATTAAGGATCTCGCCGTGAAACGGCTGCTTGGCGTCAAGGGCCGCACGGATTTGCAATACGACATCGGGCCGACTACCAGGCCCTTGCAGGATGCTGCAAGGTTTGCCCAGCACTTCCTCCCGGGCGTAACCGGTGATTCTGACGAACTCGTCATTGACGTATGTCGTCAGTCCGAGTCGGTCGGCTCCGCTGATCAGCACGCCCTGGGAAATCTGACTCAGGGCCTGTTCGCGTAACCGTATCTCCGCCATGGTCTCCAGCAAACGCGCGTCAGCCTGTTTGCGCTGTTCCAATTCATATTGCACCCGCGCATACAGTTGTGCATTCTGTTCGGCAGAGGCAATGTGCAGTGCCAGTGATTCCAGGACATGCAACTGTTCCTCAGAGAAGGCGTTCGGGCGGTAAGACATCACCTGCACCACACCAGTGACCCGGTCACCGACTTTGAGCGGAACAATCAGTGCCGACTGTGCGACCTCTTCCTCCGGGTCAACTTGTTCGTCAAGCTCATGTGTCTGGTCGTTCACAAAATAGCTCGTGCGTGCGGTCTTGAGCGTCGCCTGGTAGTCGTTGAGCAAAAGGGACTTTCCGCTGCGAATGACGAGGCTTTGGGTGCCTCTGCCTTCTTCCTCCAGGGGAATCGGCGGAAAAGCACTGACATCAAGCGCTTTTCCGTTCATCACGAATGAACGACAGGTGATCAGTTGCGTATCAGGGTCGAACGCAGACACCAGGAAATCACACCCCGGCGCTATGGTGGACATGAAATCGTCGACGACCTGATAGATTTCATTCAGCTCCAGCGTGCTGCTCAGTCGCTGGCTGGCTTCGTACAGCAGGCGCAACTGTTCACTTTGCTTCTGAATGCGTCTTTCTGCCAGTTTGCGCTCGGTGATGTCTCGTATGGAGATGAGAGTCGCGGACTTCCCGCCAAAATCAATCGGCCTGCTCTGCACTTCGACATCAATGGGTGTTCCATCGAGCTTCAGGCACTTTTCCTCGATCAGCGGAACC
>JBAXJT010000163.1:0-1195 GCA_037137715.1 Nitrosomonadales bacterium
AGAGCAACTGTGTTTCAAGTCAAGCGGTTTTAGCCTGAAAATAGTGTTCATCCCAAGGTTTATTCGTTTTCATAATGGCATTCAAAATGGTGAGCCGTTTGTGCATGCAAGCGACGATAGCGACCTTTTTGGGTTTTCCTTTGGCGAGCAGTCGTTCATAGAATGGTTTGATGACTGAATTGAAACGCATCGCACTCAGTGTGGCCATGTATAGCATCGTTCGCACCTCGGCTCGTCCGCCCCAGGTGACACGTCTACCCTTGTGTCGCCCACTGTCGCAGTTGAGCGGAGCGACGCCGACGAGTTTGCCGATTTGCGAATGGGTCCGCTTACCCAGCTCCGGCAACATCGCCATCAGTCCCCCTTGCGTGCCTGGGCCGACGCCTTTAAACCCCTTGAGCAAGGCCAATTTGTCGGCAAAATGCTCCTTGAGCGTGTCATCAATATCGATGTCAATGCGCGCCAGTTCCTTGTCCAGCACTTTGCGACCCGTTGCGATGCTCTTGCGCTGGGTCTTGTTGCTGAGCGCCACGCGATTTTCTTCGGCCACCCGTATCTGGATCAGTTGTGCTCGCCGTGTGACCAGGGCTTGCAGCGACTCCTGGCCTGCTTCTGGCAACTTCATCAGCAACCGTTCCCGCCGGTCCGACGCGTACAGGGTCTGGGCAAAATGCGACAGAATCCGCGCATCGATGGCATCGGTTTTGGATAAAAACCCCATCGCCTTGGCAAAGTCACGCGCCTGGCGGGGATTGACGACCATGACGGGCAACCCGGCCCGGCATAAGGCCAGCGCCGCTTCTCGCTCAAAGCCACCGGTGGCTTCAAGCACGACGGCACCGACTTGGCTTTCCTCTGCCAAAATCAGGGCCAGTAACCGGGCAATACCCTTCTCGTCATGGTCGAGGGTCAGGGTCTTACCCTGGCTATCCATCGCCAGTTCAAGGCTGTCTTTGGCCACATCAATGCCGACAAATTTTAGTTCAGAAGCGTTCATCATTTCCCTTCCTTGCCAATACGAGGTCGTCGCACCTCTCGGTACGGGCCATCCAGCAACTGTTCGGGTTTGTGACAAACGGCTGACTTTGCACGCCAAGTGCTCTCCAACGGGATCAGCGTCCCACGTGGCGGTCGGGCTGTGCAAGGTCTTCCGAAAACTTCCCGTAACATCGAATTGTAAGCATACAAGTGGCGT
>JBAXJT010000164.1:0-1171 GCA_037137715.1 Nitrosomonadales bacterium
TTTTTTTGACAGGATTGACAGGATTCAACAGGATTGCCAACTGCCCGGCTGAACAAATCCTGCAAAATCCGGTCAATCCTGTCCGAAGAACGCAATTCATCCGCACGCTACTGTCTTAATAACGCCAACTCCCCAACCAGAAACCAATCCGCGAAAATCCGCGGCCATCCGTAGCGGAAAGAATTTCAAAATGGCGTTTTTCACTCAGATTGACAAAGACGAACGCTTGTCGGAAGATAAGCATGTTGTCTGGAAATGTTGAACCGCAGAATTGCAACGCGGAACGATCCTTCAACCACGATGAACTTCGACCCTGTCATTCCCGTCATCGAACACGACCCTCGCATCATTGCGGTCTATGCACTGGGAAGCGCCGTGCGTGACGCGTTACGGCCCGACAGCGACATCGATCTCGCCCTGCTCCTGAACCCGGGTGCTTCGCTGTCGACCATGGAACGGGTAGCGCTGGCGGCCAGACTATCGGATGTGCTGAGCCATCCGGTCGATCTCGGCGTGCTTTCCGCCATGAATCTGGTCTACACACGACAGGCGGTGCTGTCCGGTCGATGCATCTATCGGCGCCCGTTTGCTCTCGATGCCTTGCTGGTGGCAAACCTGCTGGGTCTCTATGCGTGTTTTCAGGAAGAGCGGCAGGAGGTGTTGAATGCCTATACAGCCCGATGATGTTTGTTGTAACAAGGGTGCCATCATTGAGCGGTCG
This sequence comes from Nitrosomonadales bacterium, assembly GCA_037137715.1. Lineage (GTDB taxonomy): Bacteria > Pseudomonadota > Gammaproteobacteria > Burkholderiales > Gallionellaceae > Gallionella. Next base: position 722 of record JBAXJT010000164.1, read on the forward strand.
ATTCGGCGCATGCAGCAGGAATATGCGGCCGATCCAGCGCTTCAGAGTTTCACGCATATCGATGCCCTGACTCTGAATCTGGAGCGTGCATGTCAGGCGTGCATTGACATGGCCATGCACCTGGTGGCGCGTGATCATCTTGGCATGCCGCAGTCCAGCGCGGACGCTTTTCGCGTACTGGCGCAAGCCGGTCTCATCTCGCAGGAGTCCTGTCGCGCCATGATGGCGATGACAGGTTTCCGGAACATAGCGATCCATGCGTATCAAGAAATGGACATGAATATATTAAGAAAAATTGCCACGGTGGAGTGGCAGTCGTTGGTGGTTTTCGCGCGCGAATGCGGGCTTGCGCTAAAACCGTAAAGCCCGCGGCCATCCGTAGCGACTGATTGCGAAACAAAAAAGTTTGGAGTGCGCGACCTTGGTCGCGCTTTGTCGGGCGGGGCTTGC
>JBAXJT010000165.1:0-1151 GCA_037137715.1 Nitrosomonadales bacterium
CTGTCTGGTTTTCTGTGGTGCTTCGCGCTGGCGTCGGCTTTTGGGCAAACGCAGGCACCGGCGAAGCCTGTGCGAGTGCGCGGAATTGTGCAAAACGTCTCCACTTCAACACTGACCGTGCTGGACAAAGGCGCAGAGGTCATTGAATTGCAACTACCGGCGACGACTCCGGTAACTGAAGTCTTTCAGATCAGCATCGCAGACATCCAGGCGGGAAGCTTTATAGGTACTGCTGCCATGCCGCAAGCCGATGGCACCCAAAGAGCCATCGCGGTCACTGTTTTTCCTGAGTCCGCCCGCGGTGTCGGCGAAGGTCATCGACCGTTCGATTTGCTACCTCAGAGCACCATGACCAATGCGACTGTCGCCGAGGTGCTGGCAGATGCTGCTGGTCGCACATTGCACGTCAAATCCAAAGATGGTGAAAAGACCGTTGCAGTGCCTAAAGATGTACCAGTGGTTACCTATAAACCAGGCGACCGCAGCCTTTTGGTGCTGGGCGCCAGCGTTTCGATTTCGGCACAGATAGTGGACGAAAAGCCTACCGCTGTTCGCATCAATGCCGCGCGCGATGGATTTAAGTTGCCGTACTGAATTTGTATTTCCAAGGCAAATGTGGGTGACTTCTCGGCAGATGCGGGGAGATCCAATCAGGTAAAGCTGGTGTGCAGATGGCGCCGAAATGGCACATCGCCTTTGGGCGCTTCGTCCATCTCACGGGCGTAACGATGACCGGCGTACACTGCGTGGGCAATCAAGCCCGGTGCGTGTGCATCGCCAGCGCATTTCACACTCCTGATACCGGCGCCGGACCATTGCGACTCAAGTGTCAACAGCTCCTGGTAAAGCGCGTCCTGCGGCAGGCGCGCGGTAATCGTTACCACAGCCGCACAAGCCACTTCAGAGGTCTTGCCAGACCAGACATGTTCCAGTACGACCCGGTCGCCCTTGAACTCTCGAATGTTGTTGGCAACGATTTGCTCAACGCCCAGAGCGTACATGCGTTTTTGAATATGACGGTAGTCCAGCGTGTTGCTGCTCCACGAGGCTATGGCGTCGTCTGGCGTCACGTAATAGACGGCACGCTTCTCAGCGCACAGTTTGTCAGCGATGGTGCTGGCGTAATAGAAATAGTCGTCATCAAACACAAC
>JBAXJT010000166.1:0-1123 GCA_037137715.1 Nitrosomonadales bacterium
GCAAGACGCCGACACTGTCAGTGCAGCACTGGTACATTTCCGTGCAAAAACTGCCCTGGGGTTTTCAGATTGCCTGGTGCTGTTGGCGGTTGCACGCAAGGCGGGACATTTGCCTTTGGGTACGTTTGATAGGGCGCTGTCCAAACTAAATGGAGCACACAAGCTGTAGCGGGATCCGTGCCTGGCACGAGTTGGCAACCGCAAGGTCTGGTACGAAACTTTGGTTGGAAGTGTTTGCATTGGTCCCGTTTTGGGACTACACTTCTGGTATGCAAATAGTCGCATTGCGCAATCTCGAATCCTACTGGCAACAACCAAATCGCAGTGATGCTGAGGGTGCGCTGAAGGCCTGGTTCGCTGAGGCTAAATTGGCGCAATGGACGTGTCCCCAGGATGTTAAGAATCAGTATGCGAACGCCAGCATCATTGCAAACAACCGCGTCGTTTTCAACATCAAGGGGAACGACTACCGACTGATTGTGGCAATTGCCTACAGGATGCAGTATGTCTACGTGAAGTTCATTGGCACCCATGCCGAATACGACAGAGTTGACGCAGCCGTCGTTGACCAATTCAAAGGAGTCTAATTATGGAAATCAAAGCCATCCGTACCGAATCCGATTACCTCGCAGCGCTGCGTGAGGTGTCCGCCCTGATCGACCTTGATCCCGCAGCCGACGATCCCGAAGGGGAGCGACTTGATGTGCTGGGTACGCTTGTGCAGGCGTACGAGGCGAGGCACTATCCTATTGATCCGCCTGACCCCATTGAGGCGATCAAGTTCCGCATGGAGCAGTCCGGCATGACTGTGAAAGGCCTCGTTCCATACATTGGCCCGCTCAATCGTGTGTATGAAGTGTTGTCTGGAAAACGCTCGCTGTCCCTCGGCATGATCCGTCGTCTGAGCGAGGGCCTGCATATTCCTGCTGAAGTGCTTATCCGCGAGTCTGAATCCGTTGCAGCTTGAGTGCACCGCAACCAGCATGATCTTTTTCCACATCACCATGCACGTTTTTGTAACTCCGGTTCAGGCGTCGAACAGGATGCTATTTCTCGCCTGGAGAAGCGCAGCGACATGCTGCTGTCCACGATGCGTCGATACGTTGAGGCGAAGGCTGGCAAG
>JBAXJT010000167.1:0-1079 GCA_037137715.1 Nitrosomonadales bacterium
GCCGGCTTCAGCTTCGATCAGGGTGATATAGCGCGGGCGGGTTTTCATCGCTTATCCCCTGATAGCTGGTTGTCGGAGGCGCGGCTCCAAAGTGTGCGGTTTTCCAGTCGTTCGTTGATCAGGTTGGCCATTACTTCGGCTTGACCTAATAACATGGCGGTTAAATCCTGCCGTGTTTGTGCATCGTAGTGCTGCGTCAACAGTAGTTCAGCAAACCCGTAGATGCTTGCCAGCGGTTCGCGCAGTACGCCTGCGACACGCGATAAGGTGTGATCGCGCTCTGGGCAGTCTTCGCAGCGCACATAGTGGATCGCGCGCAAGCTGCCGTCGGTGACTTCCGTGCGGCTGCGATTGATTAAGGGCAAGCCTGACAAAAGATGATCAAAATCCGCTTCGCTCATGCCAATCAGGACAGAGGCGTCGAGTTTTGTGCAGCGTTCAAAGGCGGGATTGATCGCCGAAACATGACCGTTGCTATCAATGGCGGCCATCCCCCAGGGATTGCTGTGCCAGGCTGCGTGCTCGTGTGTATTCATAATGCCTCCTTGAGCAGTGTGTCCTTCATATGGTTTGCCAGTGCCATCGGGCTGAAGGGTTTAACAAAATAGGCATCGGCGCCCAGAGCGCGGCCGAATTCCTGATCGGCTACCTGGCCGCAGGCGGTTACCAGCACAACGTGGATGTCGGAGAGTTCGGGCGACTGCTTGATGCGTTCACACAGCTGATAGCCGTTGAGTACGCCCGGCATCATGACATCGAGCACGATCCCATCCGGTTTGTCATTGATGATCATCTGGTAGGCGGAATCTGCATCGCAGGCTTCGGTCAGCGCAAAGCGGTCATCTTGCAGTGCGAGCTGGATCATTTTTCGGATGATGGGCTGATCATCAATGATCATAATTTTTTTCATGCGGTGACTCCCGGGGTTGGGCTGGGCAACGCTTCATTGAAGTGATCTTTAAACTGCTCAGCCGTCTTTTGAAATTCAAGATGTAAGGTAAGAAAAGCATCGGTCACGTTAGGGTCGAAGTGTGAGCCACGTCCTTCTTTGATGATGGCGGAGGCGGTTTCATGGGACA
>JBAXJT010000168.1:0-1040 GCA_037137715.1 Nitrosomonadales bacterium
TTAGGCGCTGTCAATAAATAAAGGTATCAACTCTTATCTACGGCATTTGGCTTTATGACGTAGTTCCAGTCGCCGTGAAACTTATTACGTTCCACGTTGATGCTCTCCATCTCTTCATCGCTGACTCGACGCCCTGTCGGATATTTTCGACGATCCAATCGACAAGTTACTTTCAGCCCCTTTGCCGTAGTCGTCCTGGCGATGAGGTTGACGATCGTTTCGTAATCCCGCAACGGCTCACCGCGCCAATTCGACGTGATGAAGGAAAAAAGCCGGTGCTCGATCTTGTTCCATTTGCTGGTGCCGGGAGGGAAGTGACAGACTGAGATGCTCAGACCGGTTTGATCGGCAAACTTCTGCAACTCCAACTTCCACAGTCGCAGGCGCGACCCATTGCTTCCCCCGCCGTCGGCGGTGATCAGAATCATATTCGTTTCCGGATACAGTCGCCGTCCTTCGGCACGCCACCACCCGCGAATCGATGCGACCGCAAATGCGCCCGTATCGTGGTCGGTTCCAACATTGACAAAACCTGAATTGCGCCCGAGGTCGTAAATACCGTAAGGATAGGCGCGTGGCACCTCGGGGCCGGGAAAGTCGTGACCTTGAACTTTCTTCGGTTGCTTTGCTGGAAGCCATTGCTGGCCTGCATTGTCGTAGTTGCCGATGAGCTCCTTCTTCTTGGTGTCCACCGAAATTACAGGAATGCTTTGCTTCAGGCATTTCTTTACCGCAGCATTGATGTGCCGAAATTGTGCATCACGATCAGGATGGTCTGTCCCTTCTTCCGTCTTTCGATTGCTCTGCAAACTGTAGTTCAGATCGTGCAGTATCTGCGCAACTTTCGCATGACTGACCGGATGTTTCTTCTTGCCGAGTTGCGCCGCAATGGTCCGTGTGCTTTTGCAAATCCATCGCAGGGGCGATTCCGGATCGCCGCGTGTTTGGCTATCAATCATTTCCTCCAGCGCCTCCAACAGACGCGGATCGGAAACTGTGATGGACTTGCGCCCCGCACCGGGGCGACGAACGCGTCCAAC
>JBAXJT010000169.1:0-1033 GCA_037137715.1 Nitrosomonadales bacterium
GCGATGGCCGGTGCGGCGCTGTTGTCGGTAACGCTGGTGCCGGTGTTGATGTCATTGTTTGTACGCGGAAAAATCTTGCCGGAACAACGTAACCCCATCAACCGGTTTTTGATCTGGATTTACCGTCCGGTTATTGCCGCCGTCATGTGCTACAAAAAACTAACGCTGGTTTTTGCACTACTCATGTTGGCGGCTTCCTGGTATCCGGCTTCGCAATTGGGGGGTGAATTTATGCCGACCTTGAATGAAGGTACTTTGCTATTTATGCCGCAAACCTTACCGGGTTTGTCGCCGACCAAAGCCGCTGAATTGCTGCAAACCCAAGATCGAATCATCAAACAGTTCCCCGAAGTCGAATCGGTGTTCGGTAAAGCGGGACGGGCACTAACCGCCACCGATTCAGCGCCACTGGAGATGTCGGAAACTTTGGTTAACCTAAAACCTGAAGCCGACTGGCGACCCGGCATGACGGTCGACAAGCTGATTGCAGAAATGGATTTGGCGCTGCAAATACCCGGTGTCAGTAACGCCTGGACTATGCCGATCAAAAATCGCATTGATATGTTGGCAACCGGTATCCGTACCCCCATCGGCATCAAACTGTTCGGCAAGGATCTGGCGGAAATGGAACGTTTGGCGCAACAAATAGAGCAAGCGGTCAAGACGGTTACCGGCACCACCAGCGCCTACGCAGAACGCATCACCGGCGGTTTTTATTTAAACATCACGCCGGACTACGAAGCGCTGGCGCGTTATGGTTTGTTGGTGGGTGATGTGCAAGACATTATTGCCACGGCGGTAGGCGGCGAAACGGTAACGACCATGGTAGAAGGGCGTGAACGCTTCGCTGTTATTATCCGTTACCCGCGTGAACTGCGTGACAGTCCACAAGCCATCGCCACCCATGTGCTCGTTCCCGTCACTGGCGGTGCCATGATTCCTTTGGGGCAACTGGCACAATTAAGCCTGAACAAAGGCCCACCGGCTATCCGTACCGAAAATGCCTTGTTGTCCGCGTATATTTACGTTGATA
>JBAXJT010000170.1:0-1032 GCA_037137715.1 Nitrosomonadales bacterium
GTGGTGGGTATTCGCCGCCCGCTTCGCGGTCGTCGAAACCCACACCTTGAACGTTAGCCAATTATTACGCGAACCATGCACACCGTATCGCCTAACAATCGCCCCGTAGCGCTAATTACCGGCACAAGTCGTGCAAAGGGAATTGGTGCGGCAATTGCGTTGGCATTGGCAGAATCTGGCTGGGATGTCGCTATCACATATTGGCGCCCCTATGATGAAAAAATGCCTTGGGGAAATAATGCATCCGAAGCCGAGGAGCTATTGCACAAAATTCACGCATATTCGCCGAAAGCCATAGGTATCGAAGCAAATCTCGCCGATGCCACATCTCCACGAGCAATATTTGATAAAGCCGAAGCCGCACTCGGTTGTGTGACAGCCATAATCATGTCACACTGTCAATCTGTAGACAGCAATATCACCGATACCTCGATTGAAAGCTTTGATCTACATATGGCCATTAATGCCCGGGCAACATGGCTGCTTATTCGCGAATTCGGCAGCCGATACAAGTGTGAGCATGGCCGTGGTAGGATTATCTCAATCACAAGCGATGCAACTGTTGGAAATTTGCCATACGGCGCGAGCAAAGGCGCCATGGACCGCATAGTCATTGCGGCAACTCAAGAATTCAAACAATTAGGCATCACCGCCAATGTAATCAATCCCGGCGCAACTGATACTGGCTGGATGTCAGGCGAGCAAAAGAAATATTTCAGTACATGCACCCCGCTTGGCAGAGTTGGTCGCCCTCAAGATTGCGCAAATCTTGTGAGATTCCTTTGCTCAATTGAGGGCGGCTGGGTAAATGGACAACTGCTACACAGCAATGGCGGCGTATAATAGAGATGCAACATCAGAGGCTAACAAGTCGCTTCACCGGGCACGGCCCGGGGCGGTTTATCCCACGCAACCGGTCTGTCCTTGGCCGGGCTTCCCTCGTCGCTATCGCTCCTCGGCGTGCCGGTGAGCTTTATCGTTCGCCTACCAAGAGAATCGAAAATGCCTCGACATATCTCTGATGAACGCAAG
>JBAXJT010000171.1:0-1019 GCA_037137715.1 Nitrosomonadales bacterium
TCAGCTCTTCATCTTGCTTTTTGTATGATAAAAGATTGTAATCAATTACTATCTTTTATCATACAAACCGAACCACTATGAAAACAACAAAAACAACCATAAAAAATCTGCCGGCAGAACAGCGGCGGGCGGTGACGGTGGAGGCGGTGATTGAGCTTGCTGCCGAGAAAAATCCTGCATCGATTACGACGGCGGAGATTGCCGAGCGGATGCAGTTGACTCAGGGTGCCCTGTTCCGCCATTTTCCCACCAAAGACGCGCTCTGGCAGTCGGTGATGGAGTGGGTTACTGCCCAACTGCTCGGCAGGATTGACAAGGTGATTGCCACAACCGAGTCGCCGCTGGAAGCGCTTGAGATGATGTTTGCAGCGCACATCGATTTTGTGGCGAAGCATCCTGGAGCGCCGCGCATGATGTTTGCTGAACTTCAGCGCCCCGATCCCACAGCGGCCAAAGCTATTGCTCAAACCATGCTTCGCCATTACAGTGACCGTGTTGGCACACTCCTCGCAAAAGGGATGGTCGAGGGAATAATCGATCCCGATCTTGATGTGGCAGCCGCTTCGGTGATGTTTATCGGGATGGTGCAGGGGCTGGTGATGCAGTCTATGATAGCCGGTGATCTTGCCGTGATGATTGGCAATGCCAAACCGCTCTTTGCGCTTTACGCCAGGGGCATAACACAGAGAAATCATGAACGTTAAAGCCATCAATAAAAAAATGCTCCGGTTGCTGGCGGTGCTGGTGTCCCTGCTGCTGCTCTTCTTCTACGTGGCACTGCGCTCAGGCCCACTGGCCCCGGTGCCGGTAACGGTTGTTGCGGTTGAAAAGCGAGCGATCACTCCAGTGCTCTCTGGTATCGGCACCCTCGAAGCGCGATATACCTATAGGATTGGATCGGTTGCGTCGGGTCGGGTCAGGCAGCTTTCAGTTGATGTGGGTGATGTGGTCAAGGCTGGTCAGTTGGTTGGGGAGATCGATCCTGTCGATCTGGATGAGCATCTGGGCGCTCAGCGTTC
>JBAXJT010000172.1:0-1018 GCA_037137715.1 Nitrosomonadales bacterium
GATGCTCTGGCAGGGAAGCCTTTTAATGATTTGGGTATCGAAGCGATCATGAAGGACGCGTATATTTTTGTGGGGATGTTCGAGAAGCTGCTGAAGGGGGGCATAAGTTTTGAGGGGACGCCCGCCGTGTCTGCGAGCGTAAAGCGGTTGGCGAGCCAGCGTGAAGCGGTCATTGGTGCATTCCAGGATCAAGAGGCTATTAAAGCGGCTATTGCCCGCGCAGAGATTCGCGAAGGATTTACAGCTGAAGAGACGGGGCAGATCGTAGCCGCGACGGATGTGCTACGGACGAACGGTTTAAGCGCTGTGTCTAAGGATGCACAAACCTCGGTGAAGGGTTTGATTGATAGCGTTTACAAAGGCTTTCTTGGTGCGAACAGTCAGAACGGCGTACCGGCCGAGGTAGTTTCTGAGCTGGCGGTGGATATTCACAATAACTATGTGAACGGGCAGAGGGGCCCTGGTTTTATTGTCTACGATCAGGCGCTGCAAGACGCACTTTACGGTGCGATCCAGGCTGAGATCGCGGCCACGGGGAATCCGAACCTGACGCATAAGAAGTTTAAGGCCGAGAAGAAGAACTTTTTGACGTTAGATGGTTTTCTGGATCCGAATCAAAAATGGCAGATCGGGTTAGAGAATTTTACATCGGATGCCGCGAAGGACATCCTGCGTGCCGCGGGCATCAAGGACGGTCAAGTCATCAATACGGTGAATAACGATTGGAATGCTCTTGTTAGTTTAAAGGTGGCAGGCACGCAATGGAGCCAAGCGAAGCGGATGGCGTATTTAGCGGACCTTCAGAACACCGCGATCAAGGAAGTGCTGACGGTCTTAAATGATACGGGGCTGGTGGAGGCGCTGGTTAGTGCATTGGAGCGTGGCGACCGTCAGGCGGCCGCAGACGCGGTGGTGCAGATATTGCGAGTGATCAATCTGGTTTGGCGATTAGGCAATGACTGGGATGCTCTGGCAGGGAAGCCTTTTAATGATTTGGGTATCGAAGCGATCATGAAGG
>JBAXJT010000173.1:0-1000 GCA_037137715.1 Nitrosomonadales bacterium
CGTGTCTCCACTGCGGGGCAGACCAGTGATAACCAGATTCAGGAAATTCAGGCTGCAGGTTTTGCGATCGTGGCGCATCGCATCGTGTCTGAAACTGTCTCGGGCAGCACCTGCACCAGTCAACGACGTGGCTTTGTGCGTCTATTGGATAAGCTGGAAACTGGCGATGTACTGGTTGTCACAAAGCTCGATCGGCTAGGGCGCGATGCTATGGATGTGCAGGCAACGGTTAAGCGCCTGAGTGCGCTGGGGGTGCGCGTGCATTGTTTGGCTTTGGGAGGTGCTGATCTCGCCAGCGCCGCCGGCAAGATGACCATGCAGGTTATCGCCGCTGTGGCTGAATTTGAACGTGATTTGTTGATTGAGCGCACCCAGTCAGGTTTAGCAAGAGCCAAGGCAGAAGGCAAAAGCTTGGGCCGTCCTGGTGCTCTGACACCAAAACAACGCGAAGATGTCAACCAGCAATTCGGTGCCGGTATCTCGGTGTCAGCATTGGCGCGGCAGTATGGCACCAGCCGTCAAACCATTCAGCGAGCGCGCAACGGTATGCCAATAATCGCCCCAGAATCACTGACACCAGTTCGATAGTCTGCAGTTTGCAACCATCAAAGGTCACGGGGGTGCTACGTGCGTGCTGATCAAAGCAAACGTTTGACCATTCTCACTGAAACCGAAAAGGCAGCTCTGTACGGTATGCCTGAGTTTGACGACTTTCAGCGCATCGAATTTTTTGCCATGACAGAAAATGAGTATGCAGTGGCATTCACGCGTAAAAGCGTTGTCGCACAACTCCATTGCCTTTTGCAAATTGGGTACTTCAAAGCCAAGCATTCGTTTTTCCGTTTCTCTTTAGCTGATGCGCCAGTGCAGGATGTAGCTTTCCTGCTGCAAAGGTACTTTCCAGGGCAGGTGCTCCCCTCAGACGAGGCAAACGACAATGACCGTTATTTGCCACGTAAACACATCGCTGCGTTGTATGGGTTTCGCCTATGGCTTGACG